>JABCZO010000001.1 GCA_013289615.1 Gammaproteobacteria bacterium
AAGGAAAGTAGCGCCGGCTCCGCGCGGCAACTCACTTTCCGGGCGCCCGGCAATCGACGACAATTCGCGCTGCCGGTACGGTTATTAAGATTCCGGGGAGTGCGCTGATGAAAATTCCGCTGCTATTGGGAATGATGTCCTGTGCCTGCGTCGCTGCCATGGCGCAGGCCGGGGACTATCCGCATATCAAGGAGGGTCTGTGGTCGACCACCACGACCATGGGCGATGCCAAACGACCGCCTCAGTCCGGAACCATGTGTAACAGCACCGCGGTGATGCAAAGCGTCCTCGATGCGCACAAGAAGAACACCGACCAACCCTGCAAGATCATCAGTTTGACCCACAGTGGCACGGTGTACACCGAGCAGACGGAATGCAATTTCGGCGGCCAGGTCAGAAAGAGCACCAGCGTGACTACCTTCACCGGCGACACCGCGGTTCACACCGAAATCCACCAGGCCGATGGCGCCGTAACGGTGACCAGCGACAGCAAATACGTCGGCGCCTGTCCCACCGGCATGGTACCGGGCGATTTCGTTGGCGCCGACGGAATGAAATTCAACATCCTGCACCCCGAGGACCTCAAGCTGCCCGATGGCGCCAAGGCGCCGGAGAAAAAACCCTGAGGCAATGGCGCATTGCCACGCCGGCGCGCTGCGCCATCGCTCTGGCGCTGACACCGACCGGAACGGAATCTATGGCCGATCTGTTGTAGGAAGTGGCTGGCGCGCCACACTCGAGTGCGAGCGCGTAGGGTGTTCCAATGTCGCGGCGGGTGCGCCCGGCGGCCAGCGCAAAGGGCGAATCACGATGCTGCGTACATCGCTCGCGCCCGGTACCCGATGCAGATGATCGACCGACCACCGCCAGCCGGTGGCACCGCCAATCCGGCTGAAAAGGCGATTCAGTTGACGTTCAGTCGCACTTCATTAGCTTCGAGTCTGATGAATTCACCATGCCGTGAGGGAGGTGTCGTGATGCAACTGAGGAACGCCCGAGATTGGAAGCTGGAGGCCGAGCCGATGCCATCGGATCGAATCGAACTGGACTTGCGGCAGCGCGCGCGAGAGCGCATACGCGAAGGCCGCCTGTCGTGCATCACGCACTATCGCACCTGGGGCGGCCGCGGCAGCAACGAGCCGTGCGCGCTGTGCGATGTAGTGATCGGGCGCGACGAGGTCGAGTACGAGATCGAGGCGCTGGACGCCACCAGCGGCTGCCTGTATCGCTTTCACTTCCTGTGTCACGACGCGTGGCAGTACGAGTGCGCTCAGGCGATCTGAGGCTTGCGGAAAACCCGGCGCCGCCCTAACCCCCGTCTCGCTGATCATGTAACCTTGGGGTCGGCAATTCCCAGGGCTGACCATGACCGCAAACGCGGCTGACCGTTCCTTCACCGTCACCTCGAGCAGCTACCTGGACTGTTCCGCGCGCGACGATCGGCTCGCGGGTGGCGTGCGCATCATCCCGATCGCTACACCTCTCGGCGACTTCAAGGTCTGGACCAAACGCGTCGGCAACAACCCGCGCATCAAACTGCTGCTGCTGCACGGCGGGCCCGGTGCCACCCACGAGTACTTCGAAGCCTGCGACTGCTATCTGCCGGCGGCCGGCATCGAGTACTACTATTACGATCAGCTCGGGTCGTACTACAGCGACCAGCCGGACATTCCGGACCTCTGGGAGGTCGCACGCTTCGTCGACGAAGTCGAACAGGTGCGCATCGCGCTTGGTCTTGATGCCGGCAATTTCTTCCTGCTCGGGCATTCCTGGGGAGGCATTCTCGCCATCGAGTACGCACTCAAGCACCAGCATCGGCTCAAGGGGCTGGTGATCTCTAACATGATGGCGAGCATGCCGGCCTACAACGACTATGCCGAGCGCGTGCTGATGCCGACTATGGAACCGACAGCGCTGGCAGAAATAAAGCGCCTGGAGGCCGCCCGGGACTATGCCAATCCGCGCTACATGGAGCTGCTGATGCAGCAGCACTACATCTACCATGTGCTGCGCATGCCCGCCGACGAGTGGCCGGATCCGGTCAAGCGGGCGTTCAAGCACCTCAATCCGAAGGTCTATATCCCGATGCAGGGCCCGAGCGAACTGGGTGCTGGCGGGGCACTGGCGCACTGGGATCGTAACGCCGACCTGCGCCTGATCAACGTACCGACCATGAGCATCGGTGCGCGCTACGACACGATGGATCCCCGCTACATGGAGAGCATGTCGCGCACGCTGGCGCATGGCCGCTATCTGGATTGTCCCGACGGCAGTCACATGGCGATGTACGACGACCAGCAGCGTTATTTCGACGGCCTGATCCGCTTCCTCACGGATATCGATGGCGGCCGCTAACAGCCGTGCGATTCCGTAGCGTCTCGAACCAGCTTGCAAAGCCCTGACCCATCCCCGCCCGGTATCGATCAATTCGGCTATCGGGAGCAGCTACGGCGCGTGCTCACGACCGGCGATCTGATCATCTACGGGCTGATCTTCATGGTCCCGATCGCGCCGTTCGCGGTCTACGGGTTCGTGTGGAACGACGCCAAGGGCATGGTGCCGCTGGCGTATCTGATCGGCCTGATCGGCATGTTCTTTACCGCGACCAGCTACGCGGCCATGTCGCGCGCCTTCCCGGTGGCCGGTTCGGTGTACTCCTACGCTCAGCGCGGCCTGAGCGAGATTGCCGGCTTCTTCGCCGGCTGGTTGATCCTGCTCGACTATATTCTGATTCCGGCGCTGCTGTACCTGTTCAGCGCCATCGCGCTGCAGCCTATGTTTCCGAATGTTCCCGAGTGGATATGGCTGATCGGCTTCGTAAGCTTCAATGTCGTGGTGAACCTGATCGGCATCGAGTTTACCGCGCGCGCCAACCGCTACCTGCTGGCGATCGAACTGGTGGTCCTCGCGCTGTTTGTGCTGCTCGGGCTGATCGCGCTGTACAGCGGCCACGGCGCCGGCGGGCTCACGCTCAGGCCGGTGTACGATCCCGGCGTGTTTTCCATCGCTACGGTCGCCGGCGCCACCTCGATCGCGGTGCTGTCGTTTCTGGGTTTCGATGGCATCTCGACACTGTCGGAGGAGAACAGCGGCGACCGCAACTCGGTGGGCCGCGCCACCGTACTGTCGCTGCTACTGGTCGGCGTGCTGTTCATGCTGCAGACCTGGATCGCCACCGATCTGTCGCGCGGCATGAGTTTTTCGTCCCCAGGCACCGCGTTCTACGAGATCGCCAGGCTAGCCGGCGGCCGCTGGCTGGAGTGGAGCATTCTCGGTGCCGTAGCGCTCGGATCCGGAATCGCCAACGCCATGGCCGCCCAGGCGGCGACGTCGCGGATTCTTTTCGCCATGGCGCGCGACCGCAAGCTGCCGGCTGTGCTGGCAAGGATTCACCCGCGCTACCAGACGCCCTACGTCAGCACCCTGCTGGTCGCGCTGGTATCGCTGCTGGTCGGCGTGTTTTTCTCAAGTCGCGTCGATGACCTGAGCCGGATCGTCAACTTCGGGGCGCTCACCGGCTTCCTGCTGCTGCACCTGTCGGTGATCAATCACTATCTGGTTCGCCAGCGCAGCGGCGACTGGCTGCGCCACCTGGTGTCTCCGGTGGTTGGCTTCCTGGTGATCGCCTACGTCCTCTATGAGATGGACACCAGCGCCAAGATCATGGGGACGTGCTGGATTGCGATCGGCATCGTCTACTACCTGGTACTGATCTACGTGCTGAAACGGCCGGCCGCCCTGGAGTTGTGAGCTGCCGCCGCCGCGCCGTGGCCCTGCCGCCGCGTGGATTCAGCCCCCTAGTGGCCGCAGCAGCGCGCGCGAGATGATGTGCCGCTGCACTTCGCTGGTGCCGTCCCAGATGCGTTCGATGCGTGCGTCGCGCCAGATCCGCTCCAGCGGCATCTCGGTCATCAGCCCCATGCCGCCATGAACCTGCAGCGCCTCATCGGCGACCATCGCCAGCATCTCGGTTGCCTTGAGTTTCGCAATCGCCATGTCCATATCGGTGGCGATCTTGCGGTCGAGCTTCCAGGCCGCCTCCAGCGTGAGCAGCTCGGCCGCGCGCAGCTCCATCGCCATGTCCGCGAGCTTGAACGCCACGCCCTGGAATTTGCCGATCTGCTGGCCGAACTGCACGCGATCGACCGCCCATTGCTTGGCGTGATCGAGTGCACGCTCGGCACGGCCCAGGCAGTTGGCCGCGACCTGCAGGCGCGTCGCCCCGAGCCAGGTGTTGGCAACGTCGAAACCCCTGTGAACTTCCCCCAGCACCGCGGATTTCGGCACCCGGCAGTCGTTGAACTGCAGGATGCTGTTGTGGTAACCGCGATGTGAGACGTTCCTGTAGCCCGGCCTGATCTCGAAGCCGGGCGTGCCAACGTCCACCAGAAAAGCGGTAATGAGCTTACGTTTGCCGCGCGCGCCGTCCTCTTCCCCCGTGACCGCGAACAGGATGACAAAATCCGCATGATCGGCGTGGCTGATGAAATGCTTGGTGCCGTTGATGACGAAATCGGCGCCGTGCTGCACGGCGCTGGTCTTCATGCCGCGCATATCAGAGCCGGCACCGGGCTCGGATATGCCCAGGCACTCGGATCGCTCGCCGCGCACCGCCGGAAGCAGGTAACGCTCGCGCTGGCCGCCCTCGCACGCCAGCAGGATGTTCGATGGCCGCGCCACGCAGGTGTAGTGCAGCACATAGCTGGCGCGGCCCAGTTCCTTCTCGTACAGGATCCAGGTCACCGCATCCAGCCCGGCGCCGCCCACGTCGACGGGCATATTGGCGGCGTACAGTCCCGCATCGATGGCCTTCGCCTTCAGCTCGCGCAGCAGCTCCGGGCGCAACTCCCCGCTCTGCTCGATCTCCTGCTCGTGCGGATATAGCTCGTGCTCGACGAAGTCGCGCGTAGACTTGATGATTAGCTGCTGCTCTTCGGTGAGCGCGAAGTCCATGGCTGCCTCCCCTGCTCTTTGCTAACTCTTTGCTAAGCGACCGACGACCCGGGCGCGGTGCTGCGGTCGGTTTTCCTGACCTTGTCGGTGCCGGCCCACGCTCGCAGCAGCTGCAATTGCAGTCGAAGCTGCTCGATCTGTTTATCGGCCGGCCAGTTGCTGCGGCTGACCACCGCACCGGCTGTGAGTCCATTGATGAAGGTGACGATCGAGCGCAGCACCTGATCGCGCGTCGCCGCTGTCCACCGCGACCATTCCGGCCAGGCCCGCGCCAGGCAGCGCTCGAACAGGCGCATGTACTCGCGGTGCACCCAGGCGTTGATGCGCTTGAGACGCTTATCCGCCGACACCTGGGCCCAGAAGGCAATCCAGAACGCGCATTCGGTATAGCGCTGTTCGTCCACCGGCAATGCCTCAGTGAGCAGCAGCAGCAGATCCGGTGTCGTGTGCCCCGCGGCGCGCGTCAGGCGCTCGTCGATACGCCGCAGGATCAGGCGTAGCGCGGCGATAATGATGTCCTGCTTGGTGTCGAAGTAATGCGCGACCATGCCGGTGGTGTAGCCGGCTTCGCGCGCGATGCGCACGACCGTGGCCTGGTCGAAGCCGTAGTCCGCCACCACGCGGCAGGCGACCAGCGCAATCTCATCGCGGCGTTGATCGTGATCGACGATCTTGGGCATGGCTGCCGTCTAGCTCCTCGACAGGCGCAGGTGCCGGGCCGGCATGGCCGGCCCATCGATGCTGGCGTGGGCCGCACGTATCTGCTCCAGCCTTGCATGCACGGCGCTGTCCATCGGGGCGGCCCTGGCCGCGGCACTGTCCACGTGCAGGTACAGCTGCTCGCCGGTCGCGAGCAGGCGTTCGTCGCGCCGACGGAACAGGCTGTGCAACAGATGTACGCGCTTGTCGTCCAAGCCCAGAATCTGCGTCGTTACATACAGCGGCTCGAGCGCCCGGGCCTCGCCGCTATGTGTCACGTGGGTTTCCACCGTGTAGAGCGCACGGCCGGATCGGCGATAGACGTCATCGACCCCGACCGCCCGAAACAGCGCATCGGTGGCGTCGCCAAACACCTGCAGGTAGCGCGAATCGGTCATATGGCCGTTGTAATCGACCCACTCGGGGCGCACGCAGGTCTCGATCAGCCGCAGCGGCTTGCCCGCTTCGATGGCGTCGGGCTGCGCCGTGGCGGCGCGCGCCGCCGAGCCGCTGTCCTGGTACAGGCGCTCTTCCAGCGCGCGCAGGGTAGCCCCGGCGCCGATATTGAACTGCCGCAGCACCTGTTGAATCGCCACCAGGTAGTCGTCGCGCAGGCGCTCGAGCTCGCGGATCGAGCGGCCGTTGGCCTGCGCCTGCGTTCCCTCCACCATCCGATCGATCAGCTGCTTGCTCAGCTCCGGCGCCTCGAGCCGCGTCCATGGCCATTTCAGGCAGGGGCCGAATTGCTTCAGCATGTGGCGCATGCCGCTCTCGCCGCCGGCCAGGTGGTAGATCAGGTTGGTGCCCATCGCCGCCCAGCGCAGCCCCGGCCCGTAGACGATCGAGTCGTCGAGCTCGCCGGTCGTGGCCACGCCATCATTGATCATGTGCAGGATCTCGCGCCACAGCGCTTCCTGCAGCCGGTCGGTCAGATGGCCCGGCACCTCGCGCCGCACGCGCAACGCATGCATGCCGATGTAGCGGTAGAACTCGCCGGCGGCATCGAGCGCCGCGCCCGAGGTGCGACTGCCGCCCACCACTTCGACCAACGGCAGCAGGTAGACCGGATTGAACGGATGCCCCACCAGAAAACGCTCCGGCGCCTGCATGTCGCGCTGCAGATCCGAGGGCAGGAGTCCCGAGGTACTCGAGGCGATCAGCACATCCGGCGGCGCGCAGCGGCTGACTTCCGCCAGCACGCGCTGCTTCAATTCGAGCTGTTCCGGAATATTCTCCTGGATGAAGTCCACCTGCCGTGCCATCGCGGCAAGGTCGGTGGTGAACCTCAGGGTACCCTTCGGCGGCAATGGCGCGAAGGTCAGCCGCGACAGTGCGCCTTCCGCGTTGTCGACCGCGCCGCGGATCCAGGCCTGCATTCCGGGGTTCAGGTCAGCGGCCAGCACGTCGATGCCGAAATGCAGCGCGCGCGCCGCCCAACCGCCGCCGATCACCCCGGTGCCCAGCAGGCCCAGCGTCTTCACCGCTCTCATAGCCGCCATCCTCGTCCTCAGGCCTTGGGTTAGCTTTTATAATGTCACCGTAATAATATAACAAACGTGACGGCGGCAGGGCAGTGGGCGCTCGATGGTCAACAGCAGGTTCATCGAAAAGCGCTCGATCGACTATGTGCCGCTGGCCGAACGCCACGGCAAGGTCTGGCACCTGTGGCCGGTATGGTTTTCCGGCGATGCGCATCTGGCGACGCTGGCGGTGGGCGTGCTCGGCATCACCCTCGGCGGCAACCTGCTGTGGACCTCGGTGGCAGTGGTGGCAGGCTGCGCGCTCGGAACGTTCTTCATGGCGTTTCACTCGACGCAGGGCCCACAGCTCGGGTTGCCGCAGATGATCCAGTCGCGGCCACAGTTCGGCTACCGCGGCGCGCTGCTGGTGTGGGCCGTGGCCCTCATCGCCTACATCGGCTACAACGCCTTCAACCAGGTGCTCGCGGTGCAGGCGCTGCACCAACTCTGGCCCGCGATCCCGGCGGCCTCCGCGCTCGGCATCATCGTGTTTGCAATCGCGGCGTTGACGCTGGCCGCGGTCGGCTACGACACCATCCATATGGCGCAACGCGGCTTCGCCTATCTGATGATCGGCATTCTGTCGGTGTTTTCGATCGGTGCCTGCCTGGCGCTTAAGTTTCCTGCGGCGCAGTGGGCCGCGTCCGGATTTCGGGGGGTGCCGTTCATTGCACAACTGTTTGCCGCCGCCTCCTATCAGCTAAGCTGGTCGATCTACGTGTCCGACTACTCGCGCTACCTGCCGCGCGACGTCAGCGTCCGTTCGTCTTTCTGGTGGACCTACCTGGGCGCGTTCGTCGGCGGCACCTGGATGATGCTCATCGGTACCGTCGCGGCTGCGACCGACCCGAGCCAGGACGTGGCGGCGGCGATGCAGCGCGCCGCCGACAGCATCGCACCGGGCTTAGGGGCGGTACTGTTGCTCGGCGCCCTGCTCGGCCTGGTGACGATCTCGGCACTGAACTTCTACGGCGCGTCGCTGACGCTGCTGAGCGTTGCCGATACCTTCAGGCCGGTAAAATCCGGTGCCGGCAAGCGCATCGCCAGCCTGCTGGCGACCGCGCTGCTGGCCACCGTGATTGCGCTGCGCTCCTCGAGCGACTTCGTGAGCCGGTTCGCCGATCTGCTGGCTGTGCTGCTGTACCTGTTCACGCCCTGGACTGCGATCAACCTGGTGGATTTTTACCTGGTTCGACGCGGCCATTACTCGATCCGCGAGATATTCAATGCCGACGGCATGTACGGTCGCTGGAACTGGCGCGGCCTGAGCGCCTATGCGCTGGGCTTTGCGGTGATGATTCCGTTCTTCAGCACCGGGATGTATACCGGGCCGATCGCCCGTGCGCTCGGCGGGGCCGACCTGGCCATGCTTGTCGGCCTGCCGGTAGCCGGCATTGCTTATTACCTCGCCTGCCGCAACCTGGATATCGATCGCGACCGCTCGCGGGCGGCCGCTGCGGATGTCGGTCTCGAACCGTGCGACGATCCGCCTCCGACCGCCCACGTCTGAACAGACGTTCAATGATCCATCACGCTCAGCGTATTCGAAAAGACCCAAGAACTACCGCTTAACGGACTGTTTTAGCTAACTAACAGTCTTCCTCTGTTGTAGTTCTTGCATCGCTCGATTTCTTCATGGATTATAGCCGCGTCGGGGGGTCAATAATATTGAGCGGCTATTCAATGCCCCAACCGGCGGGTATTCAGTCAGCAGACAGCGCGCCTCACGGCGCGCGTACGCCACTGCGTGTCGGCGTCATCCTGGCGGATCATTTCACGCTGTCGGCCTTCGCCGTGTTCATCGATCATCTGCGCCTGGCCGCAGACGAAGGCGATCGCAGCCGGCCGATGCACGTTCAATGGGCGGTCATGTCCGCGGCGCGCGAGTCGGTCCTCGCCAGCTGCGGCGTCAAGGTCGAGCCGACCAGCGAATTCCTGGCGCCCGAATCGCTCGACTACCTGATCGTGGTCGGTGGCATCCTGCATGCCGGCCCGCAGATCGATGAGGCCACGACGCGCTATCTGCGCGAGGTGGCGGCCGCTCGCGTTCCGCTGATTGGCGTGTGTACCGGCAGCTTCGTGCTGTGTCGTGCCGGCCTGATGAAAGGCCGGCGCACCTGTGTCAGCTGGTATCACTACCAGGACTTTCTGGAGGCCTTTCCCGATCATGAGGTGGTGGCGGACCGGCTGTTCCTGGCCGACGGGCCGCGCATCACCTGCGCCGGCGGCGCCGGCGCCGCCGCTCTCGCCACCTGGCTGATCGAGCGACACCTGGGCCGCGCGGTCGCCCAGAAGGCCAGCCAGGTGCTGTTGTTCGAGCGTCCCCGATCCGGCAGCGAGGCGCAACCGCACCCACCGCTACCCGAGACGGTGCGCGAACCGCGGGTACGGCGCGCATTGCTGCTGATGGAACAAAATCTGGCGCGCCCGGTGGCCATCGCCACCATCGCCCAGGAGCTCGGCGTATCGGTGCGACAGCTCGAGCGATTGTGCCGCGAGCAGGTCGGCGTCGCTCCGGCCACGCTGTATCGTCAGCTTCGGATGCGCTATGCGCACTGGCTGATCGAGAACACCGACCGCTCGGTGACTGAAATTGCGATCGAGGCTGGCTTTGCCGATTGCGCGCATTTCTCGCGCCAGTTCAAGGACGCCTACGGCCTGTCGCCGTCGACGCGCCGGCTGCAGCCGGCGCGCACGATGCTGGGTGAAGCCGCCGGCGCGCGCGTGTTCGAGTGAGCGCGCACGCCGGATCCCATGCCCAGCCGCCGCCAACCCACCGCCGCTCGCTCACAAATCCAATGACGCGTCCGTTCAATCGTGCGCCCACAGCGTTGTATCTAATGAGCCGCAGTCGATGCCAGCCGCGCGCACCGGCACGGCCGTGCTGCACAACAGGTTCCAGGGGGAGCAAGCAATGAATTCGAAGATCTCATATGCGGTAGCGGCCATCCTGGGGGGCGCGTCGTTCGCAGCCGTCGCCGCCGAAACGGCGACCGACACCGCCGAGGTGGGCACCGACATGCTCGCCGAGATCACCGTCACCGCGCAGCGCCGCACGCAGAACATCCAGGACGTGCCGATCTCGATGCAGGCCCTCACCGCGGAGACCCTGCAGCAACTCAACGTCACGACGTTCGACGACTACATCAAGGATCTGCCGAACGTTACGGCGGCGAGCAACGGGCCGGGCCAGAACGAGGTTTTCATGCGCGGCCTGAGTGCCGGTTCGCAACCCAGCCAGGGCAGCGCTTCGACAGGCTTGTGGCCGAACGTCGCCATCTACCTGGATAATCAATCCGGGCAGCTACCGAATCGCAACCTCGACATCTATGCCGCCGACATGAATCGCATCGAGGTTCTGGAAGGCCCGCAGGGGACGCTGTTCGGTGCCGGCGCCGAGGCCGGCGTGATCCGCTACATCACCAACGAACCCAAGCTCGACGTGACGGAGGGGAGCGTCAAAGGCGGCTACGGATGGACCGCTCACGGAGATCCGAATGACAACGTGACGGCGGTCCTGAACCTGCCGCTGATCACCAACACCCTGGCCGTGCGTGGGGTGGTCTACTACGACAAGCGTGGCGGCTACATCGACAACGTGCCCGCGACGTTCACACGCAAGGACACCGATATCGGTATCCCCTATGCCAACTATCCCGCCGTCGGCGGAGCATGCCCGGATGGCGGCGCGAACAACGGCTATTGCGTGCCGCCCGGAAGCCTGACCCTCAGAAACGGTGCGGTGGTTGCCAATGGCATCAACCCGGTGACCTACGAGGGCGGGCGCGTCGAGGCGCTATACAAGTTCAACGAAGACTGGAACGTGCTGATCAGCCAGTCATACCAGGACATGGACTCGCGCGGCGTGTTCTATCAGCAGCCCAATGCCTCCGACGGTGCGCCGCTGCAGCCCCTCGAGGTCACGCTGTTCAACCCCTCGTATGACAAGGACAGATTCGAGAGCACAGCGTGGACGGTGAATGGCAGATTCGGCGCTCTGAAAGCCGTCTACACCGGTGGCTACCTGGTACGCAATGTCGAGCAGGCCAGCGACTACACCAATTACGCGCGCGGCGTGTATGCCGATTACTATCAGTGCTATGGTCCGGGAAGCTACACCCCGACCCTCAAGTCAAAATGCTTCTCGCCGAGCGCCGTCTGGCACTCAGTCGAACGCAATACGCATCAGCAGCACGAGTTTCGCCTGAGCACGCCGGACGAGTGGCGCTTGCGCGCCATCGGCGGCGTGTTTTGGGAGAACAATACCCTGTACGACCAGACCGGCTGGGGTTACAAGACCGTGCCTTCGTGCACGGCCACCCCGCCGGCGGCCGGGGCCGGATGTTTCTCGGACATCGGCACGTTCCCCGGCTCGACCGTCGTGTATCCCGGTGTTCAACCCGCTCCCACGTCCTTCTATCAGGACACGGTGCGCACCACCAAGCAGACCGCTTTCTTTGCCTCGGCGGATTTCGACCTGATTCCGAAGGTCCTGACGATAACGGCGGGCACGCGCCATTACCGCTTCGACACCAGTTCGGAAGGCAGCGTCCTGGGCAGTTTTTACTGCTTCGGGACCGGGGTCATTCCCGGTGGCTGCCACGTCACCAGCCCGATACCCTCTAGTTACAACCTCAACGCGGCGAATCTCAGGGACAGCGAGTCCGGTTTCAAGAGCCGCGCGAATCTGACCTGGCACATCATGCCGGATGTAATGGTCTATTACACGTTCTCGCAGGGCTTTCGTCCGGGCGGCTTCAACCAGAACGGCGGTGCGCCGCATGCCTTCGTTGAGACCGCAGCCGGCGGCCCGCTGCAGCCGCAGTACCTGATCCCCAAGTCGTACACCTCCGACAAACTGACGAACAGCGAAATCGGCTGGAAGACGGAATTCTTCAACCATCGCCTGCAGTGGAACGGAGCCCTGTACCAGGAGAACTGGGACAATGTTCAGGTCGCCTTCTTCGACCCCGGGGTGGTCGGCAACATTTTCTTCAACACCAACGGTCAGAACTTCCTGATCAGGGGCATTGAAACCTCATTGGTGGCCCGGGTCACCACCGGGCTGACGCTGCAGGGTGCGGCATCCTGGAACCAGAGCCGGCAGACGAATTCGCCGGTGCTGACCAACAACAATCCGGCAAGCCCGAACTTCGGCAAGCCGATCACGTCCGCCTGCCGGGACTGGGGTCCCGTCATCGGCACCTACGGTGGCTGCGCTGCGGTTGTCAACCCGTTCGGCCCGATTGGCTCCCCGAGCGCCGATGCGCCGCCGATCCAGTTCAGCCTGCGCGCCCGCTACGAGTGGACCATCGCCGGATACACCCCTTTCGTTCAATTCAACGCCACCCATCAGGGCATTTCGTTCACGCAGGCGGGTGCGAATCCTTTACAGGGACCCGGAGCCATCAGCACCGGCCGGTTGCGGTTCGAGAACCCCGCGTACTCGACCTACGACGCGTCATTCGGCGTCGCCAAGGGTCCCTGGTACGTGACCGTGTTCGGTGAGAACCTCGCCAATTCGAACGCCAGCGTGTTCGTGAGCACCGATCAGTTCATCGTCGCGCAGACGCCGCTGCGACCGCGGGTCCTGGGAGTTACGGTTGGCTATAATTTTTAAGCACTGAGTTTCCGCCGGCCTGAGCATCACGCGCCGCCGTGCGCGGCGCAAAGCGGCGCGCCCGTCCGGTATCTTCGGGTGCATGATACCCCCGTGCCCATCTCTATCGATCTATGAACCAACCCTCGGCCGTCGATCCCGAGGTCCAGCGTATGGGCGAGCTCATGCAGGAGCACCGCTTCGCCGACGTCCTGCGGGCGGCCGATGCCTTGCTCCTCACGGCCCCTGAGAATCGTGACGTTCTCTATCTGCGCGCGGTGGCGCAACGCAGGCTCGGCGATATCCCTGCGGCGCTTGCCACGCTCGCCGGACTCGAGCAAATGCATCCGCGCTTCAGCCGCCTCTACCAGGAGCGCGGCCATTGCTTCGTCGCGCTGCGGCAGGCACCGGCCGCGATCGAGGCCTTTGTGCGCGGCGTGCACATCAATCCCGCGTTGCCAGCCAGCTGGAGCATGCTCGAGGGCCTGTACCGCATGATCGGGCAGACTGATAACGCTGCGGCCGCCGCCGCGCACGTCGCGAAACTCAAGACACTGCCTTCCGACGTGGTGACGGCCACTGCGCTGTTCATGGACGGCGAACTGGCGCAGGCCGAGCAGCTGATTCGCGCATTTCTGCTCAAGCATGGTCACCACGTCGAGGCCATGCGCCTGCTGGCGCGCATTGGCATCGAGCGCGACGTTCTCGACGACGCCCAACTTCTACTGGAGGGGGTGCTCGACCTGGTGCCCGAATATCACCCCGCCCGATTCGACTACGCGCAGGTGCTGAGCAAGCGCCACATGCACCAACGGGCGCGGGAGCAAGTCGAGAAGCTGCTCGAAGTCGATCCCACCGACCGCAACTACCGCACGCTCTATGCGGTGACACTCGTGGGTCTCGGCCTGCATGAGCGCGCCATCGAGCTCTACCGGGAACTATTGCCGGGAGCGCAACAGCCGGCTGAGTTGCACCTGTCGATCGCGCATGCGCTCAAGACGCTCGGGCATCGCGCCGAAGCCGTCGCCGAGTACCGCGTGGCAGCGGCGATCGGCGGCGGCAATGGCGATGCCTATTGGAGTCTGGCGAATCTTAAGACCTACCGCTTCGAGGAGGAGGAGTTGAGGCAGATGCGTGCCGCGGAAGCGGCAACCACCACGTCCGTCGTGGATCGCTACCATCTGTGTTTTGCTCTCGGCAAGGCGCTCGAAGACCGGCAGCAATATGAAGCGTCCTATGAGTACTACGCCCGCGGCAACGCGCTCAAACGCTCCACCAGCCGCTACCGGCCGGAGATCTTCGAACTCAACACTCGGCTGCAGATCGAGGTCTGTACGCCTGCCCTGTTCGATCGCAACAAGGATGGCGGCGCCGGCGCCGCGGACCCCATATTCATCGTCGGCCTACCACGCTCGGGCTCGACACTGCTCGAGCAGATTCTCGCATCCCACTCCGCGGTCGAAGGCACCCAGGAACTCGCCGATATTGCGCGCATCGTGATGGACCTGCAGGGCCGTGGCCGTGACGCGCAGCGCGGTGACCCGCGATATCCGGCCGTACTGGTGCAGATGCGTGCCGAGGATTATCGCCGCCTCGGCGAGAAGTATCTGAGCGATACACGTGTCTACCGAAGCGGCAAAGCGCGCTTCATCGATAAGATGCCGAACAACTTCCGGCACGTGGGACTCATCCACCTGATGTTACCCAACGCGAAGATCATCGACGGGCGACGCGAGCCGATGGCCTGTTGTTTCGGCAATTTCAAACAGCTGTTTGCTCACGGCCAGGAATTTGCCTACAGCATCGACGACATCGCGCGCTACTACCGCACCTACCTCGAGCTCATGCAACATTGGGATGCCGTGCTGCCTGGGCGCGTGCTGCGCGTGCAGCACGAAGACGTGGTGAATGACCTGGAAGGCAATGTCCGTCGATTGCTTGATTATTGTGAGCTGGAGTTTGAACCCGCTTGCGTCGAGTTCCACAAGACCGAACGCAGCGTGCGTACGGCCAGTTCCGAGCAAGTCCGCCAGCCGATCTATCGCGAGGGTCTGGATCAATGGCGTCACTACGAACCCTGGTTGGGACGCTTGCGCGAGGCCCTCGGCGATGCGCTCACGCGCTACCGCGACTAGACCCCAGCGAGTCGGCCTGCGCTCCGTGCCTTGTGGCGCAGATCGCGCACAGGTTAACCGCGCGCACGCTGGGCTTTGCGCCCGCTCAGGCAACCAGCGCGAACAGTACCAGCGAGCGTGCGCTGATCGCATAGCCGGTACCGCTGGCAACAGTGCGTGCCGCGGCGTCGGTTGCGGTGACGTTGGTATCGAGCAGCAGCGCCCAATGATCGCCGCCGGTGCACACCGGCAGGATATATTCCACCGCCTCGTGATGCGCGTTGAGCGCCAGCAGCATGGTGGCCTCGGTGCCGCGCTGACGCAGTCCCGTGGGTCGCGCGCGGCCATCCAACAGCATGCCAAAGCAGTGCATGCTGCCGTCGTGCCAGTCCTCGGTGCGCATCTCGTTGCCCGAGGCATTGACCCAGGTGAGATCCTTGACCTCGAGTTCCTCGTCGTAGGCGCCGGTCAGGAAGCGGTTGCGGCGCAGGATCGGGTAGCGCATCCGCAGCCCCGTCGTCGTCTGCACGAAACGCAGCAGGGACTGGTTGGTCTCGGCAAGCCTCCAGTCCAGCCAGCTGATCTCATTGTCCTGGCAATAGGCGTTGTTATTGCCATGCTGCGTGCGGCCGAACTCGTCCCCGGCCAGCAGCATCGGCGTGCCCTGGGACAGCAGCAGCGTGGCCAGAAAGTTTCGTAGCTGGCGTTCGCGCAGCGCCAGGATGGCCGGATCGTCGCTCGGGCCTTCGGCGCCGCAATTCCATGAGCGATTGTCGTTGCTGCCGTCCTGATTGTTCTCACCGTTGGCCTCGTTATGCTTGTCGTTGTAGCTCACCACGTCCATCAGCGTGAAGCCGTCGTGTGCGGTGACGAAATTCACGCAGGCCGAGGGCCTGCGCCCGAGGCGATTGAATATATCGGCGGAGGCGCACAGGCGCTGCGCCAGGTCGCCGGCGCTGGCCTCGCCCTTCCAGAAATCGCGCGTGGTGTCGCGGTAGCGATCATTCCATTCCGCCCAGCCGGGCGGAAAGGCGCCCACCTGGTAGCCTCCCGGCCCTACGTCCCACGGCTCGGCGATCAGCTTGACGCTGCGCAGGACCGGGTCCTGGTGGCAGGCCTTCAGAAAGCCACTCTGGTTGTCGAAGCCGCCCGGCTCGCGCGCCAGGATGGTTCCGAGGTCGAAACGAAAGCCATCCACGTGCAGCTCGTTGACCCAATAACGCAGGCTGTCGGTCACCATCTGGATCACGGCCGGGTGCGACAGGTTCAGCGTGTTGCCGGTACCGGTGTCGTTGACGTAGTAGCGCTTCTCGTCGCCCATCAGGCGGTAATAGGTCGCATTGTCGATGCCCTTGAACGACAGCGTCGGCCCGTGCTCGTTGCCCTCCGCGGTATGGTTGTAGACCACATCCAGCAGCACTTCCAGCCCGGCGTCATGGAAGCGGGCGACCATCTCCTTGAACTCGCGCAGGCACTGTTCGGGCTCGGACGCATAGCGCGGGTCGGGAGCGAAGAATCCAATGCTGTTGTAGCCCCAATAGTTCTTCAGCCCGCGCTCCAGCAGGTGACTGTCGTCGATGAAGGTATGGATCGGCAGCAGCTCGATCGATGTGACGCCGAGCGATTTGACGTAGTGGACCACCTCCTGGGTTCCCAGGCCCGCATAGGTGCCGCGTCGTGCCGGTGGTACCTGCGGATGCAACCTGGTAAAGCCACGTACGTGCGCTTCATAGATGATGGTCTGGTCCCAGGGCACACCGCGCGAGCGTGGCTGCCCGTGCCAGTCAAAATTCGGATCCACCACCACGCACTTGGGCATGAACGGCGCGCTGTCGCGCTCATCAAAGCTCAGGTCATCGCCGTCGGCACCGATGCTGTAGCCAAAGCAGGCAGGATCCCATTGCAGGCGGCCGGTGTGACCGCGCGCGTACGGCTCCAGCAGCAGCTTGTTGGGGTTAAAGCGATGACCGGCAGCGGGCTCGTACGGACCGTGCACGCGCAGGCCGTAGACGTCGCTCGGATTGACGTCGGGCAGATAGCCATGCCAGATCTCGTCGGTGTACTCGGGCAATGCAATGCGCTCGAGTTCGGTGTCGCCGTTGCGGTCGAACAGGCAGATCTCCACCTTGCTGGCGTGGGCGGAGAAGACCGCGAAGTTGGTCCCCTTGCCATCCCAGATCGCTCCCTGTGCGGCGGGGCTGCCTTCCCTGACTCGACTCGCCCTGCTCGCTGCCATTCGTGCCTCCCGGTGCCGGCGCTAGCCTTGCACGGGCGGCTCGATGGCGTCACCGACCCGGCTCCGACAATCGCACCGGAAACGTCCGACACGCGAATCCGCGGCCGCATCGCCTGCGGCCAGAGCTAGCGCTGCGCGCTTTGCCATTCCCCGGCCGTGTAGTAAGGCATATCGGCCGGCGGCAGCAATGGTTTGCCCAGAATATGGTCGGCGGCCTTCTCGGCCAGCATGATGGTCGGCGCATTCAGGTTGCCGTTGGTGATCGAGGGCATGATCGAGGAGTCCACCACCCGCAGCGCCTCGATACCGATGACGCGGGTGTGCGGATCGACCACCGCCATCGGATCGTCGGCGCTGCCCATCCGGCATGAGCACGAGGGATGATAGGCGCTCTGCACGTGCTCTCGGATGAAGGCGTCGATCTGCGCGTCGGTCTGCACAGCGCTGCCGGGCTGGATCTCGCGCCCGCGGTACGGATCGAAGGCGGCCTGCGCGAAGATTTCGCGTGTCAGGCGCAGGCAGGCGCGCATCTGCACCCAGTCATCGGGCTGCGACATGTAATTGAAAAATACCTTCGGCTTGTCGAGCGCTTTGGCCGATGCCAGCCGCACCCAGCCACGGCTGCCAGAGCGCATCGGTCCGACGTGCGCCTGGAAGCCGTGTTCGCGCGCCAGTGAAGAGCCGTCGTAGCTCACCGCCAGCGGCAGGAAATGGTACTGGATGTCCGGATAACGTTCACCGGCGCGGCTGCGGATGAAGCCGCCGGTCTCGAAATGATTGGTGGCCCCGAGGCCGTCCTTGCACAGCAGCCAGCGCAGGCCGATCAGCGCCTTGCGGTATGGCGTCATCTGCGAGTACAGCGTAATCGGCTGCGTGCAGGCAACCTGGAAATAGAATTCCAGATGATCCTGCAGGTTCTCGCCCACACCGGCCAGTTCATGCACGAGCGCGATACCGTGGCGCGACAATTCGGCGTGCGGCCCCACACCCGAGAGCTTGAGCAGCTGCGGTGAATTGATCGGACCACCGCTCACGATCACCTCGCGGCGCGCGCCCACCAGCCGCTCGGCGCCGGCGCGCCGGTAGCGCACGCCGCTGGCTCGACGGTCGTCAAATACGATCTGGGTAGCGAGCGCATGCGTGCGCACCGTCAGGTTGGCCCGACGCATCGCCGGGCGCAGGTAGGCGTTGGCCGCGCTGCAGCGCCGACCGCCGCCGACGGTCATGTCGAGCCGGCCGAAGCCCTCCTGCTGAAAGCCGTTGATATCGTCGGTCAGCGGATAACCGGCCTGGCGTGCCGCCGCCAGCCAGGCGTGGTGCAGCGGATTGCTCAGCGTGCCATAGCGCGTCTGCAGCTTGCCGTCGGCGCCGCGATAGTCATCGCCACCATCGGCGCGCCGCTCAGCGCGCCGGAAATACGGCAGCAGATGCCGGTAGCCCCACCCGGCAGCGCCCTGCGATTCCCATTGCTCATAGTCCATCGCGTTGCCACGCACGTACACCAGACCGTTGATCGACGATGAACCGCCCAGCACCTTGCCGCGCGGGGTGTGCAGCCGGCGGCCGCCCAGGTGTGGCTCGGGCTCGCTCTCATAGCGCCAGTCGTACTTCGGCATGTTCATCGGGATCGACAACGCCGAGGGCATCTGGATATAGACCGAGCGATCCGAGCCACCGTACTCGAGCAGCAGTACGCTGTAGCTGCCATCCTCGGTGAGCCGATCGGCCAGTACGCAGCCCGCCGAGCCGGCACCCACGATCACATAGTCGAACGCCTCCGCCACTAGCCGCCGCTCCGTTCAGTACGGCGCATCGACGTCTGCCATCGCCACGTATACGCTCTTGAGCTGCGAGTAGTGCTCGATCGCCGCGCGGCCGTTCTCGCGCCCGAGGCCGGACAGTTTCACGCCGCCGAAGGGCAGCTCGACTGGCGTCACGTTGTAATGATTGATCCAGCAGGTGCCGGCCTGCAGGCGCGCGATCACGCGATGCGCGCGCGTGAGATCGTTGGTAAAGACGCCGGCGGCAAGGCCAAACTCGGTATTGTTGGCGCGCGCGATCACTTCCTCCTCGTCATTGAACTCCAGTACCGTCATCACCGGTCCGAAGATCTCCTCGCGCGCGATCGCCATGTCATCGTGGCAATCGTCGAACACCGTCGGCGCCACGAAGAAGCCGTTGGCCAGATCGCCGGTGGTCACGCGATAGCCGCCTAGCAGCACGTGCGCGCCCTCCGCCCGGCCGCGGGCGATGTAGCCGAGCACCTTTTCCATGTGGGATTCGCAGATCAGCGAGCCCACCTGGGTATCCGGATCCATCGGATCGCCGACCCGCATCGCGGCTGCGCGCGTCTTCAGGCACTCCAGGAATGCGCTCCTGATGCCCCGCTGTACGAACACGCGCGTACCGTTGGAGCACACTTCGCCAGCCGAGTAGAAATTGGCCAGCAGTGCGCCGCCTACGGCATTGTCGATGCTGGCGTCGTCGAACACGATCAGCGGCGACTTACCGCCCAGCTCCAGCGTCACGTGCTTGAGCGAGGCGGCCGCGTCGGCCATCACCGCCCTGCCGGTGCCGACCTCACCGGTCAGCGACACCTTGCGGATTTGCGGGTGCCGGGTCAGCAGCCGTCCGGTGTCGGCATAGCCCTGCACCACCTGGAACACGCCCTGCGGCAGCCCGGCCTGCGCCAGTATTTCGCCGAGCCGGATCGCGGTCAGCGGTGTGAGCTCCGCGGGCTTGAATAGCATCGCATTGCCGCAGGCCAGGGCCGGGGCGGCCTTCCAGCAGGCGATCTGCAACGGGTAGTTCCAGGCGCCGATGCCAGCGACTACGCCGAGCGGCTCACGCCGCGTGTAGCCGAAAGCCTGCGGGCCCAGATCCAGGTGCTCGCCGGACAGGCTGGCCGCAAGTCCTGCGAAATATTCCAGGCAGTCGGCACCGGAAGCGACGTCGACCGCGCGCGTCTCCTGGATCGGCTTACCGGTGTCGCGTGTCTCGAGTTCGGCCAGCTCACGATTGCAGGCACGCAAAATATCGGCCGCCTGGCGCAACACGCGTGCCCGCGCCGCGCCAGTCATCGCCGCCCAACGCCGCTGCGCGTCCTGCGCCCTGGCTACCGCCGCGTCAACCTCAGCCGCCCCGTCCACCGCGATCTCGGCCAGCACCGCGCCCGTGGCTGGATTGATGCTCGTGATGGTCGTGATGGTCGTGGCTGGGCCGAGAGCGCGTGGCGTTGAGGCCGGATCGATCACCACCGGCGCATACTCCTTGAGCCGGCCGTCGACGAAGGCGGTCAGCAACGCCCTGGCGCTCTCGCTGTCAGCCTCCTGCCAGCTCGAAAGTGCCGCGCGCAGCCACACGCCATCGATCATCGCCGCTATCATGGCTGCAAGGCTGCGCGCTTCATGGGCGGGCACCAGCTGCTTCAAGGCATAGCGAAGATTGGATAGGGTGCGAACCTGATAGACCTTCTGTACACGCTTCAGGCCCTCGGCATGCAGCACCTGGCCCCAGAAGGCAAGCCATGCGGTGCCGGTGCGCTGGTCGAATTCCTCCGGCGCCAGGTTGGCGTCGATCACCGCCTGAATGCGCCCGCGCGGCGTGTGGGCGAGCGCGAATCGCGCCCGCACGCGCTGGCCCACGCGGCGCGCCAGGGTGCGGAAGCTCGCTGCCAGCAACCCGTCCTTATCGCGAAAGTAATGTGCGACCAGACCGGGGGAGACAGCGGCGCGACTGGCAATCTGCGCCAGCGTGCTGCCGACGTAGCCGACTTTGGCCAGGCTGTCGATCGTGACTTCGATAAGTTGTCGCCGGCGGCTTTCCTCGAGCTCGTCCCGCGGCGGCGCAACAGTCGTTGATTGTCTGTTCAATTCAATGCTCCGGGGAGTCGTATCGGGAGGCCGGTTTCAGATGGCGCGAACACAACCGGCTTGGGTGGATACCCCATGCTTCTTCAGGCACTTGCTTGAACTCGTGTAGGCTTGACAGCGGCTTCATTAAACCGCTATTCAAGGCATGGCGGAGATCATCCGATCGCGGCCGGCCGAAGGTCAAGTCCATCTTGCAAATAGATCGCTTGGAGCGCGTATGGCGGTTTCAGTATCGGCCGGGGCCAGCGTTCTAACGGCCAGGACCAGGGCCAGGGCCCGGGCACGGGCCGATGGCAGCACGGCGTGCTTGCCGGGGGGCTTGTTTGCCCGCGCCCTGTTCGCCCGCGCCCTGCTTGCCCGCATGCTGCTGGGCGGGGTGTTGCTCCTTCACGCTCTCGCCAGCGCGGCAGCCTCCCCGACCGCGCTCGATGGCGAGGCCTGCCGCACGGTGCGACTGTCGGATGTCGGCTGGACCGATGTGACCTCAACCACGGCACTGTTCAGCGTGCTGCTGAGCGACCTGGGGTACAAGCCCGAGGTGACGGTGCTATCGGTGCCGGTCACCTTCGCGTCGATGAAGAACAAGGACATCGACGTATTTCTCGGCAACTGGATGCCCACCCAGGAAGGCGATAGCAGGGCCTACGTCGCCGACGGCTCGATCGAAGTCATCGGCGCCAATCTGACTGGCGCCAAGTACACGCTGGCGGTTCCCGCCTACACCTATGATGGCGGATTGAAATCGTTCGCCGACATCCAGCGCTTCGCGCCGCAGCTCAAGAGCTCCATCTACGGCATCGAGGCCGGCAATGACGGCAACCGGCTGATCCTGTCGATGCTGAAGCAGAACCAGTTCGGCCTGGGCGAATTCAAGCTGATCGAATCCAGCGAGCAGGGCATGCTGGCAGAGGTCGAACGCGCCTATCGCGAGCGCGCGCCGATCGTGTTCCTGGCCTGGGACCCGCACCCGATGAACATGCGCTTCGATCTGAAATACCTGTCGGGCGGGGACAGCGTGTTCGGACCGAACTACGGCGGCGCCTCGGTCTATACCAACACCCGCGCCGGCTACTCACTGCAGTGCCCCAACATCGGCCGGCTGCTCAAGAACCTGCATTTCACGCCCAGGGGCGAGAGCCAGCTGATGGCGTCGATACTCGAGCAGCATCAGCCGCCCGAAGTCGCCGCCGCGGCCTGGCTCAAGCTCAATGCGACGGTGGTCAGCGCCTGGCTCGACGGCGTCTACACCTTCGATGGCCGCCCGGCAATCGATGCGCTCGCCGGCGAGCACAAGGCCATCGGCGCCCGCAGCTTCGAGCATTGGGTGAGCGCGCACAAAATACCGGTCGGGGACACCGTTGCGGTGGTCATCGACTACGTCAAGGCGCACGGCCGGGTGGTGTTCGATGGCGTATCGGCGCTGATCCGCGGCAGTGTCGATGGCCTGACACGGTTGCTGGGCATCATCCCGGCGCCATTGCTGGTATTGGGAATCGCGGCATTGAGCTGGGTGCTGCGACGCTCGCTGCCGCTGGCCGTCTTTGTCGCGCTGGCGCTGCTGTTCATCATGAACCAGGGCTACTGGCTGCCGACGCTGGAAACGCTGTCGCTGGTCATTGTCGCCGCGCTGGTATCCACGGCGATCGGCGTGCCATTGGGGATCGCCGCGGCGCATCGACCGGGCTTCTACGCCGCGCTGCGACCGGTGCTGGACCTGATGCAGACGCTGCCGACCTTTGTCTACCTGATTCCAACGCTGGTGCTGTTTGGCCTGGGTGTGGTGCCAGGTCTCATTTCCACAGTCATTTTCGCGCTGCCGGCACCGATTCGCCTGACCCAGCTCGGCATCAGCTCGGTACCCGAGGCGCTGCTGGAGGCGGGCCAGGCGTTCGGAGCCACGCGCCTGCAGATGCTGTGGAAGATCGAGCTGCCGTGCGCGGCGCCGACGATTGTCGCTGGCATCACCCAGTGCATCATGCTCAGCCTGTCGATGGTGGTGATCGCAGCGCTGGTGGGCGCCGGTGGCCTGGGAGTGCCGGTGGTGCGCGCGCTGAACACGGTTCAGGTCGGCATGGGGTTCGAGGCCGGCTTCGTGATCGTGTTGCTGGCGATCATTCTCGACCGCATCAGCCGGCCGGCGGCCAGAGCAAGCAAGTGATGGAAGCGGCGCTGGAATTTCGCAAGGTCGACATCCTGTTCGGCGTCCCGGGCAAGCGACGTGCCGCCGCCTCGATGCAACAGGCGCTCGCGGCGCTCGACGCCGGCGCCACGCGCGCCGAAGTCTCCGAGCGCACCGGGGTGATTATCGGCGTGGCCAATGCAAGCCTTGCCGTGCAGCGCGGCCAGATCTGCGTGCTGATGGGGCTGTCGGGCTCGGGCAAATCGACACTGCTGCGCGCTGCCAACGGCATTACGCCGGTGACGCGCGGCGAAGTGCTGGTCAACGATGGCGGTGCCGTCATCGATGTCGCACGCTGCGACGCCGCCGCGCTGCGGCGCGTGCGGCGGCTTCGTATCGCGATGGTGTTTCAGCAGTTCGCGCTGCTGCCGTGGCGCAGTGTGCGCGACAACGTCGGCTTCGGCCTGGAACTGCGCGGCGAACCGGCCGACCGGCGCCGCCGGATCATCGACGAGCAGCTGGAGCTGGTCGGACTGACCGCCTGGAGCGAGCGCTATTGCCACGAGCTCTCCGGTGGCATGCAGCAGCGGGTCGGACTGGCGCGCGCGTTCGCAACTGACGCCGACATCCTGCTGATGGACGAGCCGTTCTCGGCGCTCGATCCGCTGATCCGCCGCAAACTGCAGGATGAGTTGCTGGCGCTGCAGGCGCGCGTGCAGCGAACGATACTGTTCGTCAGTCACGATCTGGATGAGGCGCTGAAGCTCGGCGATCAGATCTCGATCCTCGAAAGTGGCCGCATCGTGCAAACCGGCAGCGCGCAGGACATCGTGCAACGACCGGCGGACGATTACGTCGCAGAGTTCGTACGGCATATCAACTCGCGCACGGTCCTCAAGGGCAGCACCGCGACTCCGCCTTAGCAGCTTGCGGCGGCGGCCGCACGTGTCGCAATTATTCAACCCGGTCGGCGTTCATATGCTCGTCGGATGCGACCGGCGGGCCGCATCATGCCGCGGCTTTCCGTTGACGCTACGCCGCAGGATTGACGATGCAACGCTTCTCCGCTCTGTCGCTCCTCGGCCGCGCGCTGACCGGACACCGCAGCTGGGCACCGCAGTGGCGGCGTGCGTCGCCGCAGCCGGCGTACGACGCGCTGATCATAGGCGGTGGTGGCCACGGCCTGGGCGCGGCCTTCTATCTTGCGAGCGAGCACCGCCTGAGCAGGGTCGCGGTGCTGGAGAAAGGCTGGATTGGCGGCGGCAACACCGGCCGCAACACCACCATCATCCGTTCCAACTACCTGTTCGACGAGAGCGCTGCTCTGTACGATCACGCGCTCAAGCTGTGGGAGCATCTGTCGCAGGTGCTCAACTACAACGTGATGCTGTCGCAGCGTGGCGTGATGATGCTGGCGCACAATCTGCACGACGTGCAGGTGATCAAGCGCCACGTGCATGCCAATCGCGCCAATGGCGTGGACAACGAGTGGCTCAGCGCCGAGCAGGCCCAGCAGTTCTGCCCGCCGCTGAACATAGCCGACATCCGCTATCCGGTGCTGGGCGCGGCGCTGCAGCGCCGCGGCGGCACCGCCCGCCACGATGCGGTGGCCTGGGGTTATGCGCGCGCGGCCGATGCGCTCGGCGTCGACATCATCGAGAACTGCGAGGTCACCGGCATCCGCCGCGATGCGCATGGCGCGGTCGAAGCGGTCGAGACCACGCGCGGTGTGATCCGCACCCCCAAGATCGGCGTTGCGGCGGCCGGCCATACCAGTGTGGTGATGAAAATGGCAGGCGTGCGCCTGCCGCTCGAGAGCTATCCGCTGCAGGCGCTGGTATCCGAGCCGGTGAAGCCGGTGTTTCCGTGCGTGGTGATGTCGAACACCATGCACGCCTACATCAGCCAGTCCGACAAGGGCGAGCTGGTGATCGGCGCCGGCACCGACGCCTACACCTCTTATACGCAGCGCGGCGGCCTGCACATCAGCGCGCATGCGCTCGAGGCGGTGTGCGAGTTGTTTCCGATATTTCGCCGCCTGCGCATGCTGCGTAACTGGGGTGGCATCGTCGATCTGACACCGGACCGCTCGCCGATCATCGCCCGGACGCCAGTACCGGGGCTGTACGTGAACTGCGGCTGGGGCACCGGTGGCTTCAAGGCGACACCCGGCTCGGCGCACGTGTTTGCCTGGACCATCGCCCGAGACGAGCCGCACCCGATCAACGCACCGTTCACGATCGAGCGCTTCCGCGACGGCTACCTGATCGACGAGGCGGCCGCAGCCGCGGTCGCGCACTGAGCGCGCTCATGCTGCTCATTACCTGCCCCTATTGCGGAACGCGCCCGGAGCTGGAATTTGCCTACGGCGGCCAGGCACATGTGGCGCGCCCCCAGGATCCGGCCGCGGTCGGCGCGCAGGACTGGGCGGATTTTCTGTATATGCGCGACAACACCCGTGGCGTGCATGCCGAACGCTGGCGGCACACGCACGGCTGTGGGCGTTTCTTCAACGCGCTGCGCGACACCCGCAGCGATCAGTTCCTGGGGATTTATCGCGTCGGCGAATCGGCGCCCGCGCTGCCGCCGGACGCTCCAAAGGAGGTGCCATGAGCGGCGCCTTTCGGGCCGCCGCCGGCGGCAGCGTCGATCGCTCGCGCCCGCTGCGATTCAGGTTCGACGGCGCGAGCTTTACCGGCCTTGCCGGCGACACGCTCGCCTCGGCGCTGCTCGCCAACGGCGTGCACCTTTTGGGCCGCTCATTCAAATACCATCGCCCGCGCGGCCTGCTGGCGGCAGGTGCCGAAGAACCCAACGCGCTGGTCACGGTGCGGCGCGACCAGGCGCGCTGCACACCCAATCTGCGTGCAACCCAGGTCGAACTCTACGAAGGCCTGGAGGCACACAGCCAGAACCGCTGGCCAAGCCTGGCGTTCGACATCGGTGCGATCAACGACCTGCTGTCGCCGTTGTTCCCGGCGGGTTTCTACTACAAGACCTTCATGTGGCCGCGACGGGCATGGAAGACGCTATACGAACCCTTTATCCGTGCCGCCGCTGGACTGGGCCGAGCACCGAGCGAGGCCGATCCCGACCGCTACGGCAATCGTTACGCACATTGCGATGTGCTGGTCGTCGGTGCCGGCCCGAGCGGCGTCGCCGCGGCAGTGGCCGCCGGCGCCGCCGGCGCACGCGTAATTCTGTGTGACGAGCAGGCGCAGTTCGGCGGCTCGCTGCTGTCCGACCCGGACCAGCCGCCCGCCGCGTGGCTGGCGGCGAGTCTTGCGTCGCTGCGAAGCAATGCGCGTGTCACGCTGCTGCCGCGCTCGACCGCCTTCGGCTATTTCCCGCACAACCTGGTCGCACTGAACCAGCGCCTGACCGATCATCTGCACGATCCGGCGAGCGTACAGCCACGCGAGCGCTGCTGGCAGGTGCGTGCGCGCGAGGTGGTGCTCGCGACCGGCGCCATCGAGCGGCCGCTGGTGTTTCCGGGCAATGATCGGCCCGGCATCATGCTCGCCGCCGCGGCGCGTAGCTTTCTCAATCGCTACGCCGTCATCCCCGGCAGGCGCGTAGTGCTGATCACGGCCTGCGACGAGGCCTATCGGGCGGCGCTCGAGCTGCACCAGGCCGGCAGCGCGATTGCGATGATCGGTGACCTGCGCGCGCGTGCGGTAGGACCCTGGGCCGAGGCGGCGCGAACCGCCGGCCTGCCGGTGCAGACGCAGTGCACGCTGCTCGGCACAGGCGGGAGATTGCGCGTCAGCTCGGTGCGGCTGGCGCGCCTGGATGCGCAGCAGCGCCTGCTCGGCAGACCGCAGATATACGCCTGCGACCTGGTGCTGATGTCCGGCGGCTTCACGCCCAGCGTACATCTGCACTCGCAGTCGCGCGGCAAGCTGGCATGGGACGAGACCGTGCAGAGCTTCATCCCGGCACAGGCCGCCGAGCGCACGCGCTCGGCGGGCGCCTGTCGTGGCGTATTCTCGCTGGCGGCGGCAATACAGGATGGCAGCGCTGCGGGCGCCGCAGCAGCTCGCGACGCCGCAGCTCGCGACCCGGCAGCTGGCAACGCCGGCTTCGCCGGCCGTGCCCCGGAGCCGCCGATTCCCGAGCGCGATGCGTCAATGGCAGGATTCTCAGGCGCCCTGCCCCAGCCACAGGCGCACACCGGCAGCAAGGCGTTCGTCGACTGGCAGAACGACGTGACCACCCGGGATCTCGCGCTGGCAACCCGCGAGGGATTCGCGTCAATCGAGCACATCAAGCGCTATACCACCACCGGCATGGCCACCGATCAGGGCAAGACGTCCAATCTCAACGCGCTCGGCTTCGTCTCGCAGCGCCTCGACAAGGCAATCGCCGAGGTCGGTCTGACCACCTTTCGCATGCCGTACACGCCGGTGACCTTCGGCAGCCTGGCCGGCTTTGCGCGCGGTGAGCTGTTCGACCCGGTGCGTACCACTCCGCTCCACGACTGGGCGCTACGCCATGGCGCGGTGTTCGAGGATGTCGGTCTGTGGAAACGCGCGCGCTATTTCCCGCGCGCCGGCGAGCATATGCACGCTGCCGTGGCGCGCGAGTGCCGCGCGGTGCGCAGCGCCTGCGGTATCTTCGATGCGTCGACCCTCGGCAAGATCGAGGTGGTCGGACCCGATGCGGTGACGTTGATGAACCGGCTGTATGCCAATGCCTGGAACAACCTTGCAATCGGCCGCTGCCGTTACGGGCTGCTGCTGCGGGAAGACGGCTTCGTGCTCGACGATGGCGTGGTCGCACGCACCGCCGAGCAGCGCCTGCACGTCACCACGACCACCGGCGGCGCGGCACGGGTGCTGGCGCTGATGGAAGACTACCTGCAGACCGAATGGCGGCAGCTGCAGGTGTGGCTGACGTCGACCACCGAGCAGTGGGCGGTGATCGCGCTGCAGGGACCTGAATCGCGCCGCGTGCTGCAGGGACTGGTCGAGGATATCGACCTGTCGGCCGCAGCGTTACCGCACATGAGCGTGGCGCGCGGCCGGATCTGCGGCGTGCCGGGGCTGTTGTTTCGCGTCAGCTTCACCGGCGAACTGGGTTTCGAGGTCAATGTGCCGGCGGACTTCGCGCTCACGGTCTGGCAGGCGATCTACCAGGCCGGTGCACCATACGGCATGACCTCCTACGGCACCGAAGCCATGCACGTGCTGCGTGCCGAAAAAGGCTACATCATCATCGGTCAGGAAACCGACGGCACCGTGACTGCGGACGACGTCGGCCTTAGCTGGGCGATCGGCAGGAGTAAGCCGGATTTTGTCGGCAAGCGCTCGCTGGCGCGGCCGGCATTGAGTGCGGTAGATCGCAAGCAGCTGGTGGGCTTGCTTACCGCCGACCCGAACACCGTGCTCGAGGAGGGCTCGCAGGTGCTGCCAGCCCCCGGGCAGCGAGCGCCGCGGCTGCCCGCGCCGCGGCCGATCGGGCATGTGACCTCGTCCTATCACAGCCCAACCCTGGATCGCTCGATTGCACTGGCGCTGATCGCCGGTGGCCGTGCGCGCATCGGCCAGACGCTGTCGGTGCCCACTGCCGCCGGTGAGATGCCGGTCACGGTGACCTCGGCGGTGTTCTACGATCCGCAGGGGGCGCGCCTGAATGGCTGAGCGGTACAGCGATCGCCAGCCACCGCCCATAACGCGCAGCGCCGTGCTGCGGCTGTTGCCCCCGGCCGCGCGCCACGTACTGCGCGGTGCGCCGTCGGTCCTCGCCACGGCCGGCGACGCCCTGGGGTTGTCACTGTCGATGCCCGCCTGCCGCGCGTCGGTGAATGCGACGCTTGCGGCGCTCTGGCTCGCGCCCGATGAGCGTCTGCTGCTTGGAGAGGACGCCTCGGCGGCTGACACCAGCAGCCGCATCGCGCAGGCGCTGGGCGATCAGGCGCACTCTCTGGTCGATGTCAGCCATCGCCAGCTCGGGCTTGCGATTTCCGGTCCTCACGCGGTCACGGTGCTGGCGAGCGGCTGCCCGCTGGACCTGGACCGCAGCGCCTTTCCGGTCGGGATGTGCACGCGCACGGTGCTGGCCAAGGCGGAAATCGTGCTCTGGCGCATCGCCGACGATGACTTTCATCTCGAGGTATGGCGCTCGTTCGCAGCCTATGTGTCGGGCCTGATCGCCGAGGCCGGGCGCGAGCTGGCACTACCCGACCTGGCCGTGGCGTCTAGCGACCGGGCGACGTAGGCTAAGAGGATGGATGAGCCGTCCAGCACGCCGCCCACACACTTCGGCTTCCTGACGCTGCGTCAGTTCTCGATGATCGCGTTCACCAACGCCATCGAGCCGCTGCGCATGGCGAACTACCTCGCCGAACAGATCATCTATCGCTGGTCGGTGTACACGCTCGATGGGCTGCCGGTGCCGGCCAGCAATGGCCTCACGGTCGCGCCGACCGCGCGCATCGACGAGTTCGCGCTGCCCGACATCCTGTTTGTCTGCGGCGGTGTCGACGTGCAGCACGTGGTGGACGACGCGCTGCTGCACGCGCTGCGGCGCGTGGCGCGCAAGCGCATCGTATTGGGAGGACTGTGTACCGGTGCCTACGCGCTGGCGCGTGCCGGATTGCTCGACGGCTATCGCTGCGCGATTCACTGGGAAAATCTGTCGGCACTGCGCGAACGCTTCCCACTGACCGCATTTACGCCGGACCTGTTTGTGGTCGACCGCGACCGTTGTACCTGCACCGGCGGTATCGCCCCGCTCGACCTGATGCTGCATCTGATCACGCCGCGCATCGGCAAGTCTCTGGCGGCCGGAATATCGGATCAGTTCATCCTCGAACGTGTGCGCGATGCCGACGACCCGCAACGCATTCCGCTCGCCAACCGCCTGGGTGGCTATCACCGATCGTTGACCCAGGCCGCGGTCCTGATGGAGGCGAACATCGAGGAGCCGCTGTCGCTCGACGAACTGGCGCGCATGACCGAAGTGTCGCAGCGCCAGCTGCAGCGATTGTTTCGTCGCAGCCTGGGCCTCACCCCGGCGCAGTACTACCTGAACCTGAGGCTGCGGCGCGCCCGCGAACTGCTGTTGCAGACCGACATGCCGATCATGAGTATCACGGTGGCCTGCGGCTTTCGCTCGCCGGCGCATTTCAGCAAGTCCTACCGCGCCATCTTCGGTCACTCACCGAGCCGCCAGCGCATGGGCCCGGCGCGCGGCGCGTCGGGCACCAAGGCCAAAGCGCCGCGCGCGCCACGGCCACTGGCGCGCCACTAGCTGCTGCGGCGGCGGCCTGCCGGCCAATGTCGGAAATGCGCTGATTTCTGTCACTTGCAGGCAACTCGCCGCCCGATCGCAAGACGACAATCACGCACCGATCCGAACATGCGTGCCCGCGCGGCGACGGCGCACTGGCCTGTCAGTATGAGCACTCCTTCTATCCACCTGACTCCTCCACACGGTGAACTCATTGGGCACCTGCGCATCAAGTCGTTCGATCAGCTCGGAGACAAGTTATGAAAAGCCATGCCCGGGTGGTGGTGATCGGCGGTGGCGTGGTCGGTGTCAGCACCCTCTACCATTTGACCAAGAAAGGCTGGAAGGACGTGGTGCTGCTCGAGCGCACCGAACTGACGGCCGGATCGACCTGGCATGCAGCCGGCCTGCTGCCGCTGTTCAACATGAGCTATACGGTCGGCCAGTTGCACAAGTACTCGGTCGACCTGTACAAGCGGCTGCCGGCCGAGACCGGCCAGGATGTCAGCTTCCACGTGAATGGCAACCTGAGGCTGGCGACCGAAGCTGCGCGCATGGACGAGTATCAGAAGTACTGCGGCACCGCGAACACGATCGGTGTGCCGTATCAGGTGATCGGCCCCGAGCAGGTCAAGGCGCTGTGGCCGCTGGTCAACCTGGGCGACGGCGTGGATACGCCGCGCATCATCGGCGCGCTCTACCATCCCGACGACGGACACATCGCCCCGGCCGATCTGACGATGGCGCTGCGCAAGGGCGCGCGCAATGGCGGTGCTGAGATCCACGAAAACTGCGTGGTCACGGCCGCGACGCGCACGCCTTCCGGGGAGTGGAAGCTCAGCACCAGCCAGGGCGACATCAGCTGCGAGCACGTCGTCTGCGCGACCGGCAACTATGCGCGCCAGTCCGGTCGGATGTTCGGCATCAACGTGCCGGCCATTCCGGTCGAGCACCAATATATCGTCTACAGCGAGTCGCCCGAACTCAAGGCCTACCGCGAGGCCGGCGGCCGCGAGCTCGCGGTGCTGCGCGAATCCGACCAGTCCTATTACCTGCGTGAGGAGCGTCTGGGCTGGATCCTCGGACCGTACGAGGCCGGCGCGCCGGCCCGGTTCGCCGATGGCGTGCCCGAATGGTTCGGCAAGACGCTGTTCGACGGCGACCTCGACCGGCTGCTGCCGCACGTCGAAGCCGCGCAGCGGCGAGTGCCGGTGCTAGAGAACTGCGGCATCAAGGACATCGTCAACGGCCCGATCTCGTACACGCCGGACGGCAGCCCGATGATCGGGCCCGCGGGCGGCGCCCGCAATCTGTGGCTCAACGAAGGCCACAGCTTCGGCATCACTGCGGCCGGCGGCGCCGGCTGGCAGCTCGCCGAGTGGATCGTCGAGGGCGAGCCGGGCATCGACATGCTGGCAGTGGACCCGCGACGCTTCGGCGCCTACTGCACCAAGCGCTACGTGGTCACGAAGAACGAGGAAACCTACCGCAGCGTATTCACGATCCACTTTCCCGACGAGGAACGTCACGACGCGCGACCGAGCAAGACCAGCCCGGTGTACGACAAGATCGACCGCCTCGGCGCCGTCTGGGGCCAGCGTTACGGCTGGGAGCGCGCCAACTGGTTTGCTCCTGCCGGTGTCGAGCGCAGCGACCGGTGGAGTTTCCGGCGCAGCAACTACTTCGAGCACGTTGGCAACGAATGCCGGCTGATGCGCGAGCGGGTCGGCGTCATCGATCTGACGCCGTTCACCAAGCACGAGGTCAGCGGCGCCGGCGCGGAAGCGTGGCTCGACGGCCTGGTGGCGAACAAGGTGCCGGTAAAGCTGGGCCGGATCGCGCTCAGCCACGCGCTCACCAAGCGTGGCGGCATCCGCTCCGAGTTCACCATCACCAAGGTGGGCGAGCAGCACTATTACGTGATCAGCGCCGGGGCCGCCGAGCGCTACGATTCCGACTACCTGCAGCGCATGCTGCCGCTCGATGGCTCGGTAACCCTGCGCAACATCACCGGCAGCCGCGGTTGCCTCGTCATCGCCGGTCCCCGATCGCGCGAACTGCTGGCGAAAATCGTCGACGTGCCGCTCGATAACGCGGCGTTTCCCTGGCTCACCGGCCAGGTGATCGAGGCCGGCTATGCCGGCGACGTCTACGCGCTGCGCGTCAACTTCGTCGGCGCGCTGGGCTGGGAACTGCACTTCCCGATCGAGCACGCGCATCACCTGTTCGATGCGGTGTTCGCGGCGGGCAAGGAGTTCGGCGTCGGCATGGTCGGCATGCGGGCGATGGAGTCGCTGCGCATGGAGAAGTCCTACCGTATGTGGGGCAGCGACATGACCCGGGACTACACGCCGTTCGAGGCCGGCCTCGACCGCTTCGTGCGCATGAACAAGGGCCCTTTTGTCGGTCGTGAGGCGCTTGAACGGCAGCTCGCCGCCGGGGTGCCGAACCGCTTCATCACGCTCGAAGCGCACGAGGTCGGCGACGCCGATCCGCTTGGCAACGAGCCGATCTCCGCACCTGGCGGCAAGATCGTCGGCCGCGCAACCTCCGGTTACTTCGGCCACACACTGCGCAAAAGCCTCGCGATCGGCTACGTACGGCCCGAATATGCGGGCGTCGGAACGCAGCTCGAGATGGAAATCCTGGGGCAGCGGCGCCGCGCGACCGTGCTCATCGAGTCGCCGTTCGATCCGGACAACAAAGAGTTGAAGGCCTGACAGGATCTGACGTGACCGAGCCGCTCGACCTCCCGGGCCTGATCGCCAGTCGCAGGCCCGGATACAGCCTGCCAGCCGCGTTCTACCTGAGTCCGCAAATCTACCAGCGTGACCTGAGCCTGATCTTCGGCCGCCACTGGATCTTTGTCGGCGTCGAGCCGGAGATTCCCGAGGCGGGCGACCTGTTCACGGTCGACATCGGCAGCGACTCGATCATCGTCGTGCGCGATGACGACCTGACGGTGCGCGCGTTTCACAACGTCTGCCGCCATCGCGGCGCGCGGCTGCGCCCGGAGGGTCGCGGCATGGTCGGCAACCTGGTGTGCCCGTACCACCAGTGGACCTATAACCTGCGCGGCGAGCTGGTGCACAACCAGTACATGGGAGAGCACTTCGATCGCTGCCGGTTCGGCCTCAAGCCGGTGCATATCGAGAACCTGGCGGGCCTGTTGTTCATTTGCCTGGCGCAGACCCCGGCGCAGGGTTTTGACGAGATGCGCGCGAGCATCGAGCGCTACATTGCGCCACACAACATCAGCAACACCAAAGTCGCCTTCCAGAAGGACATCATCGAACACGGCAACTGGAAGTTGACGATGGAAAACAATCGCGAGTGCTATCACTGCAGCGCGAATCATCCGGAGCTGACCGTGTCGCTGCTCGAATACGGTTTCGGCTACCAGCCGTCGATGGAAAACGTCGATCAGGTAAAAGGCTTCGAGGACCTGCTCGCGCGCCAGCACCAGCGCTGGGAGGCTTGCGGCCTGCCATCCGCGGAGATCGATCGGCTCGACCAGGTCACCGGCTTTCGCACCGTACGCCTGCCGATGATTCATGCCGGGGAATCGCAGACCCTGGACACCAAGGTCGCATCGCGCAAGCCGCTGGCGGAATTCGACCAGCTCGACCTGGGCGGCCTGTCATTCTGGACCCAGCCCAACTCCTGGCATCACTTCATGAGCGACCACATCGTCAGCTTCTCGGTGCTGCCAATCGCTCCGCACCGCGCGCTGCTGCGTACCCGATGGCTGGTGCACAAGGACGCGCAGGAAGGGGTCGACTACGATCTCAAGCGGCTGACGGAGGTATGGGACGCCACCAACGATCAGGACAGCGCGCTGGTCGGCAATGCGCACCAGGGCATCCTCAGCAGCGCCTACGAGCCCGGACCGTATTCGCCGTACACGGAAGGCTTGGTCGACAAATTCTGCAATTGGTATCTGGATCGACTCGGCGCCGGACTCGAGCTTGCCGGCACCAGCGCTTCGACAACATCTGCGCCGACCGGGCGACCCGACCGAGGCACGATGACTATGGCCGGCAATGCCGCCGCCGCACCGGCCGCCGTCGGGATGACCGCCGCCGGCACGGCCACGCGGCTGTTCTCCATCTCCTTCAGCCGGTGCGGCCACACGGTGTCGTGTCGCTCGGATCAGACCATCCTGTCGGCGGCTGAAAGTGCCGGGCTGCCGCTGCCGTTCTCCTGCCGCGAGGGCCGCTGCGGCACCTGCCGATCCAGGCTGCTGTCGGGGCAGGTGGACATGACACATGCCGGCGGCATCCGCCAGCGTCAGATCGACGCGGGCGATATCCTTGTGTGCTGCAGCCGGCCGCTGTCGGACCTTGCCATCGAGCGGTAGCGTGGATCGAGCCGCATTGACATGCCGGCGCCGATGTAGAAGTCTGGTGGAATGCTCTTCGACCTGCGACACAGCGCGTTTCGATCGCTGCGCGACATCGGCCTGTTCCTGACCAGCGCGCGCAGCGATGCGCGGCTACTGCAGCTGCGGCAGCAGGCCGGCGCCCCGGGCGCCGCGTTCGATCGTCTTTATGCGGACGCGCCGCGCCACGATCCCTGGGCCGCTACCGAACCGCAATACCAATACCAGCGCCGCAAATACCAGGCACTGATCGGCCTGCTGCCGAAGCAGCCGTACCGGCGGGCGCTCGACCTCGGTTGCGGCCTCGGCCTGTTCACCGAGCAACTGGCGCGCTACGCCGAGCAGGTGGTCGGCATCGACATCTCCGCGGTGGCGATCGGCTGCGCGGCCGACAGAACCCGCGCGTTGGCGAACGTTCAGATGCGCCAGGGCGATATCCTGGAGCTCGGCGCCGAGCTCGAGGGCGGATTCGACCTGGTGGTCGTGGCCGACACTATTTATTACCTGCCACCGCCGATCGAGGACCTGTTACTCAAGCGGCTGGCGGCACAGATTTCAAGGCTGCTGATACCGGACGGTGTGCTGCTGCTGGTCAATCACTACTTCCCGATGCCCAATGCGCAGACCAGGCTTACCCGGCGGATACATAGCGCTTTCCAGTGGTCACCGGCACTGACGCTGATAGCCGAATACAGGCGCGCCTTCTTTCTCGCCAGTGTACTCAGGCGCAGCAGCGCTCTGGAGCGCCCCGCCTGATGCGGCACGCGGGTGGCCGCTGCCAGCCGGGCTCGAGACGTAGCGATGACGCTGCTATATCATCGGAGCGCGCCTTGCTCCCAGTCCTCCATGCGCGTAGAGGTGCGCCATGACCAGCCGCTGTCATCACCTGGCCTTCGTGAAGACCGATCGACCAAACTCGCGCGGCTGCGAAGAGTGCCTCAAGATGGGCGATACCTGGGTACATCTGCGGCTGTGCCGCAGTTGCGGCCATGTGGGCTGTTGCGACGACTCGAAGAACCGGCACGCGACCAAGCACTATCACGCGACCGAACACCCGATCATCACGTCGATCGAGCCCGGTGAGAACTGGAGCTGGTGTTACGTCGATGAGCTGGTAATGGAGTTGAAGTGACGCCGGAACCGACCAGCGACAATGAGCTGCTGCGCACGCGTCGCGGCCAGATGTTCCCTAAGCTCACGGCCGCCCAGATCGCGCGCCTCGAGCATCACGGTGAGCGCCGGCCGACGCACGCCGGTGAGATCCTGTTCGATACCGGCGATCGACCGCGCAGCTTCTTCGTCGTCATCGAGGGCGATATCGAACTGCTGATCACGCGAAAGAGCGGCTATGAGCTGTTCAATACCCTGATACCCGGTGATTTCACCGGCGAACTGAATGCGCTGCGCGGCAGCGCCGGCGTGGTGCGCGCCCGCGCCGGCCATGACGGTACGCTGCTCGCCATCGACATCGAGCGACTGCGCACCATCGTGCAGACCGATGCGGAGCTGAGCGAATTGTTCATGCGGGCGTTCATTCTGCGCCGCATGGGACTGCTGTCCGAACCCAGCTGCGACGTGGTGCTGGTCGGCTCGGGTCATTCCGCCGACACGCTGCGGCTGAGCGAATTCCTTACCCGTAATGCGGTCCCGTTCGCCACCCTCGACGTCAATACTGACGCCGACGCGCAGACGGTACTGGAACGCTTCCATGTGCCCGCCGAAGATGTACCGGTGGTCATATGCCGTGGCCAGCGGGTGCTTAAGAATCCGAGCAACTTCGAAGTCGCGACCTGCCTCAGCGTCAATCCGCCGGTCGATGAATCCCAGGTACACGACCTGCTGATTGTGGGCGCCGGGCCGGCCGGGCTCGCAGCCGCGGTCTATGGCGCCTCCGAGGGGCTCGACGTGCGCCTGGTGGAAACCACCGCACCGGGCGGACAGGCCGGCACCAGCTCCAAGATCGAAAATTATCTGGGCTTTCCCACCGGCATTTCCGGGCTGGCGCTGGCCGGGCGCGCGCTGACACAGGCGCAGAAATTCGGCGCCACGCTCAGTGTCGCCTCGCAGGCGGTAGCACTGCACTGCCAGCGGCGGCCGTACGTGCTGGACCTGGCCGAAGGCGGATCCGTACGTGCCAACATCGTGCTGATTGCCAGCGGCGCGCAGTACCGGGCGCTGGAAATCGAAAACCTGTCGCGCTTCCTGGGCGCGGGCATCTATTACGCCGCCACCAACCTGGAAGCGAGGCTTTGCACCAACGAGGAGATCGTCATCGTCGGCGGCGGCAACTCGGCCGGCCAGGCCGCAGTCTTTCTGGCCGGGTTCTGCAACCAGGTTCATATCCTGGTGCGCTCCGATGGGCTGGCCGAGAGCATGTCGCGCTACCTGATCCGCCGTATCGAGGAGAGCCCGAACATCACCGTGCACGCCCACACGCAGGTCGTTGCGCTCGAAGGCGAGCGCGAACTGCGCCGCATCACCTGGCGGCGCGGTACCGACGGGACCGAGGAACAGCACGAGATAGCCCATGTATTCCTGATGACCGGCGCAGTGCCAAACACGCGCTGGCTGAAGGGTTGCGTGGCGCTCGACGACCGCGGCTTTGTCAGGACCGGACCGGATCTGCGCCCGGAGGAGCTGTCGGCAGCAAACTGGCCGCTCGCTCGCCATCCTTACCTGCTCGAGACCAATCTGCCCGGAGTGTTTGCGGCCGGCGATGTGCGCTGCGGGAGCGTCAAGCGCGTCGCCGCCGCCGTCGGTGAAGGCTCCAGCTGCGTGCAGTTCGTGCATCGTGCGCTACGCGAGCTGTCCGAGGCTGCGCAGCAGCCGGCACCCGCGTAGTGGCGCAACCACGATAGTCTGAAATCGGCAGCTTGCAGGCCGCGGCCGTTGGGCAACAGGTACTTTCCGGTGATTTGGCGATGGCTGGCGTCGACGCCGCTGCTGGCGTTGGTGCTGGCGGCGGCACCCAACATCGGCACGCCCGCATCGCCAGCTGACGAGCTGTCGATAAAACTGCAGCAGCAGCCCTGGACCGGCGACCTGGACGGCATGATCGAGCGGCGATTCATCCGCGTGCTGGTGCCCTATAGCCGTACCCTGTATTTCGTCGACCTCGGCGGCACGCAGCGCGGCATGAGCTACGACTTCATGCGCGCCTTCGAAGATGACTTCAATCGCAGGCTTGGACGCGGCAACCTCAACGTGCACGTGGTGTTCATTCCGGTGTCGCGTGCCCGGATACTGCCGCTGCTGATCGGCGGCCAGGGCGACGTGGCGGCCGCCAACCTGACGATTACACCGGAGCGCCGCAAAATTGTCGATTTCGCGACCCCGGCGGCACGCAACGTCAGCGAACTGATCGTTACCGGACCGGGCGCACCGCCGCTGGCGTCACTCGACGATCTCGCCGGCAAGGACATCTACGTCAGTCGTGCGACCAGCTACTACGAGAGCCTGCTGGCACTGAATCAGCAATTCAGCCAACGAGGCCTCAAGCCCATGCGGCTGCGCGAGGCGCCGGGCAACTTCGAGACCGAAGACATACTGGAAATGGCCAACGCCGGGCTGGTGAACATCGTCGTCGCCGACGGCTACATCGCCAGGCTGTGGCGCCAGGTTTACCCTAACATCAGGGTACGCGAGGATCTGGTCGTGCATCAGAACGGCGACATCGCCTTCGCCATTCGCAAGGACAGTCCGCAGCTCAAGGCGGCACTCGACGCCTTCACCCGCAGCCACGGCCAGGGCACGGAATTCGGCAACGTCACGCTGCAGAAATATCTGGGGCAGACGCGCTGGGTGCAGAATGCCACTTCAGATCAGGAGCTGAAGAAATTCGCTACGCTGGTTGGCCTGTTTCAGAAATACGGCCGCCAATACGACATCGACTGGCTACTGATGGCGGCTCAGGGCTACCAGGAATCACAGCTGGATCAGGGCCGGCATAGCGCTGCCGGCGCCATCGGCGTCATGCAGGTGCTGCCGTCGACGGCCGACAAGTTGCAGGTCGGCGATATCACGCAGCTCGAGCCGAATATCCACGCCGGGGTGAAGTACATCCGCCAGATAGTCGACCAGTACTACAGCGGCGAGCCGATGGACGCGCTGAACAAGGTGCTGTTCGCCTTTGCCTCCTACAACGCGGGGCCTGCCAGGATCAGGTCGCTGCGTGCCGAAGCGCGCACCCTCGGCCTTGATCCAAACGTGTGGTTCGACAATGTCGAGCGCGTCGCAGCCTACCGCATCGGGCGCGAGACGGTGCAGTACGTCGCCAACATCTATAAGTACTACATCGCCTATACGCTGGTTCAGGACCAGGTGGAGCAGAGCCTGCAGAAGCAGCGCTGAGGCGAGCCGCTGCGCTCTAGCGTTTGGCGGCAGCGCCAAAATTCCGATCGGCGACCAGGCACAGGATTTCGAACATGATGGTCGCGCCCACCAGCGCGGTATTGCCGGTCTGATCGTACGGTGGCGCCACCTCGACCACGTCGCCGCCGATCAGATTCAAACCGCGCAATCCGCGCAGCAGCCGCTGCGCTTCCAGCGTGGTGATGCCGCCGATCTCAGGGGTCCCGGTTCCAGGTGCATACACCGGATCGAGTCCGTCCACGTCGAACGAGATATAGGTGCGGCCGTCGCCGACCACCCTGCGCGCTTCCTCGATCACCCGGTCGACCCCGAGCTCGGTGAACTCCTCGATGAAGACCACGCGCATGCCATGGGATTTGGAAAACTCGATGCCATCCATGAAGTTCTGGCCACCGCGAATGCCGATCTGGATGGTGCGCATTGGGTCCAGCACGCCCGCCTCCACCGCCAGCCGAAATGGGGCTCCGTGTGTGAACTTGGAGCCGAAGAACTCGCCCCAGGTGTCGCAGTGGGCGTCGATGTGCACCATGCCAACCGGCGCATCGGCTCCGATCGCCTTGAAAATCGGGTAGGTGATCGAATGATCGCCGCCGGCACTGATCGGCAGCACGCCGGCGGCATGCAGCTTGCGATAGAAGGCCTCGATCTCCTCGACCTGCTTTTCCAGGTCGTAGCGGTGAGACAGCCGCACGTCGCCGATATCGGCGATCCGGCACAGTTCGTACGGGTTGATGCCGAGCCCCAGATTGAACGAGCGCATTAGGCTTGATGCATTGCGTATCTCGCGCGGGCCGTGCCGGGCTCCCGGTCGATTGGTCACTCCCAGGTCGGTCGGCACGCCAATCAGGCCAATGTCCACATTGTCGAGTGTGGCCGCCATCGGTGCGCGCATGAAGGTCGCGATCTCGGTATACCGCGGCTCCGTCATCGGGTTATAGGTACCCCCGCCCACGGGCCCCGGTTTGGTGTAGCTATCGCGGTTCACGGGCTTATTCTATCGCAGGCCGCCGGCAGCGGCAGCTTATGCCGCGCGCGCCGCCGACGAGCCGAAACCAAGGCTGACGGCCACGTACACCAGCAGGCTGGCGCCAAGACCAACGCCGATCGGCAGATCGGAATCGATGCCGTCCACGGCCAGCAGCACGGCGACCAGGGTTCCACCCACGGCGATCGACGCCAGTGCCCCCGCGGCGGTACCGCGCCGCCACAGCATCGATCCGATGACCGGCACCAACAGGCCGCCCACGAGAAAATCATAGGCCACGGTCAGTGCGGCGATCACGTCGTGCATCAGGCACGAGAGCAGCGTCATGACGATGCCAAGCGCCAGCGTCACGGCGCGGCTCTGCGATATCGAACCGGCGTTGAGTGCGCCGCGCAGTGGCAGATAGATATCCTCCAGCAGCACCGTGGACGCGGCCAGCAGGCAGGCGCTTGCGGTAGACATGATGGCCGCAAGCGCGGCGGCGAGCACCAGGCCGCGCAGCCCGACCGGCAGCACCGCCTCGACGATCTGCGCGAACGCCGAATCGGCATCGGCCAGCGGCGGCAGGAACACCCGGCCCGCTGTCCCGATCACCGCGCCTGCCAGCGCATAACACAGGCAATAGACACCGACGACAATGCCGCCGTTTCGCGCCACCTTGACGCTGCGCGCGGTAAAGACGCGCTGCCAGACATCCTGGCCGATGATGATCCCGAAGAAGTAGAGCGCGAAGAATGACAGGATTTTGCCCGTGCCGATGTGGGTGAGCGAGAACCATTCGGCGGGCAGCCGGGCGTGCATCGCCGCCAGGCCGCCGGCGCGCAGGATGGCGCCAGGCAGCAGGATGAAAAGTATGCCGACGGTCTTGATGACAAACTGAATGATATCCGTCAGGGTCAGCGACCACATGCCGCCGAGCACCGAATAGGCCACCATCACGGCGCTGCTGATAAAAATCGCTGCGGTACGTGGAACCCCGACGATCACCTCCATCACCGAACCCACCGCAATGGTCGCGGTGACGCTGACCATCAGGTCATAGGCGACCATGACCACACCGCCCACGATCCGTGCCGACGGGCTATAGCGCCGCTGCAGCAGTTCGGGGACGGTGTACAGCTTGAGCCCGAGGATCCGCTCGACGAATACGACACTGAGCACGATGATCCCCAGGCCGAGCATGAATACCAGCCACATGCCGGAAATGCCGTATTGATAGCCGAGCTTGACGCCCCCGACGGTCGATCCTCCGCCCAGGACAATGGCCGCCAGTGTGCCGGAGTACAGCCATGGCCCCACCGAGCGGCCGGCAACCAGGAATTCATCCTGCGTGGTGGCCTTGCGGCGCGCCCAGAATCCAGCCGCCAGAATCCCAACCATGTACGCGACAACGATGAGTAGATCGAGCTTGGCCATCGTGCTCCGCCAAGATTCCATGTCGGGCGATCATGCCACAGAGTCTGAGCGCAGGACCTATACTGGCCTGCATGCCGCGCATCGCCACCGCGCTCCTCGCCGTCGTCATCTGCGCCTGCGGCAACGCCCGTGCCGCCGCCTATCGACCCACACATGGCTCGGAGATCCTCTGGGATCGTTACGGCGTGGCTCACGTCTACGGCAAATCCGTCAACGACCTGTTCTATGGCTTCGGCTGGGCGCAGGCGCACAGTCACGGCGACATCCTTGCACGGCTGTACGCGCAGGCACGCGGGCGGGCCGCCGAATACTATGGAGCGGATGAGCTGAAGAATGACCGCTGGATGGTGATCAACGACGTCCCGGGCCGCGCGCGGCAGTGGTTGACGCAGCAGTCTCCCGCATTTCGCGCCAAGCTGCAGGCCTTCGCCGCCGGCATCAACGCCTATGCGGCGGCCCATCCCGAGGCGCTCTCGGCGCAGGCACGCCGAGTGTTCCCGGTCAGCGCGGGCGATGTGATCGCGCATCAGCAGCGCCTGTTCCAGTTCGTCTACGCCGCACCGGCGGATGTCGTCGAGCACCTGCCCGCGGATGCGCCGCCGCCCTCGGCCGAGCCGCCGGGCAGCAATGGCTGGGCGATCGCGCCGAGCCGATCCGACAGCGGCCGCGCCATGCTGCTGATGAATCCACACCTGTACTGGACGCCAGGCTGGCCCACCTATTACGAAATCCAGCTCACTGCTCCGGGGGTCGATCTATACGGCGCCACACAGGTCGGCCTGCCGGTGCTGCGATTCGTGTTCAGCGATTATCTCGGCTTCACCCACACCGTCAATGGCGCCGACGCGGTCACGTTCTATCGTATTACGATGGCGCCCGGCGGCTACCGCTTCGACGGCAAGCTGTTGCCGTTCCAGACACGAAGCCAGGTTCTGAAGATCCGCCAGCCCGACGGATCATTCACGACCGAGACCGTGTCGGTTCGCGCCACGGTGCACGGACCGGTCGTGGCGCAACGCGACGGGGCGCCGATCGCGATGCGGGTGGCCGGCCTGGATCGCCCGTATGCGCTGGAGCAGTACTGGAACATGGCGAACGCGCACGACTTTGCCGCCTTCCAGGCGGCACTTGCGCGCGTCCAGGTGCCGACCTTCAATGTCGTTTATGCTGACCGCGACGGGCACATCGAGTACCTCTACAACGGCCTGGTGCCGCGTCACGCGTTTGGCAACCTGCACTACTGGTCGAGCATCGTTCCGGGCGACAGGTCGACGACGCTGTGGCGCGACTATCTGCGTTACGACGAACTGCCCAAGCTCATCGATCCGGCGGGTGGCACGGTCGAGAATTCCAACGATCCGCCATGGGACGCCGCGTGGCCGCAGTCGCTCGATCCGGCGCCTTACGCCGCCGCCATCCCGGCTGATGCCGTCAATCTGCGCATGGCGCGCGGCATTCGCATGCTATCGGAGATATCGACCATCAGTTTTGAGCAGCTAGGGCAGATGAAGTGGTCGCACCGCTGCGAACTGGCGGACCGCATCCTGCCTGACCTGCTGGAGGCAAGCGCGCGCTACGGTGACGACAGTGCAAAGCATGCGGCCGAGGTACTCGCACACTGGGATCGCTCGACCGATGCCGACAGCCGCGGTGCGCTGCTGTTTCTGGACTGGGCCGATCAGCCCGGGGCGGTGAGCGGCTATTCCGGACACGGGTTCGCGCGCCCTCTCAACCTGCAGTTGCCACTGACCACGCCGGCGGGACTGGCCGATCCGCAAGCGGCGGTGCGCGCGCTCGAGGCCGCCGCGCGCGATATGCTCAGCAACTTTGGCGCTCTGGATATGCCCTGGGGTCAGGTGATGCGCCTTAGAATCGGTAGCGTCGATCTGCCCGCCAGTGGCGGACCGGGACGGCTGGGCGTGTTCGATGTGATCGACTATGGACCGCTTGCGAATGGAACGCGTGCCGCCAACTTCGGCGCAAGCTTCATCGCCCTGGTCAGCTTTGATCGACCCGCGCACGCTAAAGTGCTGCTGTCGTATGGCGCCAGCTCGCAGCCGGGCTCGCCGCATAACATCGACCAACTGCCACTTCTCGCGCAGGGCAAGTTGCGCGACGCCTGGAGGACGCGCGAGGCGGTCGAGGCCAACCTGGAAAGTCGCGACCGGTTCTAGCCGCCGGAAGGGCCAATCGCATGAATCTGTGGCTTCGCCTGCTGTGGCTGGCGCTGTTTCGCAACCGGCGACGGGTGGATTTACTCGCCGCCACCCGGGTGCATCTGCGGGTGTGGCCCAACGACCTCGACCTGTACCGCCACGTGAATAACGGCCGCTATCTAACGCTCGCCGATCTCGGCCGCATCGACTGGTTCCTGCGCACCGGGGTCATGCAGCTCGCGCGGCAGCGGAACGTCCGCCCGATTATTGGCGATGCGATGGCGAAGTTCCGGCGCGACCTGCGCCTGTTCCAGTCGTTCGATATCCATTCGCGACTGCTCGGTTGGGACCAGCGCTGGATGTTTCTGGAACACCGCTTCGTGCGCGACGGCCGTGTCGTCGGCGTGGTAGCCATTCGCGGATTATTCCAAGGCCCGCGCGGCGCGCTCAGTCCCGGCGATTTCCTGGGCGCGCTGGGTGCGCCGGCGCTGTCGCCCGCGCTGCCCGAGTGGCTGCTGACATGGCATCGGGCCAACGAGCAGCTGAGCGCGACGCTGCGTTCGGAAGAAGTCGACACCAGCACCGGGTAAGGCCGCGCGCCGCGCCCGGCCGAGGCGCTACAGACCCTTGCCTGGCGCCGGGCAATCGATCGTAAACGGATCGTCCAAGCGCGGATCGCCCAGGGCAACGATCGGTGCAGTGAATCGCGCCGTGACCTGGCGGACCGCTTTCACGTATCCTTGCGGGGAGAAGTCCTCTACCTGTGCCCCGTTGGACGCGATCACGCTCTGCGCCGTCGCGCCCCCTGCCGATACCGCTAGCCAGGCGACGGTAAGTTGCAGCAACCGAGCAAGCAGGGAGTTCATTGGGGGTCCAGTGGACCACAGGGTGGCTGAATGGTAGCTGTATGCGCCTGAGCGACGAAACAATCTCGGGGTAACGATGGATAATGATGCAGGTTCTTCGTCGCTGAGCCGCCGCCAGCTGTTGCGCATGATCGGCATCACCGCCGGCAATGCCGCGATGTACCAGGCCATGAGCAGCCTGGGCTTTGCAGCGGAATCTCCTTATCGGGGCCCGATCGATCTGCAGGGCACGCCGCCGGGGGCCTCGGTACTGATTCTGGGCGCTGGGATGGCTGGTATGAGCGCCGCCTATGAACTGCGCAACGCCGGCTACCAGGTGCAGGTGCTGGAATTCAACGGCCGGCCTGGCGGACGCAACTGGAGCCTGCGCGGCGGTGACAGCTATACCGAGCTGGGCGGCTTCACGCAGCGCTGCCAGTTCGACCAGGACCTGTACATCAACCCGGGTCCGTGGCGCATTCCGTATCATCACCGCGGCATGCTCCACTACTGCAAGACGCTGGGCGTGCCGTTGGAAGCCTTCGTACAGGTGAACTACAACGCCTATCTGCACAGCAGCCAGGGCTTCGGCGGCAAGCCGCAGCGCTATCGCGAGGTCAAGGCCGATTACCAGGGCCATGTCGCCGAATTGCTGGCCAAGGCCACGCGCCAGAATGCGCTCGATGCCTCGGTCAGCAAGGAAGACCGGGAGAAACTGCTCGAGTCGCTGCGCAACTGGGGTGCGCTCGACAGGAATTTCGCCTACGTGGCGAGCGGCAGCAGCGCCGATCGACGCGGTTATAAGAAGAAACCCGGCGGCGGGTTGACGGGGCGCCCGATTCCTTCCGAGCCGGTGGCCTTAAGCGAGCTACTGGATTCGAGGCTATGGTCCGACATTGCCGCCGGCGACTCCTACGATTGGCAATCCGCGCTGATGCAGCCGGTGGGCGGCATGGGGCGGGTCGGTGAGGCCTTCGGCCGCGAGCTCGGGCCGTTGATCCGCTACAACGCCAGGGTCGTCGATATTCGACAGGACATTCACGGCGTCACCGCCAGCTACGAGGACACCGGCAAGCCGGGTTCCAGAGTCACCGCCAGGGCGGACTGGTGCCTGTGCACCATTCCATTGCCGATCCTGGCGCAGATTCCGATGAACGTCGGCCCGGCAATGGCCGCGGCCATCGCGGCCGTGCCCTATGCCTCCGCGGTCAAAGTCGGCCTGCAGTTCAAGCGCCGCTTCTGGGAAGAGGATGAGCATATCTACGGCGGCATCACCTACACCGACCTGCCGATCGCCAACATTGGCTATCCGAGTAGCGGCTATCACAGCCCCGGCAAAGGCGTATTGCTGGGGGCCTACATCTGGGGTGTGCACGCGATGGAGTTCACATCCATGACACCCGATGAGCGGGTGCAGAAAGCCGTGGACTACGGCAACCAGATCCATCCGCAATACCGCGCCGAATTCGACAACGGCGTCGCGGTGGCCTGGCATCGCGCACCGTTCGCGATGGGCTGCTATGGCATGTGGAGTTCCGACACACGCGCCCGGCACTACGACGATCTTTGCCAGATCGATCAGCGCATCCTGCTCGCCGGCGAGCACGCCTCCTTCATCGGCGGTTGGCAGGAAGGCGCCGTCACCTCGGCACTCGATGCGGTTCAAAGGCTGCATCAACGCGTGCTGGCGCAAGGGAGCAAGGCATGAAGCCGCAGTTCGACCGCCCGATGATGCGGCGTGTTGCGGTGTTGCTGCTCGGCGCCGGCGTCTGCGCCGGGGCCGCCGCTCTCGCCTGTGCCGATGACGCGTCGTTCGCATCGGTCGCGACGCTCAGCAACGCCAGCGGCGAGGACATCTACAGCCGCATCTGCCAGGGCTGCCATATGCCACATGGCGAGGGCGCCGTGGGCGCCGGACACTATCCGAAGCTAGCCGGCAGTATTACGCTCGCCTCCTGGCAGTACGTGGCACTAACCGTGCTCGCCGGTCGCAACGGTATGCCGGCGTTCAGCGCAGCGGCCGACCAGGTGTGGGACGGACCGACTGTGCATCTGAGCGACGCGCAGGTCGCCGACGTGGTCAATTACGTGCGCAGCCATTTCGGCAACAGCTACAAGGACCGTGTTACCGCCAGCCAGGTGGCGATGCTGCCGCATCCGGCGATCGCCGCGGCGCCCTGACCGCCCGATCTGTTTATCGCGGCAACACGGCGATCGGATCGCGCTTCTGGCGGGAATCGCACGATTTTCCGCATCAAGCGGCTGCCCCCAAGAACGCATGCTCCGCATCGCGCAACGCGCCGGCGATGCGCGCCGCCCACTCAAGCTGGCCCGCGTCGTCGTGCAGCAGGTCCTGGCGAATTTCAATTTCGACGTGCGGCAACCCGCGCGCCTCGGCATGGTGTGGGATGGTGTAATCGGTCTGGTCGCTGACAAAGTACGGTTCATTGTCGGCGACGTGCAGGTCCGGCTCGCGACGTAGCATATCCAGTACCAGCCCGGCGAAGCGGCGGTCACGGTTGTAAAGAATTGCCGCGTGCATCTCTCGCCGTACGCCTCGAAAGATATTTGTCATGCTGTGCTGGGCTACCAGGAAGGTCGGCCGCCCGGCTGCCAATCTCTCGTCGAGCAGGGCGCCCAAGTGGTCATGGTAAGGATCGAAAATCTCATGCCGCCGCGCGGCGACTTGCTGCGCGTCCAGGCCGATATTGCCGGGAATATCGATCGACTCGCCCACCGTCGGGATTGAGGTCGGCACCTTCGGGTCGCGGTTGCAGTCGATCACCAGGCGCGAATAATTCTGCGCCACCAGCGTTGCATCGAGCTCCGCGGCGACGTGCCGCGCTACTGCCAGTGCGCCGATGTCCCAGGCGATGTGACGCTGCAATTCGGATGCGGACAATCCAAGATCGCCGAGGCGACGCGGGATGCGCCGGCTCGCGTGATCGACCACGACCAGGAAATTTGAACGCCGCTTACGGCCGATCTCGATGAAGGCCGCCGGTTCATCGGCGGCAAGCAGCCGGTAGCCCGCTGCGCCGGCAGCGCTGGGGAAGTGATCGGTCGATTTTGGCATGCTATGTCCGACAGTGACGATCCGCTCGCGTTGAATCGGCTACCCTTTGGCGAATCGCGCGCGGGAAGGGTAGCATCCCGAGTACAAGAACGGCAGCCGGCCGCCCTGCCCGCGTAACAAGCTGGCGCCGCAGCACCTGAGCAACATTGCTGGAGAGCCCGATGACCGCCCCACTGCCAAAGCAATCCACGATCGCGGTTTGGGGCGGTGAAACCGGCCACGAGCGCTATGAGCGTGCAACGCAGGTGCCGGTGGTGCATAGCGTGTCATTTGGTTACGCCGATCTCGACAGCTGGCAGGCGGTAGCACTCGGGCGTGAACCGGGCCACATCTATTCGCGCAACAGCAACCCTACGGTGCGTGCCTTCGAGGAGAAGATTCGCGATCTGGAGCGAGCGCAGGCGGCCACCAGCTTCTCCTCCGGCATGGCAGCGATCAGCGCAACGCTGTTCACTTTCCTGCGACCCGGGGATCGGCTGGTCTCGATCAAGGACAGCTACGGCGGCACCAACAAGCTGTTCGGCGAATTTCTGCCCTCCTTTGGCATCGAGGCCACGCTGTGCGACACCAGCGACTTTGCGCAGGTCGAAGCCGAATTCGAGCGCGGCTGCAGGCTGCTGTACCTGGAATCGCCGACCAATCCGACCGTCAAGGTGGTGGACATCGAACGGCTGGGGAAGGCCGCACACGCCGCCGGTGCGCTGGTAGCCGTCGATAACACGTTCGCGACCCCGATCAACCAGAACCCGCTGCAGTTGGGCGCGGATCTGGTGCTGCACAGCGCGACCAAGTATCTCGGCGGGCACGCCGATGCCCTGGGTGGGGCGGCGTGCGGCAGCCAAACGCTGATCGACAAGCTGCAGCACTTCCGCGAGATCAACGGCGCCGCGCTGTCGCCGATGGATGCCTACAGCCTGCTGCGTGGGATGAAGACCTTGGCGTTGCGGATTGAACGACAGAACCAGAGCGCGCTCACCATCGCGCGCTGGCTGCAGGCGCAGCGCTGCGTGGAACAGGTGAACTACCCCGGACTCGAAACTCACCCGCACCATGCTGTCGCCCGGCGCCAGATGCGCGGCTTTGGCGGCATGCTCAGCTTCAGCGTTCGCGGCGGACTCGAAGCGATCAGGCTGATCCTGCCAAGGCTTCGCTACGCGCACCGCGCCGCGAATCTCGGCTGCGTCGAAACGGTCGTGGGTCCGCCATCGGTGACCAGCCACGTGGAGTGCTCGGCCGAAGAGCGCGCGGCCGCCGGGATTCCGGAAGGCCTGCTGCGTTATTCCACCGGCATCGAAGATGTGTCGGATCTGATCGCCGATCTGCAGCATGCACTGTCGGCCATTTCCTGACCGGTGCTCATGCCGAAAAATCCGTGAAATCGTTCTTCAAATGCTGGTACAGCCGCACGAAATGACGTCGGCGATTGGCAAGCAGTGCAGACAAGGTCGCATCCGGTTGAACCACCCGCTCGACCGGCGGCGCGACGCACACCTGTTCGACGCGCTCGCCGCCCAAGGCGAGACGCGCCAGACGCGCCGCGCCCAGGGCGGCGCCGACCTCGCTACCGTGCCGATAGGTCAGGGGACGATTGAGCGCGGCGGCCAGCAGCTGACCCCAGTACGGCAGGCGCGCGCCGCCACCGGTGACGCTGATCTCAGCGACCGAGCCACCCTTTTCCACCAGTACCTCCAGGCCGTCGGCAAATGCGAGCGCCACCCCTTCAAGAACGGCCCCGGCGAGATCTGCGGCACTCGTATCCGCGCTGATGCCGAAGAAAACGCCGCGCGCGTGGGGATCATTATGCGGGGTGCGCTCGCCGGACAGATACGGCAGGAACAGCGGCGAATGATGCGTCAATCCCCGTTGCCGGGCGGCCTCCCCCAGGCGCGGAAGATCGGATTCACCGGTCAACCGCGCCACCCAATCGAGGGCGCTGGCTGCGCTCAGCATGACCGACATCTGGTGCCAGCGATCGGGCAGGCAGTGGCAAAACGCGTGTGCCGCCCGGTCGGGATTGGGGCGAAAGCGATCCGTCACCACGAATAGGACGCCGGAGGTTCCCAGCGACAGGAATGCCTGCCCCGGCGAGACGACGCCCAGGCCCACCGCACTGGCGGCGTTATCGCCGCCGCCGCCCGCGACCACGACCCGCGGCACCTGCAACTCATCCGCTGCGGCCGCCAGCACCGTTCCTGAAGGCTCCGTGCCCTCGACCAAGCGCGGCATATGCACGCGAGTGAGCCCGGTGGCCGCAAGCAACGCATCCGACCAGTCACGCCTGCCGACATCCAGCCACCCGGTGCCCGCCGCATCGGACATGTCACTGACCTTCTCGCCGGTCAACTTCAGTCGCACATAGTCCTTCGGCAGCAGCACGCAGGCGGTGCGGCCAAATATCTGCGGCTCGTGGCGCGACACCCATAGCAACTTCGGAGCGGTGAAGCCCGGCATCATGATGTTGCCGGTGATGGCGCGCGCAGCGGGCTCGCGGCGTTCCAGCTCAAGACACTCGAGCGCCGATCGGCCGTCATTCCAGAGAATCGCAGGGCGTAGCGGCCGGTCGTTCGCATCCAGCAGCGTCGCCCCGTGCATTTGCCCGCTCAGGCCTACGGCCCGTAACGCCAGACGCGCGGCTGCCGGCAGCGCCCGCACGGCATTGATCGTCCCCCGCCACCACGAATGAGGGTCCTGCTCGGAAAACCCCGGCGCCGGCCGGCTCACCGTCAGGGCATTCGAGGCCTGCGCCACGATTGCTCCGCGCGCGTCGACGATGACCGCTTTCACGCTCGAGGTGCCGATGTCTATGCCGAGATACACTTATTCCGCTCCGCGCGCAGCATCGATCTGCATCGCCCACGTCAGCTCGTGCCGCCAGCAGCGGCCGAGCAATTGTCTTGCCACGCGCGTTGCACTGCGGCAAACTCGCTCCCGAAACGCAGGCGGACCACCCCGCTGTCGAGCTTTCGCTTAACTATTAATAAGTTATAAGCTACCCGCGCTAGATCGCGGAGTCATGGAACGATATCAGAAGATGATCGCGTCCGACATTGACCCGGCCACGGCCGGACACATCTTTATGCGCGCTGTATGACTACCGCCGCCACCGCACAGCTGCCGATGAGCGTGCTGGACGACGACGCCTGGGACGATCTGCTCAGCTTCATCGAGGAGCGGCGCGTCATTCCGATCCTGGGGCCGGAACTGCTGCAGGTCGCCACCGACCGAGGTCCGCGCCTGCTGTACGACTGGCTGGCCGAAAAGCTCGCGGGACGGCTCAATGTAGACGTATCGCAGCTGCCGCAGCCCTACACGCTCAACGACGTGGTCTGCTGGTTCCTCGGCGCCCGCGGCCGGCGCGAAGAAGCCTACGTGCGATTGCGCAGTATTCTCAAGGACGCGGCCTTCGAGCCGCCGCGGGCACTGCGCCGCCTGGCGGCGATCCCGGAGTTCGACCTGTTCGTGTCCACCACTTTCGACCCGCTGCTCGAGGCCGCAATCAACCTGGAGCGTTTCAACGGCGCCTCGTTCACCGAGGTGCTGTCGTATTCGCCCAATCGCGTGGTCGACCTGCCTTTCGAGCGCGACCGCCTGCAGCGGCCGGTGGTGTATCACCTGTTCGGCCGGCTCTCGGCCTCGCCCAGCTACGTGATCTCCGATGAGGACCTGCTGGAATTCATCTGCGCGCTGCAGAGCGAACACCTGGCGCCGGAGAAATTGTTCCACGAGCTCGAGCACAACCACCTGTTGTTCATCGGCAGCAATTTCACCAATTGGCTGGCACGCCTGTTCCTGCGCATGGCCAAGCGCCAGCGGCTTTCCGACCCGCGCGATGTCGGGGAAATCATGGCCGACGATCACACCAGCGAGGACGAGCGGCTGGTGTCGTTCCTGCAACAGGTGAGCGTACGCACCCGGATCTACCTGGGGGCCGAGCGCTTCGTCGACGAGTTGCACGTGCGCCTCGCGGCGCGCCGCAAGCCGGTAGCCGCCGCGGTGCGCGCCGGTGCGCCGACCCGCTTCCTGCCGCCGGCACGCGAGATGCCCGACAACGCCGTCTTCATCAGCTACGCACGCGAAGATCTTCCCGCCGTGCAGCAGATCAAGGCCAGCCTGGAAGCCGCCGGCATCACGATCTGGTTCGATATGGACCGGCTGGAAGCCGGCGATGACTACGACCGCAAGATTCAGCGCAACATCGCGCGCTGTTCCTATTTCATACCGGTGGTCTCGGCGACCACGCAGCGGCGCCTGGAGGGCTACTTCAGGCGCGAGTGGAGTTACGCGATCGATCGCGCGCGCAACATGGCCGATGGTGCGCTGTTCATTGTGCCGGTCACGATCGACGCCACCAGCGCCGCCGAAGCGCTGGTACCGGACAAATTCAAGGCGTTGCACTTCAACCAACTACCGGGCGGCGCCGTGCCGGCCGATTTCGCGCAGCGGCTGGGCGACTTCACGCGGGCGCGGCAGCAGTGAACGCACAGCCGCAACAACCGGCATTGGCCGATGTGGTCGCCACATCGGTGGACGCGCGCAACCCCTGGCTCGGGCTGGCGTCGTTCACCGAGGAGACGCGGGCGTATTTCTACGGCCGCGAGGATGAGGTCGCTGAGCTGGCGCGCAGGGTACAGCGCAAGCTGCTGACGGTATTGTTCGGCCAGTCGGGCCTGGGCAAGACCTCGATCCTGCGCGCCGGTCTGGTGCCGCGGCTGCGCAGCCAGGGCTACTGCCCGGTCTATGTGCGGGTCGATTACGCTCACGACGCGCCCGAGCCCGCCGAGCAGATCAAGCAGGCGATCACCCGCAGCGCCACGCGCTCGGGCGAATGGACCCAGGTTGGGGTCGCCGCCGAAGGCGAGTCGCTGTGGGAATTCCTGCACCATCGCGATGACGTGCTGCGCGACGAAGCCGGCAATACCCTGACGCCGCTGCTGATCTTCGATCAATTCGAGGAGATCTTCACCCTCGCCCAGAGCGATGAATTCGGACGCGCGCGCGCCGCACGATTCATCGCCGATCTGGCCGACCTGGTCGAGAACCGCGCGCCCAAGTCGCTGGAGGCAAAGCTCGACGCCGATGATTCGATGGCCGAGCGTTTCGACTTTGGGCGCAGCGACTATCGCGTGCTGATTGCGCTGCGCGAGGATTACCTGGCGCCGCTCGAGGGGCTCAAGGCCGCGATGCCGAGCATCACGCAGAACCGCCTGCGTCTGGCGCCGATGACCGGCGACCAGGCGCTCACGGCGGTGATGCGCCCCGGCAAGGGGCTGGTGTCCGAGGAAGTGGCCGCCGCGATCGTGCGCTTCGTCGCCGGCGGCGCCGAACTCGCCAACGCCGAGGTCGAGCCATCGCTGCTGAGCCTGATCTGCCGCGAACTCAACGATGCCCGCATCGCGCAGCAACGCGATGAAATTTCACTCGATCTGCTGGCCGGCTCGCACGCCAGCATCCTCAGTAATTTCTATGAGCGGGCCCTGGCCGACCAGCCGGCGGCCGTACGCCGCATCATCGAGGATCAGCTGCTGACCGCCTCGGGCTACCGGGAGAACATCGCCGAGGAGAGGCTGATCAGCGAACTGGCCGCCGCGGGCGCCGCCCCCGGTACGCTGGCGGTACTGGTCAACCGACGGTTGCTGCGCATCGAGGAGCGCCTCGATGTGCGCCGCGTTGAGCTCACCCACGATGTACTGTGCGGGGTCGTCAAGGCCAGCCGCGACCAGCGCCACGAACGCGAGAAGGGCGAAGCCACCGAGCGACTGCTGGCCGAGCAGCGTGAGCGTGAACTTTCGGCCCGGCGCGCGCTGGTGCGCGCCCGCCAGGTGGCCAGCGTGTGCGCGCTGCTTGCCATCGGCGCGCTGCTCGCAGCGGTGCTGGCGTACCTGAGCACGCAGCGTGCGCATCGTGCCGAGCGGCTCGCAGACCAGACACGCACTGCCGCAGAGCAGGCACGCGCCGGTGCCGAGCACCTGCTCGGATACCTCAGTGACGATTTCAACCGTGAACTGGTGAGTTTCGGGCGTATCAATGTGATCGCGGAATTCTCCCGGCAGCAGATCGAATACCTGCATTCGCTGCCGCCGGCGTTGCAGGGCCCGGAGACGATCCGCAACGGCGCGCTCGCCATGGTGTACTACGCGCGCGCCAATCGCCAGCTCGGCAACCTGGATATCGCCACCAAGAGCGCCGCCGAGGCCACCCAGTTGCTCGAGCAGCTGCAGCGCGGCGGGGATCATTCTGAAGCGACCACCATCGCGCTGGCGTTGGCCTATTCGGCGCAGGCGCTGATCAAGGACAGCCAGAATGACTCCAACGGGGTCGTCTTCAGCGAGCGCGCGGTCGCACTGTTGCGGCCGCTGGCAGAGGCGCCGGGCGCCTCGATCGCGGCACGGCGCGCATTTGTCGATACCCTCGGTCGCTATGGCTACGAGCAGGCCGGCGGCAATCGATTCGAGGCAGGCCTCGCGACACTGTCGCAAGCAAGGCAGATCGCCGCAGACCTCGGAGCCAAGACGCTGGCCGATATCGACATGGCGGCCAGCTACGCTGAGGCGGGAGCCTGGTATGTGACTTGTCTCGATGGGCTGGGACGCGACCCGGAAGCCCAGAGCATCGGTGATGAGGTTATCGCCATCGCCGACAAGGTGCTCGCGCAGCGTCCGGGCTACCGGCTGGCGCTACACGCCCAGCAGGTAGTCGAGGGCAGTCTGGCCAGCGTCGCGCAAAATAGCCTGAATCCGGCAGATATGCAGCGCTATACCGCGCTCGATACCCAGGTGTCGACCACGTTACTGCAGCTCGATCCGCACAACGTCGTCAGCCTGAACAACCTGGGCGTCGCGCATCAGGAGACGGGCGATTCGCAGTGGGCCGCCGGGCGTCTGCGCGAAGCGATCGCCTCGTACCTGAAATCCCTTGACGACTACGGCCAGGCCAGCGTCGGCGGCGCCAGCTTCGTGGTCATTCGCGCCTACGATATGACGATCACCTCCAACTACCAGGCGCAGCTGGGCGACGCTGCCGGTGCACAGGCCACGATTGCAGCCGGACGCGTGTACGCCGAGAAACTTCGAAAGACCGAGCCGCCGGGCAGCATCGCCCAGATCATCGTCGATGATCTGCTGGCGGCCAGCAGTGCCGCGGCGGCGCTGGAGCGCGATGACCTGTCGACCGCGCGGCGTCTCGCGTGGGACACCGCCAAATCGCTGCAGGCCGCGACACCGAGCGGCGACTGGCAGGAAGGCGAAAAGTACATCAGCCTGTACGTCGCACTGCACGTGGCCGGTCGGGCCGAATACCAGCTCGGCAATTTCGCTGCCGCCGAACGCGCCGAGCGCGCTGCGCTCGAGGCGCGCAAGCACTGGCCAACGCAGGCCACGTCCGATCGGCGCCAGCTCGGAGAACTGTCGATCTGGCTCGCGCTGGCGCTGGCGCGGCAGGGGCGCTTTGACGATGCAGCGCAGGAAATTGGCCCGATCGTCAAGTTCCAGCGCGAGCTGGCGGCCAGGAACCATGGTGATCAGTGGCAGCCGGTAGAACTGGCCAGTGCGCTGTACGCCCAGGCCGTGGCCGACAAAAATCAGCGCGCCAGGTTGCTGCAGGAAGCCGCGGGACTGCTGGATACCGTCGCGCCGACGTTGCGCTCGCTGCATGACGTACGCCGGTGGCGCGAGCGCATTAACGAGGCGATGCATGCCACGGGCACTGCTCTGATGCCTGCCGCATCGCTCCGGGGCGCGGGGTGACTTCGGGCCCGATGCCACTGTTTCGCTCGAGCGGGCAACGCGGCTTCTCGAGTGCGCTCAGCGAGGATCGGCGCCATGTCGCCGCGCGCAAGCTCGAGCGCGAGGTGCAGGTCCGATTTACCCCCGAGGCCTGCACGGTGCACACGCCCGAGGGCGTGGTGCATGCGCTACCCGGCGATGCGATCCTGACCGGTATTGCCGGGGAGCGCTGGCGCGTGTCGCGCGCGCACTTTGCCGACAAGTACCGGCCCAGGCCGCCGACTCAATCCGGCCAGGCCGGCCCGTATCTCAGCCTGCGCAATCGCATCCTTGCGTTGCAGATGCACGAAGCCTTCGAGGTACTGCTGGCCGATGGCCAGTCCAAACTGACCGGCCGGCCCAGCGACTGGCTGGTTGACTACGGCGACGGCAGCCTTGGAATCGTCTCGCAGCCCATATTCGCGACCACTTACGAAATCGTCGACTGACACGCACGTGGCACTGCACCAAGTCATTCAGCGCCTGCTGCTCATCGGTGTGAAGATCCAGACCCCGCCTCCACCGGCGCCGCCGCAACCGCCCAAGCGACTGCTGACACTGATCGAGTCGCTCGCCGCCGCGCACCGCAGGTTCGATCAGCGCGCCATCCATTTCGGCCACCGTTATCGCAGCGGCTTCTGGGCCATCTACCTGCTCAGCGCCATCGCGGTGCTGTGCGCGGTGATGCCGCTGGCACTCGGATGGGACAGCACCAGCCACGCGATGCATCCGTATTCGGGGCTCTGGGCCATCGCCGAAGTGATCGTGATCGGCAGCGTGAGCGCGATCTACTGGCTGGGACATCGGCACGACTGGCAGGGCCAGTGGCTGCGCGCGCGCACCACCGCAGAGCTGACCTGGTACCTGCCGCTGATCGCACCGTTGCTCGACTTCTCGGCGCCCCAGGCGCAGGCGAACTGGTACCTGCGGGTACTCGATCCGGGGCAGCACCTGCGCGGCATAGACGATGTGGCGGCGCTGTGCGCGCGCAACGAGTCGCTGGCGCGCGAACTGCTTGGCGAGGCCTGGGCGGATCCGGAATTCATCGTCAGCTACGCGCAGTGGACCATCGACATATTGCTGGCGCAGAAGCACTATCACGCCCGCATTGCCGTGCGCCAGCATGCGCTGCTGCATCGGGTTCACCGCGTGACCAGCGGACTGTTCGGCCTGACGGCGCTCGGCGCGCTGCTGCATCTGCTGATTCATACGCTCTGGCTGTCGCTGGTCACCACCTTTTTCCCGGCGCTGGCTGCGTCGCTGCATGGCGCGCTGGCGCAATCCGAAGCCTATCGGCTCGGCGCAACCTCGGAGCGACTGATGGTCGAACTGCACGGTGCGATCGAGGATGTGCGCAAGGCCCTGGCCGAACTGCCACAAGTGCGTCGCGTGGAGGCGCTCAAGGCGTCGGTCCAGGCCGCGATCGCACTGATTCTGGAGGAGCACCAGGATTGGCACATGCTGGTGCGCCCGCACCATCTGCCGCTCGCCTGAGGCAAGACGAGCGCCGATCACAAACGTTATAGTAAGACACTTCTTCAGTCACCCCAAAGCACCTGGCAACCAAGGAGATCCATGAAGTCAACTCTCATGGCGATAGCCGTCTGTTGTATGGCAATGAGCATCGCAGCCGCGGTCCAGAGTGCCGGGCCCGGTGCGACCGCGCCGGTCACGCCAATCGCAGCACCGAGGGATCGCCCCTACCCGGGGGAGATTCAACTGAGTGTCGATGCCACCGATATCAGCCGACGCATCATCCGCGTTCACGAGACGCTGAGCGGCATCGGCCCGGATACGGTGCTGCTGTATCCGAAGTGGCTGCCCGGCACGCACGCGCCGGAGGGCACGATCGATCGCCTCGCGGGCCTAAGAATCGTGGCCAACGGCACACCGGTAGCCTGGAAGCGCGATCCGGTCGACGTGTTCGCGTTTCGTTTGCACGCCGCCCCGGGCGTCAAGTCGATCGATATCGACTTCGACTACCTGTCCCCGACCAGCCCCCAGGTGGGCAACCTGGAAATCAGCCGCGAGCTGCTGATGATCGAATGGAATGAGCTGGTACTGTACCCGGCCGGCTATTTCGCGCGACAGATACCGGTGCAGGCGCGCATCACCTTGCCTGCCGACTGGAAGTCGGCCTCAGCCCTTGAAACCGCCTCCGCAAGCGGCGTGCACACGCAGTTCAAGCCGATCAGCCTTGAGACGTTCGTCGATAGTCCGCTGTACGCGGGCCGCTATGCCTCACGGCTCGAACTGGATGCGGGCGGGCCGGTGCCGGTACACCTCGACCTGTTTGCGGACCGGCCCGAGCTTCTGGCGGTCAAGCCGGAGCAGCTCGAGGCGCACCGGGCGCTGGTGCGGCAGGCCTACAAGCTCTTCGGCTCGCATCACTACAATCACTACGACTTCCTGTACTCACTGAGCGATCAGATCCAGCAGAGCGGACTTGAGCACCATCAGTCGAGCGAGGATGGCGCCGATCCGCAGACGTTCACCGAATGGGACAAGACCGCGTACAACCGGGATCTGCTGGCGCACGAGTTCACGCACTCGTGGAACGGCAAGTTCCGCCGCCCGGCGGACTTGTGGACGCCGAACTACAACGTGCCGATGCAGGACAGCCTGCTATGGGTCTACGAGGGGCAGACCGAGTATTGGGGGCAGGTGCTGGCCGCACGCTCGGCACTGCGCACCCGGCAGCAGGCGCTCGATCAGTTCGCGCTCACGGCAGCGTACTATGCCATGCAGCCGGGTCGGCGCTGGCGCACCGTTCAAGACACCACCAACGATGAAATCATCAACCCGCGCCGACCGCAGTCCTGGCGCGACTGGCAACGCTTTGAGGACTACTACAGCGAGGGAGCGCTGATCTGGCTTGATGCGGACACCCTGATTCGCGAGCGATCACAGGGCAAACGCTCGCTCGACGATTTCGCCCGAGCATTCTTCGGCATCAACGACGGCAGCTTCACCCCGGTCACGTACACCTTCGACGACGTCGTGAAGACGCTCAATGCGGTCGAGCCGTATGACTGGGGCGCCTTCCTGCGCCAGCGACTCGATTCAAGCGCCCGGCCGGCGCCGCTCGACGGACTGCGGCGCGGCGGCTACAAGCTGATCTATACCGACACCCCCAGCGACTACCAGAAGGCCAGCGACGGGCAGCGCAAGCACGTCAACCTGCTGTTCTCCATCGGTGTCGACATCGACGACAGCGACAAGATGGGCACCGTGGCGCAAGTGATGTGGGACAGCCCTGCGTTCAAGGCCAAGCTCACCGAAAGCGCACAGATCCTCGCGATCGACGGCGTCGCCTATTGCGCCGAGGTGCTGCAGGATGCGATCCGCTCGGCCCAGGGCACCCACACGCCGATCGAGCTGATCATCAAGACCGGTGATCGCTACACAGTGGCAAGTCTCGACTACCACGACGGACTGCGCTACCCGCACCTGGAGCGCGACCCATCCGCGCCGGCGCGCCTCGATGACATCGTGGCCGCGCGGCCGTGACCCGCCGCGGCCTCCAGGCACCGGGGAGCTACGACGAGCAGACCGGCGGGCGATCGTCGGCGAGCAGCTGAACAGTGCCGACCAGCAGCCGCGAGCGGTCCGCGCACGGTCCGACCAGAATCTCAATTTCACCCGGTTCGAACACCGGCTGCAGATCGAGCCCCAGAAAGCTCAGCTCCGAGGCGGGTAGCGACAGCGTCAGCGTACCGGTTTCGCCGGGCTGCAATTCGATCTTGCCGAAGCCCTTGAGCTCCAGCAACGGACGCGCCACAGTCGCAATACGGTCGTGCGTGAAAAGAAACACCGTCTCCTGCGCGATCCTCGCACCATCATTGGCGACATCGACTCGAACCTCGATCAAATCACCCTGGCGCGCATGCGGCGGCGTGACCCGAAGCTTCGACAGAGCAAAACGCCCATAGCTGAGCCCATGGCCAAACGGAAATAGCGGCTCGTTGGGCACATCGAGATATCGGCTCCGGAAGTGATCGCTCGAGTCGGCAGGCCGCCCGCCCGGACGCTGGCCGAAGAATATCGGAATCTGCCCGGTGGCCCGTGGCCAGCTCATCGGCGTGCGCCCACTCGGGGATACGCTTCCGGTCAGCACATCGGCAATCGCATTTCCCGCCTCGCTCCCGAGGAACCAGGCCGCAAGCACCGCATCGGCCTGTTCGACCAGCCAGGGCACGACCAGCGGACGGCCGCAGAACAATATCGCGACCACCGGTTTGCCCAGCATCCTGGCGCGATCGATGACCGCTTGCGCGAATGCGCGCTGCTGTCCGGGCAGGTCCGGATGCGCGCGGCTGGCGGCCTCCCCGCTCATGTCCGCGGCTTCGCCCAGGCACAGGATGATCGCGTCGGCCGCCGCGCACAGATCCAGGACCTGTGGTATGCCGGAGACGTCGTCCGCCAGGATGCCAACCCCCGAGGCGTGCAGGATCTCGCTTTCGGGCAGCGCCGCGCGCAGCCCGGCCAGCACGCCCACATGCGTCGCGGGCTCGCCGGCCAGCGACCACGGTCCCCCCATTTCGGACGGCGCATCGGCCAGCGGTCCGGCGACGGCGAGCCGGCGCACGGATGGCGCCAGCGGCAGCACGTCGTTAGCGTTCTTCAGCAACACAATCGCGCGTGCAGCCACACTGCGCGCCAGGCGGCGGCGATCGGCACGAGCCGCGCCACTCTCTGGCGCGGCACCGCGCTGATAGGGCTGGTCGAACAGGCCCAGGCGTTCCTTGAGCGTCAGGACGCGGCGCACAGCCGCGTCGATCTCCGCCATGGTCACGGCCCCTGCCTGCAGTGCAGCCGGCAGGCCAAGACGATAGGCGTTCGCCATCATGTCGATGTCCACACCGGCCTTCAGTGCCAGCGTCGCCGCCTGGCTGAGGTTGGCGGCGACCCCGTGGCGCATGAGTTCCGCGATGGCGTTGTAGTCGCTCACGATGACCCCGTCGAACCCGAGCTGATCGCGCAGCAAACGGCGCAACAGTCCCACGTGCGCGGTCATCGGTATACCGGCGAGATCGGTAAAGGCAGGCATGATCGCCGCCACGCCGGCGGCGATTGCGGCGGCGAACGGGGGCAGATGCACCTCGTGCAGGCAGCGCTCGGAGATATCGACCGACGCGTAGTCGCGCCCCGCCGTCACCGGACCGTAGGCGCAATAGTGTTTCGCGACCGCTGCCAGCGCCTCCCCGGCACTAAGATCGTCACCCTGAATTCCCCTGACCTTGGCGCCGGCGATCTGCGCACCAAGCCAGGGGTCCTCGCCCGGCCCCTCCGCGCTGCGGCCCCAGCGAGGATCGCGCGACACGTCCAGCATCGGCGCGAACGCCATCGCGATGCCATCGGCGGCCGCCTCGCGGGATGCCTCCCGCGCCGTGAGTGCCCAGGCATCCGGGTCGAACAGCGCCGCTTCGCCCAACGGCACCGGAAACAAGGTGCGATGCCCGTGGATGACATCGAACGCGATCAGCAGCGGTATTCCAAGCCGCGATTCCTCGATCGCGAGCCGCTGCAGTTCATGCACGTGGCCGGCACCGAAAAGATTGAGCAGGTTGCCGATGGCGCCGGCCTTGATGGCATCGGTCGAATCGCCGGCGATAACCGGTCCGGTGACCGCGTAGCCGGCCGCCGTCATGGTGAGCTGGCCGAGCTTTTCGACCAGGGTCATGTCCCGGATGAGCATCTCGATCCGACTCATGTGATCCATCTACCGCTTCTGGCCACAACTTTAGAGCGCATCACGCTTTTTCTATACCCTTCAGTGCCCGGCCATAGCAAGGTCGCGACGCTTTCGGATAACGTGGACGATTATGAACGACCAGCGGCCACGACCGGCCAAACCGTCCGTCACCAGACACCGAAAAAGGCTCCCTGTGGCCAATACTGATCGCTCCTCAAGCCCCAAAGCACGCGCCAGGCTCCTCGCCGAGTCGAACCGCGGATCGAGCGCAGCCGCTCTGGCCCGCCAGCCCACCGATCGGCTGCTGGAGGCGGTCCAGCGACAGACCTTCCGTTTCTTCTGGGAGGGGGCAGAGCCGACTAGCGCTCTTGCGCCTGATCGGCGCAGTACCCACGATCGGACGGTCGAGGTGCCGGTGACGATGGCCGGCTCCGGTTTCGGCGTCATGGCACTGATCGTCGCCATCGAGCGTGGCTGGATTTCGCGCGATGCCGCGCTGGAGCGTCTGCAGCGCATGCTCGACTTTCTCATCAGCGCTCCGTGCTATCACGGCGCCTTCTCGCATTTCATGCACGCGCGCACCAAGGCCACCGTCCCGCTGACCCGCAAGGATGATGGCGGCGACCTGGTGGAGACCTCGTATCTTTGCATGGGGCTGCTGTGTGCGCGCCAGTACTTCGATCGCAACACCAGCGCCGAAAAGAAGCTGCGCGCGTATATCACCGATCTGTGGGAAGGGGTTGAATGGAGCTGGTATACGCAGGGCGGACGCCAGGTGCTGTACTGGCATTGGAGTCCCAACAATGGCTGGTCGATGAACCATGCGATCCGCGGTTGGGATGAATGTCTGGTCACCTACGTACTTGCGGCATCCGCACCTCGCTATCGCATCGACCCAAGTGTCTACCATCAGGGCTATGCCGCGGGTCGTAACTATCTGAACGGCAAATCCTACTATGGGGTCGAGCTGCCGCTGGGCATGCCGTATGGCGGACCGCTGTTCTTTACCCACTATTCGTTCTGTGGCCTCGATCCCAGAGGGCTGCAGGACCGCTACGCCGACTATTGGCAGAAGAATCTCAACCACGTGCGCATCAACTACGCGCATTGCGTTGCCAATCCGCATCGCTACAAGGGCTATGGTCCGTCCTGCTGGGGTCTCACCGCGAGCGAAGACAAGGGCGGGTACTCGATGCACGACCCCGCCCACGACAACGGAACCATCGCGCCCACCGCAGCCGTGGCAAGCATTCCGTATGCCCCGCGTGCGGCGATGCGGGCATTGCGCCATTTTCTCGGCAGCCACGGCCAACGACTGTGGGGACGATATGGCCTCACCGACGCATTTAGCCAGAGCAGGAACTGGTATGCCGATACCTTCCTTGCCATCGACCAGGGCCCGATCATCCTGATGATCGAGAACTACCGCACCGGCCTGCTGTGGAAGCTGTTCATGAGCGTGCCGGAGGTACAGGCAGGACTGCGCAGTCTCGGCTTCGCAAGTCCCCATCTGACCCGACGGACGCGCCGCTGATGGAACCGCTCGACCGCTGGGTCGATCGACAGTACCGTCACGCCGCGCGCGCCATGCGGGCCAGCATATCGCCGCTGGGCATCGTCAAGACGCGGCCGGGATTCGGTCAGACGGTGGTGCCGATCAGTGGCTCGGTGGTCGCCTCGCCTGTGCTTGCCGCCTACGATCCGGACCCGGACTATTTCTTCCACTGGTATCGGGACTCCGCGGTCGTCATCGATGCCTTGCGACAGCTGTTCGAGGACGGCAGCGCGGGACCGGATGCAGTGGCGCAATTCTCGGATTTCGTGCACTTCAGCCTGGCGCTGCAGCAGCTGGACGGGCGCCCGCTGGCTGCCTCTGATGCCTGGCGCACCAGGGTCGCGCCGGATTTCAAGAAATTCCTGCGCACCGACGCCGATCTCGCGCGCATCCATGGCGAGGCGGTGGCCGCCGAAACGCGGGTCAATCCGGACGGCAGGCTCGATATCTCCAGTTGGCCACGCCCGCAAAATGACGGGCCTGCGCTGCGGGCGCTCACACTGCTACGGTGGAGCCGAAGCGCGCGCTTCGACCCGCCGCTGAGCGCGGCAGTGTCGGCGCTATTGCGTGCCGATCTCGCCTTCACGCAGCAGCACTGGCGCGATGCCTGCTTCGATATCTGGGAGGAGGAGCAGGGCCTGCATTACTACACGCTCTCGATCGCCGCTGCGGCGCTCAATGCCGGTGCCGACTGGCTGCAACAGCACGGCAAAGGCGCGCAGGCGCGCGCCGCCGCAACCGAAGCCGAGACCATTCGTCGAGCGCTCGACGGCTACTGGCTCGATGATCAGGGATATTACCGATCGCGAACCCTTGCATCGGGTCAGCGCTCGGCCAAGGAACTCGACATCGCCGTCATTCTCGCCGCACTGCACGGCGCCGGCACCGGGACAGTCCACTCGGTGCACGACCCGCGCATGCATGCCACTCTTGCGCAGTTGGAAGCCCTGTTCGACGCGGCCTATCCGATCAACCACGATCGCCCAGCGTCGCGCGCGCCCGCCATGGGCCGGTATGCTGGCGACGTCTATTATTCAGGCGGCGCCTATTATTTCTCGACTTTGGCGGCCGCAGAATTCTGTTTCCGAGCGGCCATCGGGGTCGCGGCTGCGCGCGAGCTGCGCGAGCGCGGCGACGCTTTTCTGGAGACGGTGCGCAGCTTCACGCCGCCGAGCGGCGACCTGTCGGAGCAGTTCGACCAGAAAACCGGTGCTCAGACGTCTGCCAGGCAGCTCGCCTGGAGCTATGCCGCATTCATCTCCTGCATCGCCGCGCGGCGTGCTGTCACTGCATGAATACCGCCTGCCCGCCGACCGCTCCCGCTTGCCGCGTTGGGCATGCCGGATTATGGTAGCGCCGATCGGTTGCGCCCGATGACAGATCCGCGCCCTATCCAAGGAGTATCTGGCACGCCAGCTGATTCGGAGGAAGAGGACATCGCCAGCGCCGCCGCGTTCGAAGCTGACGAGGCTGCCCATTCGGGCCTCGTAGCTCAGCTGGGAATGATGGTCCGGACCGGGCTGGGCTCCCCGGTGGGCAAGAAGATCTCCTGGCTGATGGTCGGAATATTCCTGGTCGTCGTAGCCACGACTTACGGCCAGATCCGGCTCAACCGTTGGAACAAGCCCTTTTATGACGCCTTGTCGAGGCGCGACTTCAGGGACTTCCTCTACCAGCTGGCGGTTTTCTTCCTGATCGCAGGAATCCTGCTGGTCCTCAATGTGGCGCAGAAGTGGCTGGGTGAGACGCTCAAGGTCAGGATGCGGGAAGGACTGGTTGGCGATCTGATCGAACATTGGATGCAGCCGCGCCGCGCATTCTGGCTCGCCAACGCAGGTCCGATCGGCGCCAATCCGGATCAGCGCATGCACGAGGACGCGCGCCATCTGTGCGAGCTGTCGGCCGATCTCGGCATCGGGCTGCTCCAGTCACTGGTCCTGCTGCTCGCCTTCACCGGCGTGCTGTGGGTGCTGTCGAGTGACTTCTCCTTCCATGTCGCCGGCCGGATCTTCGCAATCCCGGGCTTCATGGTCTGGGCCGCTGTGATCTATGCGGCTGCCGGCTCGCTGATGAGCTACTGGGTCGGGGGCACCCTGATCAATCGCAATGCCGAGCGATACGCGCGCGAGGCCGACCTGCGCTTTGCGCTGGTGCGGGTGAACGAACACGTTGACGGCATTTCGCTGGCTGCCGGCGAGGCTGACGAAAGCCGTCGTGTCGAGTTGCATCTGGCGGCCGTGCTGGCCGCAACGCGCCGGCTGGTTACCGGACTCACCAACCTCACCTGGGTCACCTCGGGCTTCGGCTGGGTAACGCTGGTAGCGCCGATACTGGTCGCCGCACCGCTGTACTTCGCGGGCAAGCTGTCGTTTGGCGGCCTGATGATGGCGGCCGCGGCATTCACGCAGGCGCAATCGGCGTTGCGCTGGTTCGTGGATAACTTCAGTGTCATTGCCGACTGGCGCGCGACATTGCTGCGCGTGGCCAGTTTTCGCCGCGCACTGATCACGACCAACGTGGTGCCGCACGTTGAAAGCCGCATTATCTACGCCGATGGTGAGCCCGGCAGGATCGTCATAGAAAACCTGGAAGTCGCCTCCTCGACCGGCTGCGACGTGCTGCGGGAAAGCAGAGTCATCGTGCGCGCCGGCGAGCGCGTTCTTATTCTCGGGGAACCCGGCACCAACAAGACACAGTTATTCCGCGCGCTGACCGGTCTGTGGCCCTGGGGCGCCGGACGCATCGAGCGCCCGAAAGACGAAGCCATTGTCTACATCCCCCGCGGCACGCCCTACCTGCCGCGCGCCAGTCTGCGCGAAGTACTCGCCTATCCAATGGAGGTCGAGAATTTCCACCCGGATGCGTTCGCGCAGGCCCTGACGCGCCTTGCACTGGATCGTCTGGTGCCGGCTCTGGACACCACCCTGCGCTGGGACCGGGAGCTCAGTGCCGACGAGCAACTCGACCTGGCCTTTGCGCGGGTAGTGCTGCAGGCGCCGCCCTGGATACTCATCGATGACACTCTGCGATCGCTCGACGGCGATACGCTCGAGCGCTTCATGGACACGCTCGCGCACGAACTGCTACATACCGGAGTGATCCATATCGGTGGCGGCCAGGCGCGCAACCCGCTGTTTACGCGCACGCTGCATCTCGCCAAAGCTCCGCCGACACACACGGTCGGCCGCGACGACGCAGCCACGGCGCCGCCCGCCACCCCTCAGCCTGTATCCCCATCCGGCCGATGACGAGATCGCTTCATCTCGTGTTGCTGCTGGCGCTGCTGCCGTCATTGGCACCCGCACAGGAACTCGATCTGCGCCTGCCCGCGGCCGCCACCGACACGACCATGCCCACGGTGCTGCACGATCTGGCCACACGGGTGCTGCCGGTGTATCAGGAGAGCAATCGCGAGCGCTACCTTGCGAATCTGGCGGCGCTGCAGTTCGTATCGGGGGTCTACGCCGCAGCCGACACGACGCGCCAGGAACTGCGCGACTGGCGACGCAGCGTACACGGTGCCTATCCGGCCGACCGCTCGGTGGTCTACGACATCTACATCCACGCCCGCGCCGTCGAGGCAGCCGATCACGTTGCGTTTGCGCAAGCGCTCACGCAGGCGTTCCAGGAAGTGGTGCCGCACCTGAACGATCCCGACGCCTATGCGGTCACCTGGAGCTTGGAGGCGCCTGCGCCAGTCTCGTTGGAGGCGTTGCAAAGGGAATTCGATCGGCTGCGACCGAAAGGTTCAGTGACGTTGCCAGAGGCCGTGGAGCTGATCTGGGCCTATTTTTCGTTCAGCGCCTATCGGAATCTGTGGCCGCTGGTCGATCCGCTGGTCGCCGCCGATGAGAATCGCCGTTACACCACCGAACAGGATGTCCTCATCAAGACCCCCGGCGGGGCGAGCATCTCGGCGATGGTCGTGCGGCCGAAAAACGCCGTCAAGTCGCTGCCTGCGCTGCTCGAGTACACGATCTACGTCTATCCGCAGAACAAAGCCATGGAGTGCGCCGCCCACGGCTATGTCGGTGTGGTTGCATATGCCCGCGGGAAACAGAAGAGCGGTGACAAAGTCGTGCCTTTTGAGCACGACGGCGATGATGCCCGCGCCGTCATCGACTGGATTACCCAGCAGCCGTGGAGTGACGGGCGCGTGGCCATGTACGGCGAGGACTACAGCGGCTTTGCGCAGTGGGCTGCCGCGAAACGCCTGCCGGCTGCCCTCAAGGCGATCGCCAGTTCGGCGACCATCGCCCCGGGCATCGACCTTCCCAGGGAAGGCAACGTCTATCACAACGCCGCGTACCGCTGGGCGCGATTTGTCACCGACACCGCGGGTCTGGACGAGGAGATCTATCGCGAGGACGCGCACTGGCGCTGGCTCGATCAGACCTGGTACACCAGCGGTCAGTCCTATTGGGATCTGGCGCACATCTATGGCCGGCCCAATGCCGACTTTCGGCGCTGGCTCGGACACCCGAGCTACGACGGCTACTGGCAGAAGATGATCCCGTATCGGGATGATTTCTCGCACATCAACATTCCGGTGCTGACCACGACCGGATATTTCGACAGCAGCCAGGAAGGCGCGCTCTACTACCTCACCGAACATTACCGCTTCAATCCGAAGGCCGACCACACGCTGCTGATCGGACCCTACGACGAGGTTGCGATGCAGCGAGGTCCGCTGCCGGTGCTTGAGGAGTACCAGGTCGATTCGGCCGCTCTGATCGACATTCACGAGCTGCGATACCAATGGTTTGATTACATCCTCAAGGGGGCGGCAAAACCGGCCCTGCTCCAGGATCGCATCAACTACCAGGTCATGGGGGCAAACACCTGGGAGCACGCGCCGTCGATTGACTCGATGGCCAATGGATCGCTCAGATTCTATTTCGACCCGGCCCCCGCAAGCGACGTGCACCGGCTGGCGGTCAAGATGAGTTCCAGGACCACGTACATTCGCCAGAGCGTCAACCTGGCCGATCGCAGCGACGCGGGCTGGATGCCGCCGTCCGCGCTGATAAGCAAAAACCTCTCGCTGCACAACGCCGTGGAATTCATCAGCGATCCGTTTCCCCAGCCGCTCGAGGTCAGCGGCCTGCTATCGGGAGTGCTGGATTTCACGCCTAACAAGATGGACATGGACGTCACGATCGCACTGTACGAGAGGCTGCCGAGCGGTGAATACCTGCGGCTGTTCGATCCGCCGTACACGTTTCGCGCCAGCTACGCGCGGGATCGCAGTCATCGTCATCTGCTGCAGGCCGGCGTGCGCCAGCAGTTGAGTTTCAGGAGTGAGCGCCTGACAAGCCGCAAGTTCCAGGCGGGCAGCCGATTGGTCATGGTCATCGGCATCAATAAACGAGCCGATCAGCAGATCAACTACGGCACCGGAGGAGACGTCAGCGACGAATCGGTAGCCGATGCGACGGTCCCATTGAAGATCCGTTGGTATGGAAGCAGCTTTATCGATATCCCGACGAGACAATAACTGCCTTGCTGCTGGGCTCAGCCGGCTTGCGGCAGCCTGAGCAGCCCGCTCGCTGACAGATCGACGACGTTGGCCGCGGAAGCGCGAAGCTTCGACGTCAGCAGCAACTCCTCAACCCTGCGGGTCAGATCGGCCATCACCGGCAACAATTCGTCACGTGTGACCGGGGGGGACAGCAGGTAGCCCTGCAGATACATGGCACGATGGCCGAGCAGCAGGGCAAATTGCTCGGGCCGCTCGACCCCTTCAGCCGTGACCTCCAGACCCAGCCCTTGACACAAACCGATGATAGCGCGCGCGATAGCCGCCGAACGCGGGCTGGTGTCGATGCCAGCTATCAGGCTGCGGTCGAGCTTGATGCGGGTCAGCGGAAGCTGCTGAAGTGAAGCCAGGGACGAGTATCCGGTGCCGAAGTCATCCAGCGCAATTGCCACCCCATGCGCCCGCAGACATTTCAATGTCTCGATGGTCGCTGGGCCCGTCTGCAGCACGGTTTCGGTCAGCTCGATCTCGATGCATCGAGCCGGCAGGCGATACTCCTGCAACAGCCCCCGCAGGCGATCGACGAAGCGCTGATCGATGAGCTGGCGCGGCGAAACGTTGATCGCGACGCGAGCCGCGGGCCAGGAGCCATGGTGCCAATGCGCTGCGGTTTCGATCGCCGAGCGCAGCACCCAGTCGCTGATCTCCATGATCAGCCCCGATTCCTCGGCAATGCCGAGAAACTGGCCGGGCATGGCATAGCCGCCGTCCGGCATCCGCCAGCGAATCAGCGCCTCCACCAACGCCGTCTCCAGTGTCTCAACATTCACCTCCGGCTGGAATACGAGTTCGAATTCGCCTCTTTCGATGGCTCGACGCAACCCCTGCTCCGTGGTGAACTTGGCCGATGCAGCCGCAAACAGGTCGGGCGTGAATACACAAAGCTGGCTGCGCCCCAAGGCCTTGGCCCGAAACAGCGCAGCATCCGCAGCCCTGAGCAGCGCTTCGGCCTCGCGTCCATGTTCCGGGTAAATGCTTGCTCCGACACTGACGCTGACAATAAGCTCGCGACCGTCGACCGCCAACGGTGTCTGGAAAGCCTGCACCACCTGCAGGCCTGCCGCCCTTATGTCGTCGAGGCTGTGCGCGCGCTCGTACACAATCGTGAACTCATCGCCACCGAGCCTTGCGGGATAGCCGAAGTTTCGCGTGCTGTCCTGCAGGCGCTGCGCCAGGCTGACCAGCACACGGTCGCCGAACTCGTGGCCCATGCTGTCGTTGATATACTTGAAATTGTCGACATCGAGGAAGAACACCCCTACGAGGCAATTCTCGGCATGAGCCCGCTCGATCGCGGCATGGAGCAGCACAAAGAGTTCCCGCCGATTGGGCAGGCCGGTGAGCGGGTCGTGTTCGGCAAGTTCCTGAAGCTGGTGGGTGCGCTCCGCCACCTTGGATTCCAGACCCTGTTGATATTCCCGAGTGGCGAGATGCGCTGAAGCCAGCTGGTCCGCCATGTCATTGAATGCGACCGCAAGCGTATCGAGCTCCCTGATGCCGCCGCGTGCGACTCGAATGCTGCTGTCCCCTTTGGCCAATCGCGCAGTCGCAGTGAGCAGACGGCGCACCGGCCTGACGATGCTCAATATGGTGCCCAGCGATATGCACACCAGCAGAAGCAGTACGCCGACACTGATCCACGCTATCAGCACGCGCTTGGCATGAGCTTCGGGTGTCTGTGTGGTGACCGATCGCGTCTCGAGCACAGGCGTAGCAAGCGCCGGCTGATCACTCACGACGTCCACAGCTGGCCTGCCTGCGGCCCGCGGCAGCCTCACCGCCGCGGCCGGGCTTCGTTTGGCCGCGGCAGCAACCACCACCGGTGATGCGATCTTTGCTGGCATCATCGCCGCAACGCTCGACTTCTCCTGCAACAACGCCTGGCTGCGAACCCGGAGTTGCTCGTTCAACGCCAGCATGGACTCGCCCACAGCGGCCAGTTGGGTCAGATCGTCCCGCGCGGCGGTGAACCATTGATCCCCTTGTGATCGTCGGAACCCCTTATCATTCTCATCCAGGGTCTTGGCGGCAGCCTGTTCACTGCTCAACAGCGGCACCATCTCCGGCGCGTCCGCGCTTTCCGCCGAGCCCAGTACGGCGGCACTGCGCCGCAATTCATCGAGCTCGGCGCGCAGCTGCAGAAGCGATTGACGCGCAACCACACGCCCGAAGATCTTCCAGGCGTCAGCCATCGAGGCGTTGACCCGCGCATTCAGCGCCTCAAATATGGTCGAGAACTTGAGCAACACGATGCGGCGGTTGTCCGCCATTGCAACTAGGTCGTCGCCGTGTTCCCTGTGAGCATTCACAGCGGCGGTCAGCGTACTGAAGGGCTTGCCGGAGATCGACGCGGCTTGGGTTGTGAAAGCTGCAGAAGCGCGATCCAGATCGGCGCTGGATCGTTGGTATTCCGACGCCGATTGCTCCGAGTTGGCTTTGACGCGATCCTCTGCGGCGCGTGTATAGCGGTCGAGCGCTGCGCTCAACGCGTCAGACGTGATCTCGCGCCGCTCGACGACGATCTTCGGGGGCGGCGGTGGTTCAACAACAGCTGGCGGTGGTGCCACCGGCGCTGCGGCAACGACCGGCGATGCCGGTATCTGCGTTATTCGCTCGACCAGCACGCCTTGCACAACGATCAGATTGGCAGCCACGACCAGCGCGGCTACGCCGATAAACGCGGCCACCAGACGCGCCGCAATTCCAAATCGAAGGCCTGCCCCGATTACTCTCCAACGCCGTTTGATGGCTTGTCCAAAAAATCGGAGGCCTGTCTCGACTACTGACCAACGCCCTTTGATGGCTTGTCCAAAAAATCGAAGACGTGGCCCGACTACTGACCAACGCCCTTTGATGGCTTGTCCAAATCGGAGGCCTGCCCCGACTACTCTCCAACCCCCTTTGATGGCTTCTCCAAATTGGAGGCGTGGCCCGACCACAGACCAACTCCGTCTAATGGCTTGACGGAAAGACGCCAGCGCCGAGAGCATTGAATGCCAATACCGGCCCGCCGCACTCATATTGCCTCGACTGACTTGTTGGGAGCGACCACCAGTGTGCGGTTGGGATAGTTTCAGTACGAGCGAGTTGCGCTGAAATTGTGTGGTCGGTCCGGTGCCAGTTCATGGGAAAAGGAGGGGCGATTGGACTCAAAACGCCCAATTTGCCATAAGCCGGGTAATGCCACCGGTAGCGACCGGAATGATCGACCGGCGCCCGGGGGTGTGTAATTTATGCGCGCCGCTGCAGCGCGCAACTCGAAGCACGTCTTGAAGCACGTCAGCGCCGCCAATCTGCCCGCGAAACATCAGGCATGGGCGGCCCGGCAGAAGCGCCCGCGTCAGTTACAGGGCTCGATCGGCTTGAGTTCGACCCGACGGTCGAGCACGTCGCTTGCATCGTCACGTCCGGTGCCGATCAGATTCTCGCGCGAACCCACGCCGGTGGCGACGGTGCGCTTCTTCAGCGGCGCCTCATCGCCTTCCAGCCGGGACTGAACGTACTCGGCGCGCAGCTGCGACAGGCTGTCATTCATTGCCGCCGGGCCGGTCGGGCTGGTATGGCCGGTGATCTGAAGGCAGGCCTGGCTGGCTACCGCCTGCGTGGCAATCTGCTGCAGCCACATGCCGTAGCTGGCGCTGAACTTGTTGTTGTCGGTCACGAACCTGACCGAGCCGGGCCGAAACAGGAACTTCACCGCCAGGCGCTTCTTGCGCAGCCCGTAGTCCACCAGGTCACGGAACGCCACCGTCGCCTGCTCGGTGCGTCCAAGCTTGAGTAGCGTCAGGTAGATGCCGTTGTACACGCGCAGCTGATCCCCGGCGGGGGTCTTGCGGGCAGTGGTGTACAGATCCAGCGCCTCGGCATAGCGCCCCTGGTCGTAGGCGTCCCCGGCTTCGCTGACCAGAGCGGCCGCGAGCAGCCCGTCAAAATATTCCGGCTTGATCGGATCGCCGACCTTGCTGGCCTGACAGGTGGCGACATAGGCCTGCACGTTGGGATCGTCGGTCCACACCGGACTGTCGCCGAACACCGCGGTCGGGGTCGAATCGGCATCGGCGATGCGTGACCGTGCCACCGACTTGGCCACGATTTTCCCGCTCTTGAGATCGCCCATGACGAGGCAGAAGCGATAGGCATCGCGCTCGCCGCTGGTCTTCATCTGGGCATTCACCGGCGTGAAGGTGCCCACCAGTACGCGCGGCTGCTGCCTCAGGCTCTCGGGCGTTATGCGCTGCACCGCGTAATTCGGAAAGTCCCTCTTGACGATGCCGACGATCCGATCCTGGATGCTCTGCGTGGCCGTGGACTGATAGCCGGTCATGCCGTCGACCAGCGGATCGATCACGACCATCGCAGCGCCCGAGTCCGGTGCGGGCGCATTGGTGAACACCGCGTGGGCTGCGTTGGCGACCGCCTCATCGAATGCTAGGACCGGCGGTGGCGGTGGCGGTGGTGGCGGCGGCGCAGCAGCGGGCGGCGCAGCAGCAGGCGGCGGCGCGACAGACGGCGGGGTTGCGGGCGCAGGCGCGCCGCCCGCAGGCGGCACCGACACCGGGTGGCCCGAATCCTCGAGCGGAGGTGCCAGGGTACAGCCCGCACCCAGTGCACCGATCGCGAGCACCGCTAATACCTCGCGCCTGGCACTATTGACAGTTCTGCCTGATGTACGCTCTTTGTTCTTCATTGAGTGTTTCCCCTAACTGAGCACTTTCCAGGATCGAATCGCACCGTGCCCCCCACTGTTTCTTCGGCGCCGCCGGAAGCGGGCTCGTGACCGGCGTGGCTGCAGCAGCCGGCTTTGGCGGCGGGTGCTGCAGCGACGATGCCGATTTTGCCCGATTGGCCGCCAGGCCGGCGAATTCGCCGCGTGGGTATTTCTTCAGATAGTCCTGGAAATCGGCCGCGTCCCTGCTGTCCTTGATCGATTCCCAGTAGGCCAGTTCGATCTGCTTGGGATCAGAGCTGGCCGGCTGCGAGCCGGTGGCGGCCATCGTTGCGGCTGGAGTCTGGCTCGCCCTCGGCGGAATGAAATAAAAATCGCCGGTGAACTGCGAATAATATCCCGGGGTCTGGGAATGGTCGACGCTGCGGGCCAGCTGCACCACCTGATTCCGAACGTCGTGGATGACCTGGTCGAAAGACAACCCCGGGGTCTTCATTTCCTTGATCAACACGCGTGTGAACACACCATTGGGATCCTTGTCGCGGGGACCCAGATTATCCAGCGCTTCCTGGCCGGCTCCGGCCGAATACAGCACTGCCTGACCGTCGGCCGCCATGACGGGTGCCAATCCACGGGTGCGAAGCGCCCGACCGTTGCTCTTGAAAGGATTGTCACGGCAGGCATCGATGATCGCCAGCGTGAATCGGGCCTTCTGGTCCTGCATGTCATCGAGCACGCGTTGCAACGAGATCGAATCGTCCTTGAGCTGATCCGGATTCTCCCCCGCGGTATCCACCGGAATCATGTAGTTGTTGCCTTCGAGTTGTACCCCATGACCGGCGTAATAAAAGATGACCTCGTCGCCTCCAGCCACGTCGTTCTTGAACGTGCGAATCGCCGCTTTCATGGCCTGCTGGGTCAGATCCTGTCTAAGGGTGACCTTGAAGTCTGTCGCCTTCAGCGCATCGGCAACGGCGCTGGCATCGGCACGCGCATTGGTCAATGGGTCGGCGTGTTGATAGCTGTCATTGCCGATCACCAGCGCCAGTCGCCTTGCATCGACCGGCGCTACGAACGAGAGCATCGTCGCTGCGAGCAGCGCAACGCCGCGGCGAACTGTCGGCGGTGCCACCTTTACCGTGTGTCCTCCTGTCGTTCTGTGTGGCAACGGTCTGCGCCCATCGGCTAGCCAACCGGGCATTCGTCGCCGAATGCGAACGGCGCGTGCGCCAGCGCCGCATCCGGAGCACGGAACGCCTGACGAAAAGTAAACCCATCGGGCGTTGGCCCGTGCTCGCGCAGCAGCGCCAGTTTCTGCAGTGCCTCGGTTATCGCCGGCCGGTGACCCTTCGACACCCACCACAGCACCACATACGCGCTCGAGCGTTCGAACCACTCCTTGCGCCGACGCATGATCTGCGCATGAGCCGACCGATACACAAAGGCGTTCAGCGCGGCAACGTCGTGCCAGACCGATAGGTTGATCAGGCTGGCCTCGCCCAGCGGTCGCAGCGCCGTCGCATCGCCTGCATCGGTCTGAAGGCGCCACACGAAGCCGGGCGAGTTTTCAGCCAACGCGTTGATTCTATCCAAGTTTGCCACGAAATCGGCCATCCCCGCGGACTGCAGGGGGAATTTCATTGTCGCGACGTTGAGCTGCGCGAGTTGGTACTGCGACATTGGGGTCCCGTTGCGCCTGCCGCCCAGCAGCCAGTGCCGAGAATGCGCGCCGTCGAGGATATCAGGACGGGGAAAATCGGTAAAACCGAGCGGCAGGAACACTACTGTTGCCTGCTCATCCCTTTTGCAACAGACTTGCGCCAAGCCCCATTTGGTTTGCAACTGCGCAGGTTAGGGTGTGCGGTTTTCCCTCGGACTCTGCGCACTATTGATCTTCCTGCCGGCCACGTGCTGTGTGGCTGCCGAGACGCGCATTGCGTTGATCATCGGCAACAGTGATTATGCCAACGCGAACCTGAAGCTGTCCAACCCGGCCAACGATGCCGCCGCGATGCAGCGCGCGCTGAAAGCGGCGGGCTTCGAGACCATCGTCAGGCTCAATGCCAGGCGGCTCGACTTCTATCGGGCAGTGGACGAATTCAGCGCCCGAATCGGCCGTGACCAGCATGCGGTGGGGCTGTTCTATTACGCCGGACATGGCGTTCAGGCGGAAGGCACGAACTACCTGATCCCGGTAGACGCCGACATCCAGTCCGAGGCTGACCTCGATGCCAATGCCTTCGATGCCGGCAGGGTCCTGCGTGCCATGAAGACCGCGCAGAACGAGATGAATATCGTGATCCTGGATGCCTGCCGCGACAATCCGCTGCCCAAGACGCGCGGCATCGAGCGCGGGCTTGCACGGATGGACGCGCCCAGCGGGACCTTCATTGCCTATGCAGCGGCGCCCGGTCAGAGCGCCCAGGACGGTACCTCCGGAACCAACGGCGTGTTTACCGGGGAATTGGTGAAGGCGATGGCCGAGACAGGTGTGCCGCTGGAGCAGATGTTCAAGAAAGTCATCGCCGGCGTAAAGGCAGACACGCATGGCGCTCAGCAGCCGTGGTCGGAAGCCTCGATCCAGGGCGACTTTTATTTCCATGCGGGCGAGCCAAGCCCCGCCACGCGCGCCCAGACGACGCCGATCGAACCGCCCAGCGCCAGTCACGCACAGTCGGCCGATGAAATCGCCGCCTACAAGGCTGCCGAAGCCAGCAATACGGTGGCGGGCTGGCAGATATTCAAGCGCAACTACCCCAATAGCGCCTACGCCTCCACCGCCGACATCAGGCTCGCCACGCTCTCGCAACCGCGTGTGCCGGCGCCTGCACAGCGCGATGCGCAGCCGGCACCCCAGTCGCCCGCCAGGTCCGAGGTCGTCGACCCCGCCGTGGTCGGGACCTTCGAACTCGACGGCGTCGTTGACGACTACGATCAGCACGCGATCGTGACGATCACGGCGGACGGCCGCTGCCATCTGCTGGTCACGCGGGAGGAGAATGGCACCTCCCAGGCAGCCTTCGGAGTGTTCCGAACGACCGCCGCCAAGACTCACCGCGTTCGAACCGGCACGCTACGGGCGGTGGGTACCAATGCGATTGAGGTTACCAATTCGGCCGGGTCGGCCATCTTCCAGCCCGAGCAGCCGGGCGCTCCCGTCAATCGGCTCAATCCGGTCATGCTCGGGACTTGGCACGGCAGCATCGTACTCGCCGGCGTCAACTGGAGCATGACCGAGCAGAACAGTGCCAACGGTGCCTTCGAATTCAAGGCGCAGACCGAGGACAGCGGCAGCTGCTCCTATGCCAATAATCAATGGCACACCAACTCCACGATCACCGGGCACTCCGACGCGGGAACCTACCGCGTGATCGACGCGCGCGAGGTCGAATTCAGCGGCAGCCAGGGTAGCGCAGTCTGGAAGCGCCGCTAGGGAAAACCGGCTACCCAATGTGGATGCGCAGTGCGTTGTGCCCGGCCGCCAGCCGCTCGCGTAGCGTCGCCACGGCAATGAGTGCCGCGCCGGGGCGATGCGGGTTCGGATCGCGGTCGAAATTCACCGCCTGTCCGTTCAGCACGATCTCGTTGACGCCGCAGCCGGCAGCGCCGATTCGATAGCTGACGTCAATCGGGCGCCCCATCAGCCACGTCTGCACGCGCAGGCCGTCGAGGGCGCCAGGTATCACGGGGTCTACGCGCACTACCTGCGACTCGCAGCTCAAGCCCAGAAAGCAGCGCACGATGAGGCCGAGTGCGATGCCCGCCCCGCTCGAATACACGCGCCAGCCGCCATCGAGCGCCACCGAGCCTTGCGCCACCCGCTGGTATTCGGCACTTGCCTGGTAGCGATCTTCGAATGCCGCGTCGGAACTGGAGTAATAGCAGTTCGCCTGGCGCAGCGTCGCAGCCGGCACGATCGAGCGGATTGCGATCGGATTGGCCTGGCCCAGGGCATGGAGGAAGCCGTCCGCGTCGCCGATGTGCGCCAGCGCCTGCGCATAGCGCAGATGCGCATGCGTGTACATCAGGCCGATTTCGCGGCCGAAAAATGTTGCCGTCTCGGCCCGCTGGAAGATCGTCTGTGGGCCGCCGTGGTAAGGCATCGGCCGGTCGAACAGGCGCACGCCGTCCGCGGCACTCAAGTGCGCGTCGATCAGCTGTAGGTGCTCGCGCACCTGTGCTGGCGTCAGCATATCTTCCAGAATCGCGTGGATCATGGCCAACACGCTGTAGCGCACGCCGGTGGTAGCATCGCATGGATGCAGCAGGTAGCGCACACTGCCGCCGTCTTCGAAAATGGCGTAGCCGGCGAGCACGCCGTGTACCAGCAACAGCCGCTGAAAATCCTGCCGCACGGACCCGGCCCGCATCTCCAATCGCGCGGCATCGACCGCCTGGCCGATGACGCGCAGTCCGCGCGCTAGCGTGTTCAGCGTCTTGAATTGCAACGTCACGGTCCAGGCGCTGCACATGTGATCGCGCAGTGCGGGGTCGACCGGTTGCAGCGAGTCGTTCCAGTCGCCATGACCATAGGCGGCCAGCGCGGTGCCTGCAATGACTCGCTTGTCGATCAGCGCGAGCGCACGCTCGACGTGTTGCCACAGCGACGCCCGCTCTCCCAGTTGCTCGCCGCGCGGGTCGAAGAATGGCAGCGGTTCATCCAGCACAGCGCCATCTCCGGTGGCGATCAGATACTCGCCGAGCACCAGCAGCGGCCAGAAGACGATATCGCCGTGCGAATCCCCGGCGCGGATGCCACGCTCACGCTCGAAGAACATGAACCACTGCGGCCAATCCCCATCAGCGTTTTGGGCGCGCATCAGGCGTAACAGAATGTCGCGGATCGGTGCTACCCGCCCCAGCGCCAGCAGCATCTCCACCGGTCCCTGGCACACGTCGCGCGTGCCCCAGCCGCCACCGGAGAATTGCTCCAGACCTCGCGGCGCGAGGTAATGCACCAGCGCATTGTGGGTGTACCAGGGCAGAATATCGGCCATCCGAGCGACCTGTTCGGCGCCTGGGCTGGCCGCGCCGACACTCATCGGTAGCGCCGGTATCAACCGGTGACCGGATGGGACTCGCTGCGGCGTCTGGGTTGCTTCGGCGACCAGGTGTCCGCGGATACGCAGTCCTATCGATCGGGACGGCGCCGTCACGATGCATAAGTAGGGCTGGCGGCGCGATCGGCCGTCGATGAACAGCAGCTCGTCGCCGCCGACACGTTCAAAGTCCGTTCCGGCATCGGCAGCGAGGAGAAAACTACCGTCCGGAAATCGACCTGCAAGTTCGCTGCCGGCCGGCGCGACGACGACGATATCTTTGCCCTCGCGCCGCCACTGTGCCGGTCCCGGCGCGCTGCCGTCATCGCCATCGAGTGCCATGTGGTGCGAGATCAGGAATCGCACCGCTGCGCCGGAGATGACATGAATCGACAGCGTCAGCTGGTGCGGTTCGCTGCGCGCCTCGGAGCGAACTTCGATCACACCGTGCTCATGGCTATAGAGCCAGCGGCAGGCGTCGGGTGAGATCTCGAACGCGGAAGGCACGTGAAGCAGCCGCCAGCCGCCGCCGGTATCGGCGAACACCCGCTGTCCGTGCGAACGAAACAGCCCCAGATAACTGCGCACCGTGGACAAGAGGCGATTGATGCTGACGTGTCCCTGCGTGAGCAGCGAGTGAAACACACCGCTCATCCACACCGTCGAGGTCAGCGCGCTCTCGTCCGGTGTCAGGTGGCGACCGGTACGCAGCATATGCCCATGCGGGCGCTGCACGCGCAGCTCCTTCGCGCGCAGCACCACGTGGCGATCGCCGCCGTGAAAGAAGGACAGCGGCTCGCCGTGCTGGTCGAGCTCCGGGTGACGCCATTGCGACCCGAACAGTGTACGCAGCTGCTCGGCGTCGAGATCGCTGCCATTGAGCAGCGGCGCCGAGCTGAACAGCGTCGCGGCGCTGGCCACGCCGGCAGGGGTCGCAGCTATGGTCGCGAGCGGCACTGCCTCCGCCAGTGCCAGCGTCTCGCTCACGTGCTCAAGGTCCGGCGCCGAGCTCGCCTCCGGGTGATCCGCCAGATACCTGCCGAAGAACCCGGCGGCGGCGCTGCTTCCCGGATTGAGCATCATCGGCGCGTCGCGAATGACCACCATGGCGTGTTCGTGCTGCAGGCGCCGGCCCGGCAGCTCGCCGGCAAGCCCCACCGGGACGTCACCGGCGCGACTTGCGAGCCCATGAAATTGCATCGCGTCGGTGGCGAATGAGGTCGCCGCTCGCAGCGAACCGATCAGGCACCACGGATTGCGGCGATCGGCCGCAAGATTCTGCCGTGAGGCGACCACCAGTCCGCGCGCCGGGTGGCGCAGCGGCGTATGGTCGATATACTGACTCACGTAGTACTCGTTCATGCGCAGCGCGCCGTAAGGTGCCAGCGCAATATCCTGTGCGTAGGTCAGATCCAGCAGCTGCGCCGTCGGGTTGGTGTTCTCGAGCCGCACCTGCCAGAACCAGGCAGGCAGGTCACCGGCGAGCACCAGGGCGATCGAATAGTGAATGCCGCACCAGGTGCCGGTGCCCACCGGCAGGCCGGTGGCCGGATCGGCATGAAAGTGACTGCTACTGCGCGGTCCCAGCAGCGGTGTCCATTGCATCGTATCCGCGTGACTTCGCAGGTACAGATTTGTCGGGCCGCCCTCGAGCTCATTGCCGACGAACAGCATCAGCGCGATCGGATCGCAATCGAGGCGGCGCAGCGAGCCGTTGGCGTTGAAGTCGGCGCGCAACCCCGAGCGGCTCGTCAGGCTCATTGCGCTCGGGTCGATCAGTGCCTGCGCCATCCTGTGCTTATCCCCCGCCGGCGGCGCGGCGTTCCAGGTCGAGTAGTTCGATCGTATCGGCCACGGCAGCGAAACGCCAGCGGATAGCGCGCCAGTGCTTGACAGGTATCCAGTATCCTGGAATATATTTCCTGTTAAATGGATATGGCCGGCCGCGACATCAATCTTCGAATCGCCGCACAGGCGCGCAGCCTGCGCGCAGCGATGGGACTGTCGCTGCAGGTGCTGGCTACCCGGAGCGGAGTGAGCCGCTCGATGATCTCGCTGATCGAGCGTGGCGAGGCCAGCCCCACGGCAGTGGTATTGGAGCGCCTGGCCTTCGGGCTTGGGGTACCCCTGGCGCGGCTGTTCGATCCGCCCGCCGATCACGGTGGCACCCCGCATCCGGTCGCACGACGTGCGCAGCAACCCCAGTGGCGCGATCCGGCCTCGGGCTACCTGCGGCGCAACGTGTCACCTCCGCATTGGCCCTCCCCCATCAAGATCGTGGAGGTAGACTTCCCGGCCGGCGCCCGCATCGCCTACGAGACCGGCTCGCGCATTCCGCCCGTGTATCAACAGCTGTGGCTGTTGACCGGGCGGCTACAGGTGACGCTCGGCGATGAGCAGCATCGGCTCGATGCCGGCGATTGCCTGGCCATGCTGCTGGACCGGCCTACCGTGTTCGCCAACCGCACCCGCCATCCGGCGCGCTACATCGTGGTGATCAGCGCTGACATACCCTGTTTGGAACGGCCGGCGTGAGCGCTGCGGGCTTTCGCATCCGCACCATGGGTCATGAGCCTCAGCTTGCGCCAGCGCTGGCCGAGGTCCTCATCGACTGCGTCGATGGCGGGGCTTCGGTCAGCTTCATGTGGCCGATACCACACCACAGGGCGCTGCTGTTCTGGCAGGGCGTGATCGACAGCGCGCAGCGCGCTGAGCGCATCGTGCTGGTGGCCGAAGACATGGCCAGCGGTGCGATCGTGGGTACGGTGCAGGTGGTATTCGCCGTGGCCGATAACCAGCCGCACCGTGCCGACCTGGCCAAGATGCTGGTAGTGCGCCGCGCACGCCGGCGCGGCCTCGGCACGGCGCTGTTGCAAGCGGCCGAATGCGCCGCGCGCGACGCCGGAAAAACACTGCTGGTGCTCGATACCGTGACCGACGGCGATGCCGAACGCCTCTACGCCCGGCTGGGCTGGCAGCGCGGAGGCGTCATTCCCGGCTACGCGTTGTGGCCGAACGGCGGCCTATGCGACACCACCTACTTCTACAAGGCGCTTTCTACAGGGCGCTGACCCGCGACCGCTAGTCGCGAAAATTCTCGAACTGCAGCGGTAGATCGATTTCGCACTTGCGTAGCAGTGCGATGGCGGACTGCAGGTCATCGCGCTTCTTGCCCGTTACCCGCAGCTTGTCGCCGTTGATCTGCGCCTCGACCTTGAGCTTGGCCTGCTTGAGGCTCGCCACGAGTTTCTTGGCTGTTGCCTGCTCGATGCCCTGCCTGATGGTGATCTGGCGGCGCGCCTCGCTCAGGTTCACCTCGACGTCGCCGAGTTCGAGGCTGCGCGGGTCGATGCCGCGCGCTGCCAGGCGCAGCCTCAATATGTCGAGCAGCTGATTGAGCTGGTATTCGCTCTGTGCAAACTGCGAGATCAGGTACTCCTGCAGTTCGAAGCGCGCGTTGGTGCCGCGCAGATCATAGCGCTTGGCAACCTCGCGATTGGCCTGATCCACGGCATTGGAAAGCTCATGCGAGTCAACCTTGGAGACGGCATCGAAATACGGCATGGCTGTCGAAACACTCTCACCGGCAAGCGCCCCTGTGCCGGCTCATTCCAGCCCGCCGGGCGTGGCTTGTCAACGAAGCTGCTCGCGCCGGAATACGCGGCTGACAGCGCCCGCCGATCAGCGCTCGACGAATGCCTTCAGCCTCGACAGCGACTGATCCCATTGCTCGGAGACCAGATCGAGGTATTTGCGAAGGTTCACCAGCGGCTGCGGATCGAGTTGAAAGCGACTTTCCCGACCGCGGCGACGGCTGTGCACGATGCCGGCACTCTCGAGTACTCGAAGATGCCTGGTGATCGCCTGTCGGCTGAGCACCGAGTCCTGTGCCAGCTGGGAGATCGACCGCGGCTGGCCGCCACACAGCTTGGCGACCAGCGCCAGACGCGTCCTGTCGCCCAGCGCGGCGAAGATCGGCGCCTGATCGTGCCGCCGTGTTCCCGTGGCGCTACGTCCCGGATACGACATGGCGTTCAATGTTCTTCACCTGCTGCGCCCAGCCGCCGTCGTTCATGCGAAAGGCCTCGAGCCGGCGCTGCGGCGGCAGCTTGTCGAAGCCGGATTCCGTGACGATCAACAGCGTGCCGCCGGCCGATTTCTCCAGCCTGAACTCGACCAGTGTAGGGGTCTCGGCCGAGTAGTCGGCGTTCGGATCGATGGCATAGGGGTGCCAGGTGAATGAAAACAGTCGCTCGGGTTCCATCTTTTGCACTACCACCTCCCACATCAGGTGCTCATAGCCCGGGTAGGTAATCGGGCCGCGCGTGACCTGACCCACGACGAACGGGTCCTGCGGCTTGACGCCGAACCATTGGCCGAACTCCTGGGAATCCGTCAGCGCGCGCCACACTCGCGACACAGGCGCCTTCAATTCAATGCGCTTCTCGATGCGATCGTTGATATTATGCAACCTCCTCGTTGCACTTTATCGCCTGGGCCGCCAGAAGCGCAACCATTTTGTTGCTCTTTACAATCGACCAGGACGCCGCCGGTCGGTCGAATTGTCGGATTGCCGCCGCCAACGCAGACTTAAGGCCCTGACCCGAATCCGGGGAGACTGCCATGCAAGCATCGGTTTTTGTCGGCACCAGTCTCGACGGCTTCATCGCCCGCTCCAATGGCGCCTTCGATTTTCTGCCCACCGGTGGTGGTGAACCGCACGGCTACGAGGAGTTCATGGCCACGGTGGATGCCCTGGTGATCGGCCGCAACACCTATGAGACGGTGCTCGGTCTGGACGCCTGGCCCTACGGCCCCAAACCCGTCGTCGTCCTCAGCACCCGCTCACTCGCGCCCGCGCCGGTCGAGGCGGTGGTCGAACGCATGTCGGGGCAGCCGGCCGACATCGTGTCGGTACTGGCCGCGCGAGGCATCCGGCATATCTACGTCGACGGTGGACGCACCATCCAGGCGTTCCTTCGCGCCGGGCTCATTCAGCGCCTCATCATCACGCGCGTACCGGTACTGATCGGCAGCGGCATCGCACTGTTCGGTGCCACCAGCGGCGACATCGCCCTAAGGCACATCGCGACGCACCAGTACGCGAGCGGACTGGTCAAAAGCGAGTACCAGGTGATCGGCGCTTAGTTCGATGGTGCCTTGGGCGCGATGATCTCATCCAGGCGATCGGTGGTTCCGGCAACCCGCGTCAGATGCGGATACATCGGGCCGCCGTGGTAGTCGAGCCTGACGGTCATGTAGCTGTCCAGGTTCTGCACCAGGATCTCGATCGGGGCCTTGCTGCCCTGAGCCGCCTTCAATTCCTCGTCAACGCGCTCGACGTCGAACTTGCGGCCATTGATCGCGAGCAGCTTCATGCCGGGTGCAAGCCCGGCGGTGAATGCCGGGCCGTTCCACAGCACATCCATCACCTTGCCCTCATTGTCCGGGCCGGTACTTACCACCAGGCCGAGCGAATAGCTCAGGTCGAGAAACTTGCGCGTCTTGCCGCGCGCCTTGAAATTCGCGCTCGGCTGATCGCTATAGCTGAGCGCCCAGCCCCCTCGCGTGAGGCCCCCGAGCGGCGCCGGCGCATCGTGACTGTCCAGTCGGCTGCGCAGGAATCCCGCCCAGTCATGCGGCTGCACCGCATTGAGCGCCTTCACGACATCTTCGACGCTATAGGGCTTGACGACGAAGCTGCCATCGTCGATGCCGTAGAAGGCGCGCACGAAATCATCCAGCGATCGGCGCCCGCCCGACAGCTCCCGGATGGTGGTGTCGACATCCAGCCAGATCAGCTCGCCCTCATCGTAGAAGTCAACGCCGCGACGCCAACTGGCCCAGTCCATTGGAACGTAATACAGCAGCTGCGCCTCATCGGCGGTGTCCTGCAGGTTTCGCCACACACGGCCGGGCCGGCGATCCATGCCGGCGGCCATCTGCGCAAGCTGCTCGCGATACTGTTCGGCGGTGCAGATGCCGGAGCGTGCGGTCAGGACATTGCCCAGGTATTCGGTCAGGCCCTCGTATACCCACAGCAGCTCGTCACGCATCGGAACATTGAAATTCGGCGTTGCCAGTCCGGCGGGCCGGCGGAACTTGCCGTTCCAGGAATGCACATACTCGTGCGGCAGCAGACCCCCGCCCGCCAGGTAGGTGTCGGGGTCGGTGAAGAACTTTGCGTACAGGCGATCGTCGCTCGACTGCGAATGCTCGAGTCCAAAGTGGCCGGTGTTCTCCGACAGCGTGAACAGGAAGTCGTAGTGCTGATAGTGGTGCGCACCGAACAGCGCCTGGGCCTGCGTGACCAGATTGCGGTGTGCCTGCAGCTGCGGGTCGGTGAGCGTGAGATCGCTGGCGTGGTCGGCGACCAGATCAAGGTGCACCGGCACGGCGGCGCCGGGCGCCAGATCGATCCGGGCAAAGTACTGTCCGGTAATCAGCGGCGAATCCACCAGCTGCTCGAGCGACACCGCATCGAAGTCGATGCCGGCGTTGTTCGACGCGCTGCTCGACAGCGCCGTAGCAAAGCCCCACCCCGCCGGCAACTGCACCCGCGGGCGCACCGTGATATTGCGCACCGGGTAACCGGCCGGATAGAACAGCACCTGGTTCCATTCCAGGTCCTCGACCTGAGCGCTCGCCGAGACGCTCTGGCCAAAATCCCCGCCCGAACCCGGCGACAGCAGCTGAAATTCAAGCTGCAACGAGCTCACGCCCGCCGGCACCGTCAGGTGCAGCGCGAACATGTCGTCCAGATCACGCCGCCAATCCACGCGCGCGCCGCCATCGCCGGTAATGATCAGCCCGCTCACCTGTTTGAGGGTGCCGCTGGGCGAGTGCTCGCCGGGAATCCACTTCGGGTAATAAAGGGTCAGTGCGCCGGCTTTCACCGGGATGCGCTCATGCACCCGGAAGATCTTTTGTGCCGGGTCGGTAAGGTCGACGCTGAGCGTCAGTTCGCCGGGATATCGGTGCTCCGACTGCGGCGCTGAGAGCGCGGTGCGGCAGAATAACAGTGAGACAGAGGCGGAAACGGCGACGATTCGAAGCATAGGGCGCATGCTGCAGATCCTGTTGGTCACACATCGTTGGATACCGATACTCTAGCATCACTGGCTGCCCGCACCGTCGCTGTTCAGGCCGACCAACGGTGCTGCAGTGGGATCAACTGCTGTGACACGAACTTTCCGCTCACCTGACAGAATCAACTCGTATCGCTGACAGGCTTTTGATGTCCCAAGAATTCTCCAAGCCGGCAGCCGCCCGGATTGTTGATCGCAGCGACTGGATACGCATCTGGGTACTGGTGCTGGCAGGTATCGCCGCGGCGATGCAGATCGGGAAGGTACCGGCAGCGTTAGCGCTGCTACGTGCGGACTTCAGCATGGGGTTGGTGGCCTCGGCCTGGATCCTGTCGATGTTCAGCGCCGTTGGTGCTTTGTTCGGCTGCCTTGCCGGCGTTCTGGCGGACCGATTCGGGTCGCGCCAGGTGACGGTCGCGAGCCTGCTGCTGATGGCGCTGGCATCGGCAATCGGAAGCCGCGCGCACAGCGCACCGCTGTTGCTGCTCAGTCGCGCGGTCGAGGGCGCAGGCTTCGTGGTGACGGTGGTTGCCATTCCAAGCCTGCTGATTGCCGCGGCGGTGGACCGTGATCGACGGATCGTGCCGTCGTTGTGGGGCACTTATATGCCGGTGGGCATGGCAGTGGCGCTGGCCGTCACGCCACTGGTGGTGGCCACTTCCGGCTGGCGGCCATGGTGGCAAGTCAATGCGGCGCTGCTGACCGGACTGGCGCTGGCCGTGGCGTGGTCGAACTCGCGCACCCGCCGGCTGCGCCCATTACCCGCGGCGCCATTCGCCGGCAGCTTGCGAATCCTGCTGCGACAGCCGGCCGCTTTGCTGCTGGCGCTGATCTTTGCCTGCTATACCTTCCAGTTCCTGTCGGTACTGGGCTTTTTGCCTACCATTCTGCAGGAGCGTGGAAGCTCGGTCAGGCTGGCCGGGGCACTTACCGCCCTGGCCGTGCTCGCCAACGCGCTCGGCAACCTGAGCGCCGGCTGGCTATTTACGCGCGGTGCAGCGCCGCGATGGCTGATCTGTACCGGCATCATCGGCATGGCGGCGGCCGAACTGGTCGTGTTCTCGCCTCGCTACTCCTGGTCGCTGCAGTATCTGGCGACGGTCGCATTCTCGAGTATCGCCGGACTGGTGCCGGCATCGATTTTCACTGCCATACCGGATGTCGCGCCCGCCGCCGCGCGCTCGACGATGATGGGCATCGCCGTACAGGCCTCGCACGTCGGGCAGCTGGTGGGTCCGCCGACTGTTGCCGCCGTCGCGGCCGCGGCCGGGGGCTGGTCGGCCTCGCCGCTGGTGCTGGTGCCGGTCGCGGCGATCGGATTGACGGCCGCCTGGTCAATGCGCTCACGATAGCCTCGAGCGCTGAGCGCAGCCGCAATCTGCCACAATGCCGCCGCGGCCCTGGCGGCCAACGAACTCTAGCGACGGAGACGACCATGGCGAGTATCGACCGGAAGAAGACCGCAGCCTCGCGCCGACCCTTGAGCCGCGACTTACTGGGCCGGCTCAAGCGTGGTGCCGTGATCTGCGCCGAGGGCTATGTTTTTGAACTCGAGCGCCGCGGCTACCTGCAGGCAGGTGCGTTCGTGCCCGAGGTGCTCACCGAACACCCGGAAGTGGTCGAGCAGTTGCACATGGATTTCGTGCACGCCGGCTCGGACGTCACTCAGGCCCTGACCTACTACGTGCATCGGGAAAAATTGCGGGTCATCGGCCGGGAGAAGGATCTGCTGAAGATGAACCGCAAGGCGCTGGCGATCGCCCACAAGGTGGCGCGCAAGACCGGCACACTGTTTGCCGGCGATATCTGCAATACCAACATCTACGACCCCGCCGACCGCAAGGCGCTGCGCGAAGTGGCCAGGATTTTCGAGGAACAGGTCGGATGGGCCGCGGATGCCGGCGTCGATTACATCGTCGCTGAAACCTTCTCCTGGGGCGCTGAGGCTTTGATGGCGCTGGACGCGATCAGGAAGTACTCGAAAGTTCCCGCGGTCGTCACCATGGCGCAGCATCGGGAGGAAACCACGCGCGAGGGCTGGAGCATGGCCGAGACCTGCCAGCGCCTGGAGGCGGCCGGCGCCGACGTCGTGGGCCTGAACTGTCATCGCGGACCCGATACCATCATGCCGGCGCTCAAACAGATTCGCGCTGCGGTCAAATGTTACGTGGCCGCGCTGCCGGTGCCCTATCGCACCACCCCTGCGCAGCCCTCCTTCATGTCACTGACCGATCCGTGCTGCGGCAATGCACGGGCTTTTCCGGTGGGCCTGGATCCTTTCGTCTGCACGCGCGCACAGATGTACGACTTCGGCAAGACTGCCTACGCGATGGGCATACGCTACCTGGGCATCTGCTGCGGCGCCGGTCCGCACCACATCCGCGCGCTGGCCGAGGGACTCGGCCGCCATCCGGCGGCGAGCAAATATTCTGCCGACATGTCCAAGCATGCCTTTTTCGGCACCAACAAGCGGATCAGGAGCGTGCAGCGCGAGTATCGCGACAAGCTCTAGAACTCGATGGCGCGCCCGTTACCCCCGCCATCGCCGCCCTCGGCACTCAAACGCAGGAACAGCGCATGAGCGCATCGGTACTGGCCATCGGCCTAGACGAAATCGAGCAGGCGGCCCAATTCATTCACCGCACCGTCTCGCCGACCCCGCAGTATCCATGGCCGAAGCTGCGCGCGCGCGCCGGCTGCACCGTGTGGGTCAAGCACGAGAACCATACACCGACCGGTGCATTCAAGGTGCGCGGCGGCCTGCTCTACCTGGACCGATTGCTGCACGCGATGCCCGAGGTCCGGGGCATCGTCTCCGCCACGCGGGGAAATCACGGTCAGTCGATCTCCTTTGCGGCAGCGCGCGCCGGTGTCGCCGCGACCATTTACGTGCCGCGTGGCAACTCGCCCGACCAGAACTCAGCCATGGCCGCATTCGGCGCGACCGTGATCGAGTTCGGGAAAGACTTTGACGAGGCCAAACATGAGGCGCAGCGCGCCGCCGCGGCGCAGTCACTGCACCTGGTACCCTCGTTTCACCGCGATCTTGTGGTCGGAGTCGCCAGCTATGGGCTCGAGCTGTTTCGTGCCGCGCCGGTACTCGATACGGTCTACGTCGGGGTCGGCATGGGCTCGGGAATCTGTAGCCTGATCACGGTCCGCGATCTGCTCGGCCTGAGGACGCAAATCGTCGGCGTCGGGGCGGTCGGCGCCCCGGCGACCTGCAGGTCCTTCGCCGCCGGGCGCGTGCTTACCACCCCTTCTGCGCACACTTTTGCGGATGGTATCGCCACGCGTGAACCCAACGCCGATGCGATCGAGGTCATCTGCGCCGGTGCCGCGCGCTTCGTCGAGGTCAGCGACGATGCGATAGCCGAGGCGATGCGCATCTATTTCGACGACACGCATCAGATCGCCGAGGGTGCCGGAGCGGCACCTCTGGCCGCGCTGCTGCTGGAGCGTCAGCGGATGGCCAATAAGAACGTGGCGGTCATTCTCAGCGGCGGCAATATAGAACGCGCGCGGCTGCTGCAGGTGCTGGGCGGGCGCACGCCGGCGCCGCCCTGAGATCGGCGCCGGCTAAGACAGCAGCAACTTCGACAATCCTGCCAGCGCCACGACGGCAAACAGGACCTTTAGCCCCCAACCGAATGCCTGCTGTGCCTTTTCGTTGTCGGGTGTATCGAAGAGGACATATGGATTGATCCTTCGGATCAGTGCAAACAGCCCCCAGAACGCCCCGATGCTGATCGCGACCCACATATTCATCGACCTGAGCGGCTCGGGAACTCGCGGATCCAACATCAGCAGCAACATACCCATGGAAATGCCAAACCCGATCAGCGGCAATGCCAGGTACCTGCCGTGAAAGATGAAGTTGAGGTTCGCACCTTCGCGCAGCATGATCTGGATCTCATGCAGGATCGACATCGCCGTTTCGCGCGCATTCTGTCCTTCCACCGTCAGTTGGATCGTGGACCAGCGCTCGCGGACTCCGAAGCTGATCTTCAGCGTCGTTAACCTGTCGTGATAGCGTCGATACGTGAGCACCAGGCGCCTGATGTCATTGTAGAACTGGTGACGCCCATGTTCATGAATTGAACGTGATGTCTCGGTGCCGAGAGAATCTACCGATTCGATTTGATAGTCTTCCTGGACAGTGTCCAGCGGGATCTGGTTGATCGCCGCTGCCTTTTCAAACATGTATTTCTCCAGCCGCTCAACCGCCTGCTTCGAAAGCGAGCCCGATCTGACTGGGGCCTCAATGCTGTACTTTGACATCACGTGCGCTCTTTTAAGGGGTCATCCGCTGCGAAGTACAACACCGAGCGAAGCGGCTCCCCACTCATCCAGGGGTCTTGCGCCAGGCGAGCCGGCTGGGCCGAGGGTAAATGGGGGCGAAAGCGGCTCGGCGCACCGTACTAGATACCGGATGTAAAGGAAAATGGTCGTGTCGGTAGCGGGCATCGGCGCGCGCGAGGCCGCCCGCGTGAGCAACAATCGCGCGTCTTAGCGGCACGCGAGCGATATCGCCCAGCTATGCACCCGGGCCGCGCACCGCCGAGCATCAACGCCAGCGCCCGGATTGTCACTAACGTGCAACTTTCGCCATTTAGCATCTGCTCCGGTACATGGTCTTGTTGTAAAAACATTAACGACGCGTGAGCACGTCGCAGCAACTGCGAGCGTGGTCGCGTTTGCTTTGTCTGACTCATCAGGGCGCAAACCTCAGCAAACCTGTGCCGACACGGGGCGCCCCGCCGGTGAATTTTTTGGCCTCCAAGACTGTTGGTTTTGCGCTTCACAAATCGATCTCAGGGAGAGCTTCTTGAAGACAAATCAAAAAGTGACCGCCGCAATCGTGGCAGCGCTGGGCATGCATGCCGGTGCATCCTACGCCGCTGGCGATACAGAAGTATCAGCGTCTACCAGCCTGGAAGAGGTCATCGTCACGGCGCAGCGGCGCAGCGAATCGATCCAGGACGTGCCTATCACGATCCAGGCGATCACGGGCGACACACTGGATCAGCTGAGCGTGACAACCTTGGATGACGTCATCAAGTATCTGCCGAATGTGGCCTTCGGCACCAACGGCCCGGGTCAAGGCGATATCTTCATCCGCGGCTTGAGTCCCGGCACGGTGGGGGGCCAGTCAACCGCGACCTTTGCCCCGTTCCCGAATGTCGCGGTGTACCTGGATGACCAGTCGATGCAGTTCCCGTCGCGCAACCTCGATGTCTACATGGTCGACATGGAGCGCATCGAGGTGCTCGAGGGCCCCCAGGGCACGCTGTTCGGCGGCGGCGCCGAGGCGGGCGCGATCCGCTATATCACCAACAAGCCGAAACTCGACGTGACCGAGGGTAACCTCGAGGGCACCTATGGCTGGACCGCCGGTGGCGACCCGAACCCGAGCGTCAACGGAACCCTCAATCTGCCGCTGCTGCAGGACACCCTGGCCCTGCGCGCAGTGATCTACGACGACCGGCGCGGCGGCTACATCGACAACGTACCGAGCACCTTCACGCGCAGCAACAACGATGCCGGTAACTACTACGCCGGCATCAAGCCCGGCGCCAACGGTCTTTGTCCGAACGGCCTGGGAACGACTTCGGGCTTCTGCGTGCCGGCGAACAACACTGTCGGCAACAACTACATGATCGCGCACGACGCATCGAACCCCGTCACCTATGGCGGAGCGCGCGCGTCGCTGCTGTGGAAAATCAACGACGACTGGAATGCTCTAATCTCGCAGAGCTTCCAGAATATGGAAGCGGACGGCGAATTTACGCAGTACCCGGTCGGTTCCGACGGCCAGAAGCTCGGGCCCTGGCAGGTTACGGCGTTTGTCCCGGCGTACGACAAGGATCGGTACGAAAACACCTCTTGGACGCTCAACGGCAAGCTCGGCGACCTGAAGGCCGTCTATACCGGCGGCTACCTCGATCGTCACATCGACCAGACCAACGACTATTCGAACTACACGCGCAGCGCAGAAGGCTTCTACTACAGCTGCAGCGGTGGTCCGGGCGGCGGCGGCTTTGGAGCGGGCGGCAGCCCCGGTGCACCAGCAGGTGGAACGCCTCCGATCTGCTACTCGCCGATCACTTCCTGGCGCGACCAGGTAACCACGACCCACCAGAGCCACGAACTGCGCGTCAGCACGCCGGATGAATGGCGTGCCCGGGGAATCCTCGGCGCCTTCTACGAGGATTTCGAAATCGCCGACAACATGAATTTCCTCTACAAGACCATTCCGTCGTGCACACCTGAGAACCTCGCCGCCGCGATTGCCGGCGGCTACCCCTGTGTCGCCAACGTCGGCCCGTTGCCTGGAACCACCGCCTCCGACCCCAGCGTGCGCAACGACAATACCGCCTACGGCGAGGACGTCCATCGCGGCTACAAGCAGACAGCGTTCTTCACCTCGATCGACTTTGACCTGATCCCTAAGGTGCTGACAATCACCGGCGGCACCCGCTTCTACCACTACACCGAATTCGAGGTGGGATCGAAGTACACGACGGGCACGGCTTGCACGGACGTGCCGAACGGCTGCTACGCCGGCGTGACCAGCATCGATGGGGAGCATGAACACAAGGGCTACCACGGCTTCAGGAGCCGCGGCAACCTGACCTGGCACATCACACCCGACATCCTGGCGTACTACACCTTTTCGCAGGGCTTTCGTCCGGGCGGGTTCAACCGTACCATCGCCAACAAGGCGGACGACACCAACGGCGTGCCGCAGTACTCCTCACCGCTGGGCTATGCGCCGGACTCACTCACCAACAATGAGATCGGCATTAAGAGCGAATGGCTCGATCGACGCCTGCAGGTGGACGTGTCGGCCTACCGCATGAACTGGAACAACGTGCAATTCATCCTGTTCGACCCGACCATCCTCGGTAACACAACGTTCGTGGTTAACGGTCCGGACTATCGGATCGATGGCGTCGAGCTGCAGCTGGTGGCAAGAATTACTGACGGACTGACAGTGCAAGGATCAAGCTCCTGGAACAGTCCTAGCCAGACCTCGGCTCCATGCCTGCTCGACAACTACCCGACCTCGCCGAATCTCGGCAACTGCATCACCGAGGTCAAGGGGGCCGCGTTCCCAAATCCGTTCGGTGCAGCAGGCGGTCGACCGGCCTTTTCGCCGGCGGTGGAGTTCAACCTGCGAGCGCGCTATGACTGGGCCATTGGCAGCTACAAGACATTCGTGATGGCCGGCGCCAGCCACATCGGCGACATGCAGAACCAGCCGGCCAGCTACCTGTTCGGCGACATTCCGTCGGAGGCGGTCCCGACCACCACGCACCTGCGCTACGATCAGCCCGGCTACACGGTGTACGATGCCTCGCTCGGCGTGGCCAAGGACAACTGGACTGCGACGCTCTACGGCCAGAACCTCGGCAATAGCGACGCCAGTGTGTTCACGTCCTCGGCGCAGTTTATCAAGTCGGAAGTGCCGCTGCGGCCGCGGGTGGTGGCCATCAAGATCGGCTACAAATTCTAGCTGCTGCCCAATCAGCGCGGCAGGCTCCGGCCAGTTGCGGCGGACTCAGCCGGTTGCCGTAGAATCCAAGGCGGGCAGTGACGCCCGCCTTTGCCATTCTTCGACGCGCATGAACCTGACCGCTACCGATCCGCAGGCCTCGCCGCCGCAGCCATCGCCGATCGAGCTGCATGTACGGCGCATTCGCGAACTGGCAAAGGTTCGGCGGCACGCCGAGGCGCTTGCTGCGGCCGAGACCCTTGGCGCCGAGGTGCCCGAAAATCGCGATGTGCTCTATCTCATCGCACTGAATCAGCGCCACATGAATCGCATTCCCGAGGCGCTCACGACGCTCGAACGCCTGGAGCGGCTGCACCCGCGCTTCAGCCGTGTGCACCAGGAACGTGGTCATTGTTACGTCGCCATCCGGGACGCGTCGCGCGCGATCGACGCCTTTTTGCGCGGGGTGAACCTTAATCCGGCCCTGCCCGCGAGCTGGAGCATGCTCGAGAATCTGTATCGCATGACCGGAGATGCGGCCAATGAGGCCATGGCCGCGCAGCACGTGGCGACACTCAAGCGCCTGCCGCCTGAGGTGGTGACGGCCACGAGCTTGTTTTCGGACGGAGAACTGGCGCCCGCGGAGAACATCATCCGTGCCTATCTGCTGCAGCATGGCAACCACATCGAAGCCATGCGCCTGCTGGCAAAGATCGGCATCGCGCGCGACGTGCTGGACGACGCGGAGCTGCTGCTCGAGGCCGTGCTCACGCTGGCGCCCGACTACCGCGCCGCGCGCCATGACTATGCGCTGGTGCTGGTCGAGCGTCACAAATACCAGCAGGCTCGCGAGCAGCTCGAGACGCTGCTGCAAATCGAGCCGGACAATCGCCACTACCGCACCCTCTACGCAACCGCCTGCGTGGGCCTCGGCGAGCACGACAAGGCGATCCCGCTCTACCGCGAACTGCTGGTCGGCTCACCGGCAGCCCCGGAGCTGCACCTGTCGATCGCACACTCGCTCAAGACCATCGGGCGGCGCGAGCAGGCCATCGACGCGTACCGCGCTGCCGCCGCTGCCCGGCCGAACTACGGCGAAGCCTACTGGAGCCTGGCGAACCTCAAGACCTATCGTTTCCTGGACGAGGAAATCGCACGCATGCGCGCCGAGGAGGCGCGGCCGGAAACGCCGCTAGCCGATCGCTACCACCTGTGTTTTGCGCTCGGCAAGGCCTACGAGGATCGGGGCGAGTACGGGGTGTCGTGGGGTTACTACGAGCGCGGCAATGCGCTGAAGCGCTCGGAGAGCCGTTACCGACCGGAGATCATCGAGAACAACACACGGATGCAGATCGCCACGTGCACGCGCGAGTTATTCGCCGCGCGCGCGGGCTCGGGCGCGCAGGATCCGGATCCCATCTTCATTCTGGGGCTGCCCCGTTCCGGCTCTACGTTGCTCGAGCAGATCCTGGCCTCGCATTCGCAGGTCGCCGGCACGCAGGAACTGTCCGACATTCAGCGCTTCGTGCTCGAGCTGCAGGGCCGCGACCCAGACCTCGCCAATCCGCGCTACCCGGGCGCGCTGGCGGACCTGAAGGCCACCGATCTGCTGCGATTCGGCGAAAAATACCTGAACGACACGCGCGTCTACCGCACCGACAGGCCATATTTCGTCGATAAAATGCCGAACAACTTCCGCCACATCGGACTTATCCACCTCATATTGCCCAACGCCCGGATCATCGACGCGCGGCGCGAGCCGATGGCCTGCTGCTTCAGCAATCTCAAACAGCTGTTCGCCAATGGACAGGAATTCACCTACAGCATCGAGGACATCGCGCGCTATTACCGCACCTATCTCGAGCTGATGCAGCACTGGGATCAGGTGTTGCCGGGCAAGGTACTCAGGGTCTGGCACGAAGACGTGGTTGACGACCTGGAAGGTAACGTGCGGCGACTGCTCGATTTCTGCGGGCTGGAATTCGAACTGGCCTGCGTTGAGTTCTACAAGACCGAGCGGCGTGTACAGACAGCCAGCTCCGAGCAGGTGCGCCAACCGATCTTTCGCGACGGCCTGGAGCAGTGGAAGAACTACGAGCCCTGGCTCGGCCCGCTCAGGCAGGCGCTCGGCGACGCGCTGGTGCGTTATCGCTGAACCAGACTGGCACGCTCGAGCGCAGGGACCAGGTCTGCGACCGACTCGATTGCCACATCGGCACCGGCGTCGAGCAGCAGCGCGCGGGTAGACTCAATGCGCCGGGCGCGCTCGGTCAATGGCAGCGCATGCAGGGCTTCAAGTGATAGGCCGAGTTCATTGCCCGACGCCACCCCGACCGTGTAGGCGCCGGCGGCCCTGCCTTCGGCAATCCCTACTACCGCATCATCGACCTTGACCACCCGCGACAGCGGCCAGACGCCCAATTCCGCGCATGCCTTGTAGATCATCAGCGGCGACGGCCGGCCCGCCGGCGTCTCGCCGGAACACACCAGGTGCTCCGGTACGTAGCCCTGCTCGGCAGCGCGCGCCAGCAGGGATTGCATCATCTCGCGCGTGTAGCCGGTCGAGGACGCAACCCGCAGCCCCGCGGCCCTCAGCCGATCGAAGGTCTGCCGGGCCCCGGGGATCAGCGTTGATGCGCGCGCGGCGTGCTCGCGCATCAACGGCCCAAGCCGCGCAATCAACACCTGCACGTCCTGTTCGTTCGATGCGCGACCGTGCCGGGCAAGCCAGGCCGCCGCAACCGCTGGTTCCGCCAGCAGGCTGCGAACGTGATCGATCTTGGCCTTGCCCATATCGCGGCGCGCGGTAGCCTCATCGATCACCACGTCGTCGGCGGCGAAGCCTTCGATCAGCGCCCTGACCGGCGCCTCGCAACCGAAATCGACCATCGTGCCTGCCCAGTCGAAGATGACCAGGTCGAAGTGATCCTTGAGGCTCACGGGGCGGGTCCGGCACCAAATAGGCTGGTAATCACTTCCTCTCCAATCGCAAAGCCGGTGGAGGCGCCGGCCCCGCAGGTAACGATAGCGACGCGAACCGATGGCTCTGGCGCATCGATCAATACCGGACGATCGGCAGCGAACGCATAGGTGCCGATCCAGCGCTCGATAGTCGGTGGCGGCTCGATCCCGAGCGCCGAGCGGAATTCATCGAGAATGAGCGCGTCGATGGCCTGATGGGAGAACGGGTCAGGGGTGGTTGCATAGTGATGGCTATCCCCCACGATCAGGCTACCGTCGGCGCATTGTACGACGATCAGATGGACGCCATGTTCCAGATGCTGCGCCTGTTCGAGCGCCAGCCGCGCCTTGAGCGGCGCGGCAGCCTCAAGGTCGGCGTAGCCGCGGTGGCGGCCGAGTCCCAGGTCCGACATCAGCGCAGCAGGCAACTTGAAGCCGGGATCGGCCAACCGCAGCATCTGCAGCTTGCAACGCGTGAGCCCATAGCCCTCGAGTCGCAGCGCATACAGGGCGTTGAAGTCATCCCCGGGGCATACCGCTACCCGACCTGCCTGCACGATACCGCTCGACGTCTGCAGATTCGGGGTATCTATCGACTGCACCGTGGTATTGCGCAGGAAGCTGACGCCGTGCGCGCCGGCAAGCCAGCTCGCAAGACGTGGAATCGCCTGTCGCGACTCGACGCGAAGCTCGATCGTGCTTTCCAGCACCGCCGCCAGTTTCGGCGCCAACAGTTGCGGGCACCGGCGGCGCGCTTCGGCAGGCGTCAGCAGGCGACAGCCTGCCGCCATCTTGGTCAGCATGAATGCCTCGAGTAAAGCGGCAGACTCCGGATGTCTGGCGGTCATCCACAGGCCGGTATGGACGATGGGAATGCCGGCGGCATCGGCCAATTCGCGCCATACCTCGCGACTGCGCCGTGCGCGCTCCCACATCGATCCGCGTTGCTGGCCGGTCACCGTCACGAAACCGAAGTTGCGTACCGAGGCACCATTCGCCTGGGCATCGCGATCGATCACGACGACCCGCAACCCGCGGCGTGCGGCGGCCAGGGCGGTGGCGAGTCCGACGATCCCGGCGCCTACGACCGCCAGATCGAATCGCCCCGACAATTGGCTTGGAGACATAGCTGTTGAGCCCGTCAGGGGTCGACCCACGCGCTCGCCTGGTGCCTCGCACCGGCCAGCCATTCGGGATTGATCTCCACACCCCAGCCCGGTAAGCACGGAATGCTCGCGCAACCGTCGCGAATCGCGAACGGATCGCCCAGGAACAGGCCCTCCTGCCAGGGATAGTAATCGGGACCCTCGATTGAGAACTCGAGATATTTTCCCGCATTCGGTATCGCACCCAGCAGGTGCATCGTGCAGATGGTAACCAACGACAGGTTGGCGCAGTGTGGCGTGCAGGGCAGTCCGGCGCCGGCCGCCATCGCAGCCACCCTGAGCGTGCGGCTCAGGCCTCCCATGTACATGATGTCGGGCTGCACGACGTCCACCGTGCGGGTGTCGATCATGCGGCGCCAGGTCGCGAGGTCCCAGTCCTGCTCGCCGCCGGTCACGTCGAGCTGTAGCGCATCGGTGACCAGCTTTGTCTGCTCCAGTTCCCAATAGGGACACGGTTCCTCGAAGTGACTCACGCCTTCGGACTCGAGCAGCCGGCCGACCTCGATCGCGCGCGCCGGCGAGAAGCCGCTGTTCGCATCGACCAGCTTCGCGACACCTTCTCCCAGTGCGCGAGCTACCGTCGGCACGATCGCCTCGGTGCGACCCGGCCACTCATCCACGTCCCGACCGCATTCGGCAGCGACACGCCACTTGAACGCGTCGAAGCCCTTGGTGTCGCGCAGCCGCAGCAGACGCTGCGCCTCGGCCAGGGGCGTAATATCGCGCCTCATCGATGAGGCGTAGGCACGCAACGACCTGGCCCGGCCGCCGAGCAGCTCGACTACCGGCCTGCCCTGCACGCGCCCGCGCAGATCCCACAGCGCCGTATCCAGCCCGGCCAGGGCCCGGCAGCGGTAGCTGCCCGGGAACTTGTGCTCGCGCTCCTCGATCCGGCGCACCAGCCCGTCGATGTCGGCCGCATCCGCGCCCAGCGCCCACGGCGCGACCTGACGGTGGAAGATCGTGGCCGTGATGTCGGCGTTGTAAGTGGAGGTCTGTCCCCAGCCTACGTCACCGGTGTCGGTCGTGAGGCGCACGAAGCAGACGAACTGGCTGGCAAAGGTCTCCAGCTTGTGGATCTTCATCCCTGCATCCGTTGCGATGGCCAACTACGCTACAGCCAGTCGGTCGATGAGCGCGCGGTAACTGGAAAAATCGGCCGTCGCCAGACCCGCAATCTTGCCCCGGTCGTCCCATTGCCGGACCAGGATTGCTTCCCGATGATAGGGTTCGGCCTCGAAGGCGTCCGCCTCGGCACTCGACATCGGACCGCCCTGCAGCTTCAGGGTCAGAACCGATGCCGCACTGAGCTTGCCGAAATAGTCCGGGTCTGTGGCACACAGGTAGCGTTTCGCCGGCACGTGCAGGCGCACCGGTTCGCACACCCCGGGTCCGAAGTGCGCCGCCAGCCATCGGCTGCCGGTCCATTCGTGACCCGCATCGATTTTCCAGTCGGCGATATCGTCCGGCACCGACTCGATCAGGTGGCCGATGTCGTGCAGCAATGCCGCGATTACCAACGCATCCGGAGCCTTGGCGGCTTGCGCGAAATGCGCAGCCTGCAGGCTGTGTTCGGTAATGGTGACCGCCTCGCCGAAGTAGTGCGCCGCCCCGCCTGGCTGGTAGATCGACAACAGTACATCGGACATCCTCATCGCTGCATTCCGCTAACGACTCGGCGCCGCAACAGTGCCGTTTCGCTATAGACGCTGTCGCGCGTCAGGTAACAGCCGCGCAGGTGCCGCGGATGGCGCGCCGATGCGAATCCGGTACGGCCATGCAGGATCCGCTGGTTGTCAAACACTACCAGCTCACCGTTACCGAGCAAGGTGCGCAACTGGAAGCGCGGCTCGCGCAGCAGTTCGCCAAACTGCCGATAGGCGGCGTAGAACGGCTGGCATTGGCCGGCCGCGAGGCGCAGCGGCCCGATCGAGCGACTGTTGTAATGCACAGCGATGACGACACCGGTGCAGGACAGTTCGATCAGCGGGCGTTCTGCATACAGATCCGCATCGTTCGACCGATACCGGAATGGTACCGCCGTGCGCGTGAGAATCGCGAACACCTGCGGCCAGCTCTCGCGCAGGTGCTCGGCCAGAGCAAATCCGTCGGCGAACAGGCTGTCGCCTCCATCGGGCGCGGCAACCAGCGTGTGCAGCGCCTGATAGCCAGGTACCGGATTGCGGTACGGATTATCGGTATGCAAGCCAAGACCAAGATCTGAATAGGCTAGATTCTCCGGCTGCGCAACCGCACGCACATCGAACACCAGGCCGTAATTGGTCTCGGCGATGCGGCCGATCAGGCTCATCGCCTGCAGGATGCCGCTGTCGACTGCAGGCACCTCACTCAGGAACGCCATGCCCTGGCGCAAAAGCCGTGTCAGCCATGCGAGCCGAGCCTGTGGATCAGCCTGCAACACTCCCATTGGCCGACAGGCGAAGTCTCGACCGGGCTCGAGCTGGCCGCCGTCCAGCCAGCGCAGCGGCTCCGGCACGGGGCTGTCATGACCGTGGATCGCCTGCTCATACAGCCAGTCAAGTGCAAACGTGGAAACGCGCGATTCATCGCGCCAGGCGATGCGCACGGTCGCATCGGCCAGTGTCGCGGTGCGGATTCGCGGCTGCACTGGAAGTTCGGTCACGTCGATCAGGCGTTGGCCGCTGTAGCCGTCCCGATCCTCCGGCAGGTTGTCGCGCAACCAGATACTGGCGAATTCGGCGCTGGTACCGTCGTTCCACTCGACGGTGAGCAGAGCGTCACGGGCGTTCACGCCCGTACACGGGATCGACGGCATCACGGCATTCTACTCGCCTTCGCAGCGGCTCTGCGCTCCAGACCATACAGGCGGCCGGCACCGATCGCAGCGCAGAGACTGATCACGGCCAGGGACAGAAAAACGCCCTTCCAGCCGAAGGCGATCGACACGCGTGCCACGGTGACACCCCCGAGGACTGAACCGAGATAGCCGACGCCATCGATGATGCCGGAGGACAATGCAGCGCCCTGTTTGCCGCCGAAGTCGATCGCCAGGGCGCCCCCGAGGTACGAGTAGGGACCGATCAGGCATAACGCGGTGATACCGATTGCGAGCAGCGGCAGCATCGGGCCCACCGTGCTCGAGCGCAGCAGTGCCAGCGTCAACAGTGCGGCGGCAGTGGCCAGAAGGCCTATGCACATGACCCCCGGCCGGCTGTTGGCACCGAGTCGATCGCTCAACCAGCCAGCGGCGAGCACCGACACTGCGCCAACGGCGGGAAACACCGCACTGGCGCTGGCCGCAGCGCTCATGCTGTAGCCGAAGAAATCCCGCAGGTAGACCGGTGTCCAATAGTTGAAGGTCTCGCGCACGATCGTACAGCCGAGCGACAGCAGGCACACGAGCAGGAAGGCACGGCTCTTGAATAGCGGCAGGACCAGCGCCGCCACGCTGGCCGGTCTTGCGGCGGAATCGCCGTACACGTTTTGCGGGTTCGGCGTCGCCTCGGCGTAACCCGCATCGGTGCGCGATTCGCGCAACAGCAGCGCATTGGCGATGAGAAAAAAACCTGCGACCGCGGCGGCCAGGTAGAACAGCGCCCTCCAGCCATACCCGTGCTGGATCAACAGGCCCATCCACTGGCGGGCCGCGGCATCCCCGACCAGATAGCTGACGCTCAGAATCCCCACGATCGTCCCGTGCGAGGTGAAGTCGAACCACCGGGACGACACCTTGATCAGTCCCGCCCATCCGATCGACTGGGTCAGGCGGTTGCCCAGCCAGGCCATCGTGAACACCGGCAGTGTCCCGCCCAACGCGAATAGCACGGTGAAGAGCGTGGCGCCGCCAAGGCAAATCAGGAAATTCGGCCGGCCGCCCCAGAAATCTCCGAGGCCCGTCAGAAACAGCTTGCCGATGGCATAGGCGAATACTCCAATCGATGCGATCTGGCCAATATGCACCAGCGCATCGGCATGGCTGACGCCGCGGTTCCCCAGCTCCTCGATCAGCAGTGGTGCCGCCACAGACAGATCGGCCCGGCAGAAATAGCACGAGGCATACCCGCCAAACAGCAGCACGAGCGTCAGGAACTGACGCAATCGCAACCCTGAGCCTTGGTCGCCGACGACGCGGCCGGCGCACGACGCTGCCCCGCTGCTGTACTCGCCATCGTTCATATAGCCCCTGCTCTCTGGACGAGTTTAGGTCGCTAAGATGTGGCAACGGTTACAGGGTCCCCGGATCGACTCTAGGGCAGTGGCACCTTGGCCTGCAACCGGCGCCATCGGCTGCGTGCCGGCGGCAGCACTATTTTCTCTTGACGGTCGGCTTCGGAGCCGTCGGTTTCGAGGTCGACGTGCCGGTACGCCGCGCCAGCTGCAATTGCACCCACACGGGAGCGTGATCGCTCGCATGCGGTTGGCCGCGCATGTCGCGATCGACGTCTGCTGCTACCAGTCGTGGCTGCAGTTGCCCGCTCAAGAGCAGGTGATCGATTCGCAAACCCGCGTTACGTAGCCAATGGTTGCGAAAGTAGTCCCAGAAAGTATAGATGCGCTCATCCGGATGCTTGCTGCGCAGCGCATCGATCCACCCCTGTGCAAGCAGACGCTCGAATGCTGCGCGAGTCTGGGGCTGCAGCAGCGCGTCCTTTTTCCAGGATCTGGTGTCATAGATATCGAGATCCGTAGGTACCACGTTGTAGTCGCCGGCCAGCACCACCGGCAGCGCCGATTCAAGCAGCTTGCCGGCGTAGCCGATGAGCCGCTCGAACCATGCAAGCTTGTAGTCGAATTTGGGACCTGGCTGGGGATTGCCGTTCGGCAGATAAAGACATCCGACCACCACGCCCTGCACCTGCGCTTCGATGTATCGACTCTGGGAGTCGTCAGGATCGCCAGGCAGGCCGCGCCGGGTTTCGATCGGGTCCGCCCCTCTGGCGAGAATCGCAACGCCATTCCAGGAGCGCTGTCCGTGCCAGATCGCGCCGTATCCGGCTTCGCGGATGGCAGCGATCGGGAAAGCGCTGTCGATCGCCTTGAGTTCCTGCAGACAGACGACGTCGGGTGAAGTTCGCGACAGCCAGTCAATCAACGCGGGCAGGCGACTGGCAATGCCATTGACATTGAAGGTGGCTATTCTCATCCCGTGATGCTGGCGCTGCGCCCGGGTCGCGTTGCCCGCGACCGGGCTAAAGCTGAACTAGCCATGCGCTGGCACGCCTGCCTTAGCCTCGCCGGTCGTCTGATTCACCTGCCGTCAAGGCGCCGGCCGTCCGCGCGTCCTGCGCGGCGTTCCCTGATGCCAAACATGGCGCCGCGCTCGGTAGAACCGAGCATCCTTCGATTGTCGTCCATCCGACGGTCGGTGTGCTTCTTGTAGCTGCATTTGCACAGCGCCGGCATGCTGCATTCCGCCAGCGGCAGACAGGTGCCGTGCGTCAGCAGCAGCCGTTGACCGCTCGGGGTTCGTGCTGCCTCGCAGCTGGGCGTGCGGCAGATAATCGACACCGCGCGAAAATCCTTCATCGTTTGCTCCGTATGACCGTGCGATCGGCCGAAACATTCACCGGCGGTCGCCCATGACATTCACCTTATGTGCCGCTCCACCGGGTGCTTGATTCAGACTATCCGAGTTCTCAGATCCGATCATGATGTTTCGAGCGCGCCGGCAGTCAGGCGCCGATATTTTGAAATCAAGACTTCTATCCTTGACTGCGCACACGGCTATGTGGCTGCAAAATTCGTTGTCATAATGGCGCACTACCGCCGCGTCGCCCTCAGGCCGGTCGCGCCGGGATATCTCGCCTATTGCATCGCGTCCATCCGCGCATCGCTTCCATCCGGCATCGGACGGTACAATGTAACTATTATGCATCCCCTTCACCACGCGCGACATTGTTCCGCTTCGGCTGCAGCATGACCAATGATGCGAAGGCGGCTCCGGCCACGCGCGAGTATTCCGGGCTCCGGCGGCTCGAGTATTCGCTGCCGAGCAGCTGGTATTTCGATCCCTGCCAGTATGCTCTAGAGCTCGAGCGCGTCTGGTACCGCAACTGGATCTATCTGTGCCGTGCCGACACGATCGCCGCGCCCTCCTCTTTTCGCACCTTTCGCATCGGCACCCAGCCGATCCTCGTCCTGCGCGACGAGGCCGATACCTTGCGGGCGTTCTACAATACCTGCCGGCACCGCGGGTCGATGCTTTGCAACGAACCCGCAGGCCGGCTTGCGGGCAACCGCATCACCTGCCCGTATCATGCGTGGACCTATCGGTTAAGCGGCGAGCTGGCAGCCATTCCAACGGGCGGCCGACCACACCACATTCCGATCGGAGAGACAGCCCTGTACCCAATAGCGCTCAGTGAGTGGCATGGCTTCGTCTACATCAATCTCAGCCAATCGAGCTGCCGGTTCGGCGACAACTTCAATGCCAATCTACAGACCCTGGCCAATTGGCCGCTTTCGGAACTCAGGGGCGGCCATCGGCAGACCATGCGTTTGCATTGCAACTGGAAGATATTCTGGGAAAACTATAACGAGTGCCTGCACTGCCCGACAGTACATCCCGGCCTCAGCAACCTGGTGCCGATCTACCGCCGCGGCATTATGGAGCCGCATGACGATCCGAACTGGCGCGCACACGCGGCAGCTACCACCCCCGCCTACCAAGGTGGCCTGCGCGCCGGGGCGGCGACCTGGTCGGTCGATGGTCGCTCTCTCGGGCACGAGTTCCCCGCATTGACGGACGAGGAGCGTCGCATCGGTTATCACTACGTTACCAACCTGCCGTCGCATTACCTCGTGGCGCACGTAGACCATGTCCGCTCCTCGCGCCTGCTGCCGCTAGGGCCGGACGAGACCGAGCTTGAAATCGAGTGGCTATTCCCGACCGCGAGCCTGCAGGATCCAGCGGTTGATATCAGAAAAGCCTGCGACTTCTCGGCGCAGGTGATGGCCGAAGACGCAGCCGCATGCGAGAACAATCAGCGTGGTTTGCGATCCGCACCACACGCCCACGGCATGCTGATGCCCGAAGAGTATGACGTATTCCACCTGCACGAGTGGCTGCGCGCTCAGCTCGCCGCTGCGGGATAGCCTGACGGCGCCGGTAACACGCTCAAAGCGAATTCAACCGCAACAATCGGGGTGGATCGGCAACTGTGTCGGGATACCGTGCCGCTCTACTGATTGCGCGAGCCCGTCATGCACTTCCGAATTTCCGGCCTGTCGCCAGTGCCCTTCCGCCATCTCTACGGACTTAGCGACGATGAGTTGGTGCGCGAAGGCGTGATTCGTTACATCGCCGATAAAGCACCAGGCTTTCCGGATCGGATCGAGATGCGCGATGCCGACATCGGCCAGCGGCTTCTACTTCTCAATCATGTCTGTCAGCCGGCGGATACTCCGTATCGCGCCACACACGCCATTTTCGTCCGCGAAGGTGCTGAAGAAACCTACGATCGCATCGACGAAGTCCCGCAGGTAATGCGTACCCGATTGCTATCCCTGCGCGCATATGACTCGTCAGGCATGATGCTGGATGCCGACGTCGTTGATGGCCGCGAAATCGAGCCGATCATCGGGCGCCTATTTGGAAACGACCGGATTGCGTACATTCATGCCCACAACGCCAAGCGCGGTTGCTACTCGGGGCGCATCGACCGCGCGTGACGATGCCAATTGCTTGCTCAGCGGACACAGCGCAGCAATGACGCTAAGTCCTTGTTCGGATGTTCATGGAATCCGTCGTTGAAACGCTGAGCCCAGGCCTGGTCGTCGCCGGCCTGCAGTGACGACCAGTAATAGCCGGTGGCGTTGTCCATTCTCCCGGTTTCATTGAATCCGCCGATGTCGGCGCGATTGCCGAACTGCACCGCCAGCTCGCCGATGCTCGGCACGCGCCAGTCAACACGCCCGGATGCCGACAGGGTTTTGCAATACTCCGCGGCATTGCTCCAGGTATAGACATCGGGAGCATCCGCCGGAGTCGTGTACATGCGCTTGCCTGTATCCGGCGATATTCCGGCGTATATGGTGCCATCCGGCATCCTGGTGCCGGCGGCCGCGACAAACGATGGTTTGCCGGTCGTCATCGACAGGCCCGCGTACACCGTCCCATCCGGCATCCTCGTGCCGATATCCGGCAGGACGTCGGGTGTGTGCTGGGATCGTGTATCGGGTGCAGCGCCGGCATCTCGCGCCGCCGCGCCGGCCGGCATGGTGACGCAAGCGGGCAGCCATCCAGTCGCGGCAAGCGCAATTACCGCCGAGATACCGGAAACTCTCTTCATCTGCCGTGCCCCATCAGCGATCCGCGATGCGCCTGACAATCCTGCCGGCGTCGTCGATGAATTCGATCGACGCCGATCCGGACGGGGTAACCGTCAACTTCAGCCGCGCGCGCCCCTTTGCATCGCGCAGAATGACGGTCGACTCACGTTCCTCGTTCTTTCCAATGAACAGCCGCGGATAGCCGAAGCCACCCGTCTTTGTCAAAGTCTCGAATTCGGCGCTGCCCTCCGGGGTATTCAGATTATCAATGAGCTCGAGCGGTATCGGTGTCGCCGGCCGGTCGAAGAACGTGAGGCCCGCACGGCGCCGGCCGTGCTCCTCGGTCTGGTCGAGGGCGATCACCTGGTCCTGCTCGTACTGATCGAAGCTCAAATGACCACCGCTGCTGACGTTCTGGCCCTTCTTTGCCCCGCCATACAGAAGACCACCGTTTTCAGACCCCTCGTCATTGAAGAAGAGTATCCCCGCCGCCTGTCGGTTCGGAAACGGGTGTTCCTTGCCCTTAAAGATGAGGCCAGGCGCGGTTGCCGCGTTCGAGATCGTCATGCGCAAGGTCCCATCCGGCTCGCGTATATTGATCCGCTGGACGTCGAGCTCGGCAAATTCCGTCACCTTGCGTTCGGCGCCTGCCTGTCCCCAGGCGATGACGCCCAGGAACACGGTGATTGCCGCCAGCCACGTGTAAATCAGATTCTTGCGAACGAACGTGCTCATCACTCTTCATCCTCCCGGTTCGCGTTCCAGTGATCGATAAATTCAATCCCCGACCCAGGCTGGCTGCTGTGATGCTCAGGCTGATGCGCCGTATCGGCGACCGGGGAGCTCAACGTGGGGCGGCGTCGAGCCTTTTCAATGCGGTCTTCGCACCGTCGTCGCCGGCTGAAGCCCCCTTGTCGTACCATTCACGGGCGAGCGCGCTGTCACGCGGGACCCCCGAGCCGCTCTCATACACAATGCCCAGATCGGTCATGCATATCGCAGTGCCGATTGCGGCGCACTTTTCATACCAGCTGCGCGCCTTATAGAGATCAACCGGGACTCCGGTGCCAAGCTGGTAGTGTTTGCCGAGATTATGCATTGCGAGGCCATACCCCAGCGCCGCCGATTTCTCGAACCACTTGTGGGCAATGGCATCGTCCTTGGGTACACCCGTACCTCGCCCATAGAGAGTACCGAGGAAATTCATTGCCGCAGGCTCGTTCGCGGCCGCCGCACGCTCAAACCACTTGCGTGCCTCGGCAGGATCAGCGGCTACTCCGGTGCCGTTTAGATAGAGCCGGCCAATGTCGGTAAGCCCGGACGCCATGCCGGCATCGGCCGCCTTGCCGTACCACTTGCGCGCTGCTGCGGAATCGGCCGGGACTCCTCGACCGGTTTCATACACGCGGCCTAGTTCCAGCATCGCCCGTGAATCGCCGGCGGTCGCTGCCCGTTCAAACCATTTACGGGCCTCCGCCTGGTCCGCTGAGCTGCCGCCGTCGCGAAGATAGATGATCCCGAGGTTGGTCATGGCGACCGTCACGCCGCCGTCAGCCGCCATCTTGAACCATTTTTGCGCCTGAGCATGATCCTGGGCGACCCCATCGCCGCGCTCGTAGAGCGCAGCGAGGTTGTTCATCGCCGCAGGGCTTCCGAGGCTGGCCGCCTGCTCATAGAGTTGACGCGCGCGCCCCTGGTCCTTCTGGATGGTGGCGACGCGACCGGCCTGGTACGGAAAGCGCGCAACCTCGGGATACTGGCGCATCGCATCCCGACACGCCGTCAGCGCCGCGACGATATCCACCTTGGCTTCATCGACGCCGTCGACGCCTTTCGGCCGGCTGGGATCCTTCGGGCTCGCCGCGAGGCGGTCGCAATCGGTGACCAGATCCAGTCGCATCGGATCACTCGGCTTGGCCGGCGGCGGCACCGCAGCGCCGCTGGCCGCGACACTGTCCTTGTCGGCAATCGGCGCTCCGGCGAAATAGAAGTTGCCGTCGATCGGAGACGTCGACACCCATGGCTGCTGCTCGCCGCCCGTGGCGTGCTCAACCGCAAGGCCTACCTCATTGAAGGTTCGAAAGATATCCAGTCCCGGGCGGCGGATCGTCGCCGCCAGCGCCTTGGTAAACGGACTGTCGCCGTCGACGCCATCCTGTGCAACGTTGCCGGGCTGTGTCGCATAGGAGATCAGCGTACCTTCCGGGGCCCGCACCTGGGCCAGGCCGGGGTCGGTACCGCGCAACCCGCGGCCTCCGAACGGATTGTTTCGGCACGCGTCGAGGATGACCAGGTTCAGCCGGGTGCCGGCGGCCCCCATCTGGCGCAGCACCAGGTTGAGATCCACCATTTGAAAGTCGACATCCGCCTCACGCGTCGGATTGGCATTGACCGGCACCAGATAATTCGAGCCGCGAATCTGAACGCCGTGCCCGGCGTAGTAGAACAGCGCGACCGCGGCGCCTTGCAGCTGCTGGCTAAAACTCTGAATGGCTTTGTCCAGAGCGGCCTTGTCGAGGTTTATCTGCGCACCGTCGCCGATCAGGGTGAATCCCAGTTCCTTTAATGTGCGCGCCATCAGCGCGGCGTCATTCTTGGGGTTATCCAGTTGCGCGACGTTCTGATATGCGGAATTGCCGATGACCAGCGCGATGCGCTTGTCGGCAGCGGCGGTGCTAGTGAACGGAATGCAGACCAGTAGGGTCGCCAGGAAGAGGCTGCGAGCGGTCATGCCCTTTTTACGCCAGGTGAATTGGCCGCGTCTCGCCTTAGTCTAGAACGAATTCGCGCGCTGCGGTTGATTGCCATTGCGGTGTGGAGCGGCGGGCAAAAAATAGGAACAGAAACAATCTCTTGAAAATGCCAGCTCAGGCCATCGATAGTTATTGGACAACACTCGGCAGCCCGAGCGTCGCCCGCGCTCGATGGCTGCGGCGCAGCTTGGCCGCCGTCCGCCTTTCGAATTGCCCACCTTGGCGCATTGCCGTTCGAGCGAAGCGCCAACCCCTTCGGCCCGACAGTCGAACAGAAGTCATTGCGCGCGCACCTTTACCTCGGAAGTCTTTGAAAGATAAGTACGTTCTCGCCCGCACAGAACTGAAGTCGGGCGCCGCCGCCCGGGGGACAACCGCCATCCATATGCCGCCGTCGATTCCACTCCTGTGCTTTTGATGCCGGAACACGGCAGGAATGGGGTATTGACCTTACAGCCGCAATCTTGCCGAACCGAATCGAAGCGTGGATGATTAGTCGGAACTACAAAGCCGGCCCACGTGCGCTTGCGAAAATGCCAAATCAACCTGCGCGGAATAGAAAAACGCGCGGCGGCGAGTATTTCCTCACCTGCAGCATTGGCGAAATCCTGCCGCCCATCCAGTGGTGCGGCCGGCCCGGTTCGGCGGCCTTAGCGTCCGTGGCGTGGGGCACATCATGAAAGACAAAATAGCTGGTTGGGCGTCTATCGCTGTGCTTCTTGTCCCCACGGTATCGTTCGCCGTGTGCCAGTACACCGACGCGACGGTGCAACGACAATGCCTGACGCTGGAAGCCCAGCAGCGTGCCCAGCAGCAGGCTCAGCAAAATGCCCAGCAACGTGGCCAGCAGCAGGCGCAGCAGCAGGCCCAGCAAAATGCTCAGCAACGTGGCCAGCAGCAAGCCCAGCAGCAAAATGTGCAGCAGCGCGCTCAACAGCAGTTGCAGCAGCAGGCCCAGCAAGGTGTGCAGCAGCGCGCTCAACAGCAACTTCAGCAACAGGCCCAGCAACGCACCGGACAGCAGACTCAGCTGCAAGCGCCGGCGACTGCACGCAATAACTACGTGGCGCCGCAGAACCAGGGCACGACATCGCGCCAGCCCGGTAATTCATCGGCGGCCGCAAGCGCATCGTCTTCGTTCACGTCGCGCGCGGTCGCGACCGCGCCCTCGCAATCACAGGCACGCCCGGTCTACATCGTTCCTCCGTCCGCGGTCGCCGCGCGCGCAGCGAACGGCAGCATGACGTTGACCTCTGCGGGTTCGGCCTCTGTATTGCGCGACATAAATTCCACGCGCAAGACTCTGGCAGGAATCAATAAGAGGCCGATTCCTGCCGGTGAAGTGACGAGCCGCAAGGATGGCAGCCTGACCGTCGCAACGGCCGACGGCCGGCAGTTTGGCGTGCGCCCCAACGGGACCCTCGCTTCCTTCGTAGGCGGAGGCAAAACGGCGGCGTTCGGAGCGAACGGCCAGATTCGCTCGGTTCACACCCCCAATATGGACATCGCCCGCTTTTCGCACGGGCAGCGCACCGTCGTCGTACGCCGGCCGGACAATTCGCTGCTGGTCAGTACCGGGTTGCATAGCGGCTATCTGCAGCGGACCATCGCCCGGAACGGCCGCACGCTGGTACAAAGAACCTATGCGGTGGGCAATGCTCATTACACGCGACTGTTTACCCCGTACAATTTCCATGGCGTCGCGCTGGTTAACTACGTTCCTACCTTCTCCTATAGTGCGGCCTTCTATGGCTGGGCGGCGCAGCCGTGGCGGACACCGGTAGCGCACGCCTCGTCGGTAACCGGAGCACCGTGGTACGCCTACTATGGGACGTACTTTACGGTCTCGCCGACCTATGCCGGCGCCCCGTGGCTGCTGACGGACTTTATCCTGGGGCAGACGCTGGCGGACGCCTATCACATGGAGTCCCAGGCGGCCCAGGCGCCTAGCCATGCAGCCGACGCCAGCAGCGATGCGAACGCCTCTGATTCGATCGAGGCACCGGTGACCGCTCCGATAACGCCTCAGATCAAGCAGGCCCTCGGTAACCAGGTGCAGCAGCAGTTGACCTACGAAATGGCCGGCTCCGCGGACACGGATCGGGCCGCGGCGACGAACGGCCTGCCGCAGGTGCTGGTGCGTAACCATCTGTTCGTGGTCAGCACGCCTCTCAATGTGACCACAGACGACGGGCGGCTCTGTGCCGTTTCCCCCGGTGATGTATTGCAGCTGAGTGCGGCGCCTGCCAGGGACGCGACCGCGGCGGATCTGAAGGTAAGCAGCAGCCGGCAGGCGGACTGTCCGGCTGGCGCGCAGGTCAGCGTGTCGCTGGACGATCTGCAGGAAATGCACAACAGCTTCCGCGCCAAACTTGACGCCGGCCTTCAGGCCTTGCATGAGCAGCAGGGTCAGGGGGATCTGCCAGCGGCGCCGCCAGTGGCAATGGCCCAGCCCCCGCACCCGGTCGAGGTGCCGCCCACGGGCGACACCAACGTTCAAGCCGAACTGGCCAGCGCGCAGGAACAGGCCAATGTGAACGAGACAGACGTGACAGAGAAGACTTTGTCACCGGCACTCATCTGATGGTGTCGTAGTACTCGGACGCCTGCAGGCCCTGTGCGTTCCGAGGAGCAGCGCATGTGCCTGTCAGCCGGGCGCCGGTCAACCGGCTTGTAAGCGCACGGGACTTCCGGGTGAAAAGCAACTCGAAACCAGTCGGCACATTGGAGGCGGCGCGTCAGCATGCGCTGCGCCTGCTGGAATCCCAGCCGGCGCTCGCGTTCGAGCAGGCCGCGGAAATCCTCAAGGTCAGCGCCAATCATCCGCAGGCCATGCTCGTCGCCGGCGCAGCGCGCCGCCTGTGCCGTGACCCCGCTGGAGCGGAGTTGACACTCAAATCGTTCTCCCATGCTCTCCCAGGCGCCATGGTTGGCGCGAACGGTCAGCCCGGTGTGGTTGTTGCCAGCTGAGCCGCTCGAGCCCAGTCCGGCCGCGCCCGGCGGGCCCGACTTTCGGGCGCTGCACCGGGAGCGGCTGCGCCGGCTCAAGACCCGCGAGTTACAGCAGTTCGCGTCGCGCCACCCCAAGTCACGCGCGTTACATGAGCGCGCCCTGGCGTCGATGGTGGGTGGCGTGCCGATGCCGTGGATGGCGCGCTGGCCCGGCGGCTTCCCGTTGTATGTCAAGCGCGCCATAGGCTCACGCATCGTCGATGTCGACGACCATGTGTATGTGGATCTGTGCCTTGGCGACTCCGGTGCCATGGGCGGCCACGGCCCGCCGGCCGTCGTGCGCGCCGTACAGGCGCAGGCGGCGCGCGGCATCACGATGATGTTGCCGACCGAGGATGGCATCTGGGCGGCCGAGGAACTGGCGCGCAGGTTTGGCATGGATCACTGGCAGTTCACCCTTTCAGCGACCGACGCGAACCGTTGTGCGCTACGCGTGGCCCGGCAGATCACCGGGCGAAAGTTAATCCTGGTGTTCAGCTACTGCTATCACGGCACGGTAGATGAGGCATTTGCCGTTCGCGATCCGAGCGGGGTGACCCATTGCCGCGCCGGCAATGTCGGGCCGGCAGTTGATCCGTCACAGACCACCCGTGCCATCGAATTCAACGATGTCGAGCAGCTCGAGCAGGCGCTCGCCGACCAGAGTGTCGCGTGCGTGCTGGCCGAGCCCGCGATGACGAACATGGGCATTGTGTTGCCAGTCGCCGGCTATCACTCGACCCTCAGGTCCCTGACCCGTCGGTACGGAACACTGCTGGTCATCGATGAGACCCACACATTCTCGGCTGGCCCGGGGGGTTGCACCCGACTCTGGAATCTGGAGCCGGACATGCTCACGATCGGCAAGTGCATTGGCGGCGGCATCCCTTCCGGCGCTATCGGTATGAGCAGCGAGGTTGTGGACAGAATCGGCCTGCAACGCGACGCCGACTACCAAGATACCGGCGGCGTCGGCGGAACGCTGGCCGGCAATGCCCTGTCGGCGGCGGCGATGCGCGCGACACTCGCGCAGGTACTGACGGCCGAAGCATTCGATCGGATGATTTCGCTGGCGAACGACCTGTGTTGTTCGATAGAGCGGCTGATCGGCTCGCGGCGCCTGCCCTGGCACGTCACGCAGCTCGGTTGTCGAGTGGAGTACAGTTTCCAGCCTCGGCCGGCCATGAATGCCACCGCCGCGCATGCCGGCGTCGACCGGGAGCTTGATTCCTATCTGCACCTGTACCTGCTCAACCGCGGCGTCCTTATCACACCGTTTCACAACATGGTGCTCATCTCGCCCGCATCCACGACCGCCGACGTGGCGCTGCACGATCGGCTGTTTGCCGCTGCCATCGACGAATTGCTCGCACCGGAGGCATCGTGACATCTTGCCCGGCTAACCGCCTAAGGTACGAGGCCTACAACCGCAGACCGTGATTGCCGTCGAAGGAGCAGCCGACTGATTTGGCGGACGGCCTATACCATGTCAATATGACAGGATGATGTCAGACGGCGTCGTTTCCTGGTGGTCTTTGCTCTGTGCGCTCGCCGCGCTCAACATCCTTGCTTGGTGCATGTCGGCAGTGGCCCACAACCGCCGGCGGACGGTCATCGCACCCGAAGCATACTCCGCCCGGCGCCTGCAGCTTCAGTTGTCCGCAGTCTATGTGTTTGGTTGCGCCTTCCGTTCCGTGTTGCCGGTATTCGACGGTCCTCGCATCTGCCTGTTCAACTCCTGGCTGTCCAGCGTCGTCGTGGGCCGCTCGGTGGCGACCTGCGCAGAGCTGTGCTTCGTCGCTCAGTGGGCCGTGATGCTGCGCCAGACGTCGCGTGCGACCGACAGCATGCTCGGGAAAGTCGCCTCGCTGGCGGTGGTGCCGCTCATCGCGATTGCCGAGGCTTGCTCGTGGTATTCGGTGCTGACGACCTCCAACCTCGGTCATGTCGCCGAAGAGTCGATCTGGGGTCTGTCGGCGGCGCTGCTGGTGACCAGCATGGTGGTGATCTGGCCACGTTGCACTGCGGCCGTCCGTCCCGTACTTCTCGCCTGCTGCGTCGCAGGCGCAGCCTACGTCGCCTTCATGTTCCTCGTGGATGTCCCGATGTACTGGTCGCGCTGGGTCGCCGACGGAACCAGCGGACGCCACTACATGAGCATCGCTCAAGGCGCGCGCGATGTTGCCGTACGCCGGGTGGTCTCCTACCGTTGGGAGGACTGGAAGAGCGAGGTGGTTTGGATGTCGCTGTATTTCAGCGTCGCGGTGTGGCTCAGCATCGCGCTCGTCCACGCGCCCGTGTCCGAGGCACGAAGCGCCGCCCGGGAACGCAAACGCCCGCACGCCGTTCGCCGCTGAGCGACGCGATGGGCCCTATTCCGAGGTACGGTGCCATACCCCCGTCCCGGTACGCCCCGTCGCAAGCATCGTGACCAGAACTACCCGCCATCGCTGCTCTATCTATTGATGACACTGGGGCCCGGCATTTCTCTCCTGGGTCTGTTGGAACGGGTCGAGCTGCGCGACGCAAATCCGTTTGGACTACGGCTATAACCTTGTCGTGGTCTACCTTGCCTGGCTCGGCGTAGTCCTGGCGCTGTATCCGCCGTGCAAATGGTTTTCGGCGGTCAGACAGAAAAGCACATCAACGCTGCTTAGCTACCTCTGAGTCCCTCCGGAATGACGTGCTAGCGGCGCTGGCGGGTAGAATCAGTGTCACACGGAGTTTTTTGACCACGGCGGCACACCATGCACCTCCCCAGTAATACGCTTTCACCGAACACCGGGCGCACATCGACCTGTCAGGCCGTTGCAGTCATTGCCGCCTGCATCGCGGCGCTGTCGCCGGCACATGCCGATTCACCGCGGCCGGAAGGTATGGCCGGACAGCTGATCGATCATTACCACATGCAGCGCATACCGCAAGAAGGGCCCTGGTTCAGCCTTACCTATAGCAGTGAAGATCAGATCGACGGCGCGGCACTGCCGTCGCGTTACGCAGGACGTGCCCATGTGACAGGCAACGCGATCGTGCTGCTCGCGACGCGCTCCGATTTCTCGGCAATGCATCGATTGCAGACCGACGAAGTCTGGCATTTCTACGGCGGCTCCCCACTTGAGATGCTGCTGCTTTATCCCGATGGACATGGACGCAAGGTAACCATCGGCCCGGACTTTCTGGCCGGCGACTTTCAGCAATTCACCGTTCCGCATGGGGTGTGGCAGGGATCGGCACCGCGCACATCGTCGGATGGCGCGTATTCTCTCGCTGGCACGCAATTGTCGCCCGGGTTCGACTATGCGGACTTCGAGATCGGCTATCGCGACGAACTGCAGCGCGAATATCCGGCTTTCGCCAACGACATCGGCCGCTTGACGCGCGCCGAATTCGCAACCAGTAGCGCGCATCGCCCGCAGCAACCCGCAGTGGCACCGCCGAAGGCCATCGCGTTTCGCGCCGATCAGGTGCCGATAGTTGCAATGTCGCCGGGATTGGGGTTGCAGGAGCTGGTTGGACGAGTCGCACACGATGCCCTGTCCTCCAAGCTCAGCGTTGCGAAGTTTACACTGGCGGCCGGCCGCACATCGGCCACGAGCTTCAATCACCAGTCACAGGAAGTCTTTCTTGTTGCAAATGGAACCGGCCAGGTCCATTTGGATGAAAAAGTAATGCCCGTCGGGCCGAGCTCGGTCGTTTTCATTCCCGCAGGGCAGCGACATTCGATCGAGGCGGATGTGAACGGCGCGCTGATTTTCTTCGCCATTTCGGCACCGGCCTTCGCCCTCGAAGACTACGTGGTGGTAAAACCGTGAACGCACCTGACATCAGGCATCGCGCCGTCCAGATCGCCCCGGACCGTTAAGAAACAGGGCAAGTCCCCTGCCACCTGCTGGGCGCACCGCTGCAGAATAGAGGTACGATGGCGCCCAACAATTACCGGCAACTCCGACAGTCAATTTCGGGCTCTCAGTGAACTCACCGTCAATCATCGTCGCCGAAGACCATCCGATGTTCAGGGCGGCACTGGTGCTTACGCTGAGGCGACTCATGCCCGAGGCGCTGCTGATGGAGGTGGCGAGCCACGGCGAACTTGAGAAAGCGCTGGCCGGGAACGGTGACGTGAGATTGGTTCTACTCGACCTCAGGATGCCCGGCGCGCATGGCCTGTCGTCGCTTGTGTTCCTGCGGGGGGAATATCCAAACGTTTCGGTAGCGATCATTTCCGGTGGCGCTTATGCCGAAACCATCGTTCGCGCCCGCCAGCTTGGCGCTTCTGCATTCATACCGAAATCGGCACCGATCGACACCATTGCGCAAGCCCTGTCCTGCGTGATCCGCGGCGAACTGTGGTTTCCGGCGCAGGACGATGCCCCGCCAGGTCCCGTGCCGCTACTGCAAGACAAACTCACGACGCTGACGGCGCAGCAATTCCGGGTCCTCAAGTGCCTCGCCGAAGGCATGCTCAACAAGCAGATCGCCGACCTTCTTGAAGTCTCGGAGGGTACTGTGAGGGCGCACGTTACCGCGATTCTGCGCAAGCTTGGCGTGAGCACGCGCACCCAGGCGGTGATTCTGGTGACCGAACTGGATCTGGAAAGAGACAGCGCGGATACTTTGTGATCACGCCTCGGTAGTGACCGCCGCTAATATTGCCAACATTTCGGTGCGCAGTTCCGCCGGCCGGATCGGTTTTGCCAATACCGGCCATGGTGCGTTGTAGAGCGCCTCCTCCAGCTGCGTGGCGTGCTCCCCGGAAACGACCACCACCGGCACGGTGCGGCTCCAGATCGATTCGAGTTCGGCCAGAAGATCTGGCCCCACGCAATCCTCGAGGCGGTAGTCGAGTATCAGTAGATCGGGCGCGTCCGTGCAACGCGCAGTGCGCAGGCACTCCTGGCCACTGCCGCAAAGGGTAACCTGACATCCCCAACGTTCAAGCACCGTTCGCGTCGCTTCACGTACATCGCGGTCATCGTCTATGCACCAGACCCTGCGTCCATCCAGGCCCCCCTCCGCCACCGGGGCAAGCTCAATTGCTTCGTGAAGCATTGAAACGTCGCCGACCGGAACTTCGATCGAAAACACGCTGCCGAGACCTGCCCAGGAACGCACTCTGACATCGTGGTTCAGCAACTTGGCAATGGTGCGCACGATGGCCAGCCCGAGACCGGCACCGCGCTCGATGCCGGTTTGTTGGGAATCGAGGCGGCGAAATTCCCCAAAGATCTCCTCGGTCTTGTCGGCGGCGATGCCGCACCCCGTATCCCAGACTTCGATCCGACAGGCGGCGCGGATACGCCGCACCCCCAGCAGAATTTTTCCTGAAGTTGTATAGCGGACCGCATTGGAAAGGAAGTTCTGCAATACGCGCCGCAACAGCGCTACGTCTGTGTGCACTACCGCCGTAGTCATCATGCAGTGAAGCTCGAGCCCGTGCGAGTGCGCAAGCATCCTGAACTCGCGAGCCAACGACTCCAGCACCGGCCCGAGCCTCGTGTCTTCGAGCTTGAGCTTGAGCTTGCCCGACTCCAGACGCGAAATGTCCATCAGGCTGGTAAACAGGTCCTCGACCGACGCGAGCGAACGTTCGGCGTGCTCGGCAAGATCGGCGGCAGGGTGGTTTCGAAGGTCTTCCTTGATCGCGGAGATGTAAAGGCGGGCGGCATTGATCGGCTGCGACAGATCGTGCACCGCGGCCGCCAGAAATTTGCTCTTCGAGCGGTTCGCGCGATTTGCCTCTGCCATCGCCCGCTGCAGATCTTCCGTGCGTTCCGATACACGCCGCTCGAGCGATTCAGCCAGCGCCAGTAATTTCTGCTCCACGCGTTTGTACGCGCTCACATCAGTATACGACGTCGCATAGCCGACTCCCGGCACAGGATTTCCACGGATTTCAAGCACTGCGTTGCCGGGCAACTCGCGTTCGTGCACGTGCGTGTTACCGGTCCGCAGGTGATGGATGCGCTTTTGGATCTGGGATTCCACATCGCGGCGGCCATACAGCCCGCGCCCGGCGTTATAGCGAATCAATGCCTCTATCGGTACCCCGACTTGAACCAGGCTTGAGGGAAAGTTGAAAATCTCCATGTAGCGCCGATTCCATGCAACCAGGCGCAGGTCCGCATCCACGACGCTTACACCCTGCGGAAGATGTTCAAGGGTCGCGCGCCACAGGCCGCGGTTCAGCTCGATCTGGTGAATGAGTCTCGCCAGCGCTTCGACCGTGGTGTTGATGTCGCGTTTGAGATTGGCAAAGGTACCCTCGTAGCCGCCCGTCATCCGTACGGTGAGATCGCCCCGTGCAACTGACGCGAGCACCGATGCGGCTTCGCCAAGACCACCGTCGGCGGTTTCCATCAGATGGTTAAGATGCCGCACCATGTCGCGAAAAGCATTCTGAAATGAGGTTTCGTCGCCGCGTTCCGAAAAATCTCCGCGCGCCGCAGCCTCGACCAGACGCACAATCTGCTCCTGAATCGCAATCAGGTTCTGCCGGGCCTTATCGATGGCCTCCGTCAGCATGCCCTTTTTTCCCGGTAGCGGCGGCAGATTCATCGAGAAGTCACCGATCGCATAGCGCTCAATGACGTCACGCATCATCATGGCCAGGGCGACCTGCTCGGCAACCAAATCGTTGACCGCGTCGGCCATCTCCTTGTAGACGCCGCTGAATGAAGCACCGTCAATCTTGAAGTCAATATTGCCAAGCTCGTGCTCCGCGGCGATCTGCCGCTCGGCGTCGACGAATCGTTGCAGTGTTTGCCGTACTCCCTGCATGGCGCGAACCAGGTCGCCGATCTGGTCGCGACGCTTGGTCGATATCGTGAAGTCGAGATTGCCCTGACTGATTTGATTGGCTACCGCGGTCACTCGTTCGATCGGCTTGGCAAATCCGCGGGCGATCATCAACGACAGCAACGTGACCAGCGCTGCGGTGACAACCAGCAGGAACAAAGCGCTACGAGTGGCCTCGTTGACCCCTGCGAGGCTCTCCTCGGTGTTCTGCTGGGCAACGGCAATCCAGCCGAGATCGGTGTGGCGGATCATTGCTATGCGATCAACGCCATCGAGCGCGTAGTGTTGGAATCCGTCGTTGCCGGCCCTCGCCGCCAGAAAAGCCGGATGCCTGCTGTAGTCCTTGAGGCTTTGATTCCACGGCTCACGCGCGTTGGCGATCAGCCGCCCCTCCGGTGTCATCAGGAATGCAAAGCCGGTGCGGCCCAGATTGGCGGAGGTGACGGCCTTGCTCACTGCATCCAGCGTCGCCGCCTCGATCAGCATGCCGCGTAGTTGTCCATTCGTGTCGGAGATCGGCAGCGCCATCAGGAACGCGGGTCGCTGAGAGGTAAGCCCGACCTGAACCTCGGCGGAATACGGAGCGCCCCGCAGTACGTCGGCGTAATAAGTCCGGACTCGATACGAGGCCAGCGGTTGATCATCGCTTCGCGCGACATTCATTCCGGTCAGGTCGGCCGTATGGATCAGATAGGCCCACGGTAGCTGCTGCGCCACCGACAGCACGAGCCGCTTATGCGCCAGCGGATCCATCGATATAGCCTCTGGCAGGCTCGCCGCGAGTTTCAACACCGACAGATTCTGCTGCGTCCAGTCGTTCACCTGCTGCACGACGCGGTCCGAGAACAACTGCAGGCGTGCGCGTGCGTCCGCTTCGCCATCCTCAATGCTGCGGGATCGTTCGAATTGCCAGAAGATGGTCAGGGGAAGCAGCGCGACGACCAGGAACGCGAGCAGTAGCTGCGAGAAAATTCCGACGCGGCGGGGAACCTTCGGAATGTAAAGGGGGCTCATTGGCACGTTCCAGTGACGAGACCAGCGTGTTCGCTCAGGTCAGACTGAGTCTGACGCAAGTGTACTTCAAGTACGCCTGCGCCGAGCCGCTCGCCCGGTCATCCGGTGCAAAGCGAGGAGCTGATAAGCGATTGAAAAACAAGAGGAAGGCGCGCTTGAATTTTGGACAGGACAGGCGCGGTTGCGGGCCCAGTGCCTGTCGACCTTTGCAAGGCACGGCGGGCAGTACCTCCGGCGCGTGACGCCTGCCGCAGTTAAGGCCGGTTCTGACTCATCGCACTCGAACGATTGTCGACAACTCCCTCGCACGCACCGCTGCAGGAACGCTCGCGCATTTACCCAGATCCTGTCCGTGGCAGGAATCCCACACCCGAAAGGCCGCGACAACGCGCCTGTGGACACCTCCAGACCTGCCGGTTTAAGCTAGCCGCCGTTCTGCCTAAGCGGCTACGGCGCCTAAGCGAATGTGCAATTGTCAGTGTCGGTCTTGATCGTAAAGATCGCGTGAGTTAGGCCGCAGTCGTTGGGCCGCAGCTACAAAAAGTAACAGCTGCTGATCGGAATGGGGGATGTCGGTTGATAGCCAGGTACGAGTCTCGGGGCACTGAACCCGCTTTGGCGGGCCAAAACGGCGCCCGGATGCTGTGTCTGGGCTGCCGGCATTGACGGACGGGGGGCTAGCGATTGCTGCTTTATAACAACACTTCACAAAGTAGAGAATCCATGCAATTCAAATTAACCCCCACCTGAGAGTGCCGGTGCAGTGACCGCGACGATGAGGTGTATTGGCATCGTGGCGATCAGGTTCGTCGACGTGGCGTTCCGCTGGGAACTGTACGGTGCACGCCGCAACTCGTCGGGGAAAATCTCTGAGTAAAATTGAAGGGAAAAACATGTGCTCGCCAAAATTGTGGTGTGTGCTCCTGGCATTTTCTTGCATCGCGGCTGCTCCGCTGGCCTTAGCTCAAAGCGCCAGGCCCGCTGACGAGTCGACACCGTCAGATTCGACCGCTAAGGGGGCCGCCGAGAACGAGGTCCAGCAACTGCGCCGTGAGGTGACGGAACTGCAGGCGCAGATCCGGTACCTCGCTCAGGCCAGCAGCCGGAAGGAGGCCGGTGAGGCTCACCTGCTGCCAGCCAGCGATGTGGTGGCGAGTACCGCGGGTACGGATGCCGACAGCGCATCGACGCCCGTCAGCCGCGCGGACCTCGACGCCCTTCAGAAACAAATCGATGCCCTCAAGAGCAAGGCCGGCAGCGCCGATGTCGCCGCCCTCCAAAAGCAGGTGGACGCTCTGCAGAAAAAGTCGAGCGAAGCCCCCACAGCCGGTTGGAACGGCGAGCACTTTTTCCTGAGAAGTACCGACGGCAACTTCACGCTCATGCCGGTCGGCTACATGGATGGACAATACAACATCTACAACAATACCTATGGCGCACCTCCGGATTCGTTCTCCATCACGCGTGCGCGCTTCGGATTTCAGGGCAACTACGGCAAGCAGCTCGACTATGCCCTCATAATCGAGACGATCGCGTCCCCCACCGTGCGCGATGCGTATATCGATTTCAAGCCCTGGAAGGCCTTCAGCATCCTCGGCGGCGTGTTCAAGGTGCCGTTCTCGATGGAAGTCGGAACCGCGGACACAAACGTGGAATTCTATAACCGCTCCATCGTCTCCAACCTCTATCCGGACGCCGGCGGAGCCTTCCGCGCTCCTGGGATCGAGGCTCACGGTGAACTGGCGCAAGGCACCGTGGAATACTGGGCCGGGGTGTTCAATGGGCAGGGGCTCATAGCCAGCGGAACCACGAATGAACCCGAGGTGGTCGGCCGGTTACGCGTTTCCCCGTTCAAGACGACGAACATCAGCTGGCTGAAGACGCTGGGTGTCGGTGGTTCCTACGAGCACAGCCGATCCCGGGGCCTGTCGAACGAACTGAGCTACAGCGGCGCCGTCAACGATGGCACCTTTACGTTCTTTCCGCAGTTCCGGATCAATGGCAACGTCGATCGATATAACGCCTTCCTGTCGTGGCTGAGCGGGCCGTTGGGGATTCGCGCCGAATATGCGCATCTGCAGCAGGATCGAAGCAATGTCGGCTCGTTGACCACCGGCGGCATTGGCTTCAACAGCCTGCCTTCGGTGACGGGCGAGGGCTTTTACGTGTCGGCGATCTATTTCCTCACCGGGGAAAATGATCCGCTGAACGCGGTGCCGCGGGTTCGGCACCCGGTGATAGGCCCGGCTTCTCCCGGAGAGTCGGGGGCCCCAGGCTGGGGCGCCTGGGCGCTCAAGTTCCGCTATGCCAGGCTGCAGGGGGATGCACCAGGTCTGACCTGTAATGCCGCCACCATCCCCGCCTGCCCGATCACGCCGGTCATCTCACCGGGATTCTTCGACCACACCGATCAGTTCAATTTCGGAGTGAACTGGTACCTGAATTACTGGGTTCTGGTCAAATCGGAAGTGAACCTGGATCGGCTCAAGGAGCCCAGCGTTCAGGGCATTCTGCCCCACAACTATTATGTGTTTCTCGAAACCCTGCAGTTTCGGTTTTGATCGGGGACCTAGAGCACATCGCATGAGCGCGTCGCCAGTTGCTATGAGAGCCGGCACGGGTGAATCCGATGGTGCTGCGGACCCCTGGAACAATTGCTGTGGAATAAGGCTATTTGGCACGCGCCAGATATCGTTGGAGGAGATTGGATGAAAACTAGAATGGTTCCGCTTCGAAACCTAGTCGCCCTGTTCGGAGTGTTATTCCTCCTGAACAGTTGCGGAAGTAGTCCCTCTGGCTGTCCGGTCTGCGGCACGCAGAAGAACGGGCCGATCGGATTGATCGATGTCATGCTGGTGCCGGAGCACAATCCCAACGGTGAGCCCGGCGGCCCGTTCAATATTTTCGACATCAGCTGGGTGGATCCGACCAACCGCTCCTTCTTCGTGACGGATCGCATCGGCCTCGACGTCCCCGTGTTCAGCACGGTGTCCGACGTCGCGCTGTGGGCCGTCGGCGGCGACAATTCCGTTGCCGAGGGGGGGAACAACGCCAGCGTGTGCTGGGTGGATACCTCGAAAGGGACCACGGCCGGCGAGACCATTCCACCGATCACCACCGCGCAGGGCAACTACACCCGCTTTGGATGCAAGACCAATACCTTCCGTCTTCCGGGTTTCTTCGGTCCCAACGGCCATTTCGGCGGATTCCTGGGCGGCCAATGCTGTGCCTCGCGTGCCAACAACCTGAACCCGCTGACGGGCCCGAACGGCCTCGAGGTCTCGAACGATGGAAATTTCATGTTCGTCGGCAATGGCAGCTCGGCACTGTTCGTTTTCGACCTGGCACCGATGATCAGCAGCAACTACACCAAGGCACCTCTTCTGACCGCTGTCATACCGACGGGCACGTCCCCCGACTACGACGGACCTAATGGCATCTCCGCGTGCATGGCGTCTGCGGACGGCAGAGCCTTCGCTGACCCCACCTGCGGCGATTTGCGCGCCGATGAACTGGCTACCACCGGTGGCGTCGTGGCATTCCCGCAGGACGGTGCCTCCCATTTTCTGGTGGCGATCATCAATGGCGACCCGGGATTACCCTTTGTCAGCATCATCGATGCCACCGGGATCGTCACGCGGTCGGCCAACAACATGCTTGGGCACTGTCTGCCCTATGCATCCGCGACATACGTGGCCGCTGACGCCGGCACTCAGGCGCCCTTCAGTCCCGGCGGCCCGGTGTCAACGTTTCCCGCGAACTACGCCTCCTGCATTCTGGGACAGATCTACTACGACGCTGCAGCGCAAAATGACACCACCGTCCTCATTGATGACGGCGGCGCCAATGGACCCGTCGCAAGCCCGGCATTCCCCTGCCCCGATCCTTCGCTTCAGTTCATCGGCACACCTGGCGTGCCGGGGCCAGCCGTGCCAACCGGCGCCTCCGGCCATGGGGCGGGTGTCAACCCGGATGTCCCGTGCCATCACGGCCCGCAGCTCACGGCAACCACCACTGGCGCGGCCGGCGGAGTCTTCTGCGCGGCCGGCCCCGGCTCGCCGGCTGGCTGCGTCGGTGCGATCGCGCCAGCCGGGTTGGGCGGGATGGTCTTCTACCCTCCCACCCACACCTTCCTGCTGACCAACGGCAATGCGACCGGTGACATCACCGTCGGCAGCGTCGACGTCATCGATCCGCTGCACCCGATCAAGGTCGCCGGTGTCACCAAATACGTGCCAGCAATCATCAACAGTTTCCCGATCTACAATTGCATGCCTACCGGCGTGAATGTCGGCCCGGGCACGGATGTGCTCGTGGGATGTGCGGATCATGACGGGCGGGCTTTCGCACCCTCCACCGTCATCATCAATGGCACCACCGGCGCCGTCATCACGACCATCAACAATGTCGGATTCGTAGATGAGACCTGGTACAACCCCGGCGACAACACCTACTACCTGGGGGCCAGGGACATGCCCACCGGCCCGGTGCTGGGCGTAATCGATGCCGGAACCCGAATGTGGCTGCAAAACGTCCCGACCAACGGCAACGCCCACAGCGTCGCGGCCGATCCGATCAACAATCACATCTTCGTGCCGCTGCCCTCGGGTGGCCAAAACTGTGAAACCGTCAACGCCGATGGTTGCGTGGGCGTGTATGCAGCGCTGTAGTTAGCCGGCGGGAAGTGCTTTTGAATTGGGGAGCCCCACGTGCACGGACGTGGGGCTCCCATTCCCCAAGGCCGCGGGCTTACCGGACCAGCGTCTCCTGATAGCGCATCATCTGCCATTGTCCGTTCTGCCTGGTCCAAAGCTCACCGACGAACACCCTGCGGAAACGAAGCGCTGAGTTTTTTGGAAATTGCATGCTGCTCTCGTAGGTAACGAACGCATGGTCCGGCCCGAGCGGCTGCACCTGAAAGAACTGAAGCAGGTAATCGGTGTACATGCAGTGCTCGACTTCGCCGAGAACGTGACGCCTGGAGCGCTCGCCCTCGCCGTCGGATTCCACCGCCTGGAAATCGTCGGTCAGGAATTTTGCGTAACCTTCCTTGTCTTTCTTCTTGAACATTTCCCAGGCGGCGCGCACGTTCGCCTCGAGCAGCTTGGCCAGATTGGACGGCGCCACGGTCTTGTTGGACGGCGTGCTGGCAGGCGTATTGTCCGCCGGTGCGGGTTGCAGCGCGAATGCCAGACACGGCAGCGCAAGCGCGACAATAGAAGACAGCATCCAATTACGCATCGCTTCCCTCCACAAATGAGCCGCCGCGAATCCTACAGCCTGGCGCCTGACACTCAAAGCAGAGTTGATGATCGCACGATGAAATACCTCATGATTTCCCGTCTGAATCGGGTTGCTGCTCCCTGGGGTCTCGGCTACCATGCAACCGTGCTGCGGAGCGCTAACCAGGGGACGAAACGATGAAAACAATCCCACTGCTACTGCTCGTGTCGCTGGCGTCGGCCTCTGTTGGGTTCACGCAGTCGGCGCCGCAGCCAGCCCCATCGGCACATGAATGGCAGCAATCGCAGAAGACCGATACCGGCCGCACATTTACCTACACGCAATTCACCCTGGTGGGAACGTTCGTGACGCCGCCGCACGATCCGGTCGCCAATCGCCCCACCCTGGCGCTGGATTGCATTCCCGCCAACGGCTCTCACCGCGCCAAGGGCAGGCTGCTGGCCGGAAATCTTCTCGTCGGAACGACGCTGAAGATCGTCTACGTCGAGCCGGAAGAGATTCGTGGTACCTCCTACTTTCCAAAGGTTGCAGTCCGTTATCACACGGACGGCGGCAAGGATATGGAGGATAACTGGACGCCCGGAACGGACAAGACTTCTGTGGCCATTCCCACCGATGTCCTGAAGCAACAGCTGCGTGCTCACAGCGTAGCAATCACAGCCGATGATGACCGCGGATCGCCGGTTGCCATGCGGTTCGACATACCCGATCCGACGCTGGTCGAACAAGGCTGTCATCTGGATGAGCACAAGAAGTGAGATCGCGGAGATGAGACATGAACAACAGCCGTCGTAAGTTCCTGGCGGGCGCCGCCGCAGGAGCATCGCTCGCGGGCGTCGCTGCTGCCGCCGCCAGCGCGGCTGCCTCCGACACCGAGGTCGGCCTGGCACGCCGACTCAAGCGCTCGCCCGCTTCCAATGAAATGCCGCGTGGTATGACGCTCCTGTCCATACGCTCATCGAACGGGGATACCCTCGGCGTCAAGACCGATCACGGCATCCTCGACGTGCGGCGCGCATCGCTTGCGCTGCGGCTGCCGGTGCCCTTGACGCTCGACGCTCTGCTACAGGATGGCGGCGCCGCCGAAGTGGCGCAGCTCGTCGCCGCGGCGCGCAAGTCGCGCCACGCCGACAGTCTGTACGTGGATGAGTCGACGATCACGCACGGACGCCTGTTCGCCGACCCCGGCAAGATCGTATGCATCGGGCTGAACTATCGCGAGCACGCCAAGGAAGCCGGTGAGAAGGTACCGGCGGTGCCGATCCTGTTCAACAAATACAACAACGCGCTCACCAGTCATGGCACCACGATCCACCTGCCGACGAGCGATGTGGCGACCAAGTTCGATTACGAGGTGGAGCTGCTGGTCGTCATCGGCAAGCGCGCGCATAACGTGAGCATCGAAGACGCGCGCAAGTGCGTCGCCGGTTATTGCAGCTCTAACGATTTTTCGGCGCGTGATCTGCAGCTCGAGCTCGACGGCCACCAGTGGATGATCGGCAAGACGCTCGACGATTTTGCACCGATCGGTCCCTACTTCGTCTGCGCCGACCTGGTAGAGGATCCGAATAACCTCAATATCGAATGTCGCGTCAATGGCGAGCCGCGCCAGCACTCCAACACCAGCTTTCTGGTGTACAACACCGACTTTCTCGTGTCCTACATCAGCCGGCATTTTCCCCTCGATCCGGGCGACCTGATATTCACCGGAACACCGCCGGGGGTGATCCTCGGCATGCCCAAGGAAAAGCAGGTGTGGCTCAAGGCGGGTGATCAGATCGCCTGCTCGGTCGGCAATCTTGGCGAATTGCGGTTTACGCTCGCCTGACACGCTCAGTAACGATCGCAGGGATCCGCAACCGTGTCACATCATTACCTGCGCCACGTTCGCCAGATTCGGCACATGCCATCGATGGCAAGCCTAAGCGAATGTGCAATTTCCCAATGCGGATCCTCATCGTACAAGTGACATTCGGCCGCACCTGATGTGCCGAATATAACAATTCGATCTTGCCGGGGAATCAATCATAAAATCCAGTGCATCCCGCTTCTACCTTGTCGTACTGAGCGGCATCGTTGCGGGCGTGCTGCTTGGCTACTTCTGGCCTGCAGCTGGAATCGCCCTGAAGCCGCTCGGCGATGGGTTCATTGCGCTGATTAAAATGCTGATTGCACCGGTGATCTTTTTCACCGTGGTTCTGGGGATCGCCAGTGGTGCCCATGCCAGGCAGGTCGGCCGAGTCGCGCTGAAGGCGGTCATCTACTTCGAGGTCGTTTCTACATTCGCTCTGGTCATCGGACTGTTCGTCATCAACGGACTGAAGCCGGGCAACGGATTCAACGCGGATCCCGCCACGCTCGATGCGGGAGCCGTCGCCAAGTACGCGGCGCAGGCGAAGGAACAGTCCGCCGTCGATTTCCTGTTGCACATTATTCCCAAGACCTTCACGGACGCCTTTACGAATGGCGGCGACCTGCTCCAGGTTCTGCTATTGGCGATAATGACGGGCCTTGCCCTGATGTTGATGGGCGAAGCGGCGCGGCCACTTCTGACTGTGTTCGAGACGCTATCCAAGGCGTTTTTCAAGATGATCGGAATGGTCATGATGCTGGCCCCGATCGGTGCCGGTGGTGCCATGGCGTTCACGGTGGGAAAATACGGCGTGCACAGCCTGGCGCCACTGCTCAAATTGATGGGCAGCTTCTATCTGACCTGCCTGCTATTCGTGCTGATCGTGTTGGGTCTGGTCGCGAGGATGGCAGGTTTCAGCATCCTGCTCTTCCTGCGCTATATCCGTGATGAACTGCTGGTGGTACTCGGCACGTCGTCGTCCGAGGTTGCGCTGCCTCAGCTGATGCTGAAGCTGGAGCGCTTGGGATGCTCCAAACAGGTGGTTGGCCTGGTAATTCCCTTTGGGTACTCGTTCAACCTGGACGGCACGAACATCTACCTGACCATGGCGGCCCTGTTCGTCGCACAGGCTCTCAACATAGACCTGACGCTGTCGCAGCAACTTGGAATTCTGCTGGTAGCGATGCTTACGTCCAAAGGCGCCTCGGGGGTCACCGGAGCCGGCTTCATCACCCTGGCTGCGACCCTCATGGTCGTACCGTCGGTGCCGGTCGCCGGCCTGGCGTTGATTTTGGGCATCGACCGCTTCATGAGCGAAGGCCGTGCTCTGACGAACATCATCGGCAATGGCGTTGCAACCATCGTGATTGCGCGCTGGGAGAACGCGCTCGATCGAGAGCGTCTCGCCGCCGAACTTGCCGCCGGCTCGCAAGGGATTATGCTGGGCGAACCGGAGGCGGCGGGCGCCGTTCGAAGATGATCGCGGTCAACGAGGGGTCACTGGCGCTTTGTGCGGACTGGTTGCGGCGGCGCTGATTGCACCGAATCTCACCGTTCCACCAAATTCGAGGGGGAGATATCAGATGAACTGCAAGAAATTGCCATTCGCCGTCGTCGCAGCCGTGATAGTTGCGGCAACCGGGTTCAGCGTCCTTCGGGCCGCGACGGTCGCGGCCAAGGGCTATGTGGTCGCCGAGATCACCGTCACCGACCCGGAAGCCTATAAGCAATACGTGGCAGCCGTGGCACCGGTGGTAGCGAAGTTCGGTGGCAAATATATCGTACGTGGCGGGCAAACCGTCGCCGTGGAAGGCGAACCGCCAAGTGGCCGAATCGTAGTGATCGAATTCGATGACCTCGCGGCCGCGCGTTTGTTCGAGGATTCCCCGGAATATCAGGCCGTCGCCGCGCTGCGCCACAAGGCAGCGCGCAGCCGGGTGTTTATCGTGGAAGGTACAGCGCCATAGCGCGCATCGGCGTAGCGTGCCTCAGCGGTTCAGGTGGCCGGATGTCTGTTCCGCTCCGCCAATAACACGATGGAGAGCAGTTGCGCGCCATCGACCGGCACCGCACGCGCCTCGGGGAACTCCTGCTGCGCCAGCCGGCTCAGCAACTGCCCCGGCGGCGGCTCGATGAACAACCGCACACCCAGCTCATATAGCGCCGTCACCGAGTCGTACCAGCGTACCGTATGGGAGACGTTGTTAATCAGATCCTCCCGCACGCCTTGCGCATCGCACAGCACACGCGCACGGCGATTGCTGACGTAGGGAAGATTTGGAGGATGCAACTCGATCGGGAGCAACGCCGCTGCAAGGCGCTTAGCCACCGGATCGAGCAGCGGAGAATGCGAGGGCACGCTGACGGCCATGCGCACCGCCTGGCGCGCTCCAGCCTGGCGCGCAGTCTCGACCGCCGCATCCAGGGCACGGTCGCTGCCAGACACGATGATCTGCGTCGGAGCGTTGACATTCGCGATGTAGATCTGCGCTGCGGCGCCGCCAACCTGCTCGACGATGCCGGCCACCTGCCGCTCGTCCAGACCGACGATAGCGGCCATGCCATAACCGTGCGGGTATGCCTTCTCCATGCACTCGCCGCGCAGCTTCACCAGCAGCAATGCGTCCGCAAAGGCCAGGGCACCGCAAGCGACTGCGGCGCTGAATGCGCCCACCGAAAGCCCTGCTGCCGCATCGGCACACACGCCCTCCTGCGTCAGGGCGCGTGTCACAGCGACGCCGGCGATCAGCGTGCTGAGTTGCACAGCGATGGTGGATGCCAACGCGGAGGTCGTGTCCAGCGTCCCCACGTCCAGGTCCAGCACTGACGCCGCCTCATCGAGCGTGGCATCGACGGCAGGATGCTCTGGCAGCCGGTGCAGGAAACCGGCAGTCTGCGCGCCTTGGCCGGGGAACAGATAGGCGATGCTCAGGCGAGGCTCGCCGCCGCCCTGTCGGCGGTCCAGGGATCGTGCACCAGGCGCGGGCCGACTGCGCAGCGCAGCCGTACCAGAGCGCCTGCCAGGACGTATTCGGACAAGGCCACGGCGCCGTACGGGGTTTCCAGCAGCGCGTCGATGCGCACCGGCAGTTTCGACAGCTCGGCATGCAGCCTGGCCGCGTCGCCCCGGGCAATCGGCTGATCCGCCTGCAGCACCAGGTCAAGATCGCTAGCCGGCGTGGTGCAGGGCACTGCGCTGGCCAGTTCGAAGCCGACGCTGCCGCCAGGGCCCCAGCGGCCGGCATGACCATGTGCAGCCAGAACTGCCGCCACCTCGTCGAGCACCAGGATCGCGGGGTTCGCGTGCCTGCCTGGCTGGCGCCGCCAGAGGCGCTGCGCAGCCAGCCACTGCGGTGTAACGCAATCCTCCGCCGCGCCAGCCGGAAGCCAGGCTGCGCAGCGCTGGACGCGCAGCGCACCGCGCACACCCACGGGCCACGCGCCAGGTTGCTGCACCGAGCGGCGCACGACGACCCAAGGTGCACGCTGCAAGGACGCTCGGGCCCAGTCCGCGCAAGGCCCCTCCCACACCAGCGCAGAGAATTCGCGCACGCGAAGCAGCGCATGCACGGCCGGCGGCGGATTACGCAGCATCCCACTGCTCCGCGAGCCGCCGGCGCACCTCAATTGACGCGGCGCGCGTTTGACGTGCCGCCGGCGACGCCAACCGGCTCGCCAGGTCGGGCGTGCTGGCGCGCACATCGACCACGGCGGCCAGCAGTTCCGCTCGCACGCGCTCGACGTCAGCTTGCCCCGGTGCTTCGGCATTTACGCCTTCAATCAGCTTGTGCAGCAGGCCGAGCCTCGCGTAGGAGTGAATATCGTATGCCATCGGGGCGATCTTCTCACCCAGACCCTCCAGTTCCGCGACGCTGCGTCGGGTAACGCGCGCGGCTGCCTGTTTGCCCATCGCGTGCACCATCACTTCCGGGCCATCGAGCGCGAGGATCCGGTTGGCCTGGTAGCCGTGCGCCAGGAACGCGCCCGACATGGCCTTGCCTACCAGCAGCGCGATCACCGGATGGCCGGCCAGGCGCGCCGAGGCATAGGCATCTGCAGCGGCTGCGCACGCCAGGTGGATGCCGAGCAACTCCTCGCAGCTTCCGTAGGCCTGGCTGGCAACGTCCACGATGGCAACGATCGGACGGCGCGCCCGATGCCGATCGGCGCTAATCGCGCGCCGCACGTGCACCGCCAGGGCACAGGCTTCGTCGAGTCCTACCTCCCCCTGGCGAGCGCGCGGAAAGCGGTTGTGCGTATCAGGTACGACCGCGATGAAGCGCGTCTGCTCGCCACCCAGCGCGGCATCGGCCACGCGAACGCTGCGGGGAGTGCACTCGACGACGCCGTCACTGCCCGTCAGCGCCTCAAACCAGATCCGGCCACGCTCGGGGCACTGTTGCGTACTCAATTCACTGCCCCTTCGCCCCAAAGGCGGCGCAGCGTGTTGGCATCCGGGGGCCGCAGCGGATCGATGCACGCCAGGCGCCTGACCAGATGTTCGACCTGGGCGCTGCGTTCCAGCTGCGGCAGTCCCTGCGCAAACGCGTCGCGCACCGCCGCGGCAATGGTCGCGGCGTCGTCTTCCAGCAGAGCGTCGGCCAGGCCCACCGCATAGCGCTGTTCCCCGCCGATCAGGCTCCAGATCAGCGCACGGTCGGACGCGTCCAGTTCCGCGATGCCCGCCTCCTGCTCGATCACTTCCGGTCCGTTCATGCCAAGCCGCGCTTGACGCGTCACGATGAGCCGGCTGCACAGTGCCGCCGCCATCGACATGCCGCCAAAGCAGCCAACTGTTCCAGCAACTACACCGACCACCGGCACATGGCGGCGCAGCGCGATGATGGCAGCGTGGATCTCGGCGATGGCCGCGAGACCGAGGTTCGCTTCCTGCAGGCGTACACCGCCGGTCTCCAGCAACAGCAGCGGCAATACCGGCCGGCCCTGCTTGCAGTCGCCCAGCGCCAACTCCAGCGCGCCGGCGATCTTGGCGCCGGATACCTCACCGATGCTGCCGCCCTGGTAGGCACTCTCAATCGCGGCCACCAGCGCCGGCCGGCCATCGAGCGTGCCGCGCGCGAGCACCACGCCATCATCGGCTTGCGCCACGATGCCCTGCAAGGGCAGCCACGGGGACTTGATGCGATCGAACGGCCCGAGCAATTCACGGAAGGTATCGGCATCGAGCATGGCACGGGCGCGCTCGCGTGCCGCCATCTCAATGAAGCTCGAGCGGGCCAGAAAGCGCCGGCCGTCTCGCGCCGCTGCGCCATTCATGAGCGCAGCGCCTCCGCCGCCTGCTCCAGCCGCAGCATCACCACACCCGGGGTAGCGCCGAAATCGTTGATCTCGATCGAGGCAGCGCCCTCGAAGCGCTCGAAGAACCGGTCCAGCACGTGTTTCCAGATGACGCCGTAGCCATCCACGCTGGTGGTGATCAGCACGTGTGCCCGCAGGTCCGGTGATGGTTCCAGCAGCACTTCTAGATCACCGGAGCCAACCACACCGACATGCACCCGGCGCAGCACGGCCTGCCGGGCGGGATAATCGAGTTTGATCTCTTCCATGCGGATCACCTCGGCGAATATCGCAGGCCGCGCGCGCTGCACCGCCACTGCGCGTGGTCGAGAAACAGACAGGCCGCCAGCAGATCGGCGCTACCGCCCGGTGAAGCATGGAGTGCCAGCAGCTGCGCATCCAGGTGCAGTAGCGCGCTCCTGCCGGCAGCGCTGGCACTGCCGCCCAGCGCGAGCACGGCGCCGGCACCGCACTGGGCGGCATGCAGTGCCGATTCACCACCGCGATACAGCAGGCAGGTATCGTCGAGACTGCTCATGATTGCCATCAGCGCATCAAGCTGCGCGCAGGTTTCATCGGCACCGCGCGCCCGTGCTGACCATAGCGCGGGCAGGCCGATGTCCACCACATGCGGGAAGCCGGCGCGCGCCTGACCGCGCGCACCCGGTACGCCGTACCGCTCGCATACGCGCATGCCATGCGATGCCAGTTGTGGCGCAAAGCGGTCCTCATGGCGCGCGATGCACCCGGCCAAGCGGGCGATCTCGCGCGGCGTGGCGCCCACACCACGGATGACACGCGCCGCCAGCAGCAGGCCAATAACCCAGATGGCGCCGCGATGCGTGTTGCTGCCGCCGCTGGCGGCAAGCATGTCGCACTCGCCTTCGCGGCCGATCAAGGCGAGCTGCTCGCGCAGTGCCTGGTCTGGCTGGCGGCCGGCAGCCAGTGTCGCCATTTCCAGGAACGCAGCGTGCAAAGCGCGGGCGGAACGCAGCAGGAGCCCGAGTTCGAGATCGCGATGTGCGCCCGGGCCACGCTGATCGACCAGCGCCGGCTTGGGGGTCAGCATCGCTTCGGTGATCAACACCTCGATCGCCAGATCGGCCAGTTGCAGGGCGTGCAAGCGCGGGCGCGGCCGCCAGCGCATCGGCGGCAGCATAGTCGGCGCGGCCAACGAGGAAGCGATCGCGCTCATCGACAGGCCCTACCAGCTACGGAATCGCGCCGGCGGCTGATACAGGCCCTCTGACCAGGCCACCAGATCCTCGATGCTGCGCGCCGCCAGCAACGAGCGCTTTGCCGCCATGCGCGATACACCCAGATCCTGCGGATAAGCAATTACCCCGCGTGCTCGCAGGGCTGCGCTGCGCCTGGCATCGGCACGCAGGCCGATGGGCGTAGCACCGGCAATGCTGGCGATTGCAGCACGGCGCTCCTCGCCGCTGTCGCTCTTGTAGAGGTAGGCGATGCCGTCTTCCGTGACGACGTGGGTGACGTCATCGCCATAGATCATCACCGGCGCGATCGGCATACCGTTCTTCCTTCCGACCTCGACCGCGTCAAGCGATTCGACGATGGTCGGCGTGCCTCCCTTCTTGAAGGTTTCCGCCAGTTGCACCACCAGCTTGCGGCCGCGCACCACCGGTGCGTCGGCCGTGATCAGGCTCAGCCAGGGCGGGCTGCTATGGCGGCGTCCCCCCGGATCGTGGCCCATGTTTGGCGCTCCGCCAAAACCAGCGAGCCGCCCCAGCGTGACGGTAGAGGAATTGGCGTCAGCATCCATCTGCAGCGTCGAGCCGACGAACAGGTCCACGCCGTATTGCCCGGCAAGCTGGCACAGCACTCGATTGGAACGCAAGCTACCGTCATGTCCAACGAAGAAGATGTCCGGGCGCGCGCGGATGTATTGTTCCATGCCCACCTCGCTGCCGAAGCAGTGCACGCTTTCCACCCAGCCGCTCTCGATCGCCGGTATCAGAGTCGGGTGCGGGTTGAGCGCCCAGTTGCGGCAGATCTTCCCTCTCAGGCCGAGCGATTCGCCATAGGTCGGTAGCAGCAGTTCGATCGCCGCGGTGTCGAAACCAATGCCGTGGTTAAGCGTAGTGACGCCGTGGCGCTCGTAGATGCCGCGGATCACCATCATCCCCATCAGCACCTGCAGCTCGCTGATGTGGCGCGGATCGCGGGTGAACAGCGGCTCCATTGCGAAGGGCCTGTCGGCGACGACGACAAAATCTATCCAGGAGCCGGGAATGTCCACTCGGGGTAACTCCTCCGCCAGCTCGTTCACCTGGGCGATCACGATGCCATGGCGAAAGGCGGTGGCCTCGACGATGGTCGGCGTGTCCTCGGTATTGGGACCGGTGTAGAGATTGCCGTGCGCATCGGCTTGATCGGCGCACACCAGTGCTATGTTCGGCGTCAGGTCGATGAACATGCGCGCGTACAGCTCGACGTAGGTACAGATCGATCCGATCTCGAGCTTGCCGTCCTCCAGCAGCTGTGCCACGCGCAGGCTCTGCGGACCGGCGAAGGAGAAATCGAGTCGGCGTGCGATGCCGCGCTCGAACAGCGTCAGGTGTTCCGGCCGGCTGATGGTCGAAATCAGCAGGTGGATGCCGTGCACCTTCCGTGGATCGACCTGCGCCAAGGCGCGCGACAGGAAATCCGCCTGCTTCTGATTGTCGCCCTCCAGCACCACCCGGTCGCCGGGCCGGATCAGTGTCTGCAGTGCGTCGACGATCGCGTGCTGTTCGAGCAACTTGCCGTTGGCGCGCGACCCGACAGCAGCGAGGCGTCGGGCCTTGGCATCGCGCATGACTGTCCATGAACGGCCAGCAGCAACGACCTTGCCCGCGCTATTGCCTGTCTTCATGCTCAAATCATCGGCAATCATTGGTCGGGCGGCCTCAGGTTTTCTGCTTGCCGCCACGTTGCCGGTCATTGTTTGCCGAGTTGCTCAGGTGCAGTGCGACGTAGGACGCCAGCATTTCGCCGGTTTGCAGCAGATGCGGTTCAAGGATCTGAACGGCGCGTTCGACCTCGCCGGCCCGCAGCGCCTCGAGTATCTGATGGTGCTCATCGTCCGAGCGCCGCTTGTACGGTGGCACCTCCAGTTTCAGGCGCAGATAGCGCTCTCCCTGGCTGTGCAGCGAGTCGATCATGGCAACCAGGCGCGTACGCCCGGCCGGCGCGTACAGCGCGAGATGAAATTCGCGATTGCGCTGTACGTACACCGAGCGATCGCTTTCGCTGCGTGAAGCACGCAGCAGCGCGCCGGCCTTTTTCAGACTTTGCTGGGTGTGGTGCGGTGCCGCCAGGCGCAACGCGGTGACTTCGAGCGAAGCACGAATCTCGTAAATCTCGCGCACCTCCTGCGCGCTCAGCGAACTGACGCGTGCGCCGCGATTGCGATGGAAGATGATCCAGCGCTCGCTTTCCAGCTGGCGCAAGGCTTCACGCACCGGGATGCGGCTGACGCAGAAATGCTGCGCCAAGTTCTCCTGCCGCAGCGATTCGCCTGGGCCCAGCTGCCCCCCGATGATCGCCTGCCGCAAGGACTCGGCAATCACCTCAGGCGAGCTCTGTCGCCCCGACAGGGGATTGTCAAAATCGTATCTTGTATTCTTCATGGGATATTGTATACATTATTCAATGTCGAGGCAATGGCTGATCGACGACCGCTGTCGCGCTCTACATCATGCAATTGCAGGAATCATTCCGCGCGAGCGCGAGCATTCCGCCGCAGCGGGCATAGCTGATACGGCCCACCAAAGTTGCTGCGCACCTCGCGGCATTGTGCCGTGACGATTTCTAGCCCATATGCATTGGTGGCAACATCGGCAGCGGTACGTTCCCACGGCGCAGCGAGCAAGAATAGATCTCCGCGGTGCGCGGCGACGCGAGCTCGCATTAATGCCGTCAGCCCGGTGGCGTCAGCCGGCTGGGCGAGCCAGCCATCGATCCGAAGCGCCGGAATTGCGGCTGGCAGCGACGGGATCAGATAGGCCATCGGCTCGTTGCCCGTCATGAGCAGCATGGTACCCCCGGGATCGGGAAACGACAGACCAGTCACCTGTACATACGGATCCCCCCTGGCGACGTGATCGCCGAAACCGTAGTAGCCAAACAGCGCTGCCAGCAGCAGCAGGATTGCGACCGCAGCGAGGCGCAGGCGCCGTGCCAGTGGCGCGCAATCGAGGACGGCTACGATCAGCAACGGAGCGAGCATCTCCAGCCCAACCAAATAACGATACACTGCAAACAACTCAAGCCACGCCGCATAGCTGCCCGCGGCAAACAGGAACAAGATGCGCCGCGCCGATGCCGCCACCAGTGGCAACGATCGCGGCGGCGCAACCACGAACCACACGCTGGCGATTGGCAGCAGCGCATAGAGCAGCGGAATGCGAAGGTCCCGAAAGCGCGCGTCGTCGGCAATCCGGTAGTCGAGCAGAAAGCGGAACGGGAAGCTCAAGGTTGCCCAGAAGCCTTCGGGCGGAAAATTCGTGCTGCCAAAGTAGGTGGGATCGATCAGCGGGGACCGGAATATCGAATTGTAGAACGGGAACAATGGATTGCCGGTTGCGCGCTCGAGCGCCAAAAACCAGAATCCGGCGCACAGCAGTACGCCCGCGATTCCCCCGGCACCGCCGGCGAGCAGACGCGCCACGCGCACCGCAGGCCTGCCCGGGAGCAGTAACAGCACAACGGTAAGGCCACCGGCGTAGAAGCCCTCTACCAGCTTGAGGCCGGTTGCGGCGCCGATCAGCAAACCCGCCACGGCGGCTGCGGCAGCCGCTGGCGCGGGAGCTACGCACAAGACGTCGCGCTTGATAAGCAGGACCGCAAGTCCGGCGAGGACCGGTACGCTCAGCACCGAGTCATAGGAAGTCCTGCCGATCATCGATAGCACGGTGCTGCCGAATAATCCGGCCAGCGTGAGAGCGACGGCAAGCCACCGGTTATCCGCTGGCATCAGCGCAGAACGGGCGAGCAGATACAGGGGCAGAACATTTAGACCGTGCAGAGCGCCGATGTAGAACAGCGCGAGCCAGGAACTGCCTGCGGTCGCCAGCCAATAGAACGGCAAATGAATGAGGGGGTTGAAGTAAGTCGCGTGATGGGCCACGGCCACATCGAATCCAAGGCGGGCATGCAGAAACGCGTAAGCGTCATACCAGTGATAGTTAAGAAAATCCCAACCTGCGTCCTTGCCCAGAATTATCGAGATGCCGCCGAAGGCAAATACCACAACCACAATGAAGACCCAGTCCGTGCGCGACAGACCGGTGATCACTGCGGATGATGGCCGAGCCGGCAATACAGACGGGGACGAGGGGATCGGCATAGCGCTCGAGGATTTGCTCTTTATATCAATAACACCCTCGCCTTCCCCATCGTGCCAGCCAGCTCGTCGCGGTAGACTGTCAACGTGAGGGCAAAGCGGCCGCCATAGATGCAGGATAACTGCCTTTGAGTCAGTCGGTAAGATGGGCGTGGCGACGGCCACGCTGGCTACTCATTCTCAGTGGGGCCCTGATCGCCGCACTTCTCGTCCTCGGCGGCGCTCTCGCATACCTGAGGCTGCATGAGAGCGAACTCGTTTTTCGCACTGCCCTCAGTAATACGCGTACGACAGGCCAACTGCCGCCGGGTGCCGAACGTCTGGCCATACGCGAGGCCGACGGCTCCGAGCTGGCGGGGTTGATTCTGCGGCCGCAGGCCGCACACGATTCAGCGTTTTGGATACTGCATCTCCACGGAAATGCAGATTCGGCGTTCTCATCCGAGCAGCTCAGACACTGCGAGAGCCTCAGCGAACTGGGCTTCAGCGTGTTGAGCTTTGACTACCGGGGTTTTGGTATGAGTGCGGGCGTCGCTTCGGAGCGGCATATGGACCAGGATGCCGAAGCGGCGCTCAACGAACTGATTGAACGTGGCGTCTCGCCGGCGCACATCATCCTTTGGGGTCATTCGCTCGGCTCAGGCCCGGCAGTTGTGCTGGCGAGCGAACACCCGGTTGCCGCGCTCGTGCTGTTTGGCGCATTTACCTCGATTCCCGATGCGGCTCAGGACACATACCCGTATCTGCCAGTCAAATGGATTGCGAGCATTCGCTTTGCGTCCATCGATCTGATGGCCAAAGTGCATATACCGGTCCTCATCGCGCACAGCGCCACTGACACTTTGATACCCTTGCATCATGCGCAGCGACTATTCGCGGCGGCCAACGAACCCAAGCGTCTATTGGTGCTCAACGGCGTGTATTCCGACGGCTTCGGCGGTCATGTGGTGGCACTGTACGATCACGGTGAACTGCTACTGCCGGCCCTGTCGGCACTAGTTGGCCAACAGCTGGACCCGGCCGGCAGCGCGAAGTTCTAGGCATTCAACTCCATCGTTGACCCGCCAAAACGCCACGGATTGTGAATCATTCGTGATGATTTGATGAATTATTATTACAACCGGTTGGCAATCATCGCCGATCGAATAATCTGCCCTTCTCTCTTCGATGGCCTCGAACGAGGTTGCAGTTATGCCGCAAAGCGTTGAGTACAAGGCCGCCATAGATCCAGCATTGGGACGCCGGCTGGAGCGACTGGGGTTAGCCGGTCACGAACAGGAATGGGCAGACCGCTATCTTCTGTGCAATCAACTGCTCAGTCCGTCCTCGGCCGATCCGAGGCAACGGTTCGAGGCCACCAGCCGATTCATTCGCGACCTGGTTGCGCATCGATGGGCCAAGACACAGCACGCCCGTGAGACGACTAATCCTAAGCGCATCTACTACCTGTCGATGGAGTTCTTGCTGGGTCGGACGCTGCGCAACAACATGATGAATCTGGCGGCGGAGCCGATCGTGCGACGTGCCATGGAGCATGAAGGCTGGAATCTGGAGCAGCTGATCGAAGAAGAGCCGGACGCCGGGCTGGGCAACGGCGGCCTCGGCCGCCTCGCCGCCTGCTTCATCGACTCCCTGGCCACCTTGCAGTATCCGGCCATCGGCTACGGCCTGCGCTACGAGTACGGCATCTTTCGACAAACGATAAGTGACGGCTGGCAACGCGAACAGCCTGATAACTGGTTGCGCAATACCGATCCGTGGGAGGTGGTACGCCCCGGCAGAAGATACGTGGTCCCATTGAACGCAAAATTTGAGCTGAAGGGATCGGGTCTCAGTATCACCCGAAATCGTCCCTCCAACTTGCTGGGAATCGCCTTCGATCGGCCAGTGGTCGGTTACGGCGCTCAATGTATCAACACGTTGCGCCTGTGGGCAGCGGCAGCGCCCAACTCATTTGACTTTGCCGAGTTTTCCTTAGGCGATTTTGCCGGTGCCGTCATTCAAAACGTGGCGGCGGAGTCGCTGACGCGCGTGCTCTACCCGGACGATTCCACCGAGGCCGGACGAGCGTTGCGGTTCCTGCAGCAATACTTCATGGTGAGTTGTTCGCTACAGGATATCGTCACGCGATTTCGCAGGAATAACGCCAACTGGTCTGCACTGCCGGACCGCGTGGCCATCCAGATGAACGACACGCATCCGGCGATGGCCGTTGCCGAGCTGATGCGTATTCTTCTCGATCAGGCACAGCTGTCATGGGATCAGGCTTGGGACCTCACGTTGCGTACCCTGGCCTACACCAACCACACGCTGCTTCCAGAGGCTTTGGAGCGCTGGCCAGTCGAACTCTTCGAAGTGCTGATACCCCGGCACCTGGAGATCGTTTACGAGATCAATCGGCGCTTGCTCGACGATGTGCGCCGCTTATATCCGGGCGACGAAGCGCGTGCACGGCGCATGAGCCTGATCGAAGACGGGCCGGTGCGAAAGGTCCGCATGGCACATCTGGCCGTGGTTGGCTCGCACAGTACCAACGGGGTGGCCGCTATCCACTCGGACCTGCTCAGAACGCACGTCCTGAGCGATTTTGCCCAGATGTTCGCGCCTCGTTTCAACAACAAAACCAACGGCGTAACCCCGAGGCGGTGGTTACAGCAGGCCAATCCGTTCCTGTCCCACCTCATCACCGCGGCGATCGGCGACGACTGGGTCACTGACCTGGCGCTACTGCGCCAGCTCCTGCCTTTGGCCGACGACATTGGCTTCCGCGAGCAATTTCGCCGCGCGAAACGCGAGGCCAAGGCTGCATTTGCCAACTGGCTCAAGACTACTTCGGGACATATCGTTGATCCTGACTCGATTTTTGACAGCCAGATCAAACGAATTCACGAATACAAGCGCCAACTTCTCAACGTGCTTCATATCATCATCCTGTATAACCGCCTGCGGCTGGACCCCTCTCAGCAGATGACTCCGCACACTTTCTTCTTCGCCGGAAAGGCGGCGCCGGCCTACCACCTGGCAAAGCTGATCATCAAACTGATCAACAACGTCGCCGGCACGATCAACGGCGATCCGGTGGTGCGCGGCCGGCTCAACGTGCTGTTCCTGCCTGAATACAACGTCAGCATGGCCGAGCGACTCATTCCCGCAAGCGATGTCTCGGAGCAAATCTCGACCGCCGGCTTCGAAGCCAGCGGCACCGGCAACATGAAATTCATGATGAACGGAGCCCTGACCATCGGCACCCGCGATGGAGCCACCATCGAAATGGCCCAGGAGGCCGGCGAGGACAACTTCTTTCTGTTCGGGCTAACCGCCCAGCAGGTGGCCGATAGCGTCGGCTGGTACGACCCTCACTGGCACTATAACAACGAACCCGAAACGCGCGCGGCGCTGGATCTGATCTTTACAGACCACTTCAGCAGGCACGAGCCGGGTCTTTTCGGCCCGATCCGCGACACGTTGCTGACCGACGGCGATCGATTTCGGCATCTCGCGGATTTGACCGACTACGCTCGCTCCCACCGGGAGCTGGCCGCGTTGTACGCCGAACCCCAGGCCTGGGCAAGGAAGGCAATCATCAACGTGGCTTGCTCCGGTACATTCTCCAGCGACCGAACGATCACGGAGTATGCAAACGAGATTTGGGATTTGAAACGCTCCCCGGTGCAGTAACGCCTGCAATCTGCCCCAGCACCGGATCCCACCTTGTCTCACCATGTAATCGAGAGTTGACCATGACATCGATGCCATCGCTCGACGGCGAAGAACTTGTTCGACGCATCAGCCGCGACCTCGCCGATAGCTACGACGAAGAGTTGGAGATGGAGATCGAGGATCACCAGCCCCTGGGCGACTGGTCCTCCCATGCGGATTCCAGTGCCGAGAAAAGCTATCGGCGCCGCTACTTCAGCGAACTGTTCCGACTGCAAGCGGAGCTGGTCAAGCTGCAGGACTGGGTGGTTGAAACACACGAGAAAGTCGTGATCCTGTTTGAAGGGCGTGACGCGGCCGGCAAGGGCAGCGTCATCAAGCGCATCACCCAGCGCATGAATCCGCGCGTTTGCCGGGTGGTGGCGTTGCCGGCCCCGAACGACCGCGAACGCACACAATGGTACTTTCAAAGGTACGTGCCGCATCTTCCGGCGGCTGGTGAAATCGTGTTGTTCGACCGCAGTTGGTACAACCGTGCCGGTGTCGAGCGCGTGATGGGTTTCTGCACTCCCGAGGAGTACGAGGAGTTCTACCGTTCAGTGCCCGACTTTGAACGCATGCTGGTGCGCTCGGGCGTGCGCTTGCTTAAGTACTGGTTCTCGATCACGGACGAGGAGCAGCATATTCGGTTCCTCGGGCGTATTCATGACCCATTGAAGCAATGGAAGTTGAGTCCGATGGATCTGGAATCGCGTCGCCGGTGGGAGGATTACACCAAAGCCAAGGAGGTCATGCTGGAGCGCACGCACATGCCCGAGGCACGCTGGTGGGTCGTCAATGCCGTCGACAAGAAACGGGCGAGACTCAACTGCATCGACCACCTGCTGAAGCAGTTTCCATACCGCGAAGTGTCGAAACCCACCATCGTGCTGCCCGAGCGCGTTCATCATGAGCACTACTCGCGGCAGAGCGTTCCTGCAGACATGGTTGTGCCGGAAATCTATTGACGGCCAGAGTCGCGATCTGGGCTCCCCAAAACGTGCTGCAGTAATCAATGCGGACATGCAGGCCGGCGCCGAGGAACTGGCTTCCCGCATGCCGCCGGTTGTCCGCCATAGTCCAGGTCAGCGCGAAGTGGCCTCCGGCTTGGGCGCAGCAGCTATCGACACGCGCTCGTCAGTCCTGCCGCCAAACACGAATGTACCCTTCATCACCGCGACATGGCCGGGATAGGTACAGAAGAACGAGTAGTCGCCGCCGGCTTTCAGCTTTGCAGCGCTAAAGGTGATGGTCGTCGACTCGCCCCCGCCTACCACCGGGGTTGAGGCAATGATCCGCGGATCATTGGCAGCCTGATAGTTGTTGGCCAATCCGGCACTCATGCCAGCGCTCACGAGTGCAGCCACATCCGATGTCTTGGCCAGGACCCAATTGTGACCCATTATTTTCTTGGGCTGCATGCCGGTATGCTTTAGCGTCAGCTCGACACTTTCGCAGCTCGCGCCCACACTCAACTGCCGCTGATTGAACTGCATGCGATCATTCGCCTCAATACTGACTTGGCATTCCCCGGCCCTGGCAGCAGAGGTCACGAGTAAAATCGTCACCGTGAGAAATTTCATTGCAATACGCATCTCGCTCTCCTGCGCCAGGTCAACACCGGGGCGCTAAATGATTACCCAGAAAAATGCAAACAACGTGTTGTTGTCGCTCGCCGAGCGGCCGAAGCCGTCATAATTCGATGTCCCTCCGTTGAACTTGGTATAAGCCGTGTACTGCAGCCCGAGGCGAACGTTTAGCCACGGCGCACCGAATGAGTTGAGCTTGCCGAACGGGATGTATTCGGCCTGCAGAACGTAGCCGCCGCTGCCGGGCGAACCATTGGCGCTCCCTGACAGGGCGCCCGGCGAATAGAGCGCGGCGTTGTGGCTGCCGGAGATTGCAAATACCGCTACGGTGGCGATCCAGGTCCGCTGGTAGCCGTAGGTCAGATCCACGTTAAATGCCTGCAGGTCATTGCTGATGCCGTCAGACCCGCCGCCGGCAAAGCTGGCGGCAAGCATCTGGCGCTCGTGAATGAACGAGGCGTTTGCGGCGACCACGTGCGCGCCCTTGCCTTCGTACTGATAGGTCGCGTCGAATCCAAAGTCCGTATAGCGATCCTTCTCTGGAATCGTGGCATCGGGCTGCACACGCGAGTCGAGGCCAAACAGACCAATGGAGTAGAAGTTCACGTCGCGGTTGAATCGCACTGCCGCGCGCCAGTAGGGGGAGACCCCGCTCAGGTTGGGGCTGCTGTCGGCGCCAATACCGATCTTGTCGAGCCATTTGTGGGACAATCCGCGATACCCGCCCGCTTCCAGGTAGTAGCGACTGTTGACGGAGACGAAAGCCGTGGCACCCAGCACGGTCTGGGCAAGTCCACCGATGAACGGACCGGCCGTTGGCGATGGGGCAAGCGCGGAGGAGATATAGGGAAATCCCCAGGCTGGCGTTGAGTTCCACAGGTCCTGAACGGTCGGATTGTTATTCACGCTCACGCCGGCGACGATCGCGGTGCTGCCAATATTCAGCGGGCGCGCGTAGCGCAGATCGAGGTTGTCCCAGGTCGTGACATGGCCGATGCCGTCGTAGGTGACCTGTGCGAACACTCCAAGGTGAGAGGTGATGCGGCTGGCGATGAACAGACTGACCTGATCCAGTGATAAATTATCGTTGACCTTGTAAGTTGGCGCCGGTACCTCTGGCTGATCGGCTTTGGTGCGGCTGTATCCGCCCTGCACCATGAGCGCCACCGGAACCAACGGCGAGTTTTCACCGTAGACATAACCGTTTAGTTTGAATTCGCGGCCGTAATCGGTAAGGGCGGGCCCATAGGCCACCGTATGGCACTGTTCGCACGGGTGGCCGGTCTGTTGTGCAAAGCTGGGGACCGCGAGCGCATTGCCTGCAAACAGCAGTGCGCCCAGTGCACTCGTTGCAAGACCGCCTTGACGAATGCGATGCTCGCGCGCGCTGGCGAGTGTAGAGCCCACCACGTTCTCCCTGGCTCGGCGACATCACCGCGCCGGTGATCCCCTGAAATCGCTAATCGCGATCTTTTGATTAAGACAAACTGCGCTATTAATTTGCGGAGCCGATCGGCGCGTGTCGAGAGGGAACACTGCGCAGGAAAGGGAGGGAAATACCGTAGTCGGCGTCCTACTGTTAAATACGTAGTGACGTCGAGCTCGATACCCAAAATAAATCCATGTGTGCGACCGCGCGCGACGACAATTCTGGCGGCGGCAGTGCGCGCCTTCCGCCCGTTTCAATCAGAGCTGCGCTTCAGCGCAACGCATTCGAAGCGCATGTGCATCGTGTGATCCGTGAAACCGCATCAAGCCCGATCCTCGGCTCGACTTTTCATCTCATGCTGCTGGAATACCCCCGGCAGGCACAATTTTTCCTTCACTTCGAAGGTCTGCTCGCCGCGGGTACGCTTTGATTCCCGGCTATGCCGCTGTAAATGCAGCGAGGGCATGTCGTCACACGGGCTGCTGCGCGATTTGCGCCGCGGGCGCCTGACCGTTGTGCGTGCATTGACTAAATCCTGGCAACGATCTTGGGCGCGCGAAGTTGCTATCAGACGTTCACTTCACTGATCTGGCCTTGCGCCGATGAGCCTGATTCCCAATACATTTCCGCCATCTCGGCAACGATCCCGCTGCTGTCGCTACGCGACCGGACGCCAGGTTGATTAGTCGGCGCGCAGAATTCCGACAGCTCCAGCCGGCCAGCTGCGTCGGCGCGAACCGCGACTGGCAGCGGCCATTGAACGTCCCCCTCACCTGTCGCGCCTCACTCCACGAGATCCAGATCATTTGTGAACAAATCATTTCACGGAAAGTTAACCAGCGTGCGCACCAATCCGAAACCAACGACGCTGCCGATGCTCGCGGTGTTCGGCGATTGCGGCGAGCCTGGCGCCAGCGCTGAAGATTCCGCCACGCAAGCACCGCTCCACCGAACGCACCAGGCGTAGACAACGGCATCAACTCGACCAACTTGCGGTCGCTGGGTGCGATGTGCACCGACGATCCCGTACTGCCCAGTGCTGACGGGCACGCGTTAGTTGGTAACGCAGCAGTCCGTGCGTGGCGTGCGGTATACCTGAAAGCCTGTACGATCTACCGGGACAACACGGTTAGTGAATGTGGCCGCTGCCCCGGGGTGGGCATTCGAGTGCTACCCGAATAAAGATTATGACAACACTAAGGATGGCGGCGCGTGCACCGTGTGCTTGCAATTGAGCCGCCGGACGGCTTCATTACAGCGGTTGCCGCGTTGCCTTCGGGGTTTCCGCACTTGCGGTTCCCTCTGGCGCCGACAAATGAGTCCCCGTATCGAGGCTGCGGAACACCAGCGTGAGTTGATTTCCCTCGGCTGTCCTGACGTGGTGCAGCTCGTCGGTGAAATGCCGAACCAGACGAATGCCCCGCCCGCCGCTGGTCGCGTCGTCGAGAGAACTCGGCAGCCCAGGCAGCGCACAGGAGGTCGGGTCAAACGGAATGGCATCATCGTCGAGGCGAATGACGATCTGTTCTGGTTCACGCCAGCAGCGGATCCTGACCGTGCCAATCTTCCCTTCGGGATAGCCGTAGCTGATTACGTTGCTTACGAGCTCGGTCAGACATAGATCAATGCGGTGGCTCAGAGACTGTGGCAGGAGAAACTCCACCGCCAGCTTCTCGACCCAGTGTGCCAGGTCCGGCTGATGCTCGATCCTGGCGTGGATCACAAGCTCCAAGGACGATTCGGTTGCCATTCGGCGCTGACTTTTCGAGCGACCTGAAAAGTGCCGCGACGCCCAGCCGGCACAGTCGTGTCAGGCAGCGCCAAACGCCCCGCGCGCCGCGTCAATATCATGGGCGATCGGAATAATTGAGTGAATCCCAGTGGCCCTGAGAACCTCTTCGACCTGGTCGTTCGGCTTATATAACACCATCGAGCCGCCGCGCAGCTTCTGCGCCTTTGCATTAACGATCAGCGTGCGGATCCCGATAGACGCGATAAAAGTTACGTTGGACATGTCGACCAGTATCTGCGCCCTGCGCGTTGAGGTCAGTGCGCTAAACTTCAGATCGATCTGTTGGGTGCCAGTGATATCCATTCGACCGGATAGATTGATTCCGAGGATTCCGGATTCGAGCTCATGAACCGCCAACTCCATAACTTCTGCCCCTCGCAGCGATTCAAAACCCGTGTCGATACAGGATACCTAATACTGCAGTATAGCAAAGTGAGAATTCGATGACAAAAATCCTCAGGGAGTCGACTCAGTGCGCGCTCGGTGGCGCGTGCTCACGATGATAGCGATGAATCGCCCATAGGTAGATTTCCATCAGCGAGTTCTCAGCTAACTCCTCAAGGATTTCATCGCGCCTGTCTCGAGCTGTTATGCGCCGAAGTTGTGTTCGGGCGCGCTGAAACTGGCTCAGCTGGTTGCGGTACTGCCAAAGCAGTTCCTGCACTGCCATTTTGTTCTGGCGTAGTTCCCAAACACCGAGCACAACCGCCAGGGAGCCGCTACAAAACGTCAGTACGTTCTTAAAGGGTAGACCAGTACGCACGTCGACGTGATGTAGCGCCCCACCGAACATAAACATCGCCGACAGTACGATTAGACCAGCTAAAAACACGCCACTTTTCAGTCGCCCGATCCAGAAGCGGTGCCTCTGCATGGTTGCGACCTTGCGCACAAAGTATCGATGCTGATCCTCAATCCAGTCCTGATCGACGAGGCGCGCCCGGTGGGCATAATTCTCGCTCGAATGGCTTGCCTCGACCGCCGTCGGTTCGATCGAGTCGAGCGCGAAACCGATCCAGCCGAAGCCCGGGAATCTGTAAATTCCCGTGAGCGCGATCAGCTGCCTGGTACGCAGGCGGCGATCTACGCCAGCCAGGGTCAAATAAAACCGCACCCGCAGTGTTTCCGCCAGCGCGCGGTAGGCGAGGTACTTGCCGAACCAGCGTTTAGTTTGAAAGAAATAATATACCAGCAAACTTATGAACAGGATAAGCATATAGAACATCAGGAGGATTTTGCTTTCGGTGATTTTATCGTAGATCAGATAGGCGAGCCCCATCGTAAACGCCGCGATTCCGAACATGTTAAACAGTCGGTCGGAACGCCGCTGCATGTAGCCAGCAAGCGAGTCGGCCTTAACGAACTGCCTGTCGATGTTCTCCAAGGTCGATGCATCGCTGGTCGCCAGCTCTTCGGGCCTAGGGGGCATCATGGACGCGCTGCGCACGAGGCTGCCATCGGCAGTGCACCGGTCGAACTCAAGGTTATATTCGTTCAAGTCAGCAAGTCGTCGCTTTAGCGACGCCGGCATCATGTGCTGCACTTCCAGAACGTTATCCCCGGCTGAAAGCAGGTAACAGGGTTGCGGTACATTCTCGGATTCCTCCTGAATGCAGCGCCGGGCCGGGACCCAGAAGACCAGCCGCGCTGTCACGTCCAGATCGTTCACTACTGTGCTGATCTCGATTCTATTGAGGGCTTCGCCTTGTTCGCCGTCAACCCCGAGGAAACGAAATACCTGATCTGCCGTGTCGTTGGGTACACTCGATGATCTTCCATCCCACAGCGCGAGCAACAGGCTGCTGCGCCGAATAAGTATATCGGCGAGAATCGAGCTGAGCATGCCGCGCGGGTCGCATGACTTTGCTTCCGCCCGCTCGATCCAGTGAACTCCGGGATGGTCCAGCAGATCCTTCATTGCGTTGGAGTCGGAACCCACCGCGTCGATTAGCGCTTCGACGGCTATGTCGAGCGCCAGAGTGGCGCGCGCGATCGCCAGGCTTACAACATTACAGGCGTCAAGCATCACTCTCACCTGGGTATCGGGCAAGTGTTGCTTGATCTCGAGCAGAAAGCTGACGACCGCGTCCACCAGCTGCGGGAATTGCGCCGGTTCCAAATCCGGGGGGGCCGTGAGCGCGATGATGAACGGAGAATTGTCGAGCTGGAAGGTTTTAGCCAATGCCTGGCTGCCTAGCGGCTGAGCGCGCGACGACGGCGCAGAGTCCGATTCACGGTGCGCACCACGCGAGCACGGTGAGCGTAATGTCGTCGGATTGAGGTGCGGGGCCGGCGAAGACCGTGACGCTGCGGCAGATGCGTTCGACGAGCGCCGCGGCCGCTCCGTCGCCGTGCGCTTTGACCTCGGCGATAAGCCGCTCTGCGCCATAGGCCTCATCGGCCGGATTGAAAGCCTCCGTCACACCGTCGGTATAGAGTATCAGCCGGTCACCGGGCAGGAGCTGCAGCGTGTGATCCGGATACTCAACGCCCGGCATCACTCCGAGCACGAGTCCGCCCGCGCCGCCGAGGGTGTCGACCGAGCCGTCTGCGCGCCGCACATACGGCGGGTTGTGGCCGCCGTTCGCGTAACTGAGCATCCCGCTCGTCGGGTCGAGCACGCAGTAGACCACGGTCACGAACAATGCCATCGGGTTCTGAGCGCACAGCATGTCGTTAGTCTGCGCCAGGCACGCGCCCGGCTCGGGGTAGTGTGCCGCGAGGTCGCGCAGGTTGGTGCGCGCCACCGCCATGAAGAACGCGGCCGGCACGCCTTTGCCCGACACATCCGCCATCACCAGGCCGATGCGACCGTCCGGCAACTCGATGAAGTCGTAGAAATCCCCTCCCATCGTCGTCGCCGGGATCATTCGCGCCGCGCCGTCGCAGCCTGGCCTCACTGGAAACGATGCCGGCAGGATTGCGATCTGCAGCGCCCGGGCGACATCGAGCTCGGCCTTCAGCTGCGCCCGCGCCTGCTCGAGCGCAGCGTTCTTGTCAGCCAGTTCGCGCGTGCGCTCGGCGACAGTGTTCTCCAGGATGTGCGTCTGCAGTTTCAGCACCCGCAACAGACGCAGCAGGCGCAGCGCTCGCACGGCGCGCGCGTCGACGCCCGCCACGTAAAAAGGCGCGATCGAAATCAGGTCCACCAGGCCCTGGAAGCTGAAGATGAATGCTGTCTTGTTCTCGGCTGCCACCAGGCGCAGCAGATACTCGAACGAGAACACCGAGACGACGATGATCTCTTCGACGTGGAACGCGCGTTTCGCCCATGAGGGCAGCCCGGGAGTCGCCTCCAGAATAACGGATGCGACGCTCAGGACGATCAGCGTCAGTATCAGGTTCTCGAACGCGCGCCCAATCGGGCTGTCAGGCCGCAGCAGCAGCGCGCTGCGCCGTCGCAGCGCGCCCGCAGCGGTGCGCAGCGGCGCCGGCCTCGCCGCCAGTTGGAGCGTCAGATCATCTGGTATCGTAGCGTGTGCATCCGTCTGAGTTACTGGCCCCACCACCACCGTTGGAGCGGCGCGCAAGTCTGCCTTTTCGGCCGCGCCCGCTCGCTGACCTCACAGCATCTTCGGGTAAGCGGCCGCGGTTGGCAACCGCAGCCGCTTACCCGGGCGGTGCCGCTCTAGTACCCGTCTGGATCGATATCGATATTGCCGGGGCAGACGCCCGGCGGTTTGCTTACCGGCCAGATCTCCGGCGCCGGATTGCCCTCGATGCGCGAGAAGATGGTGAAGAACAGATTCGCCAGGCGCGAGCGGCTGCGACCGTAGGAATTCGGATCAAAGCCGGGTATGCCGTGGAAGTGGCCGGCGTGATCCGCGACGTATTCGTCGGCGCGCCAGATCTTCCTGGCGGCGCAGGTGTACTGACCCTGATCAAGAAACAGCTCGCTGCGCACGATGATCTCCTCCAGTCGCACCTTCTGCACCAGGTCGATCGGCGCCACCAGCACATCCACGAACAGATTGGCGTACTTGAACTGCGCGAAGCTCACACTATTCGGTTTAAATTCATGCGCCGTGGCTAGGCTCAGTTTCGCGCCCACCAGATCGATCGACATGCCGCTGCTGGTCGATTTGGAGGTTCCGCAGCCGTAGGTCAGCTCGGTCATGTTCGGGCTTTCCGGAATGCTGCCCTCGACCGGCGAGCCGCTCCAGGGCGCCCAGCCGAACACCGTGGCCGGCTGGCCACCGGTGCAGAGTTCGGTGTGCCCCGGATCGAAGAACTCGTCGGCATTGGCATCGTTGTAAATCAGCAGCCCAGAAATGCCGTCGACCCCGTTCGCGATCCCCTGAATCACCGCGAACCCGGTGCCGGTGCCGGGGCCGCCCGAGCCGTAGTCGCCGCAGATGTAATCCGGAATTACGGTGTTGCCAAACGAGGGATTGAAGTGCGGGCACACCGCCGAGATCGGCAATGTCCCGGAGTTGTAATACCGATTGCCCGGGGCTTTGGGCAGGCCCGGATTGCAGATGTGGCGCGGATCCTGCTCCACCACGCAGACGTTCTCGGTGATATTGCCCTTGGCGCCGAGTGCTTCGACTGCGGCGATCGCCGCCGGAGTCCCCATGATCTGCTGCTGGTCACCGCCGGTGAGATTGCAGCCGGTGACGCACTGTGCGCCGGTGCTGGTACCAGTAGTGCTCGCCGGGCTGTTGACTGCCAGCGCCGCGAACGGCCCGTCCGTGGTCGCCACGCTCTGGGCCGGATTCGCGCCGCCGCTAATGTCAAGCGCAAGGATCTCGGACGAGAAGTTGGGATCTTCGTTCTGGGTGGACGCGCTGACGAAGGCGTACGAGGCGCCCGCCTGTGCACCGGTGCGCAGCGAATCGGATTGCAATGATGAACCACCGCTCTCCGCGTCGGAGTTGGCGTTCGGCAGCAGCGTCCAGAACACCGGCTGATTGACCACTGAATAGCTCGTGACAGTGCCTACCGTCATGCTGCTCCATGTGAGCTTGAAGATGTTGCCATCCAGGTCAAGCAGCATGATGTTGGAGTCGGCTGGCCAGGCGGCCACGCTCAGTGCCTGGTCCGCAAAAGTGTCCCCCCAGCCGCCCTCGCCGGTCGGCGCTTGCGCCCAATGGGTGATGTCGCTGGAATTGAGCACGGTCAGCGGCGGATTCAGTGCTGCGGTACCATTCAACACCGCCGCCAGGTTCGAGGCATTGTAGTCGGCCAGCACGGCGATGGGTGCGACTCGATTGTCTCCAGAGTCTCCGAACATCACCAGCACGTCGTTCGGAGTCAGCGGCGTCGTCCCGGCCACGCCCGCGGGCGCAACGGTCAGGTCGCTCACGTTACGCGGGTTGGGAAGAAAGGATTGACCCGACGCCTGGGTGATGTCGTTGTTCGAGTAGTCGCGCGGCGAGCAGCTGGTGGTGCCAGGACCGGCGACGTTGTTGTCGATCAGGACCGGGGTGCCCGAAAAGCCGCTCGGGTTGCTGGCCAATGGCACAAACGCCCAGAGTTCAACCACCGGGCCCGCGCAGTTGCTGTTGCCGCCATCCAGGCTCAGGACGTACAAGGTGCCGTTGCCATCGATCGCCATCGCGCCCGGGCTCTCGGGACCGCCGCAACCCGAGGATTCGCTCGGACCGCTGGGAGGCACCGCCACCGCGCTCGCCCTCACAACCTCGGATTCTGATTGGATGCACGAGCTCCAGATTGTCACGGCACTGGGGGTACCGTTAGCGGTCGTGCCGTAGAAATTCGGGCCGAAAAAGCGGTAGATCGAACCGCTGGAGCCGGCGATCAGATCGACGGTTGCGCCCGTCTGGCTGCTTGGGGTGTAGACCAGGGCGTTGTTGGTGAAACCGTAATAGTTCAACGGATTGATCGGCAGCGCATTCAGGGTCAGCGAGGGCGGCAATCCGGTATGCGGCATGACCGTGACGCCGTAGATGATAGTGGGGTCGCTATAAGCTCCGCTGTCGGAGTTGTAGGTACTATTGTAGGAAAGCGAGGCTGCCATCTGTATCGACTGCGCCTGGACCGCGACGCTGCCGCACAATGCGATCAGCGCGCACGCGAGCCGCGCGATCGACGATCCGATGCCGGATGAAAATGAACTCATGAAGCGCTCCCTGTCTCTGCCGTTGTTCTGGATGGGCCACCGACGCCTGCGTCGTGGCCGTCCGCCGCTTTTGCCTCGAGCCTATCACGGAAACGCTGCCCGCTCTGTGACAACCGAAGCGAGCGCCCCCGCAGGATGCTTTATGGTAAAACCGGGCCGCCCGCCGCCGCCGGCTGCACCGTGACGATCGCAGCGGCGCTGCCGCGGCCAGCCTGCGCGCGCGCCTCGCGCCGGTGCAGCTGCGCCAGGTAGTGCTCGCCGAGACTGCGATAGGCGGTCGGAGCATCCGGATCCTTGTTGAGAATGCCGAGCCCGTGCCGGAGCAGAGACTCGGCGTCAGCGTAGTGGCCGAGACCTGCGAGCGCGGCCCCTTCGGCGCATTCGCCGACCGCGGTTTTCCAGTGCGTCGGCGACAGCGCGCTGCTGAAGATCGCCACCGCGTCGCGCGCCGAGGCAAGCGCCTCCGGATTCTGGCCGCGCGCCAGCTGCAGAATCGCCAGGTGATCGAGGCTGCCGGCGACATCCGGGTGCTGTTCGCCGAACAGGCGGCGGCGCATCGCGAGCGCATCCTGCAGATCCTGCTCGGCTTCCGGGTACTGCCCCGCTTCAGTGAGCCAAAAACCGATGCGATTTTCGATGCGCGCGACTTCAGGGTGATCGCCGGCGAACAACTTATGATACACCTGCAGCGATTCGCGCTCGGTGGCAACCGCGCCCTGCCGGTCGCCGCGATCGTATTGCACGAAGGCGATGTTATTGAGTGTGTTAGCCACGTCCGGGTGCACGTCGCCGAGCGTGCGGCGCTGCATCGCGAGTGCCTCGCGATACCGAGCCTCGGCGCCCGCCAGATCACCCTTGTTCTGCAGCACCCGCGCGAGATTTTCCAGCGTGAGCGCGATCTCCGGGTGATTCTCGCCGAGCAAGCGATGCTTCATCGCGATGGCCTCGACGTACAGCTTCTCGGCCTCGTCGTAGTTGCCGCTTTCGTAGAGCAGCACTCCTAGATCGTTGATGGTTTCGGCCAGACCCGGATCAGGCTGCGAACCGTTGAGCTGGCGCTGCATATCCAGGGCCTGCCGCATCACCGGGATGGCCTCCTTCGGATTGCCGCTCTCGTCGATCACCTTGGCGAGATCCTGCAGCGTGCGCGCGACGTCCGCATGCGCCGGCCCGAGCGCCTGACGCTGCAGCGCGAGCGCCTTGCGAAAGCTCTGCTCGGCGTCGGCATAGCGGCCCTGGCGCTCCAGCACCTCGCCGAGGCCGTGCACCGTCCTGGCGAGCGCTGCGCGGTTCTGCGGCGTATCCGGCAGTGTCGACTCGCGGGCAATCGCCTCGCGATAGCTCTTCTCGCCGGCGTCGAAATTCGCCTGCAAGGTCTGCAACTCGCCCAGGTGGGTCAGTGAAGCACTCAGTGGCGTCGGATCGGGGGCGGCGACCTGGCGCCGCTGCTCGACGGCCCGATCGAGCAACGGTCGGGCCTCCTTATATAGCCCTAGCCCCATGTACACCGTGCCCACCGTGTCCATCAGCGTCGCCTGGATCGCCGGCTGGTGCGCGAGTTCACTGTCGATCCGATGCGCACCTTTATCGAGCATTTCCCGCGCCGTGACGCTGTTACCGCGCGCCTCGCTCGGATCGGAGATGCGAAACAGATCCACGAGAAAATTGGTGGTCTGCTTGGCCGTCTCGGATTCCGCCTCCGCGCGCGCCGTCTGTCTCTGGGCCGCGGCGCGCTGAATCAGGGCGTATCCAGCCAGGCCGCTCGTCACCACCATGCCGGCGAGTGCCGCACAGGTGAGGGCGAACAGACGCCGGTTGCGCCGCTGTTGCTCGCGGCGTCGGAGCGCGTCGTAGCCGACGCCGAGCACGCCGGCAATGAGCTTTAGCTTCGCCGCCTGCTTGCCGTCCTTGCCCGGGCGCGCGTCGGCCGCGATCGGCTCGGTGCGGGCATCGCTCAGTTGACCGTCCGCGCCGATCCGAAAACGCAGCGCGGGCGGAAAGCATTCCTGCTCGGCCTGGCCAGGCTGGTCGGTAGCATTCGGCTCGCCAGCGACGATCAGGCAAAAGATCCGATCCTCGCGGCCGAGCCGCTTGAAGGAGATGATTTCCTCATTCACCCAGCGCGATTTCGCCGCCTGCGGGGAGCAGATCACGATCTGGCAGCCGGACTGCTGCAGCGCATCGTTGATGACTGTCCCCAGATCGGTCGCGCTTGCCAGTTCCTCGCGATCCCGGAATATCGGTGCCAAGCGCCTGGGAACCGGACCGCGGGCGGTGCTGGTGCCGATCAGAATCTTAGGCGGCCGGTACGACTCGAGACCCCTGTGCAGCCACTCCGCCCACTTCGCGTCGCGATGGCTATAGCTGAGAAACGCTCGATATTTTGGCTGATCCACGCGAGCTTTCCCCTGTGCGCGGGCCAGCCGACCGCGTGCGGACTGCGGCTGACCGCGGATTGCTCAGCGTCAAATGTAGTCCCAATCGCGTGACAGGTCCAAATTTCAATGGCTTGTCAGCGTCTCGCCGCCTGCTGTCGACCGTTTCGTGCCCGTATGCTGTCGTGTTTGGGCCGCTATGCTTGCGAGGAACCGGGACGAGGTTGATGATGGGTCGAGCCGATGACCTCTGCGGCCATCTGCCGGCCTGATCGTGAAACTATGAACGATAAGCACAGGCGAGCCCTCAACAAAGCGGCTGCGAGCTCCTCAACGCCTGCGGACCTCTCGATCCTCCAAGCAGCGTGAACCCGGCGGCGCAGGACCAGATCAGAGCTTTTCTGGCAGACAATGCCAGATCCGTAGCGTGAGTGGCAGAGTGTGAACACGACATCGGCGGCGCGTAGCGTGACAAGATCTCTCCTGGGCACGCTGCTTTGCGTCTTGATCGCTTACTCCAGCGAAATGCGAGCCGGGGAGAAATCGAAAGAATTTGACGGTGACTGGGACACGATCCTCTCGTGTCCGAACTTCGACGGCGCACTTGGTTACTCTTTTGAGTTTCCTTCGCTCATCAAGGAGGGCGTCCTGCACGGCGAAAAAGGTGTGAAGGGCGAGCCCGGGTGGCTACAGCTGGATGGCGCGATCCCGCCTGACGGCCGCGCCAACATTTATGCGAATGGACGAGTCGGTGCGTCAGAGGCTGCCGTGGGACACCGCCCTCCCGGTACACAGTACGGCTACCACGTCGAAGTTGAGTTCACCGAGACGTCCGGCAAAGGCCGCCGAGTTGAAGGGCGGCCTTGCACTGTGACCTTCACCAGGAAGCCGTGACAGGGCGGTTGGCATGGCGACCAGCCGCGATCGCCACAGCGTGGGCCGACAGCTCACGCGCACCAAATTACTCCGGCCGCAACGAGGCCGGCTCGCAAATCTCCAAGAGCTTCTGTCGCGCCAGGTTGAGCAGATCCTGAGCTGAGATAGAGACGCTCGTGCCGCCGGTCTCCACCACCTGCGCCGGTGCATGGACATGCATCGCTGCATATAAGAAGTCCGGCGCATAGATTTGCAGGTAATTGAGGGGAGTGGCACCGGGGGTTCCACCAAAGGAGGAGGCGACGGCCGTTCCGTCGAAGTAGATCTTCAGCACGTTGTATTCGGCCTGCTCCGGCGAGATCAAGTCCTTCTTGGGAACGTCTCTGAGTACGCTGAAGCTCGCCAGATCCGCCCGCGTGACCCCGGGGGCGAGGCAAGCCTGCGGGATGCATGCGGCGGGAATGCACGGTTGTGTGGTGCAGGTGGACGGAATGCTGCACGCCGGCGGCCTGTCAGTCGGCCTGGGGGGAAACTTGCTGGTGCATCCTTCGGTCAAGGTGAAATTTGTAAAGGACGAGTTGAACTGGGCCCCACCGAGGACCTGAGCTGCCGGCGCCCTGAACTGCGCCGTACTCCGCGACACCAGTTTGATACCGTCTACACCCAGATTAAAGCGCCCCAGGCTTACGCGCGAGGCTTCCATCCCGTCCTCCTGCGCTGCTTTCGCGTTGGCCCCGCCCACAGCGGGTTTGCCGAAGTAGGACAGAATCGTCGTCTCGGCGGCACAATCCATGGTGGGATGGGGACAGGCCGCGGTGAAATCGCTAGGAACCGTGAATCCCCTGGCAGCCAGATTGGGAAGGCCGGCGCCGGTCGTGGCAACCAGGGTCACGCCGCTGAAAATCTGCCCGTACATATCGATTGCCGCCTTCCACTCATCGATGAACGCCTGATCCGACCTCTGGTAGGCTGGCCTGCCGGGAAAGTGGAGCGCAAGCAGCCTAAGCCACATGGCGTTCGGCAGGAGGCCCCCGAACTGCTGTTGCGCAGGCGTGTTTGCGTTATCGGGCAGGATCATCTCCTCTGACGAGGCAGTGGGTCCCGCGACGGAGATGGAGACGAACGCCGGGTTTGACTGGTACCGGGCGGCGAGCGCGACCAGGAAGTTGCGCCAAGCGCTTTTATACAAGGGATTCCACGGCATCGGTAGTTCCCTGACGCCCCGCCCTTCCACGAATCCGGCAAAGGTCGCCTTTCCGCACGTCCTGGGAGGCGTCTGAACCGGGGTTCGAAACAGCCCGTCACAACTGGGAATCTGAGCCAATAGCCATTGCGGCGTCTGAAAGCCCGGCAGGGGAACCAGCTGGACCGTCTTCGGCGCTGTTGTTGGATTTCGGACGTTCTGCGCGGAAGCCTGGTTGAAAGCGTCATCCAGATATGTCCAGTCGTATGGATTCGCGGCAGCCGGAGGATTGGGATTGAGAGCTTCCCAGTTCACCCACAGCGCCAGCCCCGAGACCGCCGGGTTGCCCAGGAGATCCTGGTAGAGATTGACGAAATACGCTTTCAACTCGGCGGGCGTGATCGAGGGATTCGCAGCCTGCTGCTTGTTGATGTTTTCCTCGATATTGACCACGGCATAGATGCCCTGCGGCCTACGTGGGGCAGGCTGCGCCATCAGAGGCGGCGCCAGCGCTAGAAGACTCAGTACCAGCCGGCGCCTTGCCCAGCAGCCCATGGTGCTCCTCCCCCGGCTGAGCTCTCAATTATTCTCGACAAGTGGCACGCGCCGCTTCTGCCGCTTTGAGACTTCCGCGACCTCAGAGCCCGAGTGACTGTCGCATGATCCACGTGCGAGAATCTGCAGATCCTCCCACCTGGACGGTGCAATCTTGTGGGAAAACATCGTGCGGATGCTACTCCTGATTCTGCTGGCAGGCGTCCCGGTTTATGTGCTCCTGATCGCCTACGTCTATGTGTTCCAGGCGCGGCTGATCTTCTTTCCGAATGTGCCGGCACGTACGCTGGCGACGACGCCGAGCCAGATTGGCCTAAGGTTCGAAGAGGTCCGGATCACGACGGCCGACCGCGTCGACCTGCACGGCTGGTACGTGCCGGCGCCCGCGCGCGCCCCAGCCGTGCTCCTCTGTCACGGCAATGCCGGTAATATTTCACACCGTCTGGATTGGCTCGAGACCTTCTGCGGCCTGGGATTCGCAGTGCTCCTGTTCGACTACCGCGGTTTTGGACAAAGCAGTGGTACGCCGACCGAGCCGGGCACCTACCTCGATGCCCAGGCCGCATGGGACTACTTGACCAACTCGAAAGGGTTTTCGCCCAAATGCATCGTGATCGTTGGTGAATCTCTTGGCGGGCCGATTGCAGCACACCTCGCGAAGGACGTGGCTCCAGGAGCGCTGATCCTCGTCTCGACGTTTACCTCGGTGCCTGATCTCGCCCGCACTCTCTACCGGTATCTACCAGTGCGCCTGCTGGCGCGCTTTCAGTACCCAACCGCGACCTACGTGGCGCGTGTGCACGGACCAACACTTGTGGTTCACAGTCGCGACGACGAGATGATACCGTTCATGCACGGCGAGGAGCTTCGTAGACGCGCGAGCGGGCCCGCGCAGCTTCTCGAGATTTTCGGTGATCACAATGCGACGTTCATGCTGAGCAGGCCAAAGCTCACAGAGGGCCTGCGGAGCTTCCTCGAGGCGCATGGCATCTTGCAGGCGTCGGGCGCGCTTGTTCGCTAAACGCTGGCTTCCTTCGTACCGGAGCGGCAGGCGGCGCGGTGGCCGAGATTGGACTCAATTCGGTCGGCAGATTCCGCAGCCATCAGCAGCCATCAGCCTGCCTCTTGGTGATATCTTTGTATGGTCGTCCTGGGAGCGTGCCGTCCTTCGTAAGTGTGGAGGCAAGATAGAGTGACGATGACCGAGGATTGGACGAAGTGGGAAAGCCAGATTATTAACGGGGTCTTCCCCCTGCGCCGATTTCTGGGTAAATCAAACCACAGTGTAGTATTCCTTACCGAGGCACAAGACTTTGCCAATGCGGCGATCAAGCTCATGCCGGCCGATCCGGTGCAAACGGAGGCACAGCTCTCGCACTGGCGGACGGCTGCCACCTTCTCCCATCCTCACCTGATTCGCCTTCTTCAAGAGGGTCGTTGCCAGCTCGGGGGGTACCAATTTCTCTTCGTCGTGATGGAATATGCTGAGCAGACTCTCGCTCAGATTCTTCCCCACCGGGCCCTTACTCCCAACGAAGTGCGGGAAATGCTGCTTCCCACCCTCGACGCCCTGGCTTTTCTTCACCGCAAGAACCTGGTGCACGGCCAGCTGAAGCCGCCAAATTTTCTGGTCGTCAATGATCAACTGAAGCTGGCGAGTGATACCATCCGTCCCGCCGGCGAATCCACGACAGGCATCGCCAAGACCTCCTTGTCCGATCCCCCGGAGGCAAAAAACGGCACGAATTCCGCCGCCGGCGATATCTGGGGACTCGGTATAACCATCACTGAGGCGCTCACACAGTGCCCTCCTGCGTGGCCTGATGATCGATCCGAAACTGTCTCCTTGCCCGCAACTCTTCCCCCAGAGTTCGCGGACACCGTACGGCGATGCTTGAGTCGCAACCCTGCCGACCGGCCCACAATCACTGACCTCGAAGCACAATTCAAACGAGTGCCACAACCATCCGTGGTTTCGGTTCCCCAGCCGCTCGTTCGCGAAGCGGCGGGCCGAACCACTCCCACACAGAAGTCGCCGAAAAGACCGTTGTTCGTGCCGGCTGTTGCCGTGGTCCTCATGGTATTGGTCGCTGTTTGGGCGATCGTGCGCATATTTCAGAGCCACCCCAACGCCCAGCAACCCGCTTCAAGTGCTGCCCAGACCTCATCGCAACAAGCTGCTTCACCTGCAGCCCCTTCACAAAATCCGAAGACGTCTATGCCCACGCGTCCCGCGGTCTCCGCTCTTTCGTCCAGCGCAAGGTCCGCAGAGTCTGAGCCAGCGCTCTCGCACCCTGCTTCTCCTGCGTCAGATCAACCCGCGCGTGCGTTGGCGGACGTTCCAACTTCCGTGCTGCGTCAGGAAATTCCCGACGTTCCGCGCAGTGCACGTGAGTCGATTCACGGCCATATCAAGGTCACGGTTCTTGTAACCGTTGATCGCTCAGGCAAGGTCGTCGACGAGACGCTGGAAGATCCCGGTTCAAGCAAGTACTTCACCCGCCTGGCAACCGAAGCCGCCAGAAAATGGAGGTTCGCGCCGGCGGACAACCAGGACTCTCGGAAGTGGCTATTGCAGTTCGAGTTCACTCACGACGGCGCCACCGGGCGCGCTGCCACCCCGCGGACCTGACCCTGGAATTGGATTCGCCAAGCGCGTGTCGTCCTTGCTCTACCACGACAGAGTGCCCAAAAGTCACACCAGATATGCTGTACGAGATGTGGTCGACGAGCGACCAGATGACGAGCCAGACAACGTCCAGGGGCGTATCGATACGATGTGTGGTACTGGCAGCGGCGGTTAGAGGTGCGGGAGCCAAAGGACCAAAGGGAATTGGTAGCCGGGGCAGGATTCGGAATTCTTTTAACTTGACTTCATGTGCGTGCCGATGAGCAGTCCACCAATAACCACCCCTCCGGCCGTGTAGAAGGTAAGCGCGATGTCGGGCGTTATCGGACTATGGTGCGTCGTTGCATTCCTCGGCCTATCGCTTCTCGCGGTCGCAATCGGACGCTCGCGTGGAGCGACAGCGATGATCTACGGGGTGGCGTGTGTTATCGCCCTCGTGGCGACGGTCGCGGCACTCGCCCAGTTGACCGGTGAACGCAGCCCCGTCTCGACCATTGTCCTGCCGCTCGGCCTACCATGGGTCGGTGCACATTTCCGGCTGGATGCGCTTTCGTCGTTCTTCCTGGTAGTCGTCGATCTCGGTGCTGCGGCCGCCAGCCTTTATGCAATCGGATATGGACGTCACGAGGGCGAGCCACTTAGGGTCCTTCCGTTCTATCCGGCGTTCCTCGCTGCGATGAATCTCGTCGTTCTTGCGTCCGACGCCTTCACCTTCCTCGTGTCGTGGGAATTCATGTCGCTTGCTTCATGGGCGCTTGTCATGGTCCGGCATCGTGATCCCGACAATCGACGCGCGGGCCTGATCTACATCGTGATGGCGAGTTTCGGCGCGCTCTGCCTGCTGCTCGCATTCGGCTTGCTTGCCGGCCCGGAAGGCGGTTATGCATTCGAGGCCATCCGCGCCGCCCATCATGCTGGTCCCGTCGCCACGCTGGTGCTAGCGCTGGTCTTGCTTGGCGCGGGATCGAAGGCCGGCCTCGTGCCGCTGCATGTCTGGCTGCCCCTGGCCCATCCCGCCGCACCGAGCCACGTCTCCGCACTGATGAGCGGCGTCATGACCAAGGTCGCCGTCTATGGTTTTATCCGCATCGCCTTCGATCTGCTGGGCAACCCGACCTGGTGGTCGGGTATGGTGGTGCTCATCCTGGGGGGCATCACTGCCGTAGTCGGCGTCCTCTACGCGCTGATGCAGCATGATCTCAAGCGGCTGCTCGCCTATCACACGGTCGAGAATATCGGGATCATTTTCATCGGCCTCGGACTTGCGCTGGCCTTTCAAGCCAACGGCATGGCGCTCGCGGCTGCCCTTGCCCTCACCGCTGGGCTGTTCCATGTCTTCAATCACTCGCTCTTCAAGAGCCTTCTTTTCTTCGGCTCAGGTGCGGTGCAGACGGCGACCGGCGAGCGCGACATGGAGCATTTGGGTGGCCTGATTCACGGCATGCCGTTCACCGGCTTTGCCTTTCTGGTGGGGTGCGTCGCGATCTCGGCGCTTCCGCCACTCAACGGATTCGTTTCTGAATGGATGACCTTTCAAGCCATCCTGCTCGGCCCAGACGTCGCCCAATGGGGGCTCAAATTCACGATTCCCGCTGTCGGCGCCCTGCTCGCTCTTTCCGCGGCACTTGCGGCCGCGTGTTTCGTCAAGGCATTTGGCATCAGCTTCCTTGGTCGACCGCGCACCGCGGCGGCAGAAAGGGCGACCGAGGTCGATCGCTTCTCCCTGGCGTCGATGTTTATTCTGGCCGGTCTGTGCCTCCTGGCCGGCATCTTGCCCGGCTTCGTGATCGACGCCCTGGCGCCCGTAACGCAAAGCTTGGTTCAGGCCGGGATACCGGTGCAAGGCGGCGTACCTTGGTTGTCGATCGTGCCGATCGCGGCAAGCCGCAGTTCCTATAACGGCCTGCTCGTATTCCTGTTCATCACGGCGTCGGCGTGGACCGCGACTCTGGCGATCCACCGGTTCGCTTCGCGCGCCGTCCGCCGTTCCGCGCCTTGGGATTGCGGTTATCCCGATGCGAACCCGATCACACAATACTCGGCCAGCAGTTTCGCCCAGCCGATCCGCCGCATCTACGGCACGAACCTTTTCAGAGCACGCGAGCGAGTCGAGATGCCGCCACCAGGCGACACAGCGCCGGCGCACTTTTACCTCGAGCTTCACGATCTTATCTGGGAATGGCTCTACCTGCCAGTGACGGGAGCGGTCTGCCTGCTCGCCGATAGGTTCAATCATCTGCAGTTCCTGACGATTCGGCGCTATCTCAGTCTCGTCTTCCTCGCCCTCATCACCTTGTTGCTGGCGTTGGCGATATGGGACTGATTCTCGACGAGCTTGCCGTTCAAGGAGCACAAATGCTGCTCGTGCTGCTGCTCGCGCCGTTGCTCACTGGCTTTGTGCGCTCAGTGAAGGCGCGGCTGTTGCGCCGCCATGGGCCGCCCATCATCCAGCCCTACCGCGACTTGCTGCGGCTGCTGCGAAAGGACGCTGTCCTGGCCCATAACGCGTCCTGGCTCTTTCGGGTGGCGCCCTATCTGATCTTTGCCGCGACCTGGGTCGCCGCCGCGCTGATACCCACCTTTGCGACCGGGCTGATGTTCAGTTGGTCGGCCGATCTAATCGCCATCGTTGCCATGCTGGGCAGCGCACGTTTCATCCTGGCGCTCGCCGGCATGGATGTCGGAACCAGCTTCGGCGGCATCGGATCCAGCCGTGAGGCCATGATCGCGACGTTCTCCGAACCGGCGATGATCATGATCGTGTTCACCCTGGCGCTGATCGCCGGTTCGACCGAACTCTCGACCGTCGCGAGCTTCATGCTGTCTTCCGCCGTGGGCCTGCGCGTCTCGCTGGGACTGGCGCTGGTGGCGCTCATTATGGTTGCGATCGCAGAGAATGCGCGCATCCCGGTCGACAACCCGGCCACCCATCTTGAGCTGACGATGGTGCATGAGGCAATGGTGCTCGAATATTCCGGACGGCACCTGACGATGATCGAGCTGTCGGCGATGCTGAAGCTGTTGCTATACGTCTCGCTCATCGCCTGCGTGTTTGCGCCGTGGGGACTGGCGCCGGACGGCGCTGGGCCGATCGCTTACCTCATCGGTATCGCGGCCTATATCCTCAAGTTGGCCATCGCCGGCCTGCTGCTAGCGCTCTTCGAGACGTCGATCGCCAAGATGCGCGTCTTCCGCGTTCCGGATTTCCTCGGCGCAGCGCTCATGCTGGGTCTTCTGGCCATGTTGCTCCGCTTCGTGTCGCGGAGTCTGTGATGGGTCAATTCGATTTCGATGTCGCTCATCTGCTGGCCGGCGGCCTGGTCCTCATCAGCTTGACGATGCTCTATCAGGACCGGCTGTACGCCTTAATTCGGGTCTTTGCGCTGCACGCCTTTGTGCTGGCGCTTTCGGTTGCCTGGCAGGCGGCCATCCAGAACGCTGCGCATCTCTACATCACGGCGGCGATCGCGCTGGTGTTCAAGGGGATCATCATCCCGGTTGCCCTGCATCGAATCATGGTCCGCCTCGGCATTCACCGCGAGATCGAAACCGTTGTCGGCATCGGCCCAACGATGCTGGCCGGTATCGGCCTGGTCGCCCTGTCGATGGTCGTGATGCTGCGGGTTACGGCCGAAGCCGATTCTCTGGCGCGGGAAGATCTGGCGTTCGCACTGTCCGTTGTGCTGCTTGGCTTGCTGTTGATGGTGACCCGGCGCAACGCGGTCAGCCTGGTGGTGGGTTTCATGTCGCTGGAGAACGGCTTGATTCTTGCTGCTACGGGCGCTAAGGGCATGCCACTGGTGGTCGAAATCAGCGTCGCCTTCTCGGTGCTGATCGCGTTCATCGTGATCGGGATCTTCCTGTTCCAGATACGTGAGCGCTTTGACACCGTCGATGTCGGAGCCCTCGACCGCTTCCGGGGAGAGCGGCGATGAGCGCGTTGTCGTTCAACCCGCTTGCCGCGGTGCTGCTGATCCCGGCCTGCGCTACCGTTCTATTGGCGGTGCTGCCCAGCTACCGCCTGTCCGCGCGCCTCAATGTGCTGGCAAGCTTGCTGACGCTGCTTTCGGCCGTATCGCTGTTGGTCGACCGCCCTGCACCAAGTCAGTTTCTGATGGTCGACGATCTCAATGTCGTGTTCATCGTGTTGAGCACGCTGGTCGGATTCACCACCAGCGTCTTCAGCGCAAGCTATATTGCTCACGAAATAGAAATCGGCCGGCTGAGCCCGGCTTCGCTACGGTTCTACCACGCGATGTACCAGGTAATGATGCTCGGCATGAACTTGGCGCTCGTGGCCAACAACATTGGCCTCATGTGGGTCGCTATAGAGATTGCCACGCTGTCGACGGTCTTGATGGTTGGCATCTACAGAACGCCGGAAGCGATCGAGGCGGCCTGGAAATATTTCATCCTTGGAAGTGTCGGCATCGCGCTTGCGCTGTTCGGCACCATCCTGGTCTACATGGCGGCGCGGCCGGTCGTCGGCGAAGGTCTCGACGGAATGACCTGGACGCTGCTCATTCAGCGCGTCGCTTTATTCGATCCCGCGCTGCTGAACGTCGCCTTCGTCTTTCTGCTGCTCGGCTATGGGACAAAGGTCGGATTGACGCCGCTGCACGCTTGGCTGCCGGATGCCCACGCCGAAGGTCCGACCCCGATTTCGGCCGTGCTCTCCGGACTGCTCCTCAACGTCGCGCTGTACGCGCTGCTGCGTTTCAAGATCCTTTTGGCCGCGAACCCCGGAGCGATCGCGCCGGGTCCGCTCCTGGTCACGATGGGGCTGACCTCGCTCGTCTTCGCCGCGTTTATGCTGTACCGCCGGCGCGACATCAAGCGGATGTTCGCCTATTCGTCGATCGAACATATGGGGATTATCGCCTTCGCGTTCGGCATGGGAGGGCCGCTTGCCAACTTTGCCGGACTGCTGCATATGACGATGCACAGCCTGACCAAATCGGCGATCTTCTTTTCCGTGGGCCACATCTCCCAGATCAAGGGCACGCAGAAGATCGCGGATATTCGGGGGCTGACTGTGACCCATCCCGTGCTGGGATGGGGCCTGGTGCTCGGTGTGGTGGCGATCGCCGGAATGCCGCCATTAGGGATATTCACCAGCGAGTTCCTGGTCGTGAGTTCAACCTTCGCCCGTCAGCCGTTGCTGGCCCTGCCCCTGGTGCTGGGACTATTGGTCGGCTTCGGCGCCCTGTTCCTGCAGCTCGGCGCTGTCGCCTTTGGCGAGCCGCTCGGCAGCCGGGCACCTGCCAAGGCGTCCCATGTGCCGATGTTCGCCCACCTCGCGCTGGTTCTTGTCGCCGGAATCTACCTGCCGGGGCCGCTGGTTGCCTGGTTTCAACACGTCGCGCGGATCCTTGGATGACGGCGCTCATCGACATGATGGGGATCGGTCGGGAAGCGCCGAATCATCGTCCGTGGCCACGGGCGATAGTCGGCCTTGAAGTTTGGCGTGCTGCCGCCGCGCATCTGGCGGCCGGACACTATTCGCTGCTCGCCCTGTGGGGCGAAAGTGACGCGGTACATATGGCACTGCTAGAGGAAGCAACGGCCCAAATCGGAATCCTCACGCTGGAATGCCCGGACCGACACTTCCCATCGGTCGGACAGGTTCACTCGCCCGCACTGCGGCTCGAGCGCACCGTATGCGATCTGTTCGGACATGAGCCTGACGGCATCCCCGACAATCGTCCCTGGCTGGACCATGGGCACTGGGGCGTTCGCCACCCGCTCGGCGCGGCCGTCGCCAGCCCGGCCGACGCGCTGCCCTACGCTTTCCTGCCCGCCGAGGGCGAAGGCCTGCACCAGATCGCGGTTGGTCCGGTGCATGCCGGCATCATCGAGCCCGGTCACTTCCGGTTTACTGCCAATGGCGAGACCGTAGTCCGGCTGGAAGAGCGACTGGGCTTTGCCCATAAAGGAATCGATCGACTGTTGGAGGGCGCCGACCTGGCGCGGGCCGCGAATCTCGCGGGCCGCATTTCGGGCGACAGCACCGTGGCCTACGGCTTCGCCTTCGCCCGTGCGGTCGAGGCCGCGGTCGGTATCGAGCCGCCGCTGCGCGCCGTTTGGCTGCGCGCGTTGATGGCCGAACTGGAACGGCTCGCCAACCATCTCGGCGATATCGGCGCGATCTGCAACGACGCGTCATTCGCGCTCATGCAGGCGCAGTGCGCAATCCTGCGCGAGCTGGTGCTCCGCACCGCCGATTCCTGTTTTGGCCATCGACTGATGCGGGATCGCATCCTGCCGGGCGGCGTCGCGATGGATTTAGTGGATGACTCGATCCCTGATCTGCGCGCACTGTTGGCTGAACTGCGCCGGCGGTTTCCGGGGTTGGTCGCGCTTTACGACAATACGGCGTCGCTTCAGGATCGCACGGTCGGCACGGGCGTGCTCCAGCCCGCGCTCGCCCGCCAGTACGCGTGCGGCGGCTTTGTCGGCCGCGCTTCGGGGCGAAGCTTTGATGCCCGCCGGAGACCGGGTTATCCGCCGTACGACGATCTGCGCTTCGATGTGCCGATATTCACCAAAGGGGATGTCAACGCCCGTGTCTGGGTGCGCATTCGCGAAGTCGAACAAAGCATAGGCCTGGTCGAGCAGATTCTGGATCGACTGCCGGCTGGGTCGGTACGCGCCAGGTTCGATCCTTCTGCCAGCAAGTCGCGGGAGGGAGCCGCGCTGGTAGAGGGATTCCGGGGCGACATCCTGACTTGGGTGCGGCTCGGTGCCGAAGGGACGGTGCAGCGCTGCCATCTGCGCGACCCGTCCTGGTTCCAGTGGCCGCTGCTCGAGTCGGCGATCGAAGGCAACATCGTCGCCGACTTCCCACTATGCAATAAATCCTTCAACTGTTCCTATTCGGGGCACGATCTCTGATGCGCAAGTATCTGTTCGAAAGCCTATGGAAGGGTCCATTGACCGAGACCGCGCCCTCGATCGAGGAGGAAGCGCGGGCCGAACTGGCGCAGGCACTGGACCGCGCGGCGCGCCAGCGGCTCGGCCGCAGCCTATCGATCCGCGCGGTGGATGCGGGGTCGTGCAATGGCTGCGAACTCGAAATTCAGGCTCTCGGGAACGCCTTCTATGACCTGGAGCGATTCGGCCTGCGATTCGTCGCCTCGCCCCGGCATGCTGACGTGCTGCTGGTAACAGGACCGGTAACCAAGAACATGCGCGAAGCGCTGGAACGTACCTATCAAGCGACGCCCGATCCCAAATGGGTCGTGGCGCTTGGCAACTGCGCGCTCGACGGTGGGATCTTTGCCGGAAGCTACGCATGTGTCGGCGGGGTATCGGCTGTTGTTCCGGTCGACCTTCACATCCGCGGCTGTCCGCCGTCGCCGACCGACATTCTCAGGGGCCTACTGGCGCTGCTTGAGTGCGCGACCGCGCAGAAGCAGGCGCCGTGAGGAGCACTATCGAGGTTGCGACTCTTCCAGGCGGCACTTGTTGCCGCACTTATTCAATTCATAGCCGTGCGGTGGGGGACTCTCGTTGCCCACGACATGGCTTGATCGCTCCAGCGCCACTGGTGCGGTAATGGCGCATCGCTAACCATCGTATCCGTTTTTGGCACCCGGCCGATATCCCTGCTCCTCGCTGGGCAGCCGGCTCGCGCTACCCCGCCTCGCGATAACCCGGGCTGGTCAGTACCCAGAGTAGCCGTCATAAGAACGTCATGGGCGCCTGCTACGGTAGGCTTTTGCGGGATCAGAAAATGAAAAGAAAATCTCTGTTAGCTGTAGCATCACTCGCATCGACTCTCTGCGCGTGCGGCGGCGCCACCGACAATGTCGGCGGCCCGGTAACAAATATCCCTTCCTCGGTGCAGCTCACAGCGGGAAGCTATACGCTGTCAGTCTTCGCACAAGCTCAGGGCGTCCTGCGCCCCGACGATATTGTACAGTTGGGAAGCACAGTGTTCATCGTCTATCAGGACAATAACAATCTTCCCGACGGGACCCTGGCTCCCGGCGCAGCCTCGGCCCAGAGCGAGGTGATTGAATTCGATCTTAACGGAAATATCCTGCAGACCTTCGATGTGCCTGGCCATCCAGATGGATTGGTTGCTTACAACGCCGATACCGTCTGGGTCAGCAGCAATGAAGACGCCAACCCGATCGTTAGCGTCATCGACACCAAGACCAATGCGCTCAAGAGCTTGACCTTGGATGTCGCAGCCCTGCCGAACGGCGGTGGTCTCGACGACATGAAGCTCATCAACGGTGTCGTCTATGCAAGTGCGTCGAACCCAACCACGACGTTTACTCCAACTCCCAACCTCGGGCCGTATTCGACCGATTCGAGCGGCGCCACGTTCGCGTACGGTGTCAACATCGGCCCGGCGCTCTATGCCATCACCTTGAATGGCGATGGAGCCACGTTCCATGCCACACCGGCTCTGATGTCCAGCACGCCCGCGAATCTGTTGCCAGGCAATACACCAGTCACCTTGAATATGACCGACCCGGACTCCTCGGCCATTGACCCGCACGGTGACCTGGTGATCGACAGCCAACAGGATTCTGAACTGGTGTTCGTGAAGGGCGTTGGTACTGCCGGCCAGACTGTCAGCGTATTGCCCCTGACCCTCTATGGCAACCCATGGCCGGTTGATGACGTACGGTGGTCGCCAAGCTCGGGCAATTCGTTCATGTTGCTATCCGACAATCAACAACTCCTCGTCTACCGAATCGACGCTGCGGGCGGATTTGCTGCCAATCAGGCGTATAGCGCCGGGCAAGGGACGCTGCTGGAGACGAATGCGACGACCGGTGTGATGGTACCCATCTATGTCGGCATGAAAACCCCTCACGGCTTGGTCTTTGTGTCGTTTTGATTTGGTAGCTGGTAGAAGTCGGAAACACGACAATTTTGCTTGCTCACCCCGATTAGCTCTCGGAATCGGCGCTCACCATTGGAAGTAAACAGCACCACCCGTGAGGATCTGTCACGCCTCGCCCAGCCCTGCTCATACACTCGTGACAACAAAGCGGCGCCGAGCGATCCTGCCAGGTGGTATCGCCGCTCGCTCCAGTCCATGCACGGGCGACAAAAGGTGCGACGCTGACGAGCTGCAGCATCGGGATCAACGCTTGCGCGGCGACACCACTCGGTACCGGCGGCGGTCAATCGCATTCCCTGGCGCGACATTTCCAACAGGTCGTTTCGCACCAGCGCTTCGTAAGCCAGTACCCCGAGTTCCCCGGCCAAATGGTCGTAGCAAACCCTTGCCTTTCGCAACGCCGGTTCGCGTGGACTCGAGAGCAACCGGACGGCGCCGGTACGAAAAGCCACGCCCATCAGCGATTCGAGTAAACCGCCAACATCCTCGTCGGCTAGCCTGAAGTATCGATGGCGCCCTTGCTGATCGACGGCGATCAACGATGCATCCAATAGTTTAGACAGATGGGCGCTCATCGTCTGTTTAGTCACTCCGGCGATGGCCGCCAGCTCCGTCGCCGTTAAGGCGCGATCTGTCATCAGGGCAGTCAGAACATCCGCGCGCGCGTTGTCGCCCAACAACGCAGCAATCCTGGCGATATTCGGGCCGTCCTTCATGGTTCGATGCTAGACGAACCATTGCCTCCGTACAAGCGTCTATGCTCGAGATCTCACAATCGCCGCAGGGTAGTCGCCATGGGGATCGCCTGTTTTATCCGATACCAGATTGATCCATTTCAGCGAGCGGCGTTTCAGGAGTACGCAGCCGCCTGGGGACGGATCATCCCGCGCTGCGGTGGTCACCTGATCGGCTACTTTCTGCCCCACGAAGGCACAAACTACATCGCCTGGGGAATCATCCAATTCAAATCATTGGCGGACTATGAATCCTACCGCGGGCGCTTACTGCAGGACGACGAGGGCAAGCGCAATTTCGAGTGGGCACACGCCCAGCGCTTCATTGTCGGGGAAGAACGCAGCTTTCTGAAGGTGGTCGACGGGACGTTCAATGTTCTGTTCGAATCAACTGGGATTGGACCGAGCATGCCACGGGACGCATACCCTTCCACGACCAAAGGCCACGTTGATCTACCTGCACAGAAGCAGGATGAAAGCGGCGCTTCAGTGCAATCAGGACATCCGCGCCTCGACCTCGGTCTGCCGTAAGCGCCTATCGATTGGGTGCCTGGAAGCGAATATCACTCAGGTATTCGCTGCGGTGGTCGAGTTGGTTTTGTCCGGTAGGAAAGCCGTTGGACCTCAGTACGAATGCCAGGATGTCAGCGTACTGTTCGCGGTGCAGCCCGCCAGGATAATTCAGCGGCATGGTCGTGCGGATACGATCGAACAGGTCTGCGAGGTTCAGGCCGTCGAAATCGGAAATGAATTGACCACCGACGAGTGAAGGAGCCTCGCCTATTCCACCGAGGGAAGTGCCGTGACAGGATGCGCAATGCTGTGCAAACGCCTCGCCGCCTCGATGCGCCTGGGCCTCGGTATAAACCCCATCGCGCACCGACCGCGACGACTCCTGTGCCGGCAGCGAGCTGCTCACCACCGCCATCATCGCGGCCATCGACGCTGCAACGGTGAGTGGCAACGCGCGCGCGCGCATCCGCATGGCGGTCTTGTCACGGACTCTCGCCGCGTTCACTCCTCTGGCAACGAGTAGCAAATATATTCGCCCGAATAGTTGCCGCCGCTGACGGGCAGCAGGATGTACTGCTTGCCGTTGACCATGTACGTCATCGGTGAGCCGCTTTGCGGTGCCGGCATCCAAACCGCGCCGACTTCCTTGCCGTTGGCCTGATCATAGGCACGTAGCATCGCACCGCGTGGATGATCGGCAGTCGTCGTCACCTGGGCGTCGCCGGCGATCACCAGCGACTTGGTCAGTAGCGTGCCGATGTTATAACTGGTCTGCCCGGTGCGAGGGATGTTCAAGCCCCTGAGCGCCGGATGATTGCGTATGTAGTCAGGCGTCTCGCCGTGAGGGATCTGCCATTTGATTTCACCGGAATCCAGATCGATGGCGCTGATGGTGCCGTACGGTGGTTTGATGAGTGGCAGCCCCTGCACAGTAAGTGGTTTCTCATCGTCACTCGGAGGTGGCGGTGGCGCCGACTTCTTCGGCATCGGCGCATCGGCGCTGGAGTTCGTGCCGGAGGCGCTGATCATGGTCGGCACGTGCCCGGCCCGGCCGACCACGTAACGGATGTCCGATAGATCTGGTGTCGGGGGCACGAGGCCGATCGAAATCAGACAGGAATTGCACGCGTAGATGAACGCGGTGTGCGATTCCGGATTGAAGGAGCCCCCAGGCCAGTTGGTGCCGCCGTCGGCAGGGCCCAGCATCAACGTTCCGATTGGCCCGGGGATTTTGCTCAACACCGGCGGCGTGTAGATGGGTCCGAGCTTGTAGTCTTTCACCAGATCGAGCGCTTGCTGATGCATCGCCGGCGTGAAGTCGATCAGTTCATCTGCCGTCACACCGGTGCGGGCGTATGCGGCCGGTTTACTGGGAATCGGCTGAGTGGGCGCATACCACTCACCGGGTACGTCGCCCTTGGGCGCGCCCTTTTCAGGCATTGGCCAGACCGGCTTGCCGGTCAAGCGGTCGAACACATAGAGATAACCCTGCTTGGTAGGTTCGGCCACGGCCCGGATTGGCTTGCCGTTGACAGTGATGTCCATCAGCATCGGAATCGAGGCAATGTCGTAGTCCCAGATCTCGTGATGAATCAGCTGAAAATACCATTTGAGCTTCCCGGTTTTCAGATCGACCGCCGCCAGTGAATTGCCGTACAGCCCATTGCCGGGACGATGGCCGCCATAGAAATCGGATGTGGGGGATTCGATTGGCAGATACGCCAGGCCCAATTCCGGGTCGGCTGAAATCTCCGTCCAGATACCGGTATTGCCGCTGTACTCGGCCGAGCCGTTCAACCAGGTCTCATATCCAGGCTCGCCCTTCTGCGGGATGGTATGAAATTCCCATAGTTTCCTGCCGCTGCGCACATCGTAGGCTCGCGCCGAACCCTTGTTGTTGCGGTAGCTCGCCGGCGTAAAGCCCTCGCGAAACGCGGTGCCGATAAGCACGATATCGCCGACCACCGTCGGTGCCGACTGCCAGCCGATCTCGCCGGTTATCAGATCCGGTTCGATCCTCTGGTCATCGTCGGCCTTCATATCCACCGCGCCGTCGTCACCGAAGCTGTTGATGCGCTGTCCCGTTTTTGCGTCAAGCGCGATCAAGCGGAAACCCGGTGTCACGTACAGGATGCGTGCGTCCTTTCCATCACTCCAGTAAGCGAGTCCGCGTCCTGATAACTGCCTCGGAGCGGCAGCCCCGCGCGCGCCTTCACGCTCGCCATGTACCCAGAGCAGTTCGCCGGTCACCGCATCCAGCGCGATCGCTCCACGACGTGACCCGGCGGTCGTGTAGACCACGCCACCGACTTCCAATGGTGTGCCTTCCAGCTTGAACTCCGGCCGATTTCCGATGTGATCGGTCTTGAAGCGCCACACGATCTCGAGCTTGCTGAAGTTCGAAGCATTGATCTGATCGAGCGGTTTGTATTTACTCGCGTTCCAGTTGCCGGCGTAGGTCGTCCAATCGACGTTTGCCGGTGTGGATTGCGCGGCGAGGATCGAGCTTGCAAGCAGCAGCATGGTCGCCGCTGCTGCTTGCCGCACGCATGCTTGTGTTGTCATTGTTGTGGCGTCCTTTTCAGGCGGGTGGTGTTGCGCGCCGAGCCTGAACTTTAGGCCGTCTCTTTGATCTGATCGAGCCCTCGTTTAATGGCCGCCATCTGTGCATCGGTGACATCGTTGTATGGCGGCCGTTGGTAGGTTTGTCGGCTACCCATCTGCAGGCTGAGCGCGTATTTCATCGGCCCATAGCCATCAACGCCGGTCGACAGATCCTGCATCACCTTGTGCATCGCGAGATACTTCTGGTACGCAGCGTGGTAGTCCTTGCCCGCGCGGAAGGCTGCGAATACGTCGGCGATCTGGCGGGTATATACGTTGCCATCCATGCAGATCGCGCCCATGCCGTGCGCCAATGCGTATTCGAGATTGTTCTCAGTGCCGGTCCGCATGTTGAGATCCGGGAAACTCCTGACGAATTCGGCATATTCGTCTGCCGGTCCATTGGAATCCTTGATGCCGGCAAGATTCGGATAGTGCTCCAGCGCAAGCAGCAACTCGTGGCTGATTGGCACGCCGCTGGTGCCCGGGATGTGATACAGATTGATCGGCACGCGGACCTGCTCGAACAGCATGCTGTAGTACCGGATCAAGCCTTGGGTCGGTACCTTCTTGTAGTAGAACGGCGGTACCACCAGCAGGCCGTCGGCGCCATGCTCCTCCGCATGCTTGGCCAACTCCAGTGTCTCGGGAAAGTTCGACGTTCCGGGCCCGACGATAAAGTTCATGCCGAGTTTATCCTTGAGCGCGACTTCGGCGACTTGTTTGCGCTCGGCCAGCGAGAAGGACGGAAACTCGCCGGTCGTGCCCAACACCACGATGCCGTCGGCGCCGTTGTGCTTGAACCAGGCAAGCAAATCCCTGAAGGCGCCGGGATCGAATTTAAGATTCTTGTCGCAAGGCGTGACAGTCGCGACCCAGAACAGGGTTTTGGATGCACTGCCGAGATTTCGATCAGTATTCGCCGCAACGCTCCTCGCCATCAATGCGGCGCCAGCGGCCGCGCCCATCATCCCGATCACCTCTCTGCGCATCGTGTCCATACGAATTCTCCCGCCTATCGCTACTGTTTCTCGAATTTAAAGATGTCCCGCGGATCGACCTGGGCACTGTAGATCGCGCCATGCGCGTCCGCCGCGATGCCTTCCCCGCCGGTCGTGAAGGTCTGTTGCTGATCGGGCTGGAGATCCGGAATGAAGGCGTTGACGACCCCGTCGCGCGCGCTGCCCACGCGGATACCGCGCTTCCAGCCCGGATGATGCCCGTAGCCTTCCGTCTCACGCGACTCGGAGTCCGTCACGTACAGCACATCGTGCTTATCGATATAGATGCCGCTTGGCCGACCGAATTGCGTCCAACTCGCCACAAATTTGCCGTCCTGATCAAAGATCTGGATGCGATTGTTGCCGCGATCGCCCACGAACAGCCGTCCCTTCGAATCCATCGCGAGGGTGTGCGGCGCTTCGAACTGCCCCGGACCGTTGCCATGCCCACCCCATTCCTTCATGAACTTTCCATCTTTGTCGAATTTGACGACGCGAGCGTTTCCCACGCCCGGTTCGTGGCCATCGCTGACGAAGATGCAGCCGTTCGGAGCTATCAGAACGGCATTGGGCTCATGGAACGTATCGCGACCAGCACCTGCGACGCCAGGCTTGCCAAGCGTGCGCAGCAGCTTTCCGGACTGATCAAACTCGAGCACATCGTCGCCCTTGCCGTCGCCGACGTGACCATCGGTTACCCATATGTGATCAGCGCTATCAATGAAGAAACCGTGCGGAAAGAGCAACATTCCGCCACCGAATGCCTTGACGAAGTTGCCGTTTGCATCGAACTCCACGATTGGGTCGATGCTGCTGCCGGCGCAGTTGTTTGCACCGCAGCGCTCAGCGACCCATATATGGCCGGCATGATCGATGGCGACAGCGCTGCTGGAGCCCATGCTACGGCCCGCAGGTAACTTCAGGAAATGCTCAATGCGGCGATATGGATTGGGTTGTGAATTCGGTATGCCGTCGGTCTGGGCGAGCGCGCCCCCGCACTCCAGGCTGCCGGCGACGATTGTCGCGACCAGCACAGCGGCTCGAACAGCAATCCCCATCAGATCATTCCCCCGCGATGTTCCGAGTGCTAAGCACTATTATACTCGTGCGCGCGCGCTCGCACCCGACGGTCCTCGCTAGAATGCAACAGCACTGCATAGCCTGAGCAGCCAGCAACCGCAGGCGCTGTTGGCAATCCGAGGCTATCCTAGCGATCCGCTCCACTACTTAAGCGGCTGCTCGCTCGTTTCGTGGATTCCAGGCGGGTGAAAGTAGATGCCCTGAGGGGACTTATGACGCCTATCGCACCAGACAACGCGACGACCCAACGCGTGACGGTATGGCAATGCATCGGTTGCGGGAGAATTGAAATGCCGCAGCCATGCATCGACCTATGCCAGGATAGAAAGGTCGAGTTTGTGTATGCGAACGTCTACGACGAGACGGTCTCGCAGGCCCAGTTGATGCGCCTCAAGGCGGAGGCCCTGGAGACACTGGTTCGACGGCTGGCGCATACCAACCCGCGCGATGGCGCCTGGGACCGATCCTACCGGGCATTCCAAAGCGAGGCCAAGCGCATCTTGCTAACGTTTGCCGATGACAGAGAGGAACTCGCCTAGGAATGACCTGGCATTCACGCCGGGCACCCTGAGGCGGTGTGTCGGATATTCAATCTGAAGGGCTCGGCGATCGCGTACTTTTCTCGGCATCAATAACGGTTTCTCATCGGCAGTGCACCAGGCACGCGTGCAAGCTATTGATTGATCAAGGAGACTGTGTCAGCGGCTTGCCGCACTCGGAAAGAATCGGCCATTTCCGACCCCAGGCCGACGAGGCCTCTCCGACGGCGGGTAGAAAGATCACGCCGTGGCGCGCAGGAAAACCTGCCCCCGTGTGTCGGGTTTGGGTCTGGGACGGTGTCTATAAATGTGTAGAGGCAAGACGGGCCAGATCGACCCCTCCGCCTCGCCACACCGAACGCCACCGCCAAGGAGACCGCCATGAACCCGACCACTTCCGCTAAGACTCTGCTGGCCACCTCTATCGTTGCCTTGGGACTTGGCTTTGCCGGCCTGTGCGCCGCTGAGGAGCCCCAAGTCACCGTCAGCTACCGTGACCTCGCCGTGACCACCCCGCAGGGTGCGACGATGCTCTACAAACGCATCCGCTTCGCGGCCGACACGGTGTGCTCGTATCTGGACCACGGTGATCTCTCATCCAAGGCACACAAGAACGCCTGCATGGACAAGGCTATTGCCAACGCCGTCATCGCGGTGGGCGAGCCACAGCTCTTTTCCGTGTACAACTCGAACCCCAGTGCACCGCTGCCCGCCTCACTGACCTCCAGCACCGTCGCGAGCCGTTGATGTCCTGCTTCCTGATCGGGGTCCAGAGTGCTGAACTCACTCTGGACCCCGATACCGCAACGCTGATCACCTGCCCGGACTGTGAGTAGAATGGCCGCAAGGATGATTGGAGGACTGCGTCACCATGCCGGGTAACTCATATCGACTATACGGAAGGCAGGGCGCTGGATCTCTGGCCGCACAGATGCTGCTCGAGGAGATCGCTGCCGCTTATGAGCTGGTGTGGGTCAGCAAGGCGCCCGCAGACATCGAAGCATTCCGCCGCATCAGCCCCGCGGCCAAGATCCCGGTGCTGATGCTGCCGGATGACACGGTGGTGTCCGAGTCGGCAGCCATACTCATTCACCTGACCAACGCCCATCCTGCAGCGGCGCTAGCGCCCGTTGCGGGCAGTTCAGCCCACGCTCGCTTTCTGCAGTGGATGGTCTTTCTGTCAGCAAACGCGTACGAAGCGGCCCTGCGGTTTTATTACCCGGACCGCTATTCAGCCGCCGGCGAGGCTGCAGCACCGCAGATCAAGAGGCAAGCCTTGGCCGACTGGACCAGCCACCTTGAGATCGTCCACGCCGCGTTGTCACCCTATGTGCTCGGCGCACAGCTGTCCGCTGCCGACCTTTACCTGTTCATGCTGGCCAGCTGGTACCCGCCGGACGATCCCGCGCTGGCCTCCCGACTGCCGAAACTCAGACAACATGCCGAGCTACTGCGGCACCGGCCCGCAACACGCAAGGCGGAGAAAGACCACAACAGTTAGGCGTCCGATCTGCTCAGGGTGGAGGTAATTGACTGCCGCGGATCGCTCAATTGGACCCGTTCGACCCCGCCAGAAACGCCACTTCATCGTCGCTGCACGTCCGACCTAGGATCCGATTGCGTTGCGGAAAGCGCCCGAAGCGAATGATGGCTGCCTGGTGAATCCGTGCATAGTGCGTCCAGCTCTCATCGCCAAGCGGCTCGATCAGGCGCACTGCAAGGGCCTGATGTTCCCGCTCCTCGCTGTGCTCAAATGGCAGATAGACGAAATATCGCTCCGCGGGGGTCATGGCCAGGTCAAGCCCGTGTGCTATGACCTGCTCGGCCAGGCGACGCGCGAGCGGATCAGTGGCGAAGGCGCGCGGTGTTCCTCGAAACATGTTACGCGAAAACTGATCTGTGACGATGATCGCCGCAAGCAGCGTGCGCGCGCCTGCGAGCTCTCGAGCATCAGTCAGTGCAATGCGCCCGTGCAGGTCGATAAAGCCCTTTCGTATCCGCTCATCAAGCTCATCACTGCTGGCAAACCACAGGTGTGAATCGATCTCGCGGAACCAAAAGTCAAGGACCCCTCCGACCCACGGGGGTTCGCTGTGCGTGACCGCGACATGGGAGGACATGAGTGCTCTATGACCTCCTCATTCCGGAAGGCCTGCGAGGCGCAGCGCTTGTGCCAAGTTTTCGGCATCTGAGCTCAATTTGTAGGGCTCGATCACCAGCAGGCGCCGGATCGAGAAATTCGGCCGGCTCGCCAGGCACTCCGCGGCAAAGGCGCGGGCACGGTCGGAATTTCCCAGACGAGCGTGGCAGGCTGCCAGATAGGCGGCATCAGAATAGGTGCGCAACGGGATGCGCTCGAACATTGTCAGCGCTTCCTGATATCGACGCAAAACCACGTAACTGCGACCTTGTTGCCGCCAGAACCAGGGAGGATCGAAGTACGGATCGACCTCCTTCGCGCGAGCGCTCCAGCTCAACGCCTGTTCCGCTTCACCCGCATAGCCCAGCACGAATGCCATGTCCGCTAGGTTCCATTGGTTGTTCGGATTGAGTTCCAAGGCACGCCGTATGTGCCGTAAGGCGGGTTCAAATTCGCGCAGATACAGGTAAACCTGCGCCAACAACGAGTGGCAGGTACTCTCGCTGTCATCGAGTTCTACTGCACGCCGGGCCAGCTTAAAGGCCTCATCCAGGTAGGCCGTCGAGTCCCCATTCTGGGTCTCCCAGTCATTAACCCGCATGTTGGCGAGCAGGCCGTACGCCATGCCATAGCCGGGATCGATTTGAATTGCTTTCTCGAACAGTTGCGTGGCTTCCGCCGCACTCGCAGGATCGTCCCAGGGCAATGCATTGCCCCTGAGGACGCACTCGTAGGCCTCAAGACTTGAAGGACGCTTGCGGCGCGCACGGTCCGCGTCGGTGACCTGAACGCGACCCACAAGCGTGCTCACGATCTTTTGCGCGACCTCGTCCTGGACCGCAAAGATCTCGGCTGCGTCTCGGTCATAACGATCGCCCCACACCTGCTGCCCGGTGGTGGCATCGATCAGCTGCACGGCGATACGGATGCGATCGCCCAGCCGGCGTACACTGCCCTCGACCACGAATCGGACATTGAGCTCGCGCGCAATGCGTGCGACTGGGATGACGGCGCCGCGGTATTTGAACGAGGCCAGGCGGGAACGGACCTCCAGCAACCGCCAGCGGGCAAGCTCGGTGATGATGTCCTGACTGAATCCATCGCAGAAGGTCTCCTGCTGCGGATCGCCGCTCAGACTGCTGAAGGGCAACACGCAGATGGTCACCCGAGCGGGTCCGATGGGGCGCGCAGGAGTCCGCCGTGATCGATGGCTCGGGCGGGGCGGCCGTGCTGAGATGGGTTTGCCCGCGAGATGGCGGCGCAGATCCTGCGCCATCGCGGCCGCATTGTCGTAGCGTCCGTTCGGCTCCTTCGCGAGCGCCTTGAGGGTGATGGCGTCAAGATCACCGCGCAACGCGCGCTTCAGAGATCGCATGTTCATTCCTCGCGCCTCGGCCGCCTCCTGCTCGATGCTATCGCTCGGTCTGCACGGCTCTACCGTGACCGCAGCCCAGCTGAGCAGTCCCAGAGCCGCGGCCGACTTCAGCTGGTAGGCTCGCGCACCGCAGAGCAACTCGTAGAGCAACATACCCAGCGAGTAGATATCGCTGCGCACATCGACCGCATCGCCCCGCAGCAGCTCGGGGCTGGCGTAGTCGGGCGTGAGCGCCCGACCGTAGAGACCGGTCAGCTGGCCCGCCGCCGGATCGGATTGTTCGCCCGCCAGCAGTTTCGCTACTCCAAAATCCAGCAGCCGCACCTGCCCCGAGTCGGTCACCAGTACATTAGAGGGCTTGAGGTCCCGATGAATGATGCGTTTGCTGTGCGCGAACTGGACCGCTTCGAGGATCTGCAGAAACAGCTCCACTCGGGCGCTTACGACCAACCGCTGCCGGTCACACCACGTGGTGAGCACCTCTCCGCGGACGTACTCCATCGCCAGGTAGGGCCGCCCACCCTCGGCAATGCCCGCGTCATACAGTCGGGCGATCAGCGCATGCTCGAGGCTGGCCAGGATGTCGCACTCGAGCGCAAAGCGCTGCGTGAGCTGTTCACACTGTTGCATTTGTCGGGGAAGCTTGAGCGCGACCTCGCGCCTGAAGACCCCATCCGCTCGCCGGGCCAGCCAGACCTCGGCCATGCCGCCCGCCCCTAGCGGGCGCAGCAATTCGTAGGGGCCGATACGCGCAGCCGTCAGCAGACCGCTACCAAAAGCCTCTGACGAGTCGGCGCCCAATTGGGGCAGACTCAGTAGCTCCGCGCCCGGATTACCTGCGGCCTCGGGCAGCAGCGCCGCGCGCAGCACCTCCGCCAGGTGCTGGTGCTCGGCCGGCAGAGCCTGGAGCCACGCACGCCGCGCAGCTTCCCCGAGCGGAAGGGCTTCATCGAGCAGCCGGCTCATGAGCGCCATCTCCGCAGCCGAAAGCCTCATCGCTGTCACAGCCCCGATCGCGCCACGGGGCTCTCTCCCGTCCCGCACTCCAGCGCGGCGGCCAGGATCAAACGCGCCTTCTCCCAGTCACGCTGCACCGTGCGTTCCGTGACGCCCAAGGTCTCAGCCATCTCCCGCTCGCTGTAACCGCCGAAGTAGCGCATCTCCACCACCTGCGCCAGGCGCGGCTCGGCCTTGGCCAGCTCGTCGAGTGCCTCATGCACCTTCACAATGCTTTCCTCCCCGCCAGCCATCTTCGCGGCCAACTGCGTCGAGAGGGTCAGGGGTCGGCCGCTGCCGCCGCGCTTCTGTGCGATGCGCTCGCGCGCACTGTTGACGATCACCGAGCGCATCACCTGCGAGGCGTAGGCAAAGAAGGCGCGTCGGTCCTCTGCCCGTAGCTGTTGCACCTGCAGGAAGCGCAAGAACGCCTCGTGCACCAGGCAAGTGGTATCGAGTAACGTGTTGCGCCCGCCATGGCGCAGCCGTGACCCGGCGAGCCTGTGCAGCTCGGGATAGGCCGCGGCGAACAATTCTTCCCGAGCGCCGGCCTCCCCGGCCTGCATTCGCCCGAGCAGCTGGGTAAGTTGACTTGGTCCCGCCATGGGGTTGCGTCGCGGCAGAAGTGACCAGTTTACCCGCGATGCACAGGGGCTGAAAGGACCATGCTCCAGGCACAAAAAGACCGCCCTGGAGGGGGCGTGCGTAAGCGCGCGCACGTCGATCGGCTGCAGGGCGTCGGCGAGACGGCGCGCTCAGCCGTGCAACAATTCCAGCGTCTCCCGGACGACGGGACCAGGGTGCTGCGCGGGCGCCTTGAAGTGCGCCATGCCGGCACTCAAGAAGCGCCGCCGCCATGCAGCATCCGAAAGATGCGAGTAGTTCTCGAACACGGCTTCGGGAAATTTGTAGTCGTGGGGCTCATCGGCGTGATAAACAAAGTGATGTCGAGCCTCGGCAATCAGTGCCTCCGGGTCGGCGCCACTCTGCAGGTAACCCAGGGCCTTACCAGCCGCCTGTAAGCGACGCCCAGCCGACACCTCGGCATATATCTCGTCGATGGCGTCAACGCCCGGGCGACGAGGCGGAAGCGGCTGCAGCGCCTCGAGGTTGAAATCCGACGCACTCGCTCCCGCGTACTGGCGGAACAGCGCGATAAAGGCAGCACATTGCAGCACCATCAACTGCTGTGTTTCTCCACTGCCGCAGAGCCGGTACGCGTAGTGCAAAGCGTTGGCCGTAGTCTGTGCATGCACAGACAAAATACTCGGCTGTGCCATGACGAGCTCTGCGGCCGTATCGAACAGCACCTGCCAAATACAGTCCGGCGAAATTCCATGTCTCAGCATCGTGATTATCACGGTACCGGCGTCTTCCTCAGATACCCGATACAGCTCCGAGCGCAGTTCTGCCCGTGCAGCCGGATCATTGCGCCCTGGCTTTAGGAACGCAGTGATCTCGCGCAGCCGCGTCTGGTTCTGCCGCCACGGTCTATCAGGCTCAAGATCGTGACTGGCAGGATTGGGTCCCCCACCGCTGTTCTGCAGCGCCGCCACGCTGGAGCGCAGGATGGCTTCGCTCTGGCTGCGGCCCAACATCGCGACAAGACTGTGGGCGTTGGCGATCGCAATCGCCTTGTGACCGATTTCTCGAAGGTCGCGCGCGCCGTACGCAAAGAGCACCGAGAAAATCTCGTCGATGGGAGCGGTCTGTGCGTACGTCACGATCGCGGCGTCCGCAGCGTCGCGATCCCAATTGTCTAGCGCCGCGATCAGCATTCGCCGCGCCGCCGGTGCGCCGGCTACTGACGTGGCAAGCCGCTTCGGCAGGCGCCAGGCAGAGCTTGTTTGCTCCTGAGCTTGCGCACTCTTGAAGTAATCCGCCGCCCAGACGATCGGCAGCCATTGCTCGCCCGACGATAGGTGTAGCGTGGTCGCATTAATCGATCGCAGCACCATGACCGAGTGGTACTTGTAACCGACGTCAGGGTACGGCTGGACGTTGCGCGCAGCCGCCCAGGATAACGCCGTGAGCAATTCCTCGAAACGAAGACCCGCGCGAATCCGCTGGACCAGCTCGCGCGGGAGATGCTCTCGCACCGAATCTTCCAGCAATTTGAGCAATGCGGTCACAGGCCGATCCGTATCGGTCAAGCCGACCTGGCCAGTCAGACCTACACCGGTCGCGCCGGCCGTTTGAAGGAACGTGCGTCGGTTCATGGCAAACGCGATGGCTCGTGTCGGGGATTACTGTACGCCAAATCAGCCAAGCCGGCGCGGGACGGTCGCCCGACGCTGTGGTTTGCGCCATCACCGCGATGCCGGTCACGCGGGAGCAGGATCGGGCGTTGTTGGGGATGGCGGCGCGTGAATTGCCTTCCTGGTAGCCGCCGGTGTGTGTCCAGCTAAGGCTGGCCCGATCTCTGGGCTTCTGACCCACCGGGGCAGGAGTTGGAGCCCCATAGGTTACGCCGTGAAAACCCAAGTCTGTATCGCCGTCCAGGTCCAGTGTGTAGACGGTCGCCGACAGATTGATTGATGCGCCGCGAGGGGCGCACGATCGTCACCCTACCTTCACTAAGCGGCGCCATCATTGGGATGGCCCAGGCAAGCGAGTCCCACTATGCGTATCACGGCCGTCTCTGGGGTGTCGCAGAATCCGCCGCGCCCCGTCCAGCTCAACGCGGACGCGGAATCGCCGAGATCAAGGTCGGCTGCCGCCACGCCGCCGATCAAGACGGAATCGATCGCTGAGCATGATCCGAAGCTGCTGGTCGCGGCGCTCGAAGATATAGAGTCCAAGCGGCTGGCGATCGAGTCGCTGCTGGACGCCGGTCTGCTGTGGCAGTGCCTTACCTAGCAATTATCAGTGGCTGAGTGGAAGCGGGGGGAGGATTTGATCTTTATATCCAGCTCCCGCTCGCGATGGTTCCGGCAAGCCGGCTGCGGATCGCTCCTGCCTTAGGGTCCTTTCGCTTAGCTACGGGCGCCCGCGAGAGGACAACTTATGCCTAAGTCCGACCCTATCCGTGCCGGGCTTCTTGGGCCGCACTTGTGGCGGAACGGTCGCTCAAGCCGCCCGCCCCTGACCCGGGGCGAGCACTTACGAATCGAGGGGCGCCACGACGGCCGTACCTTAAAGCGGCCGGTCCCCCTAGCGCGCTGTGCATCGGCCGGACGGACGTGGGAAGCGGGACGGGATTGAAACTCGTCTATTGAACTGTATATCCATACCGACGGCCCCGTGAGATCCGTGCCGGGTTGCCGACGCCGGTAAGCCAGTAATGATCGCGGCTGGCCCTCGACCGACGGCTCATCGGGCACGTCCCGACTTTGACCGACGACCAACCCACATTCCGTCGGCTGTCAGCGCCCCGTCACCGAGGCCAATCGACGTTTCTCGATACCGCCGCGCGGCACATAGTCGCGCGCGCCGGAGTGGCGTCCGAGTAGGTCAGGGACCTGAAAGACGGCCTCATCGAGGAGCAACTGCGGCAGTTTCTCCCCGACCAGGTGAGCTTCCTGCGCCGCGCTGCCCCTTCACCATGACGGCGCTGATAAATGCGCTGCCCGATGCCCTGACCGTGTCGGCGATTTCCGAAACCAGGACGCAGCTCGCCGCCGAACCTGTGAATGCGTTCTTCTCGTCATCAAATCGTCATCGCGCAGTCACCTGTCAGTTAGAAACTCGCGCGAGTGCGCACGTTCGCAGCGCTTCATGCCAATGAAAATGACAGGAGGATTCACCCAATGATTAACTTTAAAGTTGCACCGGTTCTTGCCGGCGCCTTGTCTCTGATGATGACGGCCGCCATTTCAACCGCAACGGCTCCAGCGTATGCGGACGGGGACTGGCAGGCCGGAAGTATCCGCCACGTGCTATTGGTCAGCATTGACGGTATGCACGCCGTGGATTATCTCAACTGCTCGCGGGGTATTAAGACAGTAAATGGAGGAGAGCCCTACTGCCCGAATCTGGCGGAGTTGGGAGAAACTGCCATCAACTATTTGGACACCTCCACGTCGAGACCCTCGGATTCGTTCCCCGGGCTGACCGCGATCATCTCTGGATCATCGCCGCGGACCGCAGGCGCCTACTATGACGTCGCGTACGATCGCGTACTCGCTCCGCCAACGATTATGACTGGAAACGGAGTAGCAGGCGGTACCTGCACCCACGGGATGCCGAACGGCACCAGAACTGAATACGAAGAAGGCATAGATAAGAATCAGCAATTCGTGAACGGGATCGACGGCGTCAGCACCGCCAATGGCGACGGCGGAATCGACTCCATCGATCCTTTGAAACTGATTCGCGACCCATACAACAATTGCAACCCGGTGTACCCATGGAATTTCGTGCGCACCAACACAATCTTTGGCGTGGCTCACGCCGCGGGCCTATACACAGCATGGTCCGACAAGCATCCGGCCTACGCCTCGGTCTCAGGTCCGGGAAACGGGAAGAATATCGATGACTTTTACGGACCGGAAATCAATTCGGTCGTGGTTGGTCTGCCTGGCGTGACCACGGTGACAGGCGTGGACTGCTCCACCGTTCGCGACCCGTTGCAAACGGCCGCTTGGACCGACAGTTTCCAAAACATCGAGTGCTATGACTCGCTCAAGATCAGCGCCGTTCTCAATCAAATCGAGGGCTATACTCACAACCACAAGAACAAAGCTCCGGTGCCGGCAATTTTCGGTATGAACTTTCAAACCGTCAGCGTCGGTCAGAAACTGATTGAACGGGATCCGGTATCCAAGGCGGTCGTGGCAACCGGAGGCTATCTGGACTCCACGGGCACGCCGACTGAGCCGTTGCTGAACGAGATTGTGTTCACCGATAAGGCAATCGGCGCCTGGATTGCCAAGCTGAAAAAGCACGGATTGTACGATTCCACGCTCATCATCATCACTGCCAAACACGGACAGAGCCCCATCGATTCGGCGCGCTATCTGGGAATCTCGAACTCATCCGGCGATCCGGTCACGACTTCGCCCGCGACCATTCTGGACACTGCCAAATGCATACCTATTTCCGAAGCTCCGTCCAACCCGACCGGCATCGGGCCGACCGAAGACGACGTTTCGTTGTTGTGGCTGAACGGCACAGCGGGCTGTACGACCGCCGATGCGGTCAGCATACTTCGCTCGATGTCTCCAACCACCAACAACGTCGCCGGCATCGGGGAGATTTTCTCCGACAGACTGCTGACGACGTACTTCAACAAACCCGGAATTCCGCCCAATGGTGATCCACGAACCCCGGATATCGTGGTTACACCGAACATCGGCGTAACCTACTCGGGAAGCACCGCCAAGTTGGCGGAACATGGCGGCTTCTCTCGCGACGATACCAATGTAATGTTGCTGGTGTCGCATCCAAGCTTTGCTCCAAAGACCGTCACCAGCCCGGTGGAGACCATGCAAGTTGCGCCGACGATCCTGAAGGCGCTCGGGCTCGATCCCCGGGCGCTGGACGGAGTGAGGCTCGAGGGGACTCAGGCGCTCCCGGCGGTGCAGCTCGGAGAGTGAGAGCTGCTGTCGGGCGAGCTACTAACGATTAACGGGGGTGTCCCGGCTACCGGGACACTCCCGCTTCTCAACCATATCTTGGGCCGGTTCTCGCTCTACAGGCGCAGAAGGCCGTCGAGCTCAGCAGCTTTTTGCCACGATGGCAATTCGCTCATGCTGTATTGTTCCAGAGCGCTTCAACGTGTGCCTTCAATTGAAGTGATTCGTGCCACCGATCGGTCGTGTCATTTCCATCGGCCCCTGTTATGGCGTACGGCCTCGGTCCGAGTTCGCACACGAAGGCGAGCGAGTCGTTAGACTCTGCGCGTCGCCGCCAGCTCTTGAAACCATGTTCCCACCAGTTGAGAAAGATATCGAGCCAGACCTTATGGTGCGGGAAACTTATCTCGATCTGCACCTGCTCGCGGCTGGCCACTCGGCCGTGGAATGCCCAGCAACTGTCGATGATTCGGCGCATGTGAGCTTGATTCTCATCCGAGATGGGAGTGGCGAACTCGCGCCCGACCATGAAATGAGAAAGATCACCCAAGAGTTTCAAGTCGGGAAAGCAGTCGAGCAGATCGAGAGTGAAGTAGAGATCGGTCGTCATCCGATCGCGATGGGTTTCCAGGTACACCGGGAACTTCACTTGTTCAGCCAAACGCCGCCAACCCTCGAGCAGAGGGATGCAGTCGGCGATGCGGCGGGGACGCACATCAGCCTGGATGTCGAGATGATGGACGCCAATCTCGGTACAGAGCTCGAGCGCAGGGTTGAGATCTTCGACCGTCTTCGGGAAGCACTGCGCCTCTGTCAGCTTGCCATGAGGTTTGAGCAGAGCCGCTACGCGGCGCGCCGCGTCAGCATTGCTGATGCTCATGCTCACGCCATCGAAGTCGGCGTCGAGAATCATCTCCACGTTTTGCTCAAGGGAGCGCTCGATGCCGTCCATGTGCCGACGCTCCATGGCCCAGAGCGATTGCAATACGACGAGTTTCTGCATCCTATGATCCTCCTGGCAGCGATGGCCATCCGCACGGACAACGGCGTGCCCTTCGCGCCAGCGCGCAAATGCTCTACGGCCTGAGCCGCCTCTCGGTCTGGTGGCTGCGCTTAGGGAACTTCCCTGTCATCAGAGAGTCGGCGAGCTTTCGGGCTCATAGGTTACAGATTATTCCGGTCACATAGCTATCTGACCGGAATAGACACCGGCGTGTGTGGTAGCGCGGGGCGATTCGCTAATTACCGACTTCGGCTGTCGCTGGCCGGCAAGAGTCGAGACCATCAGGGTCCAGACCATTAATGTCAAATTTGTCATCGGCCAACAACGACTGGATTTGACCCCGTTTCTGCCGGTCGCGAACGGCAGCTTCAAGGCCTCAGGAATCGGCAATCTTGAGCGATGGAATACCACAGGTGTTAGCCAATTTTTTAGTGTCTTTTCCGCTCAATCTGCTGGGTTTTCATAGTATTGCGATAAAGTCCGGCTGGCTTCCAGCAGTAAAGGGTGAGCCGGGTATGGTGGTGAGCTCGCCATTTGCTGCATTTAGCTTATAGCCGGAAATATTTGCGGAACCGCCATTT
>JABCZO010000002.1 GCA_013289615.1 Gammaproteobacteria bacterium
GTCTCGAATACCCGAAAGCACTTACCGGCAAAGCGCAGGCACACGCCTTTTCGCTTAATGCTGGCCGCTTTGAAGGGTACCCACCCCAGTGAGCGCCGGGCGCCACGACTCACCCGCCAGCGTAGCTTGAGCCGATGCGCAGCCTGGCGTTTCTGCGCGTAGTGCACACAAATCGACTGAATCGTATCGGCGCCAATCTTGTCAAAATACTGGCTGGCACCGGCCGTCAGGTTGCACAGGTCAAAGCCGCTCATCCACTTGCGTTTGGTATCAGTGCGCGTTGCCGCCTTGAGACTGGTCTCATTGCAGTAGTTGAACACCTCGTTCACTTCCGCTGCTGCGGCATTGAGCCATGAGTAGGCTTCCGCACGAACCTTCAACCGAAGAGTGCGCGTGAACGAGAGCGGCATGAGCGTATTATCTCTCCTCACGGGGTTTTCCAGCTCGGGTGTTTTTGCCCACTTCATTGCGAAATTCACTGGCGGGTCGCGACGTCCGTGTCGCTTCATCGTTGCCGTGGCTCAAAGGGCTTTGCGAAAGGTGAGATTGATGCGGCACGCACCCGTCAGTGGGTGCTCGCCGTCGGCCAGTGCGGTGACGCCGTGGAAGGCAAGGCGCTGGCGGCCGCCCCAGACCACCACGTCGCCGTGAAGCAGCGCAATGCGCTGCGCGGGATCGGCGCGGCGCAGGCCGCCGAACAGGAACACGGCCGGCAGCCCCAGCGATACCGACACCACCGGGGCGCTGAGATCGAGCTCGTTGCGGTCCTGGTGCAGGCTCAGTCGCGTCCCGGGCGCATAGCGATTGACCAGGCAGGCGTCGGGTTTAAAGCCGGCGAAGCCAGCCATCGCCGCGGCCCGCGCGGCCAGCCGCTGCAGCAGCGCGGGCATGCCCGGCCAGGGTCGGCCGCTGTCCGGATCGACGCTGTCGTAGCGATAACCGCGCCGATCGCTGACCCAGCCGACGTGGCCGCAGTTGGTCATCGCGACCGACATGGTGAGGCCACCCGGCGTGACCATATGGCGCCACGGCGCCTGCGCGATCACCGGCTGCAACGCGGCCAGCAGCGCCGGCGCATCAGCGCTTGCCGCACCGGCAAGCAGCACCGCATCCTCGGCGATGCGCTCCCGGGCGGCGCGCGGCAGCAGCGACTGCGTGCGCGGATCCTGGCGGCGCGAGCGCGGCCGGCTGCTCATAGTGCATCGTGGAAAACGATGCCGAGCGCATAGCGCTCGCCGTCACGCAGACGGCTGACGCCGTGGCGCATCGTCAGGCGATGCATGCCGTGCGCACCGCGGCCGGGTCGGTAGCGGGATGCGAAAATGATCGCATCGCCGCGCTCCAGCGGCACGACTTCCACCCGCGACTGCGCGCGCGCTTTCTGTTCCGTCACGACGAATTCACCGCCGTAGAAATCGATGCGCGGCTGCGACAACAGCAGCGTGAGCTGCAGCGGAAACACCTGCTCGCCGTACAGATCCTGGTGCAGGCAGTTGAAATCGCCGGCCGTATAGCGCAGCAGCAGCGCAGTCGGGCGGGTCTGGCCGGCAGCATGGCAGTGCTCGAGGAACGCGGCATGTTCGGACGGAAAGCGCGTCGCCAGCTGCAGGGCCTGGTGCCAGCGATTGGCGATCAGCGCCAGCGGTGGGTACAGACCACGGCGCAGCTCCTGCACCAGCGCCGGCAGCGGATAGGCGTAGTACTGGTATTCACCGCAGCCGAAGCCATGCTGCGCCATGACGATGCGGCTGCGAAACAGTCCCGCGTTTCCATAGCTCGCCGCCAGCGCGGCGCACTCGCTGCCCGACAGCAGCGCCGGCACGCGCGCGGTGCCGGCGGCATCCAGATCGCTCGCGAGCTGCGTCCACGGCAGCTGCGCGATGCGCTCGGACAGTGGCGCGTCGGTGGCGAGCGCGCTGGTCGTGCTCATCGCGCCGATCGCATCGACGCCTCGCGCTCGAGCAGCGCGCGCTTGCGGCTCACGCCCCAGCGATAGCCGCTGAGCGAGCCGTCGCGGCGTACCACACGATGACAGGGAATCGCGACCGCCAGGGCATTGGCCGCCACCGCGCCGGCGACCGCGCGCGCTGAACCGGGCATGCCTAAGCGACGGGCGATATCCCCATAGCTCACGGTGCTGCCCGGCCGGATGCGGCGCAAAGCCTGCCACACGCGGTGCTGAAACGCGGTCCCGCGCAGATCCAGCGGCAAGTCCAGGCCGCGCGCCGGGGCTTCCACCAGGCCGGCGACCTGTGCCACCAGCTTTTCAAATCCAGGCTCACCGCCGATCAGCCGGGCCTTGGGAAAGCGGTCCTCCAGGTCGCGCAGCAGCACCGCAGCGTCATCGCCCAGAAGGATCGCGCAGATGCCCTTGTCGCTCGCGGCGACCAGGATCGAGCCGAGCGAGCATTCACCGATGGCAAAGCGGATCGCCACCCCATCACCGCCACTGCGGTAGGCGCTGGGCGTCATCCCCAGGGCCGCGGCGCTGCCGGCGTAGAAGCGTCCGTTGGAGCCGAAACCGGCGTCGTAGATCGCACCGGTGACGCTGTCGCTGCGCTGCAGCTCATCGCGCACGCGCCGTGCGCGCTGCGCCGTGATGTACGCCTTGGGCGTCATGCCCATCTGCTGCCTGAACAGGCGATGGAAATGAAACCGGCTGATACCGGCCGCGCGCGCAAGCGTCGCCAGATCCGGCATCAGCTCGGCCGTATCGATCAGCTGGCAGGCCCGTGCCACCATCGCTGCATGCCGCTGCGCCAGGCCGGCGCCGTCCGGGTGGCAGCGCTTGCAGGCGCGAAAGCCGGCGCGCTCGGCCGCCGCTGCGGTGTCGAAAAACCGCACGTTCTTTCGCAACGCTCGGCGCGCTCCGCACGACGGGCGGCAGTAGATGCCGGTGGTGCGTACCGCATAACAAAAAATCCCATCGGCGCTGGCGGCCCGTCGCCCGATCGCCGCCCAGCGCTGCGCGTCGGTCGCATAGCGCAGCGGTGCGCGCGTCGTTGTCGTGGTGTCCATCGCGTCATTCTCCTCGATTGGCCTGGCGCCTATCTTGGCGACACCCGCCCGGCGCGAAACTCCGCCTCTTGCTTTTGAATTAGCATCCAGTCGAAGCATCGCAGAATGAGTAGTTTCTGAGCCCGCACAGCGCAACAAGCCCCCGATTATCCTGATCCTGGGCACGCTCAGCACCATCAGCCCGTTTGCGATCCAACGCGACAGCAGCGGCCCTGCCGGTTGAGTTAACTGAAGGGCGGAGGCGCGCCGGTCAGGGGTCGGTGGCTACGGTCAAATCGTCCTATTGTTGCATTAATGCCGTAATATACGGCCAGTTTTGGCGACATTAGCCATCTATTGTTACAATACCGGGAAACCTGGTCACTTGGCGACTGCGGCCGACCTCGGAATCGCAAGCGGCAGGTATCGGCGGTAGCATGACTCCAGGCCAACTGAAATGGTGAGCCGTGGCGAGAGAGCTCGAACAGATCGAACGCGATATCGAGGCACTGAGTGATGAGCAGCGCCTCGTCCTGTTGCGCTCCTTGATCGCCGACCTTGACGGGCCAGCGGACGCCGACATTGAGGAGGCGTGGCTGTCGGAAGCTGAACGCCGCGACCGCGAGTTGGAGTCCGGCACCGTCCAATCGATTCCCGCCGAAGACGTCTTTCGCGAGGCCCATCAGCTTCTGCGTCGATGAGAGTCCGGCTGCACCCGGCCGCGCGCGCGGCAACCGCACAGCGCGCCATTGGTGCGCGGCGAATTTCGACGCATGGGTCGATGCTCAACCCCCCTCATCCCGGCCTATCGATTCGACATGATTGCCTTGAGCCGCTCGGTCTTAATGTGACCGACGCAGCCAAGGCGCTCGGCGTGACGCGCCAGGCGCTCAACAACCTGGTCAACGGCAAGAGCGGGATTTCACCCGAGATGGCCATTCGGCTGGATAAGGCCTTTGGCGGTGGAGCGGAGACATGGCTGCGTCTACAGATGGCCTACGACCTCGCACGGGCACAGAAGGGCGCCGCTAAGATCACGGTACAGCGGCTGCGTCGTAAGGCGAACGAGCAGGGCGCTGGGCGTTTGCTCTGAGCCCGAATGAGAAGAAGACGCGGCAGGGAAGGGCGTGTGCATTGGCGAGCACGCTTCCGGGGACAGCGGTACTCGGATCGCGCTGCTGAATGGCTGAAAGTACAGGAAGAACCATAGTCGAAGAGGCCGGAGCAGCCATGGTGCACCTGGATGCGAGAGGCGTATGAAGCGCATTTCTTCGAAGCGGACGGTTTTCTATAAGCGCCTATTTCCCGTGCTTTGGTTTGGCTTTCTCGCGTCCTTTGTGCTGGCTGGATTGCTGGCAAACCGACGCACGCACGTCGAGGCCGTTCCAATGCTCCTCGTGCCATTGGTCATGACGGTAATCGGATATGTGTTGTTTCGGCGGCTGTTGTTCGATCTGGTCGACGAAGTCTGGGACGACGGTGATGCGTTGATCGTCAAGAACACCGGCGTCGAGGAGCGCGTACCGTTGAAGAGCATTATCAATATTGGATATTCGTTGCTCACCAACCCAGAGCGGGTGACACTGACGCTGCGCGATGCCGGTCCTTTCGGGAAAGAAATCACTTTCATGCCGCTGTCTCGTGCGTTTTCGTTTCGATGGTTGTCACGCAATCCGATCGTTGATGAGTTGATCGAGCGGGTGGATCAGGCGCGGCGGCGTGGGAGCTTAGGGTAGCAATGCCATCGCAGTTTCTGTCGAGTTCAGAAAGCTATACGCCACTGGCGGACAGGGGGACAATCGTGGCTAAGCTAAAAGTCCTACGCTGGATGGCAGTGTCACTGCTTCCTCTCCTATTGCTGACGCCGTTTGCCTATGCCGGTGATACTGCGTACGTCGCCGAGATTCAGAAATGGCGGGACGAGTTTGATAAAGACGTGCGCACAGGAGGTTGGCTCGAGCTTATAGGGCGCCTCCAACTCGAAGAAGGCGGCACGACGCTTGGCAGCGATTCGGATTCCACCATGATCCTGCCGTCGCAGGCGCCGAAGCGGCTGGGCACAGTGACTCGACAGGCTGGTGTGTTTAAGTTCGAGCCGGCGGACGGTATCGAAGCAATCGTTGACGACCATGCGGTCGCCGGCGTCACGGTACTTTCTACAGTCAGCGGCTCTGGGCGAGTCAAAGTCGGCACTTATGGATTTGCTGTTCGCGCCATCGGGGATGACTTCTACCTGCTGGTTCGGGACTCCCAGAATCCGGCCATTGCTAACTTCAAGGGGACGACCTGGTTTCCGATTGGCGCCACTTACCGCGTGCCGGCGCGATTCACAGCCTATGAGCACCCGGAACAGGTGCCCACACCGTTGACTCACGTCGAGTCGAAGCAGCTTTTTACATCAACGGGTGATGTGACTTTCAAGTGGGCCGGCAAAACCATTCGATTGAAGTCTTTCATCGACGATGATCAGCTCTTCGTCATGTTTCAAGATCCCACGAACGGCAAGCAGACCTACGGCGGGGGAAGATTTCTCCACGCACCGATGCCGAAAGACGGGCAAACGGTGTTGGACTTCAATAAGGCGTTTAATCCTTATTGCTCCGTGAATACCTACGTGATGTGTCCGATTCCTCCGCCGGAGAATCGGCTCGAGGTCAAGATCGCTGCCGGGGAGAAGTACGACGGGCATGAGTGAACGGCAATGGCTGACGGCGCGATTTGTGGGCGCTCGGAATCTATACGCCGCTGGCGGACTTAGTATGAGCTGGGAGGATGATTTGATCGACCGACGCACTCAGGCGGCCTGCGCCACTTGCGTAGTTTCAGACAAGAATTCCGTCGGGGAGGGTTGGTGAGCGCACAGCATCCGAGCGCGGCGGCCGCGAGCAGTGGGACGCAGCAGCTGCATCGCACGCTCTCCTCGTTCGGCGTGCTGATGCTGACCCTGTCGTGTCTGTCGCCGGTAGTCTCGATCTATGGACTCGGCTCGGACGTCCTGCTGCGTGCCGGCACCGGCGCGGCCAGCATGTTCATCGTCGGCATCGGCGTGGCACTGGTGTGGGCCATCGTCTACGCGGAGCTCGGATCCGCTTACCCGTACGCCGGTGGCGACTATGTCGGCGTGGGTTCCATATTGGGTCCTTGGGCGGGCTTCGCTAGCCTGACGGTCTGGGCAGTCACGCAGGGCCCGTCCATCGCTTTTCTGGCGAGAACGATCGCCAGCTACGTCAGCGAGGTGCTACCGGCGGCATCGCCGCTCATGGTGACCTATGGTGCGCTCGCCGCAGCCGTGGCGGTCGCTTTGCTTGCCGTGCGCACCAGCGCGTTCGTCACCGGAATCTTCCTCGGCATCGAGATGCTGGCCGTTTTCGCTCTGATTGCTGTCGGGCTCTGGCACCCGACTCGCAGCCTCTCCGAGGTCCTCGCCCATCCGCTGACGCTCGGGGCTGCCGGGACGCTGGTGCCGGTGGCAATGGGCGCGATGGCGCTGGCGGGCGTCAGCGCCGCCTACGCGACCACCGGCGGCAACCAGGCGATCGCATTCGGAGAGGAACTGGCACAGCCGCACCGCCACATGGGCCGCGTGATTCTGATCGCGGGCCTGATTGGCGCGTTTGCCACGGCTGTGCCCGTCATTGTCGTGGCCATCAGCGCGCCGGACCTGCCGTTTATGCTGCGAAGTCCGGCGCCATTCAGCGCCTTCGTCGCCTCCGTGGCCGGGCCCGCGGCCGGTCAGTTATTGAGTGCAGGCGTCATATTGGCATTGTTCAACGCGCTGATCGCCCTGATCATGTTCGCCGCGCGCCTGTTCTTCAGCTTTGGGCGCGACGAGATATTCAACCGCGCCGTCAACGTAACCCTGGCGCGGGTGCATCACTCCTCCGGAGCCCCGCGGGCGGCCACCTGGTTCGTCAGCATGATCGGGGCGGCTTGCTGCCTGCTGAACACGCACGTGCTGGTGGTCTTCATTTCGGGTCTGACGGTCTACAGTCTCGGCCTGGTGAGCTATGCCGTGCTTATCGGACGCGCGCGGCAGTTGACCGGGCAGCCCGGGTGCTGGCGATCGATGCTGTTTCCGCTCGCACCGGTGCTCGGCCTGATGCTGGCAGTCGCGTTCGGAATCGCAGACCTGGTTGATGCGGATGCCGGGCGGCCGAGCCTGCTTATACTCGGAGCGATGATCGCAGCGGGTCTGCTCTGGCACCACCTGGTCTTGCGCCGGCGTCCCGGTGGCTGGGCACCGAAAGTCATGTCGATACCGCCCGCCGCGGCGGAATAAATGCCCTTCCTGATTGATGGGTGAAAAAGTTCGTGGCGCGCCCGGCGGGATTCGAACCCACGACCTGCAGCTTCGGAGGCTGCCACTCTATCCAGCTGAGCTACGGGCGCACGTGAGCGCTGCGGGCAAGATTAGCGCGACATCTGGCCTCAGTGGTGCTTTTCGCTCGCCGCCAGGTCGTTGGTGAGCTGGATCAGATTGTCCGGGCCTGCGGCCATGCCGACATCGCTTTCGTACTTGCCGTTGATGACGATGCTCGGCACCCCGTCGATGCGGTCGCGCCGGGCCAGATCGTCCGCCTTGCGCAGGTTGTTCTGTACGCCGAATGAGTTATAGGCGGCGAGGAAATCCGATTCGCTGATGCCGTTGGCCTTGGCAAATCGCAGCTGATCCTGCAGCGTCGCCTGCTCGTTGCCCGCGACATAGAGCGGATCCTGCTGGCTATGGATCTGCTCGAACACCTTGGCGTGCAGTTCGTCGAGCTTGCCCAGGGCCTGCAGCGTGTAGAACAGCCGCGCGTGCGCCCGGTGCACCTCACCCCACATTATCGGCATGCGTACGAACTCGACGTACGCGGCCTTGAGCTTGCGCCAGCTCTCGATGTACGGATCGAGCACGTAGCAGTGCGGGCAGGCATACCAGAAGAACTCGATGACCTCGACCTTGCCCGGCGACGCGTCGGTCGGTTGTGCCGGCGAGAGCACCTTGTAGTTGGTGCCGGCCACCCACTTGCTCACCGGCAGCTGTCCCTCGGGCGGCAATGCGGCTACTCGCTCCAGCGCGATCTCGCTGCTATCGGCACCCTTGCCGGTGTCCGCCCCTTCCTGCTGGGTCTTCGCGGCCACCGCCACGTCGCTGACGCTGGCGGCCGCAGCCGCAGCCGCACCCGCGGCAGCGGCTACGGTCGGGGCAGCTGCCGACGAGCTGGCGTCGGTTGAGGCGCCCGGCGCCGGCGTCTGAGCCGACTCGCGCGCGCACGCGGTCAGGCTGGCCACCAGCAGCAACAGCGCGAGGTAGGGTTTCACCGGGATGCTCAGCGCATGCCCTGCAGGTAGGAGGCGAGGTTGCGGATGTCCTGCGCAGTCAGACGGCTGGCGATGGTATGCATGATCTCGGCGTTCGGACCGCCGCTGCTCTCGCCTTTCTCATTGCGTGTATAGCGCTTGTCGGCGGCGTATTCGCCGAGCTGCTGCACGGTGTAGACCGCGTGCTGGGCGCGCAGCATCGGGAAGCCGGCCGACGGAATGCCGCGTCCGACCGGCCCATGGCAGGCGATGCAGGCCGGGATACTGCGCGCGCGATCGCCGCCGCGATACAGCTTCTGCCCAGCCTGCCAATACGACGGATCGGCGTCGAGGCCGTTGGTCGTCTGCTGCGAAAAATAGGCCCCGAGATCCTGCATGTCCTGGTCACTCAGGGCGGCAGCCATCGGCGGCATCACGCCGCTGGCATCGATTCGGGTCTTGTCATGGAAGTGCTTCAGCTGGGCCGTGATATAGGCCGCGCCCTGGCCAGCCAGCGTGGGCCATTGCTCGTTGACGCTGTTGCCGTTGGCGCCGTGGCAGGCGAAGCAGACGGCGGCTTTGGCGCCGCCCGCCGCAGCGTCGCCTGCGGCCGTCGCCATCGGGGCGCTGCACACCATCAGCATCAAGCCAGCCCAACGCATGATCGGCATCATTTGCAGTCAGCTCCCGTCCAACGGCAGTTTTCTTTGCACAGCACTGGGATCGAAGAATTGTACACTAGCTCACCCGGCGCGCGTGCCTGGCCGATGACCGACCCCCAAGCCGCGCTCGAGCCTAGGCGTCATTCGCCGCTTCTTGCAGGACACCGCGTGAGCGTTTATCCCAGCGCGCAGTTCCTCTTCAGTGCGGCCGCCGCCGCCCAGTTTCCCGCTGACAGGGGCGCGGAGGTCGCGATCGCCGGGCGCTCCAACGCCGGCAAATCCAGCGCAATCAACGCCATCACGGCCCGCAACGCGCTCGCACGCACCAGCAAAATGCCCGGCCGCACGCGATTGCTGAATTTCTTCCAGCTGGCAGACGGCAAGAGGCTGGTGGACCTGCCGGGCTATGGTTTTGCCGAGGGGCCGCCGCCCGAACGCGATTCCTGGGCGCGGCTGATCGAGGCGCTGGCGCAGCGGGCATGCCTGAAGGGACTGCTGCTGGTGGTGGATGCGCGTCGCGGTCTGCTGCCCGCCGACCTGCAACTGCTGGATTGGGCGGAAGGGATGACACGCCCGGTGCATGTGCTGCTGTCCAAAGCCGACCAGCTCAAGCGTAACGAGGCGCGCGTGCTGCTGGCGCAATCGCAGGCTACCCTTGCGGCTCGCGCGTCGGTGCAGCTGTTCTCGGCACGCGCCGGGGTGGGACTGGACGAGGCCCGGGGCACGATCGATGCCTGGCTGAAAAGTGCCTGAAAAGAAAAGGCCCCGGTAGTCCAGATTAGGGGAGGGACTGCCGGGGCCAGAGCAACCCGGCGCGGGTCTCTACGCACCGGATTCTTGCCCGCTTTAGGGAGGGAAGCGGGGAGTGCAGCGCACTCGTAAAGTTGGAGGCATCGGAACGCCAGAAGTTTCGTACCCTCGAGTGAATTTTATTTAATGTGGAATCAAGACTTTAGGTTCCACCGCGTAGCGCCGCCGCTACAGAAATGTCCAGGTGACCCCTACCGAGGCCAGACTCATGGTGCTGGCGACGGACATGTCGTAGCGCTGGTATTCCAGCCGGGCGCCGAGGCTCCCCCAGTGCATGCCGGCCCCCACCCCATAGGTCAGGTCCGAGCCGCTACGGTGAAATGACGAAAACGGCGCATGCACATCGGCGCGCCAGTTCACCAGTCCCAGCCGGCCGTAGACATCGACCAGCGGAATCGGCAGGAATCCGAGGGCGGATACGCCGATGCCGTCCGTGTCGGCGTAATTAATTCCGCTGTGCGCCCGTCCGAGGTCGACATAGTTCAGCTCGGCGGCCAGCAGATCGAGCGGCCGCCAGCCGGCGGCCACCTGATAGCCGGTATTTTGAGCTCTGAGACCGTAGTCGCTGGGATGGAAGCGCTCGCTCGATTGACCGATGGAGCCGCCGCCATACAGGCCAACCTCCTCATCGCCAAGCGCTGCCGTAGCGGGCAGCAGCGCCGCCGGCACGAGCGCCAGCGCCAGGATTATCCACCGGTAGTCACGCATCAGGATCTCCTCAGCTAGTGTGCCTGGTCCCAATTCAAGCCGCTGCCGACTTCGACCCGCAGCGGCACTGCAAGTTGCGCCGCGCCGCTCATGCGGGCGCGCACTTCGCGCCCCGCCTGTTCGAGGAAGCCCTCGGCCACCTCCAGCACCAGCTCATCGTGCACCTGCATCAGCAGCTTGGCCGGCACCTCGGGGCGCTGGCACCAGGCATCGATCGTGATCATCGCGCGCTTGATGATGTCGGCCGCCGTACCCTGCATCGGCGCATTGATGGCGCTGCGCTCGGCGTACTGCTGCAGCTGCCGGTTACGCGAACGGATCTCGGGCAGGTACAGCCGTCGGCCGAACACGGTCTCGACGTAGCCGTCGCGGCGCGCCTGCTCGCGGGTGGCGTCCATGTAGCGCCGTACGCCCGGATAGCGTGCAAAGTACAGGTCGACGTAACTTTGCGCCGCGCTGCGTGCCACCCCCAACTGACGCGCCAGCCCAAAGGCGGACATTCCGTAGATCAACCCGAAGTTGATCGCCTTGGCAGAGCGGCGCTGATCTGCCGACACCTGCTCGAGAGCGACGCCGAACACTTCCGCCGCGGTGGCCTGATGGATGTCGCGATCCTCGGCGAAGGCGCGCAGCAGTCCTTCATCGCCCGACAGGTGCGCCATGATGCGCAATTCAATCTGCGAATAGTCGGCAGCGAGCAGCCGCTGGCCGGGCGCGGCGATGAATGCCTGTCGAATGCGGCGTCCCTCGGGGCTGCGGATCGGTATGTTCTGCAGATTGGGGTCGGTCGATGACAGCCGGCCGGTGGCGGCGACGGCCTGGTGGTAGGAGGTATGCACCCGGCCGGTGTCCGGATTGATCTGCTCGGGCAGTCGCTCGGTATAGGTCGAGCGCAGCTTGGCAAGACCGCGATACTCGAGAATCAGCCTCGGCAGCGGGTAGTCGGCCGCGAGTTCCTCGAGCACGTCCTCGGCGGTCGACGGCGTTCCGCTCGGCGTCTTGCGCATCACCGGCAGTCCGAGCCGCTCGAACAGTATCTGCTGCAGCTGCTTGGGCGACTCGAGATTGAACGGCGCGCCGGCCTCGCTATGCGCCAGCGCCTCGATCTCGCGCAGCCGCAATGCGATCTCGCCGCTCTGCGCATGCAGCATGGCGCGATCGATCAGCACGCCGTGACGCTCCATGCGCTGCAGTACCGGCACCAGCGGCTGCTCGATCTCCTGGTACACCCGCGCCAGTGCCGGCAGCTGTTCGAGCCGCGGCCACAGCACGCGATGCAGCCGCAGCGTGACATCGGCGTCCTCGGCGGCGTATTCCGCGGCCTTGTCGACGCTGACCTGGTTGAAAGTGATCTGCTTGGCGCCCTTGCCGGCGACATCCTCGAAATGAATCGTGCGCATGCCCAGCAGATGCGCCGCCATCGAATCCATGTCGTGCCGCGTCGCGGTGCTGTTGAGCACGTACGACTCCAGCATCGTGTCGTGGCGCTGGCCGCGCAACTGCACGCCATGATTCTGGAGCACGTGAATGTCGAATTTGAGGTGCTGACCGACCTTGCCGTGGGCCGGGTCTTCGAGCAGCGGGCGCAACGCCTCGAGCACCCGGGTGCGATCGAGCTGGGGAGGTGCGCCGGCATAGTCATGTGCCAGCGGCACATAGGCCGCATGGCCGGGCTCGATGCAGAACGACACGCCGACGATGCTGGTCCTCATGTAGTCGAGACTGGAGGTCTCGGTGTCGAACGCAAACAGCTCCGCGCCCGCGAGCGCATCGATCCAGCGCGACAGCGTCTCCCAGTCCATCACGGTCTCGTAGCGCCGCGCGACGCTTGCCAGTGCCGCCGCTGCCGCATCGGCCGGCTGCGGCAGATCGATGGGCGCCATCGTCGTGTTCGCCTCCGCGCCGGCGGCGCTGGCCGCGGGTTGCGAGGCGAGCAGCAGCGCGGCGACCGGCTCGGCGCCGTCGCCGCCGGTAGCGCTGGCGGCAGCGGCGACAGCGGTGGCAGCGGTGGCAGCGGTGGCCTCCAGTTGCTGCAGCAGCGAGCGCAGCTCGAGCCGACGATACAGCGCGCGCAGCCGCGCGGTGTCGGCCGCGCGCCGTACCAGTCCGCCCGTTTCGAGTGGCAGTTCCAGCTCGCAGCTGATGGTGGCCAGCCGCCGCGACAGCGCCAGCGTAGCAAGTCCGGCGCGCAGGTTGTCGCCCACCTTGCCTTCGATTTCCGCGGCGTGGGCGAGCAGCACATCCAGCGTGCCGTACTTATCGAGCCATTTGGCAGCCGTCTTCGGGCCGACCTTGTCGATGCCGGGAATGTTGTCCGAGCTGTCGCCAACCAGGGCCAGGTAATCGATGATCTGTTCCGGAAACACGTCGAACTTGGCCTTCACCCCGGCGCGATCGAGCACCGTGTTGCTCATGGTGTTCACCAGCGTGATGTGCTCGTTCACCAGCTGCGCCATATCCTTGTCGCCGGTGGATATCAGCACCCGCTGACCGGCGCTGGCGGCCCGGCAGGCCAGCGTGCCGATCACGTCATCGGCTTCCACGCCGCCGATGCGCAACACCGGCAGGCCGAGCGCCTCGACCGCCTCGAGCAACGGTTCGGTTTGTGCACGCAGGTCATCCGGCATCGGCGCTCGATTGGATTTGTACTCGGCGAACAGCTCGTCGCGGAAAGTCTTGCCCGGCGCATCGAACACCACCGCGATGTGCGGCGGGTCGAACTCGCGCAGGAACTTCAGCAGCATCGACAGCACGCCGTGCACGGCGCCGGTCGGCTGTCCGGCCGAATTGGTCAGTGGCGGCAGCGCGTGAAAGGCGCGGTACAGGTATGACGAACCGTCGATCAGTACCAGGTCAGGTCGCGTCGGCAGGGGCATAGGCGCGCACGATAAGCCAGCCGCCGCCGCCACGCACGCCGGTCCGGCGCTACGGGCGGTCGGTGCGGTATTGCGGTAGTCCGTCGGCCGGCCGGTCCCAGGCGAGCGCGTCTGCCATCCAGGTGTGATCGGCCGGCGCGGCAAGCTCCGGGTGGTCGAGACTTGCGATCGTCACCGACAGGTCAGCCGGCCAGTCGGCGTGCCAGTAGCTGAGGGCGGTCCCGCAGCGTGCACAGAATCCGCGCCGTACCTTGGCCGAGGACCGATAGTCGAGCGGTCGGCCCTGGGTGAAGAGCACCTGCCCCCGATCCACCGTGTAGAGCCCGAGCACATGCGCTCCGGCCGCACGCCGGCATGACACGCAATGGCACAGGGTTGGCGGCGATTTCGGTAGCGCCGTACGGTAGCGCACCGCGCCACACAGGCAGCCGCCCGTCAGCTCATCGGCAGGCATGTCATCTCTTTACGCGGCCCGGGCGCCGATCTTACTCCCGATGGCCGCGCCGACGAGGGCGCCCGTCGCTCGTGAGCGGATCTTCGATGATCCCGGCAGCGCGCTGAAACCTTTATCCGTGGCGGCGGCACTCACCCGCAGCCGGTATCTGCACTGCGGGCCTGGGCACGCAAACTGCGCCTGCCGGCGAGCAGGGCTGAGCAAAAACATGTCTTTTAACTGGGGATGCGTCATGCAGACACTACGAACCATTCGGTGCACAGTTCGCGGCAGCCTAGTGGCGGCGAGCCTGGGCTTGGTCGCGGCAATCGGATCTCAGGCCGATGCGGCCGATGCCTTCATTCCACGAGTCGTCAACTCCTCCACCATTCCATCCAATGGCGACGTCAATCCCTACGGGGTGGCGTTCGTGCCGACGGGATTTCCTGCTGGCGGAAAAATTGCCGCCGGCGACGTGCTGGTCAGTAATTTCAACAACAGCGGCAACGTCCAGGGCACCGGCACGACGATCATACAGCTGACGCCGCAAGGGCCACTCGCGCCTCCGATGACCGCGGTTACCTTCTTCAGCAGCAGCCTGACCGGCCTTAGCACGGCGCTCGGCGTTCTTAGGAGCGGGTTTGTCCTGGTGGGCAATGTACCGACGAGCGATGGCAAGTTCGACACCATAGGCAAGGGTGCGCTGCAGGTGATCGACCGGCATGGACACTTGCTCAAGGCCTGGACCGATCCGGTTTTTCTGGACGGCCCGTGGGATCTCGCCCTTGATGACGACGGGCCACTCGCCCACGTGTTTGTCTCCAATGTGCTCAACGGCACCGTATCGCGTCTGGACGTTGCGGTGGAGTCCGGCAGCCTCAAGCTGCTGAAGAAATCCACCATCGCCGTCGGTTATAAGCACGAGCCCAACCTGGGGGCCGTCGTTCTGGGTCCCACCGGGCTCGCCTACGACGAGGGATCCGACACGCTCTATGTCGCATCAACGGACGACAATGCCATCTTTGCAATCACCGATGCCAGCCAGCGTACCAGTCCCGTCAAGCTGGGAAACCTGGTATTTGCTGACTCGCACCTGCGCGGGCCACTGGCGTTGCGGTTTGCGCCCAACGGCGATCTGCTGACGGCCAATGGCGACGCGGTCAACATGGATCCGCTTCATCCCAGCGAAATTGTGGAATTCACCCGCTGGGGAGAATTTGTCCGCGAGTACAACGTCGATGCGGGCCAGGGCGGCGCCTTTGGCATCGACACCGTGCCGGAGAGCATCCTCGGTTTCAATTACGCGGTGGTGGATGACGTGACCAACAGCCTTCTGGTCATCGATCTGCCGGTCGATTGACGCGTCGGGCTGGCGCAAGCAAGGGTGAGGCGTGCGCGCGGCGGCGATCATGGACCGCGGCGCGCGCGCCCCAATAAATAGCCGGCGGCGAACGGCAGGCCGAGCAGCACCACGGCCAATGCGATGACCACCCACAGCGCCTCGCGGACCAGCGCGCGCGCCTGCTCGCCGGCCTCGCGAATGAGCTGACTGGCAATGCGGGCGGCATCGGCGGCGACCGCGGCGCGCTCGACGTCGAGCGCCTGCACCGTGGCCTGCCGTTCGGCGCTGACCGAGGCGGACAGCGTGCCGCCCTCGGTGTGAACGGCGCCGATCACCTCGGCCCAGGCGCCGTTGAAGCGCCTGCCCACCTCGCGCACCACGCCGTCGAATCGCTGCGGCATACCCTCAGCCATCCCCGACAGCGCTGCGATGCGCTCATCCAGGCGCTGCAGCGCGCGCTGCAACTCCGTGGCGCTCAGTCCTGACTCCTGCGCGGCCAGTTGCGCCTTCCACAACACCTGTGAGGGCGCGGTGTCGCCGTACATGCGCAGCAGCTCGCCCGCGTTGGCCAGCGCCTCGGGGACCGTGCCGAGCGAGTCCACCAACCTGACCTGGGCGCCGGTATCGTGCATCCAGAGATCCACGATCGAAGCGCGTACGAATTCGAGCCCTTCAATCGGATGCGCGCGAGCGTAGTCATCGATGAAGCGCTGATCGTGCTCGAACTCGTCCGGCCCGGTCAGGCGCCGGGCCAGCTGCTGCGCCTGCTCGCGCAGTTCGGCTGCGAGCGTCACCGCCAGTGGCTGCTCGCTGGCAAACAAAGCTCGTCCCGCGCCCTCGCTCAGATACTGCTGCATCTGAACCGCCAACGCCCAGGTGTCGAGCAGACCCATCATCGGCGCGATCTGGCTGGCAGCACGCTCACTGCTGACCGATGCGGCAATCTTCCAGCGCAGCGCGCTGACGCGTGCCGAAGGATCCTGGGTGGCGGCGGCGATCTGGTCGGCGGTCTGTTCGACGGCGGCGATGAAGTGCGCGGAATACTCGTGCGTCAGGATGCGGGCGTTGAGATCACGCGTGGACAGTGGCTTTTCCGGACTCTTCAATGAAATCAGCGAGCAGCTCGCGACGCTTGCAATCAGCAGCGCCAGCGCGGCCACGCGCAGCAACGCCAGCAGCGTGCCGACACTTGCGGTCGACGCTGATGTCTTCGCGGAACACAGGCGCTGTTGTGCCACGCTAGCTGCGTGCAGCGCCGCGCCGATGCTGTTCAGGCGTCATGTCGATCCCCTCCAACGCCCGGTTGATGTTCACGGATGCGCTCTGCGTTGGCAACCACCCCATTCCCAGGCGCTCCCGACGCCCTCGCTCGTGAACTGCGTCTCAGCAGCCGAGGTCAACGATCGTCACTCTGGCGCGCTCATCCGGGGAGTCAGGCGCCATTTCGCGCCTAAGTGCTGGTGCCACCGTGTCGCTGGATTATTCGCCGGCCATTGCCGCCAATCGCTTCGGTCTGGGCGCAAAGCCCGGCGAGCTCAGTGCCATCGGCTCCGATGCCCGCGGCTGGCTCGAGGCGCAGCTGCGCGGCCCGGCACCGGCTGTGCCCTCGCTCGGGCTGCGTACGTCGGCCGATATCCTGAGTGACGCTGCCGGAATCCGGCAGCAGCTGAAATCGCAGCGACAAGCGCCGGCCGCGCAGGGCGCCGGGGGCGCGTCGCCGGATGCTGCCGAGGCGCAGGCGTTCGCGATGCGCCTGCCGCAGCTGTTTCGGCCGATCTACATCGCCGAAGTGCAGGCACGCCTGCGCAACGCGATCGCCACCGAGCGGCCGTGGATCGAGCGGCTGGTGTATTTCTGGAGCAATCATTTCGCGGTCTCGGTCGATAAACTCGCGGTGCTCGGCGTCGCCGGTACGCTGGAACGCGAGGCGATCCGGCCGCACCTGCTCGGCAATTTCCGCGAGCTGCTGCTGGCCGTCGAGCAGCACCCGGCGATGCTGCTGTATCTGGACAACCAGCGCTCGGTCGGACCCAATTCCGTGCTCGCGCAGCGCGCGGCACGACGCGAGCGCACGCTCGGGCTGAACGAGAATCTGGCGCGCGAAATTCTCGAGCTGCATACGCTCGGCGTTGATGGCGGCTACACCCAGGCCGATGTCACCAGTTTTGCCAAAGTACTCACCGGCTGGTCGCTCGGTGGCGGCGATGGTGCGGGGCCGGTGCAGGCAGGCACGACCGGACAGTTCCTGTTTCGTGCGCTACTGCACGAGCCCGGTGCGCAGACGGTTTTTCGCCGCCGCTATGGACAATCGGATCAGGCGCAGGGACGCGCGGTGCTGAATGACCTGGCGCTGGCAACTCCGACGGCGCGCCACATCGCGACCAAGCTGGCGCGGCATTTCATTGCCGATGAGCCGCCGGCGGCTGCGGTAGCGCGCATCGCCGCCGCGTTCGAACGCAGTGGCGGTGATCTGCCGCAGGTGTATCGGGCGCTGATGAGCTGCGAGGAGGCCTGGCGTTTGCCGCTGCCGAAATACAAGACGCCGCAGGACTACCTGCTCTCGGTCTATCGCGGCCTGCAGTTGCCGGTCGCGGATGCGCCGCGTTCGATCGCCGGGTTTGACCTGCTCGGACAGCGCCAGTTCGCGCCCGGGTCGCCCGCCGGCTGGCCGGATCGCAGCGACGACTGGGACGGCGCCTCGGCGCTGATGAAGCGCATCGAATTCGCCGACAGCGTCGCGCAGCGCCTGGGCGGCACGCGCACCGTGGCCGAGCTCGGACCGCAACTGCTGGGCGCCACCTACAGCGACGAAACCCGCAGCGCCCTGCTGCATGCCGCCACCGATGCCCAGGCACTGACGCTGCTGCTGACCGCCCCGGAATTCATGCGGCGATGAGGTATTTCCCAATGCGCGGCGAACCCATCCTGCCTATCAATCGACGCTCGCTGGTGAAGCTCGGGCTGGCCGCGAGCGCGGCAGCATTGACGGCGCGCTACAGCTTTGCCGCACCGGCCGCCAGTGCCTCGCGCTTCGTGTTCATCATCATGCGCGGCGCGCTCGACGGGCTGTCGGCGGTGCCGCCGTACGCCGATCCGGACTACGCGCGGCTGCGCGGCGAACTTGCCATTGCTGGCCCCGATAGCAGCGATGGGGCGCTGGCGCTGGATGGCTATTTCGGCCTCAATCCCGGGCTGCAATTCATGCGCGAGGCGTATCTTGCCCGCGAACTTGTGGTGCTGCCGGCTTGTGCTACCGCCTACCGCGAACGCTCCCACTTCGACGGTCAGGATGTGCTCGAGAACGGCATGCTGCAGCCGCACGCGAGCCAGAGCGGTTGGCTCAACCGGGCACTGGTGAATCTGCCGTTGGCCACTCGCGCTGCCCGCGAGAGCGGTGTGGCGCTGGCACAGAACGTACCGCTGGTGCTACGAGGATCGGCCGAGGTGGTCTCCTGGTCGCCCTCGGTGCTGCCGGATCTGGATGAGGACACGATGCGCCGCATCGCCGATCGTTATGCGAGCGACCCATTGCTGGCGCGGCGGCTGGCGGACGCGCTCGCCACCGGCAGCCAGATGCTGCAGCCACCATCGCCGCCGATGGCCGGCGACGCCGCGGACGCCCAGGCGATGAAGCCGGCCGAGCGCTCGACCACGGCGCGCTATAGCGAAACGGTACGCACCGCGGCCGGTTTCCTGCGCCATGACGATGGACCGGCGGTGGCCGTGTTTGACACCACCGGTTGGGATACGCATTTCAACGAAGGCGGCGCGCAGGGGCAGCTGCGCACTCGCCTGAGCGTGCTCGATCAGAGCCTGCGCACGCTGAAGGAGTCGCTCGGTGACGTCTGGCCGCGTACCGTGGTGCTGCTGGCCACCGAATTCGGCCGCACCGCAGCCGCCAACGGCACTCGCGGCACCGACCATGGCACCGGCAGCGCCGCGTTCCTGCTCGGCGGCGCGGTCGCAGGCGGGCGGGTCGTGGCGGACTGGCCCGGCCTGTCGGCACGCGCACTGTATCAGCAGCGCGACCTGAAGCCGACGCTCGATCTGCGATCGGTGATGAAGAGTGTGCTGCACGATCACCTGCAGATCGCCAGCCGCACACTGGAGAAGGACGTGTTCCCGGACAGCGCTGGCGCGCCGTATATCGCCGGCCTGCTGCGCGGCCACGAGGTATGAGTTTCGCACTCACCTGAACGGAATGTGATGCACCGCACGGACGCGAGCGTTCGATTTCTAGTCAGCTGCGCAGCGCGATACCCACGCTGGCGGGTGGCAGGGTTGGTTTTTTTTTAAGGAGCGAGGCCGATGAGAGTGAACGACAGGAACTGGCTGGCGGTGTCGAGTCTAGTGGTGTTTCTGGCGCTGCCGCTTGCAGCCAACGCCGATCTGCCCGGGAAGCATCCGGCTTACCTGCACGCGTTAGCCGATCTGCGCACGGCGCGCTGGATGCTGGAGCATCGTCCCGGCGATGCCGCGGTCAGCAGGCACGAAGATGCGGCCATCATGGAGATTGATAAGGCGATCGGTGAAATCAAGCACGCTGCCATCGACGATGGCAAGAACCTTCACGATCATCCAGGCCCCGACCTGGCTGATCGCCCGGGCCGTCTGCACAAGGCGCTCGAATTGCTGCGCACGGTGCACGCCGATGTCGCGCGCGAGGAGGACGATCCGATGACCCGAGGCCTGCGCAACCACGCGGTGGGTCACATCGATGCCGCCATTCACGAGACCGAGAGGACCATTTTTGACGTCGAACACGCTCGTTGATCGCTACTGGAGATAGATCGATGCGTTATTGGATTGTCGCCATGTTTGTTGTGCTGGCCGGCTGCGTGGCGCAGGTGCGCGTCGCTGCGCCCCCGCCGCCGCCACCGCGCGTGGTTTACGCACCGCCGCCGCCACCCCCGCCCGCCTACGCTGCGCCCGAGGAGGCGTACGAAGCGCAGGCGAGCGAGGCGCCCCCGCCGTTGCCGGACTATGAGCAGCCGCCGTGCCCTGAGGAGGGCTATCTGTGGGCGCCGGGCTATTGGGCTTATGCGCCCGGTGGCTATTACTGGGTCCCCGGCACCTGGGTGCAGCCGCCGCGCGTGGGAGTGCTGTGGACCCCGGGCTATTGGGGCTTCGTCGGCGGCGTGTATGTGTTCCATGCCGGCTATTGGGGTCCGCACGTTGGTTTCTACGGCGGTGTCCATTACGGCTATGGCTACGGCGGCACCGGATTTGCCGGCGGCCGCTGGGCGGGCAACTCGTTTGCCTATAACCAGTCGGTGACGAACGTCAATGTGACGGTCGTGCATAACACCTACAACGAGACGGTGATCAACAACGTCACGGTCAACAAGGTCAGTTACAACGGCGGCGCCGGCGGCATCGCCGCCGCGCCGACGCCCCAGGAACGACAGGCGGCTCAGGAGCCGCATGTTGCGCCGACTCCTATGCAGCAGCAGCACATCCAGGAAGCGGCCAAGAACCCGGCGCTGTTTGCCAAGGCCAATGCGGGCCGTCCGCCGATCGCGGCGACGCCGAAGCCGGCCGTGTTCAACGCCCCCGGCGTCGTGGGTGCACACGGCGCGGTGATGGCGCCGCCGCATGCTGACGTGGCCGTTCATGCCAACAATGGCAGCGGCGCGCCGCCGCCACCCACTCAGCCGAACACGGCACACGCGCTGCCGCCCGCTGCGGCTGTGCACGCACAGGCACTGAACGCCAAGCCGCCGCCGCCTAAGCCCAAACCCAAGCCCAAAGCGCCGCCGAAGGAAAGGAAACCTGAAGGGCAGGGCGAGGCCAAGTAACAAGCACTGACGTCACAGGTATTGCCCCAGGCGGCGCGCCCTTGCGAAGCCCGGCCGCGCGGTTAGCATGGGCTCCCGCTGCGCGACCCTGGAGGATCACATGAGGCTGTACTACATGACCGGCGCCTGCTCGCTGGCGTCGCTTATTGCCTTGCATGAATCGGGCATCAGCTTCGATACGGCGTCGGTAGACCGCAAGACGCGCAAGACGTCGGATGGTCTGGAGTTCAACCAGGTCAATTCAAAAGGCTATGTGCCCGCGCTGCGGCTGGATGACGGGCAGGTACTCACGGAGAATGTCGCCGTCCTTCTGTACATCGCGGACCGAAATCCGGCGGCCAGGCTCGCACCGGCCGAAGGCACTCTGGGCCGCTATCGACTGATCGAATGGCTGGCCTTCATCAATTCAGAGGTCCACAAGAACTTCGCGCCGTTGTTCCATGCGGACGCCAGCAAGGAGACCAAGCAATACACGCGCGACAACCTCAGCAAGCGCCTGGATTGGCTGAACGCGGCGATGGGCGCGAACGTCTATCTCACCGGAGATACTTTCACTGTCGCGGATGCGTACCTGTTCGTGGTCCTTGGCTGGTCGGCTCATGCTGGTATCGACCTTGCGCGATGGCCGAATCTCAAGCGCTATCGCGCTGAGCTGGCAAGCCGACCCGCGGTACGGGCAGCGCTGAGAGCGGAAGGTCTGTCGAAGTAGTCGTCAGGCCTGGCGTGGAGCGCCCGTACAATGAGGGTTCGCTTGCGCTTGCGGCGCCTCTGGCAGGCGTCTTTAGGAGGGCGCCGGCGATGTGGAAGGCGCAGGCGCGCTCCCGGGCGGCGGGGTGCTCTGCTGCGGGGTGCCCTGCGGCTGCTGCGTCGGGGGCAGCTTGGATTTCTTCTGACTCGGCAGGTAGAGCTTTCCCTTCTGTCCGCAGCCGCTCAGCGTAGCGCCGGCGAGCCCCAGCGCGATCAGCGCGATCGCCAGCACCAATGAGCCGCGCGACCCAGGGCGGCGGCTCGCACTCATCACGGCACGCTAGCGAGCACCGGCATCGAGCGCCCATCGCGCAGTGCCAGCCAGCCGCGCACGATGCGATAGATCACCCACAGGCCGACCAGGCCAAAGCCGAGCAGGCCGAGAAGGAAGCCGACGCCGATCAGCAGCAACGGCATGGCGATGATTGAGGTCAGGAAGATCCACAGCCAGGCGTACCAGAAGGTGCGGATCTGCCAGCGAAAATGCGATTCGAGCCAGGTGCCGCGGGTCTCGGAGCGACGCGCGTAGTTCATGATCACCGCGATGATCGAGGGCAGTCCGAACGCGAAGTGCAGCGCCACGGCGCGGGCGGTAAGCAACGCGCTGAGCACCGACAGCGAATGCAGGGCGTAGATCCAGTGCGTGTAGCCGACCAGCCCGCCTAGCTGGCTGTCGGCAGAGCCGGGTGGATTAACGGCGATGTTGGGATCCGCATCCATGGTGATCATTCCTTGCGCTGGTAGCGCGCCGCTATGCGCTGATAGGCTTCGCGAAAGGGTATGCCTTCCGTCACCACCAGCGCAAAGGCTTCTTCGGTCGCGTGGATGGCCGGATCGAGGCGAATATGCCCGGGTCGGAATTTTAGCGCATCGATCGCTGCGGCGACGATGTCGAGCGTCTGCGCAGCCATATCGATGCCGCGGAACAGAGGAAACTTCAGCAGCTGCAGATCACGTTGATAGCCGGACGGCAGCTTGGCACAGATCGACAGTGCTTCTATGAGGCAGGCAAGTGCCGTGGCGCTGCGCGCGCGCACCAGTTCGAACAGGTCCGGATTGCGCTTCTGCGGCATGATCGATGAGCCGGTGGTGAACGCATCGGGCAGCTCGATGAAGGCGAATTCCTGCGTGTAGAACAGCAGCAGGTCGGCCGCCATTCTTCCCAGGTCCTGCATCAGCAGGCCGAGTTCGAACAGCAAATGCGCTTCCGCCTTGCCGCGCGAGAGCTGCACCGAGGTGACCGGCTGCTGCGTGATGTCAAAGCCGAGCGCACGGGTGGTCGCGTCACGATCGAGCGGCAGACCCGGCGTACCGTAGCCGGCCGCAGATCCCAGCGGATTCTTCTCGATGCGCCGGTGGACACTCTTGAGGCCGCGGGCATCGTCGAGCAGTTCGGCCGCATAGCCGCCGGCCCACAGGCCTACCGAGCTTGGCATCGCCTGCTGCATATGGGTATAGCCCGGCAGCGGCGTCGCACCTTCGCGCTGCGACAGGCGATCGAGCGCCGCCGCCACCGCGTGCGTGCCGGCATCGAGCTCGTCGATCGCATCGCGCAGGTACAGCCGCAGTGCGGTCAGCACCTGATCGTTGCGCGATCGTCCGAGATGAATGCGCCCGCCGGCCGGCCCGATGCGCTCGCTCAGGCGGCGCTCCAGCGCCGTCTGTCCGTCCTCGTCGCTGAGCTCGATGTGCCACAGGCCGCGCCGGTGCTCCTCGCCCAGCGCCGTGAGCCCATCGCGGATCAGCTGCAGGTCCTGCGCCGACAGCAGGCGCTGAGCGTGCAGCATGTCGGCGTGTGCGATCGAGGCGCGCACGTCATAGCGCACCAGGCGCTCATCGAGCGCGAAGTCCTCCCCGGCGGTGTAGCGCAGTACCCGCGCATCGAGCGGTGTGCCCTTGTCCCACAGGCGCGTCATGCGCTGACCCGAATCATGTGCTGCTTTGCTGCTCGGCTGGTGTCAGGGCGTTGACGTCGGCCACGATCAGGGTGCCGGTGCCCTCATTGGTGAAAACTTCGGCCAGGATGCTGTCGGTGGCGGCGTACGAGATCACGTGCACGCGGCGTACCCCGCCGCGAATCGCAAACTCGATCGCCCTGCTCTTAGGCAGCATGCCATCGAGGATACGGCCTTGCTCGCGCAGCCGACCCAGGCCCGCCAGGTCGGTATAGGAAATGATCGACGAGGGATCATCGACGCGCTCCAGGATCCCGGGCGCACCGGTACACAGGATCAGCTTCTCGGCCCCGAGCGCCGCGCCGATCGCCGCGGCGACGGTATCGGCATTGACGTTGAGCAGGATGCCCTTGTCATCGGCCGACAGCGGACTGATGACCGGCATCAGTCCGTTATCAAGATGCTGGCGGATCACGCTGACATCGACCGAGTCGATGTCGCCGACAAAACCGAAGTCCACCGTCTCGCTGTGGCCGGCAAGGTGCACCGGCGGGCGCCGATGCGCACGGATCAGCCCGGCGTCGACACCCGACAGGCCGACGGCGCTGATTTCCAGATCGCGGCAGATGGCGAGGATGCGGGTATTGATCAGGCCGTTGAGCACCATGGAGGTGGCGTCGATCGACTTTTCATCGGTGATGCGCCGCCCCTGCACCATGCGGGTGGGCACGCCCAGGGCCTCGGTGAGTTCGGTCAGCTGCGGACCCCCGCCATGCACCATGACGACGCGCACGCCGAGGTAGTGCAGGATCGCGATCTGCTCGATCAGTGCCCGCGTCATGGCGACATCGCCGAATACGGCGCCGCCCGCCTTGACCACGAAGATCTTGCCCTTGTAGAGGCGGATATAGGGCGAGGCGTTACGCAGCGCGCGAATCATCGCCGCGTGATCGGATCGATGCAGGATCATGTCGGTGTGGTTACTCCGTTTGCTTGAGCAGTCGATACAGCACGGCCATCTGCGCCGGCATGCGGTTGTAGGCCTGTCGCAGCACCACGCTGCGCGGGCCATCGAGCAGGCGGTCGGCGACCGCGACATTACGCCGCACCGGCAGGCAATGCATCAGGCGGCAATCCGCGCGCGCCTCGGCGAACCACGACTCGTCCAGGCACCAGTGCGTCAGGCTGCGGCGGGCATCGGCATCCGCGGCCTCATTGCCGTAGTGGGCGGTGCTGGCCCATTCCTTCGCGTACACCACGTGTGCACCCTCGAGCGCCTCGCGCCGATCACTGGTGGTGCGCAGCGAGCCGCCGCTCGCGGCGGCCGCGCGCTGCGCCTTGTCGATGATGGCGCTCGGCAGTGCGAAGCCTTCCGGCTGCAGCACCACGACTTGCATACCGCGCATCGCCGCCATATGCACGGTGGACGCCGCCACCGCCAGCGGCAGGGCGCGCGGATGATAGGCCCAGCTCAGCACCAGCTTGCCATGGCGTGGAATGCCCAGTTCATCGAGCGTCTTCCAATCGGCCAGCGACTGGCACGGGTGATTGACCGCGGATTCCAGATTGATCAGCGGCTGCTCGATGAGCTTTGCCATCGCGGCAAACTTGTGCTCGCCAAGATCCGCCGCCAGGTCCTTGCCATCGGCAAACGAGCGGATGCCGAGCGCATCGCAATACGAGGCCAGCACCGGCACGCCTTCGCGCACGTGCTCGGCCGCGGTGCCGTTCATCACCACGCCGTCGCGGGTTTCGATCTGCCAGGTGCCGCTGCCCGGCGTGATCACAAATGAGGCGCCGCCGAGCCGCGCCATGCCGCTCTGGAACGAGGCCACGGTGCGCAGCGACGGGTTCATGAACAGCAGCCCGAGCACCTTGCCCGCCAGCGCCTGCGGCTCGGGCCTTGCCTGCAGCCGGCGCGCCAGCTCGATCAGCCCCAGCAGCTCGTCGCGCGAGAAATCGGCCAGGTCGATGAAGCGCCGCATGCGTAAGCCTCAGGCGCCGATATCGAGCAGCGCGTCGCGCAGCAGTTCGACGTGCGCGGCTTCAAGCACGTACGGCGGCAGCAGCCGCAGCACGTGCGGATCGGCGCTGGTGCCGGCGAGAATGTCGCGCTCGAGCAGTGCGGCATGAATCTCCTTCGCTGGCCTGCTGGTGCGCAGTCCGACCAGCAGTCCCGCACCCTGATGCGAAACCACCGGACCCACCAGGCAGCGGCTGCGGATGAGGGCCGAGAGCGTGCGCACGCGCTCGAGCAACTGCCCGGACTCGATCGCCTCAATGACGGCCTCGATGACCGCACAGGCCATCGGTCCACCACCGAAGGTGGTGCCCAGCGCGTCGAGCTTCAGTGCCGCGCTGACCGGCGGCGACATCAGCAGCGCGGCGCACGGAAAACCGGCGCCCAGGGCCTTGGCGGTGGTGATCATGTTGGGCTGCACGCCGTACAGGGTGGCCGCAAACGCTTCACCGACGCGGCCCATGCCGCACTGGACCTCGTCGAAGATCAGCAATGCGCCGACCTCATCGCAACGCGAGCGCAGCGCCTGGAGAAATGGTGCGCCCAGGTCGAAGGCGCCGCCGACGCCCTGTACCGGCTCGACCACGACCGCCGCGGTATGCTCGCCAACGTGGCGCGCGATGGCGGCGTGGTCGCGGCGCGGAATGAAGCTGACATCGAACGGGGTACGCGGAAAGGCATACCACTTCGAGGCCGCGCCCCAGGTGATGGCGCCGGCGGCGGCGGTGCGGCCGTGAAACGAATGCTCGATCGCCGCGACGTGTGCGCGACGGGTGATCGTGAACGCCATCTTGAGAGCGTTTTCATTCGCCTCCGCGCCGCTGTTGACGAAGAACACGCTGTTGAAGTCGAGGCCCGAGAAGCGGATCAGCCGCCGTGCGGCACGCACGCGCACGTCGATCGGCACGGCATTGCTCTGAAAGCTCAAGCGTTCGGCCTGCTCGCTCAGCGCGCGGGTCCAGATCGGGTGGCCGTAACCCAGAGCCGCGACCGCGTGGCCGCCGTACAGATCGAGCACGCGGCGGCCGTCGGCGGTAGTGAGCCAGACGCCCTCGCCGCCGACCACGTCGAGCGGATACTGCGCAAACACCGGCGCCAGGAAATCCGGGACTCGCGGCGCCGGCACTGGCTCGGACGATGAGGTAGCTTGCGCGCTCACATCTACTCCTTGATGAGGCATCGAACCCAGAGTGAATTTTTCATTACGAAAAATTCACTCTGGGTCCGATGGCTCGTGAATGTGGGTTGCATGAGCGCGCCGCCTACGTTCAGGTCCAGCCCGGCGCCGGCGCCGTCAGCCCGCTGGTCTCGGGCAGCCCGTAGAGGCGGTTCATCCACTGCACGGCACCTCCGGCCGCTCCCTTGTTCAGGTTATCGATGGCGCACATCACTGCCGCGGTACGCCCGTCGCTGACTGCGGACAGCTGCGCATAGTTACTGCCTGCCACCTCTTTGACGCGCGGCGCGGCATCGCTGACCCGCACGAACGGCGAGCCGGCGTAGTACTCGCGCAACGCGCCGAGGATCTGCGCGCTGTCGCGCGCCGTGCGCAGCGTCGCCTGCACCGTGGCATGGATGCCGCGCGCGAACGGACCCGAGTGCGGCACGAAGGCGACCTGGGCCTCGATGCCGGTGGCCGCGAGCGCGCAGGCCTTGATCTCGGGCGCGTGCCGGTGGGCGAGCGCGCTGTAGGCGTAGAGATCGGCGTGTCGCGTCGGGTGGTGGGTGCCGTCGCTGGGTTTGCGGCCCGAACCGGTACTGCCGGTGACCGCGGCCACGAACAATTCGGGCGTCGTGAGGCCCATCGCCAGTAGCGGCACGCACGCCAGCAAGGTCGCGGTGGCGAAGCAGCCCGGATGCGCCACATGCGGCGTGAGCAGCTCGCGCAGCTGTTCCGGTACCGCGCAGCTGAAGGCGGCCAGGCGTGCGGGCGCGCCGTGCGCGTGCCGGTACACCGCCTCGTAGGCGGTGGCCGAGCGAAAGCGAAAGTCGGCCGAGATGTCCACCACGTGCGGCGCCCGGCCCGCGCCCTCGGCCTTGAGCAGCAGCGCATCGATCAAGGTGGCTGCCGCGCCGTGCGGTGCCGCCGAGAATATCGCGGTCGCCTGCTCGCGCTCGACGATGGTCTCGATCTGGGCCTGCGACTTGAAGCTCTCGTGCGGAAAGGCGCTGGCCAGATGAGGGAAAGCCGCCGCCACCGGCTCGCCCGGCCGGCTGTCGGACATGATGCCGGCCAGTGAGAAATTCGGATGTCCGGCGATCAGGCGCAACAGCTCGCCGGCGACATAGCCGGTCCCGCCGAGCACCACGGCGGGTATCGATCGCAGCGCTTCGCGGCTGCGGCGCATCAGTCGGCGGCCCCGGCCGCGTGCCGGGCCTGGCCCGCGACCCCGATGGCATCGATGACGTGATCGCCGAGGGCGGCGGCATCGGAGAGCGCGTTGAACGCGGCGACGTTCATCTGCTGTTGAATGATTTCGATGCCGACCAGGTTGTCGGTCGAAGGACCGGTGACGACGCAGGGCTCGATCTGGAAGCGCTCACGCAGCAGTTTCACGCCGCCCCAGGCCGCGACCGGGTCGTTGGCCGACAGCACGACGCCGGTCAGCGCGCGGCGGATATCGGCGCATTCGAGAATGGCATCGACGCCATAGGTGCCGAGTAAGCCGTCGCCGAGCTCGAACACGATCGCATCCGGCTTGCCGACCGACAGCTCGCTGAGCATGGTGCGTGTGAGCGCCGGCCCGGTGCGCGCCGAGGTGGTGACCACGCCCAGGTCGGTAAAGATCATGGTGCGGCGCGCGCCGGCATCCTCGAAGGCGAGGATGTCACGCCGCAGCGACACGCCGGTGGCCTTGAAGGCATCGACAACCAGGCCGCGATGACGCATGCGGCCGACGATGGCGGCGGCGGCGGCGGTCTTGCCCGCTTCCATGCAGGTGCCGGCGAGCGCCACCACCGGCACGTTGCGACTGTCGAGCGCCGCATTGAAGTCGAGCGGCCGGTAACCGACGCGCGCCGGTACGCCGATGCGCTCGCCCAGGTACGGGAACTGCAGCACCACGCCCAGTACCCGGCAGTCGAACGGCTTGCCTTTGTCGGGCGTCGCCGAGTCGCAGATCCCCAGTACGCCGCCGATATTGAGCATCTGGATGACATCGCCGGGCTTGAGCGCGGCCGGCACGTGGCCGGAATAGCCGAACAGCGCACGTCGCGGACCGAGCGCGCCGACCACGATGTCGCCTTTGCCGACTTTGGCCATGCGGCCGCTGGCCAGCTCGAGCGTGTTGTAGGTCGATTTGTTGTTGAGGACCTCGGCCACGATCACCACGCCTTCCTCGGCCGGGATGTCGCTGGACAGCCGAAGTTCCGGCCCGAGCGCGCAGGCCTGGGTGACCGAGGCGATTTTGTCGACGATCACGGTCTTCACGGTTTTGCAGCCTGGGCGTCGCCGGTGGGTGAGCTGGCCTCCCCGGCACGACGATGGAACACGCCGGTCAGCGCGACGATCTTGGAGAACCCGAGCGCATCGGCAGCGGTCCATTCCCCGGCGGCTTCCCCGTACACGCCCTTGGAGGCGGCCATCAATGAGTACGGCGAGTCCACGCCCTCGATGAACAGCGAGCCGGGACGCAGCAGCAGCTGCACCTGCCCGCTCACGCGCTCCTGTGATGACAGCAGCAGCGCCTCTATGTCGCGGCACACCGGATCGAGCAGCTGCCCTTCGTGCACCAGGTCGCCGTAGGTCAGCGCCACCGATTCCTTGATGCGCTGCTGGCGCGCGGTGAGTACCAGCTTCTCGAGCTCGCGGTGCGCAGTGAGCAGCATGTCGGCCGCGGGCGCTTCGAACGCCACCCGCCCCTTGGTGCCGATGATGGTGTCGCCCAGATGTATCCCGCGACCGATGCCAAACGATGCGCCGAGCGCCTCGAGCCGCTCGATCAGCTCCACCGGGGCGCTCGGCGTGTCGTCGAGCGCCACCGGGCGGCCGCGCTCGAAGCGCAGGCTATGGCGCTCGGGCAGCCTTGGCCGGCTGAACGCATCGCGCGTCAGTACCCAGGCATCGTCGGGAATGCTGGCGCTGGAGGTCAGGGTTTCCTTGCCGCCGATGGTCACGCCCCACAGCCCGCGGTTGATCGAATAGGCGGCGCCGAATGGGGGCACCGGCAGCGAGCGGTGCTGCAGGTACTCGAGCTCCTCGCTGCGCTTGAAGGCGCGGTCGCGCACCGGGGCCAGCACCGTAAGGTCCGGCGCCAGCGTGCGCAGGGCCACCTCGAAGCGCACCTGGTCGTTGCCGGCGGCGGTGCAGCCGTGCGCAATCGTGTTGCTGCCGAGCTTGCGCGCCATGCGGGCCATGGTCTGAGCCTGCATCACCCGCTCGGCGCCGACGCACAGCGGATAGAGCTGGCCGCGGCGCACGTTGCCCATGATCAGGAATCGCAGCACCTGTTCGAAATAATCGGCGCGCGCATCCACCTGGTGGTGCTCGATGGCGCCCAGCGCGTGCGAGCGCTCGAGGAGCAGCCGTGCGGCCGCGGCGTCGATGCCGCCGGTGTCCACCGTCACCGTGATGATCGGACGGCGATAGTTTTCGGCCACCCACGGGACCAGGAACGAGGTGTCCAGGCCGCCGGAATAGGCGAGCACGATGGGCGTGGCGCCCGTCTGGGTGGGCTGGGTCATGGGTTTCTCAGCTTCGAAACAGGGTATTGAGGCGTTGGATCAGCCGCCGTTGCGCACGAGCATCCGCGGTGGCAATGAAAATGGTGTCGTCACCGGAAATCGTGCCGACGACCTCCGGCCATTCGGCTTTGTCCACCGCAACGGCCACACTGGGCGCGGCGCCGATACTGGTCTTGATCACGGTGGTCGAGGATCCGGCCGCCCTGATCGCGCGCACGAATGGCGCCAGCGCGCCGAAATCCCCGTTGGCACGGGAAATCTCATCCGGCGGTACCAGGTAGCGGCCGCTGGCCTTGAGCACACCAAGCTCGCGCAGGTCGCGACTCACGGAGGACTGCGTGACATCGAAGCCGTCGCGTCGCAGCAGCTGCGCCAGGTCGCTTTGCCGGTGCACGACACCGCCGCGCAGGATGCGCAGGATGGCGTTGCGTCGCTCGAACAGGTGGCGGTCGTTCAGCATGGCAGTTCGTGCATAAATTATCGAAATTATGCATAAACATGCATCGGCTGGCAAGCGGCGCTGTTCCGCCGCCGCCCGGGCAGCGCCGGGCGGCCTGCGCAACGGCCGCCAGGCGGGTGATCGCAGCGCGATCGCGACGCCGCTGGGGCTCCAAAGCGGGCCGATTGCGGGCCGATCGCCGTCCGGCGCGCGCGCCGCGCATCGATTGCCGATAATCACACTACCGGGCGCTGATCGCTTCAGTTATCTTTGCTGACATACAGGCGCGGTAGCATCACTCACGCGCGCAAAAAAAGGGGATGGTCATGGCACAGGGCAGCATTCACGGTCGATTCGTCTGGCAGGAACTCACGACGGAGGATCCCGCGACCGCGGTGTCCTTCTATTCCAAGGTGGTAGGCTGGCACGCGCACGCCAATGCCACGCATCCGAGCTACACCGAGTTCGGGATCGGCACCAACCACACTGCCGGAATGATGGCGCTGAGCGACGACGCGCGTGCCGCGGGGACGCGCTCGAACTGGCAGCCCTACATCGGCGTGACGGATGTGGACAGCAGCGCGGCGGCGGCTGAAAAGCTCGGCGCCAAGGTAGTGCATCCGGCCACCGACATCGCGCAGATCGGGCGTTTTGCCACCCTGCACGATCCGCAGGGCGGGGTGTTCTCGCTGTTCAAGCCCTCGGGCCAGGCCCCGAGCGGCCCGGTCCCCACCACGGTACCTGTGGGCGCCTTTGCTTGGCTCGAGCTCGCCACCAGCGACTACGAGGCCGCGTTCGCGTTCTACGGCAAGCTGTTTGGCTGGCAGGTGATGCAGCGCATGGACATGGGTCCGCAGGGGGTCTACCTGGTGTTTGGTGCGGACGGGGTGCAGCGCGGCGGCATGTACAAGATGCAGGCGGAGCGCTCGTCGCGGCCTTACTGGCTGCCCTATGCCGAAGTGCCCAATGCCGATGCCGCGGCAGCCGCGGCTACCGCCGCCGGGGGCCGGATCATCGTCGGCCCGATGGACGTGCCGGGTGGCGGGCGCATGGTGCAGGTGCTCGACCCCAGTGGCGCGATGTTCGCGGTCCATTCCACCGCGCCGGTCAAGCCGGCAGCCCCGAGTAAACCCGCCGCCAAGCCCGCCGCCCCCAAACCGGTCGCCGTGAAGCCGGCCGCGGCCGCCCCAGCCGCGGCGAAGGCACCGGCGCCTGCCGCCGCCAAGCCCGCGGTCGCCAAGCCTGCGGTCGCCAAGCCTGCCGTCGCCAAGCCAGCCGCCAGCAAGGCTGCGCCCAAGAAAAAGGCCAGCGCGAAGAAAGCCGCGGCCAAGAAGCCCGCGGCCAGGAAGAAGGCTGCCGCCAAGAAGAAGCCGGCAGCCCGAAAGAAGAAGGCAGCGGCCAGGAAGAGTGCGGCCAGATCGGCCAGGAAATCCGCGAAGAAGCCGGCCAGGAAGTCTGGCGCCGGCAAGAAGAGGCGCGCCAAGGCCCGGCGCGCGGCGCGTAAGGCGCGGCGCAAGAAGTAAGCGCTATCTTTCGATGGTGAAGACCAGGTCGGCACTGCGCTGGGTGCCGGCCTCGGTCTTGATGGTCCAGTGGTCACCGACCGTGTAGCGCATCTTGACCGTGTTGATCGCCTCGACCAGGCCAACGCCGTAGCTCACATACAGGCGCGGTGACAGATAGCGGCCCAGGACCAGCGAGGTCTCGTTGCTCATGTCCTGTTCCACGCCGGCCTCGATGTCGAAACGCCCGCCGATCTGCTGCGCCAGGATGGCCCCTCCCTGCATCAGCGCATCGGAACGGCCCGCATTGGCACGGCTAGCCGGATCGCTCGAGTTCTGCAGGCTCTCGAGCGAGCCGCCGGCCAGCAGCAGCGACACGATCTGCGATTGCGCCACTTCGGGATCGGAAAAGAAAGTCATGCGCGGGGAGCGCAGGGTACCGCGCACGTTGACCCCGGCGGTGATGTCCGGGAACTTCTTGACCGCGCGCAGATCCAGGCCCGGGTCGCTGATGAAGCCGTTGCTGAACAGCAACCGCCCGCGCTGGATGTCCAGATTGCGCCCATACGCCAGGTACTTGCCTTCCTCTACCTTGAGCTCGCCGCTGCCGCGATTGATGCCGGTGTCGTCGGAGTTCACGGTGATACTGCCGCTCAGGCGTCCGGACAGGCCCTGGGTGTTGACGGTGACGCGCTCGCCGAGCACCAGCGTGATGTCGCTGAACACCTTGATCTGTGCCTCGCGCGGCGTCGTATCCGCGCTGACGATCAGCTCATCGCCCGAGGGCAGCACCGCGCGAGCGAGGTTTGCCGGCTCGATGCGCGCGTACGGCAGCGTGACCTGGCCGTGCAGGTCGATGCGCCGGCCATCCATATGCAGCGACACGTCGGGCGAGGCATCGACCCGCGCTTCAGGAATGTTGAGCACCCGCAGATCCGAGCCGACCAGATGCAGGTCCCCAAAGGGTAAGCCGTGCTGCCAGCGCAGGTTGCCGTTGACGCTGGCATGACCGTCGGGACCTGCCAGGGCCGCGCCTTGGAGCGTCAAGGTATCGTCGGTGAGCTGGGCAGTGAAATTCACCTCGCGCAGCGACAGGTTGATCTGGTAGGCGTCGAGCTGCGCGTTGATCACCTTGAGCTCACCCGCCAATCGCGGCGCGGCGACTGAGCCCGACAGCGTCAGCTGTGCACTGACGCGTCCGCTGGCGCGGTCGATCGGCGAGACATAGGCACTGATAAACCCGAGCGAGTGCGAGTCGAGTCCGAGCTCGCCGGTCAGCGGCCAGTTGTGCCAGTCCACGTCAAGGCCGCCGGCGCGGATCTTGCCGCTCATGCTGCCGGACTCGCCCGCATCGAGCGCCAGCTCACCGCTCAGCTCATGCTCGCTGATCTGCCCGGTCACGGTGCCGTTGCCAAGATCCAGCGTCTCGACACGCCCATTGATGAACTGGCGGTGCAGCGCCGCGTTGGCGAGCTGCGCACGAAGACTGCCGCGCCACGGTTCCCCGGCGCTCGCCTGGGCATCGACCGCAATGCTCAGCGTGCCGTCGTATTCGGTACCGGGGGTGACACCGGCGGTCATCGCGTGCATCGACAGGTCGGTGGCGCGCAGCTCGAGGCTGCGCTGCGCCGCATCGATCGCGGCGGAAGCGCACAGGCGCGCATGCTCATCGTGCAGGCAGGATTGATCGAGCCTAACGCGTTCGGCCGACAGCAGCAGCTGCGAGGGTGTCTCGAGACTCATGTGCAGCCGCGCCTGGTTGCCAAGATCAGCGCTGGCGATGTGCGCCAGCCATTGGCCGGCCGCGTAATGCGCGCTGCCGCGCACCGCGAGCGTCAGGCCTTCGCCACGCACATCGATCGCCAGGCGATGTTCGGCGCTGGCGCCGTCCAGGCGCAGCGTGAGCTCATCGAGCCGGCGCTCGGCGAGCTGCAGGCCCTGCAGTTGCAGCGTCGAGTCGACGCGTCCCGAGCCGTGCGGATCAAAGGCGATGCTGGCGTCGAGCGCCTCGAGCCGCACGCCAGTCCACTCGATGTCGCGCCCGTGCGCGCTGCCGAGCAGCGTCGGGTCGCGCAGATCGCCGTGCACGCTGCCGCGGGCCGAGAACTGGCCGTGAGCGCCGGGTTTGAACAGGCCCAGGTCGGCGGCCTCGAGGGCGAACTTCAGGTCCAGTAATGCGCCGGCGCGGCCGTCGAGGTCGATGCGCGTGGCACCCAGCTGCAGCCGCACGTCGTTGAACAGCCAGTCGGTGCCACGGTGCTCGATCTGGCCGTGACCGGCGGCGCGCTGGCCGCGCAGCACTCCGGACAGCTCGCTGATGCTCGCTTGCAGCTCGCCCTGGCGGTTGTAGCCGCGGCCGGCGGCGCTCACGGCAAAATTCAGACGCCCGGCGATTCCCGGGCGCAGCTGCGCGACATCCAGATCGGCAACGTGGCCGACGACGCGCCAGCTCGCAGCCGGCGACCAGCGCAGCTCGCCGCTCAGCTGTGAGCGGGCGCCCAGCGCTTCGATCTCGGCGCCCTCGGCGCTGAAGGCCCCGGGTGCGAAGCGGCCGTGCACTGCGACCTGCAGCGGCGGTGATGCGGCGGCGCGCAATTCGCCCTGGGCCGTGAGTTCATAGGGCCGCAGGCCCTGCAGCGTGTAGCTGCCACGCTCGCTGCGGATCGGCGCCTCGGCGGCTGCCAGCGGCCAGCGAAACTGGGTCCATTCACCGCGCAGGTCAAGTCGCGGCCCGCCGGCGGCCAGCGTGACACTGCCCTGGGCATCGGCGATCGCCCCCGAGCCCGCATGACGCAGCCGCAGCCGCGACACGGTCAGTACGCGCGCGCTGTAGCGGCCGCTGAAGTCGGCGTTGAGGGCACCGGCCGCCAGTCCCGGCGGATCGACCGTGCCCTGGGCGCGAAAACCGCCGCGATCGCCTTCCAGCGCAAGACTGGCGCTGATGACGCCCAGCGCATTGCCCGCGTTCCAGGCCGCGAGTTCGAAGCGCCGCAGCTGCGATTGGCCGCGCCAGCGCCAATGGCCGGTCAGATCCGTGATCTCGCCATGAAAATCGGCGGCGAACGGTTCGGTGACATCGGCATCGAGCGCCAGCTGCGCCAGGTTGCCGTTGAGACGGGCATTGACGGTCCAGGCCGGCTGCCCCGGCGGCTGCGCATCGAAATGCAGCACACCGCTGAGCCCGATCGGCTGTGCGGCGCGTACCTCCCCGCTGGTGCGCGCGTGCACGCCGTTGTAGTCGAATGCGCCGGCGTACAGGCGTACGAACTGGGGATAGACCGCGCCGAGGGCGCTGGCCGCGGTGCCCTCGAATTCATCGCCGTTGATCGTGATCAGCTGCCAGCGCTGCGCATCGGCGTGTTCGGCGGAGATGTGCATCAGCGGCGGCAGAAAGTGCGGCTTCCACTCGCCGGCCTCGCCGACGCGCGGCAGCGCGTGCACCAGCAGCCGCCCCATGTGCAGCTGCGGCACGCGGATGGTGCGCCAGGCCAGCGGCAGGATCGCGAGCCGGCCACTGGCGTCGTCCACCTCGATATGCACGCGGCGGTGGTCGATCACCAGCGCATCCACGTGCAGACCATGCGCCAGCGTGCCGCTCACGCCGCGCAGCTGGATGCGCACGCTGCCGATGCGCCCGTTCAGGTGCGCGGCGACGACCGCCAGCCCGCCTGGGGTGTAGGCCAGGTAATAGAGCGCCGCCAGCGGCAGCGCCAGCAGCAAGACCGGAATCCAGCACAGGTGAATCAGGTGACGCATACTTAAAGTTTAGGGGATATGTTCAGGTGCAGGCGCGGTCCGGGCAAGTGAGGGTATCCGGGAGCACGCAGCGCCTGCGCCACGTCCACACCGACCGTCACCACTGGCAGGCGCAGACGAAAGCCCAGGCCGGCCGCATAGGCCAGCGGGTCGCTGAACCGGTCGAATGCGTTGCCACCGTCGAAGAAGGCGGCGACGCCGAAATTGCGCGGCAGGTCGCGCTCGATCTCCACGGTGGCAGTGGCCAGATCGCGGCCGCCCACCTTGGCCGGCCTGCCGGGGATCAGTTGGCCGGTGGTTGGATCGCGGCTGGATGTCGTGATGCTGACCGGAGACAGATCGTCATAGGCGAAGCCGCGCACGCTGCGATCCCCGCCGGCGAAGAAGCGGTACTGGCCGGGCAGCTCCTCGATGTTGCTGATGCTCGAGGCACCCAGCTCGGAGCGCAGCAACAGGTGCCAGCGTGGATTCAAGTCCACGACACGCTCGGCCTGCAGATCGAGGCGCAGGAAATTGGCGCGCGCGCCCAGCGTGGTGGTGCAGCCCTGCAGCTGCGCATACAGGCCGCGACTGAACAGCGCCTCACCGAGGTAGCCTTCCGGGATCGAGGCAAACACGATGCTCGGAATCACCAGGTTGTCCACCCGCCGGCCTTCGATCGGATCGGTGGTGATGGTGTGGGCGAAGCTGGCGGACAGCACCCGCTGCCAGTTGCCCATGATCTGAGTCACGCTCGGGGCGAAGGCAATCTGCGAGGCGGTGACGTCCTCGCCGTAGTTGGCCTGCTGGCCCAGCAGATCGAGCGATATCTTCTCCAGCGCCGGATCGCCGAACGGAATGTCATACCGGGCGTCGAACAGCTGCTCGATCTGCGACAGTTCCATCTGCACCCGAAAGCGATGGCCGTACTGGTTGACGCGCGGCACGGTCCAGGCGGCGGTGCCGCGCACCCCGGTGTCGGTGCCGTAGCCGATGCCGAACGAATAGCCGCGCCGGGCATTGCTGGCGTGGATCGAGATCGGCACGGTGTGGTGGACCGGGTCGCGCTCCCCGGCCTGCACTTCCACCGTGGAATAGTACTGGCTGTCATCGAGCGCGAACTGTGTGCGCAGCAGCGCGAGCGCGCTGTAGGGGTCGCCTTCGTGGTAGCGCAGGAAGCGCCGCACCTGGCTGTCGCGCACCGCGTTCTGCTCGATGCTCGTGGCGCCGAAGAAATAGCGCTCGCCGCTGTCGAGCTGCAGGTAGATGTTGGCCTTGTGCGTGCCCAGATCAACCTGCATTTCGCTGCGCAGCATGCGCGCGTCCAGGTAGCCGTAGGTCGCGGCCGCGCGCGTAAGGCTGCCCTTGTACTGCTCGTAGGCCGCGTGGCTCAGTCGCTCGCCGCTGTGCAGCGGCGGAACGTCGGTCAGTCGCCTGAACACCGCATCGTCGGCGCCCGGTCCGTCGATCCTGACGCTGACACGATCGATCAGCACCGGCTCGCCGGGGTCGACCGTGATCCTGACGTGCCAGTGCCGGTCGCGGTCGGGGCCGGCGATGCTGGCGTCGATCACCGGCTGGTAGTAGCCGTACGGGCGCAGCGCCGAACGCACCTCGTCGTCCACGCGCTTGAACAGGCGCTGGACGGCGTCAGGCTCGATGCGGTCACGGTCCTTGTAGCGCTCGAGGCTCAGCAGCGCCAGTACATTGCGGCGCACCTCACCGTCCACCCCCTCGAGCTCGATCCGGATATCGGCCATCGCGGGACGCAGCACCGACAGCACGACAGCGAGCAGGAGCCACGCTGCCGGGGGGCAACGCCGGTGTGCGAAAGAGGGCATGGGTGCTCTGCAGCGGCTGTGACGGTGCGTTCCCGGCCTGTCGTGGCGGTGGATGCGGGTTCGCCCGCCTGGATCAATTCTGTCCTGGGGCTGCGGCGGTCTGCTCCCGGACCCAGGCCTCGATCAGCCGACGTGCGATCGTGTACGGCGGCGGCAGCAGGGCCTCATCGGCGCCGCGCAGCTGCTCCAGGTCAAACCAGCGGGCATCCTCGAGCTCGCCGTCGAGCCGCACCGCGGCCTCACGTGCATGGGCGTGAAAGCCCAGCATCAGCGAGGCCGGAAACGGCCAGGGTTGCGAGGCGAAATAGCGCACCCAGGTCACACGCACGCCGGTCTCCTCTTCCACTTCGCGCGCCACCGCGTCCTCCAGACTCTCGCCAGCCTCGACGAAGCCGGCCAGTGCGGAATAACGCCCAGGGGCCCAGCTGCGCTGACGTCCGAGCAGCGCCCGCCGCGCGTCGGTTACCAGCACGATGATGGCCGGGTCGATGCGCGGAAAGAATTCGGCCCCGCAGCCGCTGCGGGTGCAGGCGAGCACGTGGCCGGCGCTGCGCGCCGCGGTCGGCGCACCGCAGACGCCGCAGTGCCGATGACGCGAGCGCCACACCAGCAGCGCGCGTGCATAGGCCAGCAGCTGCGCCTCATCCTCCGGCAGCACCGCCACCAGCGAGCGCAGCTCTTCAAAGGAAGCGCCCGGCACCGATGCGCTGTTCTCAGGCGCCAGGTCCACCAGCACGCAGCGCTCGCCATGAAACCAGCCCAGCAGCACCAGCCGCGATGGGTCCACTCCGGCGAGCAGCTCGTGGCCGGCGCCGACGAAGGCGATCTGCGTCTGCGGCTCGCGCCGGATCAGGTGCGAGGTGCCACGCGAGATCAGAAAGCGGGTGGCCGGATCGCTCAGCGCCGCCTGCGCCCAGTCCGGCTGCAGCCGTGCCTCGGCGCGCCGCTGCAGGGCTGCTGCTGCGGGATAGGAAATCGGTGACGCACTCATGAGAGCGCCAGTCTTGCAGACCGCGTAGGACTGGTAAATGGCACACCTCAAAGAGAGGCCAGCAAGTACGCCCGGTACCTGCGCCCATTGCTCGCAATTCGTCAGCGGTGAGTGGCGCGGAAGTGCTATGCGGTTTTCGGCAGATGCGTCCTGAGCAGGATGTCAGCCAGCGACCTCAACATAGTCGACGCGACTGGACGGTAGGGGAATCGGGGTGCCATCCGCGCGCATTGCTTCCAGATGAATTTCGATTGCTTCGCGAATATGCTGCTCTGCTTCAGCAACCGTAGCGCCAGTTGCAATGCATCCCGGCAGATCGGGAACATAGGCCGAGCGATTAGTCCCGGCGTTCTCGATCACGATCGCGTAGCGCATGGGATCCACCTTAGTTCTCGATGCCAGACTGTTTTAGGATACTGGCGCCACAAGCGGTTGATTTTCAAGCCACGACAATTGCGACTATCAATCCGGGGCCGTTAGGCCGCGACCGCCGCGGTGCCAGCGCCAGCCATGGCGGCGGGCGCGCTGCAAGCGGCTGAAGGCAGCGGAGCCTCCGCGCCCTGCGCATGGTCGGCCGCGCACAGCGGGCAACGCGGGGCACGCAGCGACCAGCGATCGACGATCAGCATTGCGCTGCAGTCGCGGCAGCCGCCCAGGATCAGTTCATCGCCCCGCACCAGCGTCGTGATCAGAAACACCGCATGCTCGAACGAGATCAGCCCTTCCGGGATCAGGCCGCGATAGGCCTCGTAGGCCTGGCACAGCAGCTCGGCGCGCGCCAGGCACGGCAGCGAGCGCTCAAGCTCAGGGGCTGGTGCGAGCGGCAGGGCACCGAGCAGGCGGCACAGGCTCGCCAGCAGTGCCGCTTCCTGGCGCGCGCGAGCGGTACGCATGAAGTAGGCGACCTGCTGCGGCGATTTGCCGCGATGACGCGCCAGCGGCGCGCCGCGACAATCGCACAGGTAGGAACGATAGAGTTTGCGGATGCGGTCGTCACTCAGGCCGGTCCAGGCGCGGATGGTGTGGGTGCGCGCCTCGTGGCGAATGAATTGCAGAGCGATGTCGAAGCGCAGCCGGTCGCGGCTGTAGCGATCGTCTGAAATACGCATGCTGCCTCCCAAAAACTCTCGATTCAGGTGGAATGTTACCAGTCACAGATTTAGTATTAATATGACAGATATCGACTGCTGCTCCAAGCCTGCCTGCGGCAGGATATTTCTCCCGATTCTGGAGGAATGCCATGCTCGAGGATTTTCATCCGGCGCCGCTGAGCGGCGCGTGGGACAGCGCGCTGCTCGGCCCGGTGGCCGAGATCAACGAGCAGATGCTCGAATGCCTGCGGCTGATGGCTGCGGACGATGCGCCGGATGCGCCGCGGCTGGTAACGCTGCTGCGCGAGGACTGGCGGCGGCTGGACCTCACCGCGCAGCGGCGCCTCGCCGCCTGCCCCTATCTGCTGCTCGACGCCGGCTTCGCGCAGCCGCGGCGCTGGGACTGGATGGCATCGGCGGCTGTCATGGAGGCAACGCCACGCTGCGCTTACTTTGCCGGCAGCAGCGGAATTGCGCTGGTGCGCCGTACGCTGGTGCTCGCCTGGCACCTGGCGCGCTCCAATCGCGTCACGGCACGGGTGATACTCGGCATGAACACACGCTCGGCCGAGCGCATCGCCGCCTGCCGGCTCACCGAGCTGGAGGCGCTGGCCGAACTTAGCCCGGGCTGGATCACGCCGCGCTGGGAGCAGCAGCCGAATGTCTGGCGGCAGCTCATCGGCGCCGGGTGTCGGGGCCAGGCGCTACTGCTGCGCCAGGCGCAGCTGCGGGGACTGCAACTGCTGGCGCGTGCCAGCGTCGCCGCCGGCACGCCCGATAGCTGAGCAGACGCGGCCTGACCATGGGTGAACGGGCAGCTGCAGCGGCGGCAGCAGGGGCGGTGGCAGCAGGGGCCTGCGTGGCTCGCGATATGCTAACTTGCGCGGCCTCAAATCGACCGATTGACATCAGCGGCCCATGTTTGCACTCTCGACCCGTGCCCTCACCAAGGTCTACAAGAACGGCGTTCAGGCCCTGCGTGGGGTCGATCTGGACGTGGAGCAAGGGGATTTCTTCGCCCTGCTGGGACCCAACGGCGCCGGCAAGACCACGCTGATCGGCATCATCACCTCGCTGGTCAACAAGAGCGGCGGCACCGCCAGCGTGTTCGAGCATGACATCGACCGCGATCTGGAGCGCGCCAAGTCCTGCATCGGCGTGGTGCCGCAGGAGCTCAATTTCAACCAGTTCGAGAGTCCGCTGACGATCGTGATCAACCAGGCCGGTTTCTACGGCATCGCTCGTCCCGAAGCGCGGCGGCGTGCGGAGCAGTACCTGAAGCAGCTGCAGCTGTGGGACAAGCGCTACGGCGCCGCGCGCGGGCTGTCCGGCGGCATGAAGCGCCGGCTGATGATCGCGCGCGCGCTGATGCACGAACCGCGGCTCCTGATCCTCGATGAGCCGACCGCCGGCGTCGACATCGAGGTGCGCCGCTCGATGTGGGAGTTCCTGCGCGACATCAACGCCCGTGGCACCACCATCATCCTCACCACGCACTACCTGGAAGAGGCGGAGCACCTGTGCCGCAATATCGCGATCATCGACAAGGGCAACATCGTCGAGCGCGACCACATGGCCAATCTGCTGCTGCGGCTGCACACCGAGACCTTCGTATTCAATACCAGGAATGCGGTGCGTGCGGCGCCCACCGTGGCCGGTTTCATGCTGCGGCGGATCGATGACTACACGCTCGAGGCCGACATCACCAAGGAGCAGAATCTCAACGAGCTGTTCGCGCTGCTCACGGCGCGCGGCATCGAGGTGCTGAGCATGCGCAACAAGGTCAATCGCCTGGAGGAGATCTTCATGCGCCTGGTCGAGAACCGGGGGACCCATGGCTGATGCCGGCGCAGCGAGCGCGCCGATGAGCGTGTCGATGGCCGCGATCCGCTGGATCGGGTTCCAGACCATCGTCATTCGCGAGTACGGCCGCATCGTGCGCATCTGGGGCCAGACGCTGGTGCCGGCGATCGTCACCGCGACGCTGTATTTCGTGATCTTTGGCAGCCTGATCGGCTCGCGGGTCGGACCGATGCAGGGCTTCGACTACAAGCAGTTCATCGCGCCCGGGCTGATCATGATGCAGATCATCCAGGTGTCGTATGCCAATGTCGTGTCCTCGTTCTTCGGTGCCAAGTTCGGCAAGCACGTCGAGGAGCTGCTGGTATCGCCGCTGCCGAACTGGATCATCGTCGCCGGTTATACCGCCGGCGGCGTGCTGCGCGGCTTCATGGTCGGCGTGGTCGTGACCGTGGTGTCGCTGGTGTTCGCGCGCCTGCCGGTGCAGCACATCGGAGCGCTGCTGGCGGCCGCACTGCTGAGTTCAATCGTGTTCTCGCTCGCCGGGTTCATCAACGCCATCTTCGCGCGCAACTTCGATCAGGTGAACTGGATCCCGACCTTCATCCTGACCCCGCTGAACTATTTCGGCGGCGTGTTCTATTCGGTGTCGATGCTGCCGGTCTGGGCGCAGAAGGTGTCGCTTGGCAATCCGATCCTGCACATGGTCAATGCCTTTCGCTACGGGTTCCTGGGCACCTCGGACGTGCACGTCGAATTCGCGTTCTTTTTGATGCTGGCGCTTGCGGCGCTGCTGTTCGGTGTGGCGGTGATGCTGCTGGACCGGGGTGTCGGGACCCGGGACTGATCCGCCTTATGACCTATGGGTTGCCCCAAAACGAGAAATGGATCACCATAATCAATGACTTGTCATCGTATCTTCACATTGCAGTCACAAGTTTGAAGGGCGGCATGATCTAGGGTAGCGGCTATGAACCGTGCCCAGCTCATCATGGCCCGCTTCGATCTGGCCGAGTACGCGTTGTGCCGGCGCCTGAACCGCGGCGCGGGTTCCCCGTCCGTGCGCGCGCTGCTGCGCATCGCCAGCCGGCTCGGCGACGGCATCGCATGGTACGCACTGGTGGCGGTGCTGCCGCTGCTCTACGGCCGCGCGGCCGTGCGGCCCGCCATCGGCATGGCGGTAACGGGCATCATCGGCGTACTGATCTACCGCTGGCTCAAGCACGCGCTGGTGCGCGAGCGGCCGTTCATCCGACATCCGGGCATCACGCTGGCAATGCCACCGCTGGATCGCTATAGCTTCCCCTCCGGCCACACACTGCACGCGGTGGCTTTCACCTGGCAGGCGGTGGCGAAGTTTCCCGAGCTCGCCTGGGTACTGGTGCCGTTCGCAGGCCTGATCGCCGCCTCACGCCTGGTGCTGGGGCTGCACTATCCCAGCGACGTGCTGGCCGGCGGCGCGATCGGCGCCGCGCTCGCGATGCTGGCGCTGAATTTCTTCTAGCGCCCGCGGTTGCCGTCACGCCAGCGCATGCGGGTACTGTTCATCTCGGACGTCTATTTTCCGCGCGTCAACGGCGTTTCCACCTCGATTCGCACTTTCCGCACCGATCTGCGCGACGCCGGCGTCGACACCGTGCTGGTGGCGCCCGACTATGGCACCAGTGCCGCCGTGCCGCACTCATCGATGATCCCGGATGAACCGGGAGTGCTTCGCATCGCCTCCGGCGCCGTGCCGCGCGATCCGGAGGACCGGCGGATGAAATACTTCGCGCTGTGCCGGCGCCTGGATGAACTCGAGGCGCAGCACTTCGATCTGGTGCACATTCACACCCCATTCCTGGCGCACTACGCCGGCGTACGCTTCGCCCGTTCCAAGGCCATTCCGGTGATCGCGACCTATCACACCTTCTTCGAGGAGTACCTGCACCACTACGTCCCGATGCTGCCGCGACCGATCGGGCGCGCCCTGGCGCGCCGCTTCACCCTCTCGCAGTGCGCGCAGCTGGCCGCGATCGTCGCGCCGTCCGAGCCGATGCGCTCGCTGCTGCTGGAATACGGCGTCAGCGCGCGCATCCAGGTGATCCCGACCGGACTGCCGGCGGAGCGCTTCGTACCGGGCGATGGCGCGCGCTTTCGGGCGAATTTCGGCATTGCCGCGGGCCGGCCGCTGCTGCTGTATGTCGGGCGCGTGGCGCATGAGAAGAACATCGACTTCCTGCTGCGCGCGTTCGTCGCCCTGCGCCGCATGCGCCCCGGCGCACTGTTCGCCATCGCCGGCGAGGGGCCGGCGCGTGAACATCTGCAGTCGCAGGTGGCGCGGCTGGGCATTGCCTCGGACGTGCAGTTCATCGGCTATCTCGACCGCGAGCGCGGACTGGCCGACTGCTACGCGGCGGCCGACGTGTTCGTATTCGCCTCGCGCACCGAAACCCAGGGCCTGGTGCTGCTCGAGGCGCTGGCTCAGGGCCGCCCGGTGGTCTCGACCGCGCACCTGGGCACCGCCTCGATCCTGCAAGCCGGCTGCGGCGCGCGCGTGGCGCCCGAGAAGCCGGACGCGTTCGCCCAGGCCATTGCCGATATCCTGGACGATCCGGCGCGCGCGGCGCGACTGTCGGCACAGGCGCGCAGCTACGCGCAGAACTGGACCTCGAGTCACATGGCCTGGCGGCTGGCCGAGCTGTATCACGAACTCGCCTACCAGCACGAGCCGGACGCCATCGCCGCAGCCTGATCCGCACCGCAGCCTGATCCGCACCGCAGCCTGAGCATAAGTCCGTCGCCGCGTGCAGACAGCGCCGGAGAGCCGAGCGGCAGGCGCTTGCGCTAAGATCGCGTCATGGCCGCAAGACGTGCGCTGGTAGTCGATGATTCGAAATCCGCGCGGGCATTCCTGACGCGGATCCTGGAGCGCTACGAACTGGCCGTCGATAGCGTGGAAACGGCCGAACAGGCGATCGACTATCTGACCAGCCAGCGGCCGGACGTCATCTTCATGGATCACCTGATGCCCGGCATGGATGGCTTCCAGGCCGTACAGTCGATCAAGAACAACCCGCGCACCGCGACCATCCCGATCATGATGTACACCTCCCAGGAGGGCGAGCTGTACCTGAGCCAGGCACGCGCACTGGGCGCGATCGGTGTGCTGCCGAAGCAGATCAAGCACGCCGATGTGTCGAAGGTACTCGAACAGCTGCACCTGCTGGGCGAGGTCACACCGGAAGTCGAGCTCGCCGGCGCCGAGGCCGAGCCGGTGGCGCTCGATACCGTGCCGCCGCTGGACACCACCAGCGAACGGCGCGGCCCGATGCGCCCCAAGGCGCCGCCGCTGCCGCAGGACCTGCGGCTGGTGATCGAAGCCATGCTGGCGCACCACATGCTCGACGTGCGCCGCTTCATCGTCGAGAACCTGGAGAACAACGCCGATCGCATCGTCAGTGACGTGCGCCTGATGGTGCAGGATCAGACCCCGCCTGCCGCCGACTTTCCGCCGCGGGAACAGCCGACGGACTGGCGGCTGTGGCTGGCCGTGGCAGGTCTGGTGGCGGCGTTCCTGTTCGGCCTGCAGTGGTCCAAGCAGCGCGGTGACTCGGACGCGCTGTCCGCGCAGTTGGAAAAGACGCAGCAGCAGCTGGGCGAGACCCAGCAGAATCTGCTGGCGCTGCAGCCCGCGGATGCCGCCGCCGCCGCCGCGGCGGCCAGCGCCGCGGCCAGCGCCCCGGCTCCGCTCAACGATGTCGTGGCGGAACCCACCGCTGCCGGGCACGCCATCTCGATGATGGAACCGGTGCCGTTTGGTGAGACGCCGCTGGCCGGGGCGAGGCTCGAGCACATTTCGGGCCTGCTGACGCGCCTGGCCACCCAGGGCAGTCGCGGCGTGGTGCAGATCCGCAGCATTCCGGGGCGCTTCTGCACCGTCACCAACGCCGGCGGCGCGCCGGTACTTGCCAGCGATGTGCTGCTATATTCCAAGTGCGAGCAGGCCGGCAATCCGCGCGACGACAATGGCTCGGCGAGCCAGCGCCAGTCGGTCGCGTTCGCCAACATGGTGTCCACCGCGCGGCAGAATTCCGGCGGCAAGATCGATGTGCAGATCAGCGCCGGCAATTCCGATGAGGTCGTGACGCCCTACCCGGCGGTCAGCGACACGCTGACGGCCGGCGAGTGGAATCGCGTCGCGGCCGCGAATAACCGCGTCGAAGTGCATTGGCAGCCGGCGCACTGAAGTATCAACCGCCGGGGTTACTGCGTAGCGGCCATCTGCAGACCGTGCTCAGCAGCCTGTGGCCTGTATCCTGGCTGATCCGGCGCCGCGCGGCGCGGCTGCGCGCGCAGGCGCAGGAGCTGCTGCTCGAGTGCGGCGATGAGGTGCGGCTGCAGGCGTTCCTGAGCCGCGCGGCCGAGGCGGCCGGTGATGCTGATGCGCGGCGCGTGGCGATCCTGCTGCACGGCTGGGAAGGCAGCGCCGAGGCCAGCTACGTGCTGTCGCTCGGAAGCCTGCTGCTGGCACGCGGGTTCGATGTGGTGCGGCTGAACCTGCGCGATCACGGCGCCACCCACCATCTTAATCGCGACATCTTTCACTCCTGCCGGCTGGCCGAGGTGGTGGGCGCCACGCGTGCGCTGGCGCAGCGTTTTTCCGGCGCGCGGCTCTACCTGGCCGGCTTTTCGCTCGGCGGTAATTTCATGCTGCGCGTGGCGGCCGATGCGCGGCTGCCGGGCGCGGTCGCCGGCGTGGTGGCGGTCTCCCCGGTACTCGATCCGGAAGTCACGCTCGCGGCGCTGGAGCGCGGGCCGGGAATGTACCGGCGCTCGTTCCTCAGGCGCTGGTCGCGCTCGCTGCGGCGCAAGCAGCGCGCCTGGCCGGGCGTGCACGATTTTGGCCCGATGCTGCGCCTCGGGCAGTTGCGGGCGATGACCGCAGGGCTGGTCGCACACTGCACCGATTTTCCAAGCCTGGCGGCGTACCTGGACGGCTACGCGGTGACCGGCGAGCGACTGGCGACGCTGCGCGCGCCGGTAAGTGTGCTGCTGGCCGACGATGACCCGATCGTCCCATCGGCAGACCTGTCGCGCCTGGCGCCCTCATCGCAGCTCACGGTGGTGCGCTCGCGTTATGGCGGTCACTGCGGATTCGCTGCCGGCGTGGCGCGGCCGAGCAGGGCGGATCAGTTCGTGCTCGAGCAGTTCGAGCGCTTCGATCACCTCGCCCGCGGCGCCGCGGCGTGCTGATCTAGAACCGCTCGAACGGATTGGGGATGCGCACCCGGCCGATCCAGGAGGCGGTGCCGATCCCGATCCCGAGCAGCGCACCGGCCGACGCCAGCACATAGATGGCGTTGGCGCCAAAGCTCGCCTGCAACCAGGGAAGCACCACGGCCACCGCGGCGCCGGCGGCAAACGCACCGCCGATCAACGTGCCGAGCGTGCGGCGGCGCAATCGCAGGTAATCGGCATCCAGTTCGGCCATGCGTTCGCGCTGTTCGCGCTGCGCGTGCGTGCGACTGGCAGCGCGGCTGCCCGGGCCGGCACTCGCTCGCGCCAGCGCTGCCTGCAGCCGCAGCTGAAACCCGAGCGGCAGGGCCGGGGGACTCAGTGCGCGCGCGAGTGCAGCATCCAGTGCCTGCGCGCGTGGATCGTCGCTGGCGATGATTTCATCGCTACTCATCGGCCCGCCTCCAGCCAGTCGCGCGGGTCGTCCAGACCACGGCGCCGTAGCTGTTCGGCCAGCGCGGCGCGGGCGCGAAACAGGCTGGTCTTGACCGTGCCTTCGGGCATGCCGAGCATGCTGGCCACCTCGCTGACCGAACGATCCTCATAGTAGAACAGCAGCAGCGTGCGCCGGTAGCGCTCGGGCAGTAGATCCACCAGTTCACGCAAGGTTGCCGACATGTCCTGCGGCTCGCTGCCGCCAGCGTCCACCTCCTGCACCTGGGCTTCGGCTTCGGCCTCGACCGCGGCGTCGCTGAGCGACGCCAGCTCACGCCGGCGCGCTATCGCGGTCAGGCAGCGATTGCGAGTGATGGCATAGATCCAGGTGGACAGCGATGCCCGCCCGTCATAACTGCCCATCGCCTTCCAGATTCGCACCAGGCTCTCCTGTGCGGCATCCTCGGCCGCGGTGGGATCGCGTAGCAGCGTGCAGCACAGCCGGTACACCTTGTCCTGATAGCGCGCCAGCGTGCGCTGGAACGCGGCCTCAGGGACGCCGCCCTGCAGCAGCGCGACGATGTCGCGATCCTGGGCCGCTGCATCGGCCGGCGCGCTCTGCATGGAATTGACTACCTCAGCCGTTATTACCCCCGAGCGCGCAATCCGGTTTCAACGAAATGCCCGGCGCCGGCATCTAAGGGACCGACGACATCATTGAAACCGTTTTACCGCCGCGGAGGTATCAAGCAGGTGTACCACATCTCCATAAGAGGACCTTACCGTGGACCCAAACTCAGTCGCCAGCATCGTTGCCGAGGGCTCGGACAATGTGGTGGCGATCCTCGGCGTGATGATTCCGATCGTAGCCATCGTCCTGGGCCTGGGCGTCGGCATGCTCAAGCTGTGGCTGGAATATCGCAAGAAGCGCGACATCCTGCAGGCGCACCATGCCGAACGCATGGCGGCGATCGAGAAAGGTATCGAGCTGCCGCCGTTGCCGCCGCAGTTCTACGGGCCCGGGAGCGTGTCGGCGCCGCCCGAGATGCTGCAGGAGCGGTTCAATGGACGACATGCCACATTGCCGTACCTGCGCAGCGGCCTAACGTGGCTGCTGATCGGGATCGCGATCAGCGTCGCGCTGTATGCCAATCATGACAATTATGCCGCCCACAATGCCGCCTGGTGGGGCGGGGTGCCGGCCGCCATTGGGCTGTCAAAGCTGCTGTTCTATTTCATCGCCAACCGAATGAACGCTGGCGCCGATGCGCGCAGCGATCAGAGTAAACCCAAGGAGTAAGCCACATGAGTTCTACCCAGACACAGTTTCCGCACCGCGTCGGCGCCGCCGTCGCAGCCGTGGCGGCCGTCGCAGCAGTGGCCGTCAGCGCGATGGTCATCGCCGCCGGCGTGAGCGGCGAGGCCGGCGCCGCGCAGCCGCGCACCCTCAGGGTCGCCTATGCGGCGCTGGACCTGTCGCAGCCGATGGGTGCGCAGCTGCTGTATCACCGCCTGCAGCAGGCCTCCTCGAGCATCTGCGGCTCGCTCGACCGGGCCGATATCGGCGCCTACCTGCGCTGGCAGCATTGCTACGACGGTACGCTGCAGCGTGCGGTGCTGCAGATCGATGCGCCGCCATTGCTCGCGCTCTATCGCATCGATGCCGCGCGCTCGCGCCATGCCGGCTGAGGGTGCGATCAGTGACTCAATGCACTGTCGATGCGGGCGCGCCGTGACGTCCGGGCGGCGCGCGCCGCTGGTGCTGGTTGACCTGCTGCAAAGCGCGGCGGTGCTGTGGCTTGCGAGGGGTGAAGCCGCGTGCCAGCGGACAACGCAGGGTGACTCAGTGCCGCCGCCTCCAGCACCGTCGCCCAGTCGCGACGTGACGGGGCGGCGCTCGCGATCACGCGCGCCAACGGGCCGCCGCGATGACCCATCGGATCGAAACTGATCGCGATCGGAAAGGCGATACCTTCGACCAGCGCGGCGTAGCGCTCTACAACTCCGCCGGCGCCGATTGCAAACCTACGCTGAATTCCAAGCGTGCTCCGGCGCTGACAAGGCGCCGTAGTTGACGGACGGTCGCTGACGCGCGTAGATATCATCAACAGTGCGCTGACTGGCGACCGGCGCGCTTGCGTTAATAACTCACTCCGCGACGGGATGCGGACAATGGCCGAGTCACGCAGAGTCTCAGAGCTACTGGGCGCGGATACCGAAGCTCCCGCTGAGGGCTCGGTCGCCGAGAGCCCGCTGGACCCAACCGCTGCAGCACTTGCTGCCGAGGCGGCCAAGAGCGATCCCGAGCTGGCCCAAAAGGCTTCTGCCTACTTCGACAAACAAACTCATCTGGTCGAGGTACAGACCGAGCACCTGCACGAGCAGCGCGTCGTCAACCTGCAATTACTCAAACTTAAGCGTTTTGGCGAACGGCTCAGGCTCGGATTTCAGGTGTTTGTGATCCTGGTCGCCACCGTCATCGGGATCGGGATTGTCATCGTGATCCGCGACGCCGTGGCCTCGCGCAGTGTCGTCATCGACCCTTTCGACGCCCCGCCGTCGCTCGCGGCCGATGGCCTCAACGGCAAGGTTCTCGCCGCCGGGCTGCTCGATGTTCTGACGCGCATCCAGGCGGCGAGCCGGGCCAACATCGAGCACCGCAATCTCTCGAATGCCTGGACTAACGAGATTTCGATGGAAGTCCCGGAGACCGGCATTTCGATCGGCCAGCTCGAACGAGTCCTGAAGGCACGCTTCGGTCACGATCAGCACATCGAGGGGGATTTGGTGAAGAGCGGCTCCGCTGGACTTGCGCTCACGGTGCGCGGCACCCGGATCCTGCCCAAGACCTTCTCCGGTGAGGCTGGATCCCTGGACAAGCTCCTGACCCAGGCTGGTGAGTATATATTCGGCCAGTCGCAACCGGGCCTGTGGGCGGCATACCTGACCAATAACGATCGGGACGACGAGGCAATCCGCTTCGCCCAAAGCGCCTACAACACAGTGGAGGCGAGCGAGAAGCCCTATGTGCTCAATTATTGGGCGAATGCCATTGCCGACTTGGGTCGCGAGGGGGCGATGCGCGAGGCGCTGCCGCTGTGGCGGGAAACGCTGCGCCTGAAGCCCGATTACTGGGCCGGGTACAACAACCTCATGTTCGCGCTCGCGGGCCTTGGGGACGAGGAAGGCGTGGTGCGGGTGGCTGAGCAGATGATGCAAGCCGCCGGTGGCCGGCCCGGACGGGCATCTGAGTCCGAGTATCAGAACTACGATCAGTTGGTCTGGGACCTGCCGGCGTGTCGTGCCGAAGCGATCGCCGACATCGAATCTCACGGCGGCATTGGATCGACGGTCAGTGTCTCGGGCGCCGAAAATCTCAGTGTGGCCCAGATTGAGGTGCAGATGCACGATGTAGAGGCGGCGGCACTCCGACTCAAAACGACACCCGTGGATGAGAAGGACGTGCCGGATGTCGCGGCGGCAACGTTAGACCGGGCGCTGCTCGCCGAAGAGACGGGGGAACTGACGGCGGCGGCTCATGAGTGGGACGCTTATGGCACCGCCTATGCGAACCCGATTGTCTCGACACAGAATCCGCAGTACATCTGCTATTCGGCAGTCACCTACGAGAAGACTGGCCAGCCGGGTAAAGCAGATGCGGCCTTGAATGCGGTCGGCAAGCTCACGTTCGTCGATTGCTACCGCTTCCGCGGCGATGTTCTGGATCTGCGCGGCGACTGGACCGGTGCGCAGCAATGGTATGCGAAGGCCGTCGAACTCGCGCCCAGCATTCCCTCGGGTTACTACTCCTGGGGCGTGGCGCTCGCCCGGCACGGGGATCTTGCGGGTGCGGCGGCAAAGTTCAAGGATGCCAATCTGAAAAGCCCGCACTGGGCCGATCCCCTGAAGGCGTGGGGCGATGTGCTCAAAGCCCAAGGCAAGATCAAGGAGGCCCTCGGGAAGTACGATGCGGCTCTCAAGTACGCACCAAACTGGAAGCAGCTCAAGGAAGCGCGCGTGGCCGTAGCCAAGCAGAGGACTTAATTGACGCTCCCGGAAGCGGATCCCTCGCGAAAGAGAGTTGGCTGGTACCCTTAATGCACGATAGGTTATAAACGCTTATTCGCTTAAGCGTGAGACTTCATGAAAACCGCTGACGACGACACCGTGCGCTGGACGATCTTCGTGCCGAGAGACACGGATCTCTCGCTGCGCACGCATCTGGCGCAGGCGGGCCTGAAGAAGGGCAGCCTGTCGAAGTTTGTCGCCGATGCCGTCGCGTGGCGACTGTTCGACCTGAACGTGGGCGCGGCGCAGGCACACAACCAGGCTGTGCCGTCGCGCAAAATTGAAGACGAGATCGAGCAGGCACTGAATGATGTGCGCAGGGAGCGTCGCACGGCGTTCCGGCCGACGTCATCGTAGGCTCTGGAGATTTAGGCTGCGAGCGCCAGTACTGCGCGCATGCTCAGTCGGCGCGCAGCGGCAGCTCATCGGTGCGCGCGAGCGCTCGGCGCGCCGGCAACGATGATGCGACCTGCCTGAGTGCGCGCTGCGCGACCGCGCGATAGGTGGTGAGCTTGCCGCCGTAGATTGACAGTACCCGCGGGCGCGGCATCCGATCGGGCACCAGCAGCGTCTCGCGCGAGCGGTGAAAGGTGTGGCCGGCACCGCCCGGCAGCACCCGCAGCCCGGCGAAACTGCTGACGATGTCATCGGCCGAGGTGGCGCCATAGCGCGGGAAGTAGTGCTTGAGCACGCCGAGCAGGTAGTGAATCTCGGCGTGGCTGGGCGACACGTCGGCCGGATTGCCATGAAAGCGCGTCTCGGTGGTGCCGATCATGAGCTGGCCGCGCCACGGCATCACGAACAGCGCGCGGCCATCGCGCGGGCTTTCGACGTAATAGATGCCGCGCTCGATGGCCCCGGCAACCACGATATGCGCGCCCTGGACACACTCGAGTGCCGGCACGGGAATGGTCGGTGTCATGCTGGCGCTGAGCGCGTCGGCCCAGGGACCGGCGGCATTGATCAGCACGCGCGCCCGGCATGACTGCTCGCTGCCCAGGTGCGTGTACCTCAGGTCGACGCCGTCCTCGCTCAGCGCAGCACCGCTGAAGCGTGCCGGACACAGGAAGCGGGCGCCGAGCGCCTGCGCGGAGCGCAGCACCGCGCCGGTCAGCGCCTGATCGTCGGTCTGCGCGTCGTGGTACCAGAACACGGCTTCAAGGCCGGTGGTATCCAGCCCGTCGAGCGTCGCCCACAACTGACATGGCACGGTGCCGAAATGCGCGTCGCGGGTAAAGCCTGCCAGCAGCGCGTACAGCGACAGACCGAGTCGCAGCTGCCACGCTCGGCGTCGGGTCTGGCGGTAGACGGGGAAGTAGAAACGCTGCAGGCGCACCAGTCCGGGGGCGAGGCGCAGCAGCGTGCTGCGCTCGTGCAGGCTCTCGCGCACCAGGTGAAATTGCCCGGTCTCCAGATAGCGCAGGCCGCCGTGGATCAGTTTGCTGGAACGGCTGGAAGAGCCGGCAGCGATGGCGCTTTGCTCGAGCAGCCATACCGAGTGGCCGGCTGCCGCCGCCGCCTGCGCCATGCCGGCGCCGTGAATGCCGGCGCCGATGACGGCCACATCGACGTCGAATGCGGCGCTCACGCGCCCGGGCGCGGGGCCCGCGCGGGCCGCTGCAGCTTGCGCATCGCCTCGCTCATCGCCTGCACCGCCATGGTCTCGATGTAGTGGGCGCCACGCGCGGCCAGCGCCTGCGCCAGCGCCAGGGTTTCCACCTCGTACACCGCCCAGCGCCACGGGCCGCGCCACAGGGACGCGCCGCCCGGGGGCAGCTTCTGGTGATCGACGAACAGGAACTCGGGCTGCAGGGCTTCGAATTTCAGCCGGGTATGGGCGTCGTAGGCGCCGATCACCCAGCCGATCGGCATGCCGCCGGTCTGGCGCGCACGGTGCACGGCGGCCAGGTCGAACGAGATCACCACGCACTGGCTGCGCGCGGGCTTTAGCGTGTTGACCACGCGCGCGACCACCTGGTCGTAGCCAAAGCGCGTGAGGCTGGCGCGTTTGATCTCCACGAACAGCGTGACCTCGGGCCGGTGCTCGAGCAGTGCCAGAACATCGCTCAGCTTGGGGATGCGGGTGCCGCGGAATCGCTCACCAAAGCGCGTCGGTTCGCAGGCGTCGATCTGCACCAGATCGCGCGAGCGCATGTCGAACACGCAGCCCGGCCGGCCGGTGGTACGCGTCAGGTCGTGGTCGTGAATCACCATCGGCACGCCATCGGCCGACAGATGCACGTCGAGCTCGAGGAAGCGCAGGCCCAGCTCGAGCGCGGAGGCGAAGGCGGGCAGCGTGTTTTCCGGAAAGTCGCGGGCGTTGCCGCGATGGGCAACCAGATGAATCAATCGTGCGTGGTTCAAGCGGGCATCCGGCATCCGTACGACAGCATCGCCCAGGATTATAGGCGTGCGCTGACTAGCGCGTCTGCGGCGTGCGAGGCGTGGTGCGCTTTTCCTCGAATTCGACGATCGGCTGGTTACTGGTCACCGTGACCTCGCCCTCGATCGTGGCCCCGCGCTCCATCGCGATGCTGGCGGCGATCACGCGCCCACGGATGATGGCGCTGGCGGCGATTTCGATTTTCTTGCGCACCATGATGCAGCCGGTGATACGCCCGGCGATCACCGCGCTGTCGGCGTGCACGTCTCCCTCCCAATGCGCCTCCACCGACACCGACAGTTCGCCGCCGACGTTGCCGTCACCGCGCACGTGACAGCCAATCATCAGCGCACCGGGGGTTTCGATGTCGCCGACCACGCGCGAGCCGGTGGCCAGCAGCGACAGGGTGCCGCTCAGTTGGTCGAGGATCCGGCGATTGGGTTTATCGTTCATGGCGGTGGGCGCGGATAAGGCTCTCGCTGCTGGTACAATTATTCGCTTAGTGGGGCGGAGGTGATGTGATGAGAACCGCAGGAATTTGTCTGGTGGCGATCGTTCTGGGCACGCTGGGGCTGGCGGGCTGCAGCCGTGAGAGCGCGGATTGGAAAGCCGCGAGCGCGGCGGACAGCGCGGCGGCCTATCAGCAGTTCCTGCAGCAGCATCCCAAGAGTGCCAATGCGGCCCAGGCGCAGGCGCGTATTGCGCAGATAGCCGACGATCGCGACTGGCAGGCGGCCGCCGCCGCCGACACCCGCGATGCCTACGGGCACTACGTGGCCCAGCACGCAGATGGCAAATGGGCGCAGGAAGCTCGCATCCGGATCGAGAACTTTGCCCAATCGGGCACCGCCAGCGGCTCGACTTCCACGGTGACGGTCGCCTCGCCGCCCCCCGCCTCAGCGTCAATGGCGGCGAAGCCTGCGAGCGGCCGAGCGGCCGCAAATGCCGCGGCGAAACCAGCTGCCGCCGGCGGCAGCAGCAAGGTCGCGAGCGTGTCGGAGCGCGGCCATTTCGTGCAACTGGGCGCCTTCCACAGCAAGGCACGGGCGGAATCGGAGTGGAAAAAGCTCTCGAGTAAGTACCCGACCGAATTGCAGTCGCTCAAGCCGCACTACGTGGCGGGCAAGTCCAAGAGCGGCCCGGTCTACAAGCTGCGCGTGGGCATGTCCTCGGCAAGCGATGCCAGGGGCTTATGTGCAACGCTCAAGAAGCACTTCCAGGTGTGCGTGCCGGTGACGGCCGCAGGCCGCAGCGCGTCAGGTCTTGGTCAGCGATTGACGTGAATTGGCAGCCGAACAGCGCCGCTTTGCTGACGCTTTAATTTAACTTGTTGATTTATATGATCTTGTACTATTGGCATAGGGTTTGCTTTGTCATGCTGGTAAGGTTTTCCCCTAACCTTTGCGGACAACGCTCCCCGATGTTCGCTCTTAGGCGCCGCAGCGCTCCCCGTGCTGCGGCGCTCTTCTTTGGCGGCCTCGCCCCCATCCAGCTCTAGATGGAACCCGACGACATGCGTGGACTGAAATGGGTCGGCGGTGCGCTCGCGTCGGTGGCGGTGGGTTCAGCGACGCTGGCCGCGCCGGCGGCGCGCTCGTTTGCCGATGCGGCGGCGGTGGTGCGCACCACCACGCTCGCCAACGGCATGCAGATCGTGGTCTGGCCGGACCACAACATCCCGAACGTTGCGCTCTACAACTGGGTGCACGTCGGCAGCCGCAATGAAGGCACCGGCACCACCGGACTGGCGCACTTCTTCGAGCACATGATGTTCAACGGGACCTCGACCCACGCACACGGCGACTTCGATCGGCTGATGGAGGCGCAGGGGGCCAGCAACAATGCCTACACCTCCCAGGATGTCACCGTCTACCAGGACTGGTTCCCGAGCTCGGCGCTGGAGCTGGTGTTCGACCTGGAGAGCGATCGGATCGCCAACCTCGCGTTCGTGCCCGACGTGGTCGAGAACGAGCGCAAGGTGGTCTATTCGGAACGCCGGCTGCGCATCGAGGACAGCAATGCGGCGCTGCTCGAGGAGCAGGTGCAGGCCACGGCCTTCCTGGCTCATCCCTACCGCATCCCGACCATCGGCTGGCCGTCGGATATCCAGTCCTGGACCATGGCCGACCTGCAGAATTTCTATCACCGCAATTACGCGCCCAACAACTGCACGCTGATTCTGGTGGGCGCGGTCGACCCTGCGCAGGTGTTCGCATTGGCACAGAAATATTTTGGCCCGATCGCGCAGCGCGATCCGCCGCCGCCAGTGCGCACGCGCGAGCCCGAGCAGCTTGGGGAGCGGCGGCTGGTGCTCGAGCGCCCCGGGCAGAATCCGCTGCTGCACTACGCCTATCACGCGATCCCGGCGGCCGACCCGCGCGAGCCGGCACTCAATATCCTGCAGACCATCCTGACCGGCGGTCACGCCGCACGGCTGCACCGCGCGCTGGTGGAGGAGAAGAAGCTCGCGGTCGCGATCGACGGCGGCTGGTCGGAAGGCTTCGATGCCAATGTGTTCGTCATTCACGCCACGCTGCCTGCCGGCGGCTCGGTGAGCGATCTGGAACAGGCCCTGGATGCCGAGCTCGCGCATGTCGTCAAGGACGGCGTAACCGATCAGGAGCTGCGCCGGGCGAAGAACCTGGTCGCCGCGGATTTCTGGCGCGGGGTGCAGACCATCAACGGCAAGGCGCGGCTGCTCGGGGAATACGCGGTCATGCACGGCGACTACCGGCTGCTGTTTGCCGCGCCCGACGCCTACGAGCGCGTCACGCGCGAGGACGTGGCCAGTATCGCTCGCCAGGTGTTCAATGCGGACAAGCGCACCGTGGGCGTGCTGGTGCCGACGCCAGGCGGGAATTCCCATGGCAATGCCGGTGCTCACCCCGACGCGGGGATGCACTGATGCTGGCGCAGTCGGTGCGCGCCGTCACCGCGGCGGCACTGCTCGGAGCCGTCAGTGGCTGGTGCCATGCGGCCGATCAGGCGGTGTCGGTCGGCGTGAAGATTCCGCCGCATCAGCGCTTCACGCTGCCCAACGGCGCCAGGCTGATCCTGATCCCGCGCCACGATGTGCCGCTGATCGCCTTTGAGGCGATGCTGCGCGGCGGCTCCCGGCTCGATCCCGAGGGCCGTGCCGGTGTGGCGTCGCTGGTGGCTGAGCTGCTGACGCATGGCGCCGGCAGTCGCGATGCCTATGCGTTCGCCGACGCGGTCGAGGGCGCGGGCGGAAGCCTCGATGCCGACGCCCACAGCGAGGCGATCCTGGTGCACGGCCAGTTCCTGGCGCGCGACCGCGACCTGCTGCTGGGCCTGCTGGCCGACGCGCTGCAGCGTCCGCGCTTCGACGCGGCCGAGCTCGACAAGCTGCGCTCGCGGCGCATCGAGTTCATCAAGGCCGCCAAGGACTCCGAGCCGCAAAGCCTGATCGGCACCTACGGCCGCGCGCTGCTGTTTGCCGGCCACGCCTACGGCAAGCCGGTCGGCGGCAGCGAGAGGAGCCTCGCGACCATCACGCGCGCGGACCTGCTCAAGTTCTATCACGATCAATTCGGCGCCGATCGGCTGACGCTGGTGTTTGCCGGCGACTTCGATCCGGCGCAGCTGCGCAGCGCCGTCACCGCCGCCTTTGCCGCCTGGCCCAAGGTCGGCGTGCCCGAGTCGCCGTTAAGCGTCCCCGACCGGGTCAAGGGCCGGCGGGTGTTGCTGATCGATTCGCCCGGAGCGGCGCAGACCTATTTCTGGATCGCCAATGTCGGGGTGGCGCGCGCCTATCCGCAGCGCGCGGCGCTTGACGTCACCAATACCGCGTTCGGCGGCAGTTTCGGCTCCATGCTGATGCAGGCGCTGCGCGTCAAGTCGGGACTGAGCTACTCGGCGCATGCCGGATTTCGCCGTGGCGCGGTACCCGGTGAGTTCGCGATCAGCTCATTTACCCAGACCGCGAGCACTGGGCGGGCCATCGACATCGCCCTGCAGACCTTGGCGACGCTCAAGCAGCAGGGCGTGAGTGACGCGGCGATCGATTCCGCACGCAGCTACATCCTTGGCCAGTATGCGCTCGGTTTCCAGACCGCTGCCGATTGGGCCGGCGCGCTGGCGGACCTTGATCTATACCACCTGCCGGAAAGCTACATCGACGATTTCCGGCCGCAGCTGCTGCGGGTCGACGCGGCGGCCTCCAGGCAGGTCATTGCCAGCGCCTACCCGGGCAGCGAGGACGTGGATATCGTTCTGATCGGGGATGCGGCGCGCATTCGTGCCGAGGTAGCCAAGCTCGGACCGCTGATCGAAAAGCCGCTCGAGGCGACGGACTTCGAGCCGCCGACTCACTGACGGCAGCGCTGTGATGGCCGGCACCCGGCAGAGCGATCATTCCCGATGGATCGCAACGGCAATGATCACCAGTCCGATCCCGGCGAGTTCGGCGGGCGAGGGAATCTGGCGCAGCACCAGGATGCCGATGGCGGTCGCCGTTGCCGGCAGCAGCGCCAGCAGAAACGCAAAGGTCGCGCGCGACAGTCGCGCCATCGCGAGCTGATCGCAGACGTAGGGAATCACCGAAGAGCACAGGCCGACGCCGGCAGCGGCGGCGAGCAAGATGGGATGGCTGAAGGCGGGCAGCGCATCGGCGAGGCCGATCGGCAGCGCGATAATCATCGCCACCAGCATCGCGGCGGCCAGGCGATCGATGCCCGCAGCGCCGCCATCCCCGGCGATGCGGTGGCCGAGGATGACGTACAGCATGAACAGCGCGCAGTTGGCAAACGCGAAGCACAGGCCGCGCGCATCGGCGACGAGGTGCACCCCGGTCAGGATATAGACACCACCGGCGGCGAGGGCCAGTGCGATCAGGTTGCGCCGGGTCGCAAGGCCCGCGAACGCCAGCACCACCGGACCCAGGAATTCGATCGCGCCGACGCTCGCCAGCGGCAGGCGCTCGATCGCCAGGTAGAAACTCGCGTTCATCACTGCCAGCACCGCGCCCAGCCACAGGATCGAGCGGCGCGTCCTCGCATCCAGCAGCCGCACATCGCGCCAGGGACGTCGCCAGAGGGCAAAGATCGCCGCCGCGGTCGCGATGCGCAGCCAGGCGACGCCGAGCGGGGCGAGCTGCGCGAAGAGCAGCACCGCAAAGGCGGGACCGAGGTAGTGAAACACCGCGCTAGTGACAAAGAACAGGTGCGGCGGCAGCCGCTGCGTCAGCGAGCCAGCGCGCGCACAGCGGGCTGCGAGCGGGACCGAGGCGTATTGCATGGTGCCGACAATACAGCTGTAGCTCAGCCACTTTGAATACCTGAATGAAGGTCGTATGCTGCTACGGCCATCGATATGAAAGAATTTAACGCGTTGAAGCTTCAATGTTCGGATCTGCTGCGGGACCCGCGCAATCTGGAGCTATTGCGGCTGCTGCGCGCCGATCCGCGGATGAGCCTGTCAGGGCTCGCGCGCCGCATCGGCATGTCGGCGCCCGCGGTGCGTGAGCGCATCGCGCGGCTGGAGGAGGGCGGGGTGATCCGCGGCTATCGGCTGGAGATCGATCCGCGCGCGCTGGGCTTTCCGATCGCCGCGATGGTGCGCATCCGTCCGATGCCCGGAAAACTACCCAAGATCATCGAGCTGGCGCGCTCGACGCGCGAAATCAGCGAGTGCCACCGCATCACCGGCGAAGACTGCTTCATCATCAAGCTGCATCTGCGAAGTCTGGATGAGCTCGATCCGATCCTCGATCAATTCCTGGCCTTTGGTCAGACCACGACCTCGTTGCTGCAATCCTCCCCGGTGCCCCCGCGCGCCCTGCCGCTGCCGGATGAGCCGCCGGCATAATGCGGCTCAACTGATCAGCGTGCGGTACTGGCGCAGGTGCCGGATCATGTGCGGCTGGTTGCCTTGAATTTCATACAGGCGCGCAAGGTTATAGTGCGCATCGGCAAAGCCAGGATCCACTGAGATGGCCGCCAGATAGCTGTCGATGGCTTGTGCGGTTCGACCGGTGTCCTCCAGCAGTACCCCAAGATTGAACAACGCGTGGGCATCGCCGCTGCAGGCCTCGACCCGATAGAGCTGTTCTGCCAGATCGAACTGCCCGGCCTGGTGAAGCAGCCTGGCGCAATTAATCCGCGCTTCCACCCGCTCGCCGTCGAGCTCCAGGCAGCGCCGGTACAATCCGATCGCACGCTGCGGATCGGAATTCTCCAGCTGCGCGGCCTCATCGAACAACTGATCGCTCTGTGCCGAAGCGGGTGCGGGCGAGCGCTCGATAATGTGCAAGGTGCCATTGGTGACCAGCACGTCGAGAGCCAGCAGGTACTGCCCGGAATCGCTCTGCCACTCGAGCTGACCTTCGCGCACGCTCACGCGATCGCCCACGGCTCGAAGCGACAGGCCGGAGATCGGCGCGTGCTCGGGCAGGCGGCGACGCAACTCACGCAGCGAGCGGGTGATGCGGCGATTGGACAGGTGCGCGCCAGACAGAGCCTTCGCGGTTCGCAGCAGCAGCAGGTCCTGGAAGGAAAACCGGTATTCGCGCCGCGCTCCGCGATGCGGGGCTACGAACGCCTGGCGGATCAGGGAACGCACGACCCCGCGAGACAGCCCAACCAGTCGCTCGATATCGGCAATGGAATAATCGTGCATGAGCCCCAGCGGTCCGCAAACCGTCAGCCGCGGGAGGTCTTTCTCGCCGGCGCCTTGCGCTCGGCCCGCTTGGGAGCCTTGCGCGGTCCGAGCTTATCCTGCTGCTTGCCGCCCAGGCTCGCCTTGAGCGCCGACATCAGGTCGATGACGTTACTCGATGCGGCACGCACCGGGCTTGCGGACAGGGAAATCTGCTTGCCTTCGACCTTCTTCTGTATCGCCGCCTCCACCCGGGCCTTGACCTCATCCACGTACAGCGTCGGGTCGAACTTATCGGTTGCCTGCTGATCAATCAGCTGGCGGGCGAGTTTCAGCTCGTTGTCCTTGACCTCGGTGGGCACAACGCCGATGTCGTCGATCGAGCGCACTTCGGCGGCGAAGTGCAGCTGATGCATGACCAGCGCCTTGTCGAGCGGCCGGACCACGATCATGTGATCACGACCGTGGGCGGCCCAGTGCCCAATGGCGCAGCGGCGCGTCTCGCGCAGCGCGGCCGAGAGCAGCGCGTACGGGCGAGCGCCACCCTTACCAGGGGCGAGGAAGTAACTGCGATCGAAGTACAGCGGGTCGACCGAGGTCAGGGGCACGAATTCGACGATATCGATGGTGTCGGAACCGGCTTCATCGAGCGCCTTGATCTCCTCGGCGGTGAATTGCACGTACTGGTCCTTGGCAAATTCGTAGCCCTTCACGATCTCGCTGCGCTCGACGACCGTGCCCTCCTTGACGCACACATACTGCTGTTTCAGGCGCGAGCCGTCCTTGGCGTGCAGCAGGTTGAAGCTGATCTTTTCGCTCGAAACAGTCGCCGTATACAGGTCAACGGGAATCGATACCAGCCCGAAGGAGATATTCAGCGATGCCATGGATCGTGCGGCCATAGGGATGCTCCGGCTCTTGTTGCGCGACCTACAGAGTGTCTGGGCGCGCGTCGAGCGTCAATATGAACCCGGCCCGTCAGGCCTCCAATGCGCCTGTTGGTCGCTGGTTTTGACATTTTGTCCTACCGTAGCCGGCTGTTGCGCAGCGCAGCAATGCCGCCGGGCCGCGGGGGTGCGGGCTTACTGGGGGAACTGCCTGCCCTCATCGGTGAGCCACGCGAGCTCTTCCGGCGTGCTGTCGCGACCGAGCACGCGATTGCGCTGGGGAAAGCGGCCAAAGCGCTGGATGATGTGCCGATGCTGGACGGCGGCCTGCAGATTGCTGTCGAAGGTGCGATGCAGGTCGGCAGGGGCTTCCTCGAGCAGCCGGCGAAAGGCCGCGACCGATTCTTCCTGCACCTCCAGGCTCTCGGCGTGCATCAACGGCATGTAGAAGAACAGCCGCTCGACCGGATCGAGGGTCGCGTCGGCTCCGTGCTGCATGCCGGAGACCGTGAGCGAGAGCGCCTGCAGGTCCTGCGTATAGGCGCGCACGCTGCCGCGGTAGATGTTGCGCGAGAACTGGTCGAGCAGCAGGATCAGCGCCAGGCGGCGCCGGGGGCTGGATTCCCAGGCGGACAGTTCGCCCCGTTCCGCCGCGGCTGTCAGCTCGGCAAAGCGATCGCGGATCAGCTCATCGGTCTGCGGTGTGATTTCAGGCGAATCCGGCTCGCCGAACCACAGACGCGCATGCTGCAGCACCCGCGCCGCCGCGTACGGACGCGGTCCGAACCAGAAGAACAGAACATCGTGGGCGCTGATCGGCGGGGTCATGGTACGGGTGGTGCCGGGGGGACGAGTTTATTCGCACAGGCTTTCCAGGTAGCTCTGGGCAACCGTGGACAGGTGCTTGCGGGCTAACGCCCGGGCCTTGGGATTATCGACCAGGTGTTCCAGCGGACCGGTGACCAGCATGCGGCGCACTGCCGGGTCCCTGGCGGACATGCGAGCCATCTTGTTCAGGACGGTGAATGCGCGGTGGATCTTGGCGCGCGGCGCCCGGTCGCTTTCGATGGAGCGGGCGAGGTACTGGCCGAAGCGGCTGTACAGAAAGTAGTCATCGTTGCCGACATGAAATCGCGCTTCGGCAAAGAAGTCGGGGAAGTTCTTCTCGAGATACTGGTTAACGCGGTGAAGACGAGGCCCAGGTTCGCTGTTCGCGGACGCTTTGCGTTTCTTCATTGCAGTCTTGTCACACCTCCGTGGTCGGCCGATCTTTAGGCGCGCGAACGTTAAGGCACAACGACTTGCGATGCAATAGACAGCTTCGACTTCTGTGAGCCAGCTCGCCTCGCAGGCGAGCTGATCGCGGAGCTGGAGCTGCGGTTACAGGTAACGGCGCCCGTGGACGCTGCTCGTCGCCAGCCTCTACAATTAAAAAGTGACGGGAAATCCAAGATCATGAGTTTTATCGCTGACAGGGTCAGACCATGAGTGACCGCGAGCAGATGCAATATGACTTCGCGCTCGTCGGTGCAGGTCCCGCGGGGCTCTCCTGCGCGCTGCGACTCAAGCAGCTCAAGCCGGAAGCGTCGATCTGCGTGCTCGAGAAGGGGTCGACCGTAGGGGCGCACTCGCTCTCGGGTGCGGTGCTCGAGCCTGGACCGCTGGAAGCGTTGCTGCCCAACTGGCGCGCGAGCTATACCGGCATGGCAGTGCCCGCGCAGCACGATGAGTTTCATTTCCTGACCGCGAGCAAAGCGCTGTGGCTGCCGTTGCCGCCGACGATGCGCAATCACGGCAATTTCATCGTTTCGTTGTCGCAGCTGACCGCATGGCTGGCACAGCAGGCCGAGGCCGCCGGCATCGACGTGTTTGCAGGCTTTGCGGCTGAGGCCTCTATCTATACCAACGATGGGGCGGTTGCCGGGGTTCGGGTCGGGGACATGGGCCTGGGTAAAGATGGCGTCCAGGGTCCGAATTACACGGCGGGCGTCGAAATTCTCGCCGGCACCACGATCCTGGCGGAGGGCTGCCGCGGTTCTATCGCCAAGCAGCTGATCCGGCAGTTTCGCCTCGATGAAGGCAAGTCGCCGCCGACCTTTGGACTGGGCTTCAAGGAACTGTGGCAGCTACCGCCAGGACGTGCACAGCCGGGGCTGATCCGGCATAGCGCGGGCTGGCCGCTGGATGGGGGCACCTACGGCGGCAGCTTCCTGTATCACCTCGATCACGACCGGGTGTACGTCGGCTTTGTGGTGGGCCTGGACTACCAGGATCCGCGCCTGCAGCCGTTTGAAGCATTCCAGCAGTTCAAGCATCACCCCTCGGTCAAACCATTGCTTACCGGTGGGGAGATTCTGTCGGCCGGGGCGCGCACCATCGCAGCCGGCGGCTGGCAATCGCTGCCGAAGCTGGAGATGCCGGGCGCGCTGCTGATCGGCGATGCCGGTGGCACCCTGAATGTGCCCAAGATCAAGGGCATTCATCAGGCCATTCGATCCGGCGTGTGCGCCGCCGAGCACCTGGCCGAAACGGGCAGCCCGGCGGGTTTCGATGCGCGCTGGCGCGCCAGCCCCGGCGGCCGCGAGCTGCGCAAGGTGCGCAATATCAAGCCCGGCTTCAAGCGCGGCTTCTGGTGGGGATTCGCCAACGGCGCACTGGAAACGCTCACGGCCGGACATTTGCCGTGGACGCTGCGCAATCGGGTCGACGATGCCGCTCAGCTCAAGCGCCTGGACGCCTACCCATCGCCCGATCGGCATTGGGTGACCCGTACGCTGCCGCCACGCGACCGGCTGTCGTCGGTGTTCTTTGCCGGCAACACGCATGAGGAGAGCCAGCCGGTGCACCTGAAGGTTGCTGATACCTCGATCTGCGCCACCCGCTGCGCGCAGGAATTCGGCAATCCCTGCGAGCGCTTCTGCCCGGCGAACGTCTACGAGATGGTCGACAACGGGCAGGGCGGAAAGATGTTGCACATCAATGCCGCTAACTGCGTGCATTGCAAGGCCTGCGACATCAAGGATCCCTACGGCATCATCACCTGGACGACGCCAGAGGGTGGTTCCGGGCCAAATTATCAGGATCTGTAAGCGAATCGCTGCCGCTGCCATCGCACCGGCGTAGTGCCGCATTGTTTTCTTCGGTGCAAAGCTGAGCGCGCGACGAAGCGACATGGACGTCGCGACCCGCCAGTGAATTACGCAATGAAGTGGGCAAAAACACCCGAGCGGGAAAACCCCGTGAGGAGAGATAATACGTCATGCCGCTCTCGTTCACGCGCACTCTTCGGTTGAAGGTTCGTGCGGAAGCCTACTCATGGCTCAATGCCGCAGCAGTGGAAGTGAACGAGGTGTTCAACTACTGCAATGAGACCAGCCTCAAGGCGGCGACGCGCACGGATACCAAACGCAAGTGGATGTCCGGCTTTGACCTGTGCAGCCTGACGGCCGGTGCCAGCCAGTATTTTGACAAGATCGGCGCCGATACGATTCAGTCGATTTGTGTGCACTACGCGCAGAAACGCCAGGCTGCGCGCCGGCTTAAGCTTCGCTGGCGGGTGAGTCGTGGCGCCCGGCGCTCACTGGGGTGGGTACCCTTCAAAGCGGCCAGCATTAAGCGAAAAGGCGTGTGCCTGCGCTTTGCCGGTAAGTGCTTTCGGGTATTCGAGACAGCGCGACTGGAAGGGATCAAATGGCAGGCGGGCTGCTTTGCCCAGGATGCGCTCGGGGACTGGTGGCTGTGTGTGCCGGTTAAGCTTAAGGCTGAGCAGAGCATCGCACCCCTGGAGGCCGTCGGCATTGACCTGGGGTTGAAGGACATTGCGGTAACGAGTGATGGCGAGCGTCTGGCTGCCGGCCGCTGGACAGAAGGCTACGCCCAGAAGCTGGCCTCAGCCCAGCGCCATGGCCACAAGCGCCAGGCCAAGCGCATTCATCGCAAAGCGGCGCGCTGCCGGGCAGATGCCTTGCACAAGTTCTCAAGGAGCATAGTCGATCGGTATCAGCACATCAGCGTCGGCGACGTGAGTAGCCTTAAACTGGCCAGGACACGGATGGCGAAGTCCGTGCTGGATTCGGGCTGGGGCATGCTCAAGAATTTCCTGGAGTACAAGAGCCAGCAGGCTGCCAGGACATCCGAAGTCGTCAACGAGAGAAACACCAGCGTCACTTGTTCCGCTTGCGGGGCTCTTACTGGACCGCGAGGGGTCAATGGGTTGATTGTGAGATCATGGATATGTCGCGACTGTGGTGAGTCGCATGACCGGGACGTGAATGCGGCCCGCAATATCCTGATCGGGTCCAGGTGTCGGACCTCCGTCTGCGGGAACGAGTCTTCGGCCTGGCTGATTCCGCCGAGCAGCGCCTATCGCGTTCGCGAGGCAGGGATAGAAACAGCCTGGGCGGCGGCATGAGCACCGGCTTATTTCTCGTAGGTAGGGTCCTACGTCCAGGCCATTATTGTTCTTGCCCGTGCAGCGCGACGCCCGGCGCGAAGATAATTTTTCTTTCACGCGACGCCGCGCGTTACCCGTTCGCGTAGACTCGGCCGCTAATCCCCCCGTGATTGTGCGGTGCAAATTTTGAAAACGCCGCCTGCACAGACATGGCCCACCGTGAATCGTAAGACCCAGTGTTTCCTGTCGTCGATCCGCGACAGACCGACGAGATGCTTGGGTCGTGAGAGCATTCGATTAGCCACGGCGTGTGACGTCATTGCGGAGATCGATATTTCTACCGGCTCAGAGTTGTCGTTTGCAGATCTAACCATCGGATCAACGCGGCCGAGAGTTCCTCGTGTGTTCAGCCGCGATTTCGTGGCGTTGGCGCATGATCTGCTGGCCCTTGGCGATGTCTGCGCCGTTGGTATAAGCGGTTTCCTGAGCGCGCTGCTCTGGATGCGGCTGTCGATCACGGGCATCTTGCCCGGACAACTGTGGACTACGTTTGGCAGCCGAGCGGCTGTCGCCGCCGTCATTGCGCCGTTTGTTTTGCGGGCGGTGCGGCCCAGAAACTTGCGTAACGACGGCGATCATCGGTGGAACGCCAACGAACTGTCCTGGCAATTCCTGGTGCTTGCAGTGGTCATGGTCATCATCGGCTACCTGACAGGGTCGTTGAAGGCTGCTCCCGGCGGTTGGCTCGCGCTCTGGGCGCTGCTCGGCTGGAGTGCCGTGGTTGCCAATCGATGGGCGCTGGCAAAATACGTGGCGTTCCTTGAGCGCACTGGCAGCCTGCACGACGTGGTGGCCATCGTAGGCGCGGGCGCACTGGCGGATCGGGTCATGCAGCACCTGAAGCAGATCAAGTCGAAGGGGGTTGAATTCGCCGGCGTGTTCGACGATCGACTGACGCGGCGCCAGACCATGGTGAATCGCCCTTGCGGCACGGTCCAGGATCTGCTGGAAGTCGGAAAGACCCGCCGAATCGATTGGGTTCTCATTGCGATTCCGGAGGCCGCAGACGAGCGCATGTCGTCGCTGGCACATCAGCTCAAGGCACTGGCGGCAGCGGTCGCGATCTGTCCACACCAATTCGCTCTGGGTGTGCCGCAGCATGGCTGGGCCTACGTTGGTAACTGCCTGCCAGCGGCGGTATTGGTCGATCGGCCACTGCGAGGCTGGGGTGCCCTCACCAAGCGGCTGGAGGATGTCGTCCTGGGCACGGCGTTACTGCTGCTCCTGCTACCCTTACTGAGCCTCATTGCGCTTGCTGTCCGACTCGACAGTCCCGGACCGATCATCTTTCGCCAACGCCGCCACGGCTGGAACAATCGATCCTTCGATGTGCTGAAATTTCGCACCATGCAATGGACGCCATCGCACGAGACCGCTCTGGTACAGACCTCGCGCGATGATGAGCGCGTCGGCCGAATCGGCCGATTCCTGCGACGGATGAGCCTGGATGAGCTGCCGCAGCTGATCAATGTGCTGAAGGGCGACATGTCCCTGGTCGGACCGCGTCCTCACGCGATCGATATGCGAACCGAGGATCGCCTGGGTCACGAGATCGTGGGCGAATATCCGCACCGCCACCGGGTCAAGCCGGGGATAACCGGTTGGGCGCAGGTGAACGGCTGCCGGGGCGCCACGCAGACCGCAGAACAGATCCGTCGCCGTGTCGAGCTCGACTTGTACTACGCGGAGAACTGGTCGGTGCTGCTGGATCTGAAGATTCTGCTGAAGACCATAGGTTGCGTGGTGAACGGTAAGAATGCATTCTGACTCTGATGCCGCAGCCGTCGGCGACCCGGCTCCGACTCGGTCCAATACTGCGTCTCCTTGAAGCGAACTTTAGCGAGCAGTAGGCGGAACGCTGTTATTAATAGTGCGGCGGTTTCTCAAAGCCTTCGCCGCTCGCCCCGCCGGCCTCCAACCCTTCGAGCTGATCCTTCAGCTGCCGGTTGCGCGCCGTGAGCAGCTCGATCTCGCGCTGCTGTCGCACCACGACATCGTTGAGCTCGATCAATGCGCGCTCGAGATGAGCGAGCTTGATCTCGATCTGGTCCAGGCGGCTAGGTTCGGTCATGGCGGTACGCAGTCGGTGGACGCCACAATACACCGCGCCGGGATGGGCGCGGACGCCGGGACTGGGTGGGGAGAGGGACCGGCGGGTTCGCGCAAACTGTAGCGCTTACCCGCCGGCGGGGGGTCCGGCGCCTTGGCGCGGGGCGGGGCTCAAATCCAAGCTGCAAAATGTGCTGCTGGGAGTCCCGGGGCCGCGGCAGGTGCCTTCAACTCAAGTCAGCTCCAAGATAATCAGAGGCAGCTGAATAATTCCTGAACTTGGCAATTCATACAGTGAGTTGTTTCTCACTTTCGCGCGTCGCGCGCGATTGAGTCGACGCGCCGGGGCGGCAGGAATTCGTCAGGAAAAATTCCAAACAGCGTGAGTGAATCGGAAGGAGCATCGGCCGATTGGCGCAAACCACAGCGCCAATCCGCCGGATGCTTAAGCTCGAGAGGCGCAGAAGTGGGTCGCGACTCAAATCCAAGCGGCACTGAAGGGCTGCTGGGAGTCACGGAGCCGCCTAGGCGCCTGAAACAAAGCATAAACAGGCGCAACTGAATCGTGCCTGAATGGTGTCGCTCGCGGCGCGGGGTTGCGCGTCCTCAAGCTTTTAGACGCGACCGGATTCGAGTGTACTGTGCCGCTTAGAGCCTAATCATCGAACGTCAGGTACAGCGAGCGTTCGGTCACTGCCAGATCGAAACACGTGCGTCGCACCAGGCGCGCCGATAAGGCAGCGAGATACTCGCGCTCCAGCGCGCGACTCTGAGGGATACGAAGACAGAAAAAAGGCCCCGCAAAGGGGCCTTTTTTCTTCTATGCGAACCGCGCGCCTGGACGGGGCGGCCGTTGACCGTTACGCTGCCTCGCGGCCCGCATCCACCTGCATCGACGTAGAATGAGCTGCCGCTGCCCTTGCTGGTAACTGGACGACGACCGTTGAGGCCCTCCACCGGCGGTGCCTGAGGTGCAAGGCCAGGCCCCGGATGATGAAGTACTGCAGTGCCAGCAGCGTGATCCATGGCGCGAACAGGGCCCAGTCCGGCAGCTTGTAGCTGGCGCCGATCAGGCCGACTGCCGCGTACAACACGGCAAAGGCGACCAGCACCGCGAGCACCTGGCGCTCGCTCAGGCCGGCGCGCATCAGCATGAAGTGAAAATGTTCACGGCCTGCGTGCAACGGCATCTTGCCCCTGGCCATGCGCCGTACGAAGCAACTGAAAAAATCCGACAGCGGCATCAGCGCAAACCAGAGCGCCGCGACCGGGGACAGCGACCTGTGTTCGCCCTGGCAGATCGAGAGCGTGAACCATACGACGACGAACCCAAGCAGCGTGCTACCGGCATCACCCATGAACGTGCGCAGACGACGATTGCGAAAAGCGGGAAAATTGAACGGCAGGAACCCGAGGATCGCCCCGAAAGCCACCGCTGCCACGGTCACTGCCGGTGCCCCCAACCCGCTCGCGAGCCCGCCGGCGGCCAGTGCAATCAGGGCCATCGAAGCCGCCAGGCCATCGATGCCGTCGATGAAGTTGAAGGCATTGATGACGCTCAGCGTGACCAACACGGACATGGGAATGGCAAAAAAGCCGAGCCCCAAGAGGCCGGTTCCGAACGGGTCGCCGATATCCCTGAGATACAGGCCGCCGCCGATCATCATGATGAGAGCGGCGCAGATCTGTGCCACAAGCCGCGCCGAGGCCCCGACATTGTAACGGTCGTCGATGACCCCCACGATCACGAGGAGCGCGGCGGGGACCAGCAAAGTCCATCGGTCTGCGGTTTGCACGGCCGCCATCGCCGCAACGAGCATGCCGATCAACATCGCGATGCCGCCAACCAGCGGAATCTCGCCGATATGCTGCTTGCGACCGCCGGGCTTATCTGTGAGGTGAAGACGAAGCGCAAGCGGACGCAGCGTGAGCGTGAGAATCGCAGTTACTGCAAACGCCAGCGCGGTAGAAGACGATAGCCCCAAGCGAGGAACCCCTAAGTTGCCGATGGCTCTAAAGCACGACGAAATGCGACCGGACGATCCGGCAACTCCCCGCAGTCGACTTATACCACCGATGTGATCCAGTTCACATTAACGATTGCAACCCCTGACTTATGTCAAAAGTCATACGGATGTCATCTAGACGGAGTTCGCGGACCGGCTCGTACACGGGTTAGGGACGCTTTGGAAAGCGCGGCGTCATTCAGACACAAGATCAAACACTATCAAATTGATCCTGGTCGTGCGTATGAGCGCGAGTGCACTGCGTTACCAGCCACGAGCGGATCGCAACCGTGCGCTGCGAGAGTGCATCCGCCGCGGCACAACGTCACCGGCGCTACGGCGTCGGCATGATCCACCTGAAGCCGCGGCGGGCGGGGAGATCATCAACTACAAGCGTGTCGAGCGGCTAGATGGGCTGGAGAAGGTGCATATCCGGCGGCGCCGACGCAAGTAGATCCCTGTGTCGTATCGGCAGCGTGTTATTGCTGGCCAGTCCCGCGAGCCAACACCGGCAAGGCGGCACAGCGTGCGGCGGGCGTGGTGCTCCGCCCGAGATCCTATACCCAGATAAGCCTGTGCTGTTTACATTCGACAGCTCTTACGCAGACATTTACGTAGGCGTCGCGGAGCATGCCCTTCCGGTTCTGTCCGAATGCGGTCTTCACGGCGTGGTGTTGGTCATTACTGGACAGCCAGGAGATTTAACCGTTTGTGAGGGTCTGAGGCTGATGACCATGGAACCGGTCCCGCACCGAGCTAGCGCGTTAAAATCCCGGTGTATTCTTAGTGGATTGCAGCGGGAGCCGCCGGCGAATCGAATGCATGTGTCGGAACACCTAGCCCGCCGGCTGCGCCGCGCCGCCGTCCAAATTTCACATTTGCCTCGAGCGCTCCGCCTCGTCTGGCAAGCCGCCCCCGGCTGGACCCTCGCCTGGACCCTCTTCCTCCTCATTCAGGGTTTGCTGCCCGTGGCCACCGTCTATCTCACGCGCCCGGTGGTGAACGGGCTGGTCGCCGCGGTCCGCACGGGCGGCGATTGGCGCCCCATCCTCGCTCCCGCCGCCGCCATGGGCGTGGTCCTTCTGCTCACCGAGCTGCTGAGTGGCGCCATCCACTGGGTCCGCACCGCGCAGGCCGAGCTGGTGCAAGACCACGTCAGCTCGCTCATTCACCGCAAATCGGTCGAGGTCGACCTCGCCTTCTACGAGTCGCCCGACTTCTACGATCACCTCCATCGCGCACGCGCCGAGGCCGACTACCGGCCCAGCGCGTTGCTCGAAACGCTTGGCGGCCTGCTCCAGAACGGCCTCACGCTGGTCGCGATGCTGGTGGTGCTCGCCCGTTATGGCGTGTGGCTTCCGGTGGCGCTGCTGGCGAGCACGCTCCCGGCGCTTGCGGTGGTGCTTCGCTATGCCGCGCGGCAATACCAATTCCGCATGCGCGCCACCCCGGTCGAGCGCCGCACCTGGTATTACGACTGGTTCCTCACCGCCGGAGAAGCCGCGCCCGAAATCCGCCTGTTCGCGCTGGGCGATTACTTCAAATCGGCTTTTCAGGGTCTTCGCAAACAGGTGCGCGAAGAGCGGCTCGAACTGGCTCGCGAGCAAGGCTTGGCCGAACTCGCCAGCGGAGCCGCCGCACTCGCGATCGCCGCGGGTGCGTTCGTCTGGATGATCGCGAGAACCCTGCGCGGCTCGCTCTCTCTGGGTGATCTGGCACTCTTCTACCAGGCATTCCAGCAAGGGCTGCGCTTGGCACGCACGCTTCTAGAAAATGTAGGCCATCTTTATCGGAATTCGCTCTTTCTCGGTAATTTCTTTGAGTTCATGGAACTGAAACCCACCATTGTCTCACCCGCTAAGCCTGCTGCTGTACCGGTCCGATTGAGTGAGGGAATCCGATTCACCGGCGTGACTTTCCGGTATCCTGACACTCGCCGCGTAGCGCTCCGCGATTTCAGTCTCACTATCCCGGCCGGGCGCCTGATTGCTTTTGTCGGACCCAACGGAGCAGGCAAGAGCACGCTGGTGAAGTTGCTCTGCCGGTTTTATGATCCCGAAGCAGGATCGATCACTATAGACGGCGTTGACCTGCGTCGTTTTTCAGTGGAAGAACTGCGCCAGCGCATATCGGTGTTCTTTCAGCAGCCGGTGCACTACAACACAACAGTTCGCGAGAACATCGCTCTGGGAAATCTTGCCTCAGCTCCGACGGACGCTTCTGTCGAAGCCGCGGCGAAGGCGGCGGGTGCCGATGCGTTCATTCGCGATCTGCCGGACGGCTACGGGAACATTTTAGGGCACTGGTTCGAGAAAGGCACCGAGCTCAGTGTCGGCGAATGGCAACGCGTAGCGCTCGCACGGGCGTTCCTGCGGGAATCGCCAATGATCCTGCTTGATGAGCCCACCAGCGCCATGGATCCTTGGGCCGAAGCCGAATGGCTGAACCGATTTCACGGTTTTGCGCAGGGGCGCACCACGATCATCGTCACTCACCGCTTCACTACGGCGAGACTTGCAGATCAAATTCACGTGATGGAACAAGGGCAAATTGTTGAATCGGGATCCCATCACGAGCTCATCGGACAGGGTGGGCGCTACGCCGCTGGGTGGGCCGCGAAGAATATCGTATGAGTCGCGAGCCCGAATTTCTGGTTGCTGCGGGCGCCGCAGGCAATAGTCCTTGGGTTCCCGCCGAGACGACGACCAACGCGATGAAAGAATGGCTCGGGCTGTTGGTTTATAAGATGCGTGGTTATCTGTGACCGGTTACGGATCCGATAGAAGTGGCCTCTCGGAGAGGCCCACTCCTTCGAATTCGGCTCGGCTCGGTGAGCTGATGTGTGCTGCTCTGCGTGGCGAGAGCGTCGCTTGGCCTTCGACGCCCCGCGAGGATTTCGAAGAGGCCTTCATTCGTCGTGCTGGTTATCAAGGCGTCATGGCACTACTGCATGAGCACGCGCCGCGACTCTTGACGTGGCCGTCTTCTGTCCGAGACGCAGTTCGCCGGCACGCGTTCTTTCAGGCCTTCTGGGAGCTGCGCCATCAGCAAGTGCTCACCGAGGCGGTGGCCGCGCTTCGGGCAAAAAACATCGAGCCAATCCTGTTCAAGGGCACCGCGCTTGCCTACAGCCTCTACCCGAATCCGGTCTGGCGGTCTCGTGGCGACACCGATATGATCGTGGCACCCCAGGACTGGGCCCGAGCCTCTGAGGCGCTAGTTGCGCTCGGCTTTCGCCGGGTTACGGGCGTCAGCGGCGAGTTCGTGAGCTACCAGGATAGCTACACGAAGGAAATCAACAGCGGCCGACACACGATCGATCTGCACCGTCGAATTAACAACTCCGAACTGCTCTCGCGCCTGTTCTCCTATGCAGAGTTACGTGCCGAAGCCTCCTCCTTGCCGGAATTATGCGACGGGGCTATGGCTGCCGGCCCGGTGCACGCGCTGCTGCTGGCGTGCCTGCATCCCGCGACGCACAAGCACCACCCCTACTTCGTCGACAGCATCGCTTATTATGGCGGTGACCGGCTGATCTGGCATTACGATGTGCATCTTCTCGTGCAATCTTTCACGCAGGTGCAGTGGCAAGAGCTCGTTGACCAGGCCGCGGCGAGAGGCCTGTGCGCGATCAGCCTCGACGGCATCAACCAAGCGGCGGCATGCTACGGAACGCGCTGCCCCGATTTCGTCCGTCGTGCATTGACGAAAACAGGCGAGCGCGTGATGACCTATATAAACGCGGGCAGCTTGCGCCAGAGCTGGATCGATTTTACAGCCATTCCAGGGTTTGGAAATCGTCTGCGTTTTGCGCGCGAGCTGGTCTTCCCGCCTCGGGCCTATATGCGTGCGAGATATGAGCCGTCGTCTGATGCTTGGTTGCCCTGGCTTTACGCCCGCCGGGCGACCGGCGGTATCATCAAGCGCCTTCGACCTGTGCATCGGGCGCTGACTAGACACCGGGATCGACACCCATGAGCGGTATCGCCGGAATCATCCGCTTCGACGGCGGCCCGGTCGAGCGCGGTCTTGTCGAGACGATGACGGCCGCGATGCCCTATCGCGGGCCCGATGGCATCAACCATTGGGTGCGCGGTTCGGTGGCGCTCGGTCAGTGCATGTTGCGCACGACCCCAGAATCTCTGGAAGAAACACAGCCGCTGACCAACGAGGACGAGAGCCTCGTGCTGGTGATGGACGGAAGGGTCGACAACTGGGAGGAGCTACGCCGCGAGTTGCTCGCCCGAGGTGCGGCGCTTCGCACCCGCGCCGATGCCGAACTCGTGCTGCGGGCCTACGAAATCTGGGGGTGGGACTGCCTTACCCACATCGACGGTGATTTTGCCCTGGTCATCTGGGACGCGCGGCAGCAGGAGGCTTTCTGTGCCCGCGACCGCTTCGGCAATAAGCCGTTCACCTATCACTGGGACGGCAGGATTCTGGTGTTCGCGTCGGAGCTGCACGCGATCCTGGCGATGCCCTGGGTGCCGCAAATCCCGAATGAAGGGATGATCGTCGAATATCTCGCGGATGAGTGGTTTTCGTTTGACGAGACGATCTGGACGGGCGTTATGCGCCTTCCGAGTGCTCACTGGATGAGCGTCGGGCCGGCCGGTCCGCAGCCCACATCATACTGGATGCCGGATCTGAACGCGCCGCAGCCTTACACAAAAGACGAGGATTACTTCACACACTATCGTCATCTCTTCGCCGATAGTGTGCGGCGGCAGTCACGATCGCACAAACCGGTCGCTTACGAGGTCAGCGGCGGTCTCGATTCCTCTGCTGTGTTCTGTGTAGCGGAGCATTTGCGCCGGGTCGGCACACTGCCGGCACCAAGCATTAACGGCTACACCATCGCGTGGACACAGTATGATGAGGCGAATGAGTTGTTGTACGCACGGTCGGTCGGAGAATACTTAGGGGTTCCGATTCAGGAGATAGAACCCTGTATCAAGGGAATCGAGTGGCTGCAAGATCAAGCGCGCCTATACCGGGACTTTCCAGGATATTCAGGAACGGCGCATCATAATAATCTTTACTGTAAGAGCAACGGCGCATTGAGCCGGGTGATTGTCACCGGGCTTGGAGGCGATCAATTCGTTGCCGGATCCCGAGCGCACTATGCAGAGGAAATAACTCGTCCTCCTTGGACGAACCTGCTGCGGTGCTTAAGGGAAGACATTGGACCATATGGGCTAATACCTACTCTTTGGTTAATTCTGCGACACGGTCTCCTTCCACACGCCCCAAAGGTTGCAAAAATTGCGTACCGGCCGCTAGCACGACGGCTCGATGCAAGAACGCAGCGCGGCACCTATTGGCTGACGCCCGCGATGAAAAACCGACTTCTGGAGCGCAGAGCGCAGCTTCTCCGATACCGCGGCTTGCGGATACGTCGCCGCGGGCAGCTGCGTTTGCTACAATCTTTATACGATCCATTTAATGCCAGCAATCGGGAAGCCCAGGAACGTGTGGCCGCCTTTTGGGGCCTGGAGACTCGTCACCCCTTCTATCATTCAGAGTTTGTGCAATTTGCGTTTGTGACGCCGGAGCGGCTCCGGTCTCGCGGCGCACAAAATAAATATATTCACGTAAACGCATTGACGGACCTCATACCAAGTAAAGTTCGTGAGAGATTATGTAAAGCAGAACTGAGCGCAGCGGCAGCCCAATTTATTATGCAATTTGAGAAGGAAATAACGATCGAAATTCCGCAAGCGCGCCCGGCTTGGCTCGATCAGCGTGGGATCAGAAAACTGTTCCAATCGTACGCGGCCGCCCCGGATCGAGGGTGGCAGCAGTGGCCGTTGATGGGGATTCTAAGCTGTGATGTCGCCATCCCGCAAAAAAAATGGTAAAGTAGGAGGTGGCAAACGTGGCGCGCCCTTGTGTGCTTCCCTGCTTCCGAAGGTTCGACAGGCATGCGCCTCGAACGGAGTTGTAGAATGGTAAAACTACCAGATAATACGACCTTGGATCGGTTGAGCGTTGCGCATATGGACGTCAGGGTTTCTAAGAACCTATATGTTTCTCCTATCGTAAAGGTCTATGGTACGGTCGCAGATTTTACTCAATCCGGCGGGACTCAGGGAACCGAAGGGAAGAGCGGCAAGGCAGCCTTCACGTCTGATCGACAAGTAAAGGAAAATATTGTCCGAATCGGTGAGCATCCACTAGGGATCGGTCTCTACCTTTTCGACTACAAGCCACCTTTCCGGCAGGCATGTGGTTACGGGCGTCAATTCGGCGTGATGGCCGACGAAGTGGAGCTTGTCATGCCTCAAGCGGTGTCAATACATGCGACCGGATATAAGGTCGTGGACCATACGATGTTGGGCATAGAACGCGCCTAAACATGGCGTGACCGCATCGGCGATCGACCGGGCTTGACCGGTCAGGACATCAACCTGTCGCAGCTTCGAGATTTTCTCTTCCGGCTTGTGGCGCTTGCTGCGCATCCTTCGATCTTCCAAATTCGGTCCGCAGATCAACATTACGAATGGATCCGTTCAAGGGGGACAGGCCATAAATTGGATGCGTCCTTCCCGCCAAAAACTGCCCGGAATAAAGTGGTTGAGGGGCACCGCGGCAGGTGGGGTCGTGATCCTGCACGCCCATATGGAGACAACTCGCTTGACAGACCGACACGTCGCCTAACGTGGTTTGGGCGGGCCTGCCGGCAGCCGGGATAGTTTATCTCGCCGCAGCGCTGGGCTCGGTTACGCCGACGAACCTTGGCCGGCGAGGACTCAGCCCGTTGGGCGATGCGTGCTATTCCATTTATCTGTTCCAATTTTTTTCTCTGCCAATTATCGCGCGATTATCGTTTGTCCTGTTGCGGGGCCAAGCACCGACGGTGCTCTTAGTCGCGGAATTTCTCGGAACGCTCATCAGTGGATACCTCGTCTACTCGATTCTGGAACGGCCTAAGCTGCGCGCTGGCCCGAGAATTTAGCGGTTTCTCTCTCGGTCGAGGACGAAGTTCGAGCCCGCCGCGACAGACCGGTGAGCAGACCGAGCATGATGACTTTAAAGTGGGGAAAAGGAAAATCCATCAAAATAGAAATATGCTCACGCTAATGCATCGGGGGGATAGGCCTATTCATCCGCTTAGCCCGAAAGGATTAGAAGCTGCTGGGGCGAGTCCGTGAAGCGGCCCGACATCGTGGTTAAGCTAACGAACGACGTCCCCCGCGTTCAGCCGGCGTTCGCCACTGAGCCATTTCATAGATGGGATCTTCCAGACGGGACGCCCTGGGCACGGTTCTATCGCACGCCAGCTGGCTGTCTCGTCCGCTTCCCGGATCTCGCCGATTTTGAAGTCTCGGCGGACGGGCAGGATGTGAGCTGCGTTCGAGTACCCGGCGTCTCGGACGCCACGACCGAGCACCTTTACCTGCACCAGGTCCTTCCGCTCGCGCTCAGTAAGCGCGGCCAGCTCGTGTTCCACGGCAGCGCCGTCGAGATAAAAGACGGTGCCATCGCCTTTATCGGCGAATCGGGTCGCGGCAAATCGACGCTCGCGGCGGCCTTCGCCACCAACGGTCATCGCTTTCTGACGGATGATGGGCTGGTCCTCGAACCGGCGGACGGCATTTATCAGGCCCTGCCGAGTCATCCGTCGCTGCGCTTGTGGGAGGATAGCCACGAAAAATTGCTGGAAAGTGGCATCGAACCGGCGCCGGCTCTGGACTACACTTCGAAAGCCCGGTTTCTCGCCGGAACAGCCCTGACCCATTGTGATGCGCCGAGACCCTTGCGGACGGCGTATTTCCTGGGGGATGGCACTACCCCCGAGATGACGGTCAGGCGGCTCACCGCAGCGGAAACGGTGATCGCATGGGCAAAGCATTCATTTCTGCTCGACGTGGAAGACCGCGCCCTGATCGGCGCACATTTCGACCGGATCGCGATCCTCTCCAACACCCTCCTATGCTATGAGCTGAATTATCCGCGCCGGTTCGATGAGCTGGATCGGCTGCTCGAGACCGTGATGGCGCACGCAACAAATCTGAGCGTACTTCGATGAACCTGGACAGTACCTTCGTCATACCGCCCGAAGTGCAAGCCCGCAAAGTTGGCGAGGAGATGGTGATGCTGGATCTGGCCAGCGGCACCTATTTCGGGCTCGATGCGGTCGGCATGCGACTGTGGCAGCTTCTCCAGGAAGGCAAGTCGCTGCGGCAAATCTGCGATGTGATGATCGAAGAGTTCGATGTGTCACGCGAGGTTCTGGAGCAGGATGTTCTGGCGCTCGCGCGTGATCTCGTCGACAAGAAGCTGGTCAGTCCCAGGCCGTAGCGCGCCGGCAAAGAGGGCAACGGGCAAAATCAAATGGCACAGTCATCTACACTTTGGAAACGAGATATTTTCCTCTTGATCCGCGTGACGATACTGGTCTTTGGGATTCGGGTGGGATTATGGCTGATCTCGTTTCGGACGCTCCGGCGCATCGTGGCTTTTCTTGCGAACACCAGAATCGTCCGCCCGACGCAAATTTCCGTGGAAAACCTCAGCCGGGCGGTATCTGGGGTCAGCCGCTTTGTGCCGCAGGCGACCTGTCTGACCCAAGCCCTGACGCTGCATATTCTTCTCCGACGCCGACAGCTCGAATCAAGAATCCATGTCGGAGTAGCCAAGAAGAAGGGCGAGCCTTTCGAATCACATGCATGGGTTGAAAGTGGGGGCAGGGTTGTGATCGGACATTGTGATCTGAAGCGATTTACTCACATGATGGTGTGGCGGTGACAGTGGCTTATACCCCGAGCCTCGAAATCGCCGCGGCGCTTACGTTGTAGCTGCGGGCGATCTCGGCAAGCGTTTCCAGCCCGGCGTTGCTTGATCCCGACGACATTACCGAGATTGTCGGCGGTGAAGGCGACTGCTCGCCGCGTCGATGACGCAACCGGAGCGGTCAGAGTGCGTGTCGGTCAGATTCTGCAGCGATCAGACGCACGCCGTGCGGCGCGCCGACCAGATCGCGCCCTCGGTTTCCAAGCCGGTGCTGGACCTGCACGAGCGTACCGTCAGCTTGCACTGCGAGTGAGCGGGAACGGTTATCTTTATCAACCGTGGACTCTAACTCCAGATCGGACTAATCAGGGTGTCAGGTCGGTACGAGTTGAATGGCATCGGCCGACGCACAAAATCCAACCGCCGGCCAGCCGCTCAGTGGCGCATGATCCCTGGTGCGCCGAAGCAGCTGACATAGCCGTTCGCTGCTCCATCGACGAGCTTGCATGCGCACTCAAAAGGCCCTAATGCCAGCTAATCCTGCTTGATATCCGCGTATGAACGGCGAAGAGGAGCTTAAGGAAGCTCTCACTGCCAGTCGAAAATCCAGCCTTAAGCAGGGACTTTTTGATTTCTTGAGATTCAAACTCCATTGCAGTCTCTCGCATCGTGCATGATCCCATGCGGCGCCCCGAAGGGGATGAAGGTGGGCACTGGCGCTAAGTTGTTTCGGTCCAATAACACGGGAGTTCGAACCCTAGTCGGCTCCCCAGGCCGGTCAAATCTATCTATGGGAACTGCTGGCTGCTAGCGGCGCCCCCGGTATGTTAGGTTCGATGCTGAACCGAATCAGGAAGGGATACCCCCGATGACTGTCGCCACGCGCATCAAGGTGGTGCTCCTCTTGGGTCTGACGCTAGTGGCTTTCGTTGGCTCCGACGGATGGTTCGCCATCTTAGACGACGAAAGCCAATTCGTCACTCTCGCGCATCAACCGCTGTCCGCAACCATTGACGACTACTTGTACGGTGATGGCCAGCCCGAGCATCCGCCGCTGGCGGGCGTGCTTCTCCATTGGTGGTTGCCCATCGGGGGATCTGCGCAGTGGTCGCTGCGCCTTCCTTCAATCCTCTTTTTCCTGACCGGGCTAGTTGGTTTCGCTCTCGTCGCCCGAAGGTTAGCCGGAGACGCGGCCTTTGTTTCGCTACTGTGGATCGGCGTTCTGTGGCCCTTTGGGTTCCATTTCGGGCGCTTGGCCGACTGGTACTCGTTGTGCTTCTTTCTAGTCGCGGCGATTACTGTCGCCTATCTGCGATATCTTGAGCGTCCGACTGGGCTGCGATTCGGTGCGTTCTTGCTTGCTGCCGTCCTGCTCGTCTACACCACATACTACGGCTGGGCTATTGTCGGCTGTCTTGCGATCGACCTCGCACTCGTCCGGCGCCACCGCGAATCGATGAAGTTCGTGGGCATGACCTTCGGGACGCTTGCGCTCGCGTACGTGCCCCTCTGGAGGGTCTTCGCAGGGGAGCTCTCGTACGCTTCGAAGGCCGAAATGCTCGGTAGCACCGCGATCTTCTCGCGAACGCTGAACGCGCTTTATAATTTTTACGCGTTGTTTGTCAGCGAATCCGTCGCGCCATGGTTTTGGTTCGCCAGCATCCCGGTCTCGGTTGGGATTGCCGTGAGCATTGTGCTGCTGTTGTATTTGCTGCCGAAACAGCACCGGAGATATCTCATCTACTTTGCCCTGCTGTTTACCGGACTGGTGATTCTCAACATTGAGACTACGAAGCGCCTACTGTTTTTCTCTGGGTGGCTTTTGGTCTCGTTTGCGCTTGCGTTGGCGAACACTGAGCGGCCCATGCAACGTCGCTTCCTCGCTCTGGTACTGGCACTAGTAGGAGCAGTTGGTTGGGCGGGAGTCCTTGCCCGAGATTACTACGCAGTGCCACACTTTATCGAGCCTTGGGCCGCAATTGCCGATGACGCCGCAAGTATGGTCAATAAGGGCGGCATGGTTGTCAGCAACAGCACATCATTCCTGTTTAGCATGAATTACGCGCTGTACCGTCTTGGGCTTGTAAAGGCTTCGTCCGTCCCCGGTTGGGTCGAGCATCCCGCGGTTTTGAAAGTCGATCACTGGTTCGCAACCAACCTCACGGGCAAATCGCGGGTCTTATTCGTGAAGGGGGTCAATAACACTTTGGAAGTTGAGACAGCCAGCACTGCCATGTGGCTGGCGACCAATTGCGTCGCGGGCAATGTTCGCCAGCTCGTGCCGGATACAGGTTACGCGCTCAAGGCGAGGTTCTTCCCAGATGCGGCGCAGCTACCCTACCGGATAACTTTGATGGAATACGATTGTTCGGGAGTGCCGCCAAGGTGATTCAGGGATGCCAATACGTCATTTCGCAGGATTATTGATTTTGATTATTTCAGTACGCGCAAAAAATGGATTAATCAGAAAGCGAGGCTGTGAACTCGATGGACCCGGCGCGGTATAAAACGTTACCCATGTGCCGATTACGGACCGTTTTAGCTGGTCGGAGCGCCGAGATTTGAACTCGGGACCCCTTGCACCCCATGCAACCCAGGACCGCAACGACGTAAAAGTATACGAAGTGTTTTGAGCGTGCAAGCCCCTTGTTTATAGGCCTTTATAGGATGTCACACAGTTGCATTGCATTTCACCCCATGTCGGGTGGTGCCGCACGCGACCTGTCTGACCCAAGCTCTCGCTGAAGACTCGAATCAAAGGTCCATATCGGAAGTAGCCAAGACAAATGACGAACCCTTCGAATCACATGCATGCGTTGAATATGACGGCCGGGTCGTGATCGGGGGTTGCGATGTGAATCGTTTTACCCCATGACGGTATGGCAGTGCTAAAGGACCGGCCGCGGATCGTTACTCCCGCGATCGTTGCGCCCAGGCCTTCTTCTCCGCTATCCGCATCGCACCTTCCGTCGCCTTCCATCTCAATCGATAAGTCCGAAGTCGAAACAGCGAAGATGAGCGAACAGCGGCTTATCTTCTTCGAGCAGGTTTTCTAGAAATCCTCTGGCAAATGACACTCGCCGCTGGTTCTTGCGTTTAAAATTTATAACATCTCGAAACCAACTCTTTGCGTAAGTGATATATAAAACCGGTCGCGCTATTTCTGAATTGTTGGGCAAGCCCATGTGGTAAGTTCGAAAGTCCCATATTGCACATGAGCCTACTTGTATACATGTAGATATGCATTTGCTTATATCCTCCTGTTTCTCATGCTTAAGGTGACTGCCAGGCCAAAAAGCAGTAGCCCCGAAAAAGTCATTCATTTCAATCAGGGGAATAGCTACGGTGAGCGCAAACGGAGGAAGAAGACCAGCCAGACCACTCGTGTATAAAACTCCATCGCGGTGAATGTGCTGACGCTCTGAGCCAGGAAAGCACATTATCATGCCGAATGATTCAAGTATTGCGTCATCGCCTAAAGCATATCTGGCGACAGACAAAACATATTTATTTGCAAATACATCGCGATCTGCTAACGCGCCCGTTAACGCTGGATTTAATACATATCTCTTATTGCCGACACACAGATTATCTTCAGACTGACCCAACAAAGTTTCATCGAAATAAACAGGATTTTCATCGCGAAGCTGCCGATAAATATCATTAAGTTTCGTGCAGGAAATTATATTGTCCAGAGCAACAACGCCATCTCTCAACAGCGCCATTGCTACAGCTTGCGCTCCGTTGATTACGCTGTGTGATTCGAACCTTTCAACGGTTTTGGGCATTCTAACCTTCTCCGCTTATCAGATGACGTAACGAATTGTTCGCACTTTTGAAGGCGGTGGCTCCGGTCTGGAAGAATGGCAGTTACCACACTTCGATCAACCCAGACCAAGAGGACCACCAATTGAGAACGATACACCGAAGGCGCTTGGAGCGCTGCAGGTCGACGAGAGCTGATGGGGCACGTGCACGAGGTGGTGCGGTCGAGCGTTGAGGAGACGCTGAACGCGCTGCTGGATACGGAAGCCGACGAGAGAGGTGGCTCCGGTTTTTCGGACAGGGGTATAAGTGGATTTCGGGCCGGGCATAGCCGGAGGAACGAAGTCCATGAAGAAGCCCAGATGTAACCATTCCGCGGCATTCAAGGCCCGTGTGGCCCTGGAGGCGATTCGCGGGGAGAGGACCGTGGCCGAGCTCGAGGGCGCATGAGTGGGATTAATTGACTTATTGTCTCGATATCCCGATGGTTCTGAAATGCGAGCAGCCTACACCCCCGTGCTACTGGGTTGATCAATCACGACAAGAAGGCAACAGACTCGATGAATATCCATTTACAAAAACTCCTGGAGGGCTTGCGCTCTCGCCGGTCCATCGTAGGCGTCATCGGCCTAGGTTATGTAGGCCTACCGTTGGCGCTGCGTTTCGCCGAAGTCGGCTTGACTGTTATCGGCTTCGATATCGACCCGGACAAGCCGCGCAAGCTGAATAGCGGGCACAGTTATATTAACTATATTTCGGACTCGGCCATTGTCGCGGCGCGAGCGGCTGGTTTCAACGCCACGTGTGACTTTGGCCGCTGTCACGAGGCCGACGCTCTCATTATATGTGTGCCCACGCCGCTCGGTCGCCACCGCGAGCCCGACTTGAGCTATGTGATCAATACGGCGCACGAGCTTGTCCGGCACTTGCGCCCTGGTCAATTGGTTTCCCTAGAAAGCACGACGTATCCTGGGACCACAGAGGAAGAATTGCGTCCGGTACTGGAAAGCAGCGGACTTACAGTGGGCCAAGACCTATTCCTAGTATATTCGCCAGAGCGGCAAGACCCTGGGAATAAGAAGTACGACACTCAAAATATCCCAAAGCTGGTCGGCGGTATTACTGCAACCTGCCGCGAGGCAGGCGAGGCACTTTACTCAACGGTGGTAGACCGCGTTGTGCCGGTGAGTTCCACCAAGGTGGCGGAACTGGCAAAGCTGTTGGAGAATATTCATCGCGCCGTAAACATTGGGCTCGTCAACGAACTGAAGATGGTGGCTGATCGAATGGGCATCGACATCTTTGAGGTAATCGATGCAGCGGCCACCAAACCGTTCGGCTTCGTCCCCTACTATCCGGGGCCCGGCCTAGGTGGCCACTGCATTCCGATCGACCCCTTCTATTTGACATGGAAGGCGCGAGAGTACGGCGTGCACACACGTTTCATCGAACTGGCCGGGGAAGTTAACAGTGCGATGCCGGAATGGGTGGTGCGCAGAACCACAGACCTGCTCACCCGCCGAGGCCAAGCGCTGCGTGGCTCGCGCATATTAATTCTCGGTATTGCCTATAAAAAGAACGTGGACGATATGCGCGAATCTCCAGGGCTAGAACTAGTCGAGCGCTTTCAGCAGCTTGGTGCGGAAGTGGAGTACAGCGATCCGCATATCCCTACAATCCCCCCACTTAGGCGTGGACATTTGGCGCTAAGCAGCGTTGCAGTTACTCCCGAGCGCCTAGTCGCTAGCCACGCAGTGGTTCTTGCGGCGGATCATGACGCTTTTGACTACGAAATGATTGCGCGACACGCTGAAACTGTGATTGATACGCGCGGGAGGTACCGCGAGCTGCGCCACAACATTGTGCGTGCGTAGGAAGATCGCTTCATCATTTCAAACATCCGACTCGAAAGCCCTGCGCTACTGAAAGCGGCGACTGCGCCAGTTGATGCACCGTAAACTGAGCCTGCACTTTCTGCCTGGCTACGCACCGGACCTGAATCCGGATCAGTTGGTCTGGAGCCACGTCAAACGAACCGGCACGGTTCGACGGCCGCTGCAAAAGGGCGAGAAACTGCGCGGACGTATCGACTCAGAATTCGCCAACGTCCGTGACGAACACAAGTTGATGCGCTCATTCTTCCAAGCGCCTTCTGTAGCCTATATTCGCGACTGCCAAGCAACTTGCTAACTTGCGGCTAGAGTTAGAAGCCGACCTTCTTTCTACGCTGCCTGCAGCGTGCTTGGCGACGTACATGGCTTTTCAGCCAGCGCCTCCGCATTGGGACTCGAGCACCTCCAGCATCGATGCCGCCAGCGCATCCCTCGAATACAGGGGCGCAGCGGCGCGAGCCGCTGCGGCCAGCCGTTGGCGGTCAACGGGACTGCCCGCCAGTCTCTCAATCGCAGCCGCCATGGCCGCCGGATTCTCCGGTGGCACACAAACCCCGCAACCGGTGGTGCGCACGATGCCGGTCGCTTCGCCCTCCGGTAACGACATCAGAATTGGAATACCCATACCCATGCATTCAAAAATCTTGGACGGGATGACAGTCTTGAAGACAGGGGAGTCTCGCAGCGGAATCAGTGCCACGTCGCACAGGCTCCAGATCTGCGCCATTCTCTCCTTCGGCTGACGCGCAAGCATGACGACATTCTCGAGTCTGCGCTCCGCCACCATGGCTTCCACGCGAGCCCGGTCCGCACCCCCGCCGACAAACAGAAACACGATATCCTCGCGCCGGCGGAGCAAGTCCGCTGTCTCGACCACCTTGTCCAGCGCATGCGCCAGTCCGTGCGTGCCGAGGTAGCCCGCGACGAAGTTGCCCTGCAATCCGAGGTCCGCTTCCAGCGCCGGAGACCGCGGCCGCGGTTGGTACTGTGTCGCGTCAACCCCGTTCACCACGACGTAAATCTTCTTGCCGTCAACGCCTCGCGCGATCAGTTCTCGTCGGAAGGACTCGGTCACCGCGACGATTGCCGTCGCACGCCGGTACAGGAACATCTCGAGCCGCTCGAGTGCCCGGATCACGACCGACCTGCGCATGGCTCCCACCGCAACGATGGAGGCGGGCCAGAGGTCGCGCAACTCGAACACGAACGGCCGACGCCTCGCCACCGAAACCGCCCAGCCGGCGATTGCGCAGAAAAACTGCGGCGACGTTGCCACCACCACATCTGGGCGCTGCTCGAACAGGGCCATCGCGAAGCCCATCGGCATGAAGCTCAGGTAATCGAGCGTGCGCTTGAGAAATCCCTCGTTGGCGGTGATGTAGGTCTTCACCCGCACCACGCGGATTCCATCCACCGTTTCCACCTGTCGCCAGGCGTTGCGGTAGCCGGGAAACAGTTTGCCCTCCGGGAAGTTGGGCGCGCAGGTCACCACCGTCACCTCATGGCCGCCACGCACCCAGCGGATGGCATGTTCGTACAGGCGCGTTGCCGGGGCGTTGCCCTCGGGCGGGAAGTTGTCGGACAAGAACAGAATTCGCATGCGGGTGGCTACTCCCAGCGAAAACGGGTCGTCCACACCGGGGCGGCAGGTGTCACCGACAGGACCTCGCAGGTCATCGATTCACCGAACCGCGGATGCCAGGTGGCAGCCGCCAGCCTGCCCGACGCCCTTTCGACCGTCCAGGCGAACTCAGCACCCGGCAAGACGTGGAATCGTGCCTCGGCAGACTGGTACCGACCCTCCAATTCGTCTTCGACAGCCAACGCCTTCGGGTCGAGCCGCCAGCGTCGCCGATGGATCACGTTGCCGGGCAAGCGCCGATAGCCATCGTGCCCGGCCGACAGCCAGAGTACATCGCCATCCCGGCCCCAGGCCACTTCGAGCGGGCGCGCCCGGCGCGCCACCCGGAAGCTGCTCCAGACCTCGGAGGAATCGACCCCATCCACCACGACAGTGTTGTGGGCTGCGGTTCCCCGCTGCCGCAGCCGCTCGGCAGTGACTTCGTAGGTGGACGTACCGCCGTTGACCAGCACCCGCTGCCCTCGCAACGACAGTTCGAAGCTCAGCGTATCGGCATGTGCGTGGCCCGGCAGATGGTCCGGCCCGATCTCCCCGACATCGGCAATTATCACCGCCGGGCCGATCTGCAGACGCACGTAACCCGAATCCGCAAGCGCCTCGATATCCGCCAACCGCGCCGAGTCGCAGGCAACGCCCAGGGCCGCCGCATAGTCAGTCAAGGCCGCGAGCGCTGGTGCGATGTCAAAGGCGGCATCATTGAAGAATGAGATGCCGCCATCTGGGTGCGTCATTACCCGCAACCAGCGGTGCATGCGCAGCATCATCTCGCGCCAGGCGGCGACATCCACATCGGTGAACAGCCCCGGGTACACGCGCGCCAGTTGCAGCAGATCGAGCAAGTCCGCCAGCACGATCGCGTGATACATCGGGCTGCGTTCGAAGTGCCCACCGTCGGGCAGGATCTGTTGCTTAAGCTCGCGCCTGAGCAGCGCCAGCCCCTTGACACGCCAGGCCTCGGCCTCGGCGCCGTCGAAGAATGCGCCAGCAAACACCAGTGCCTTGGCGTTCGCCCAGAGATGGTTGCCCAAAAGGTGTATCTCGAGCCGCTCACGCAGGAACCGCGCTTGCACCGCCAGGCTTTGCCGAACCGCATCGTCCAGGGCGTTGTCGGCCAGGGCCCATTTCACCCAATTCACGATCCGCAGCGAGGTGGGATACGGCTCCCAGCCGGTACCCCGCCCGGGCGGGTTCTCGACAACCCAGCGCGCAAGCAGCGCGCGGTGCCACGCTGTCCGTGCCGCGGCATCCGCTGCCGCCAGGTCGTCGAAATAGTGGGCGTTGTAGAGCCAGAGCTTCGGCCAATCAGGTCGGCTCCAGTCCGATTCCGCCGCAATGCGGCGCTCGACGTTCAGAAAGCGAAAGCTGTCCGGGCCCGTCATCGACGCCGTGCGATCACAATGCATCCACGCTCCCGTACGCGGCCGCGGAGCCGGCGCGGGCCTGAGGTCTGGTCTAGGGCGATGCAGTCGGAACCACAGGCGTCCGTACACCTGTCCCGGCCGCAGCCATCGCACGGTCTGCCAGTAGCGGGAGAGGGTTTCCAGAGACATCAAGTGGGGAGCAGGCGCTCCAGCGCCGACACGATCCGCTCGCCGGTCTTGCCGTCCCACTTCTCGGGGATGCTGCCCTGCTTCCACTGTCCAGCAAACAGCCGGTCCAGGGCGGGCTTCAAGCGCGCCGGGTCGGTGCCAATCAGCTCGTTGGTACCGAGGGCAATCGTTTCGGGCCGCTCGGTGGTATCGCGCAGGGTCAGGCACGGCACGCCCATCACCGTCGCTTCCTCGGTGATGCCCCCCGAGTCGGTGATCACGGCCTTGGCGTGCTTCACCAGCCAGTTGAACTCGAGATACGGCTGCGGATCGACCAGGTGCAGGCTGGGCGGAAAACCCGGCAGCGTCTGCAGGGTCTTGGCCGTACGCGGGTGCACGGGAAAGATCACCGGCAGGCCGCGCGTGCCCGCCACGATAGCCTCGAGCATCTGGGCAAAAGGGCCACTGGCGTCTACGTTGGCCGGCCGGTGCAATGTGATCACGAAATAGCCACCCGGCTGCAGTCCCATCTCATCCGAGAATGGGGGCGGCCGCAGCCGGCCCAGGTTGGCCAGCAGCGTATCAATCATGGTGTTGCCGACGAAGAAGATCCGGTCCTCGGCCACGCCCGAGCGGCGCAGGTTCGCGTTCGCCACCTCGCTCGTGGTGAAGAACCAATTGGTAATGGCGTCGGTGACCATGCGGTTGATTTCCTCCGGCATGCTCCAGTCACCCGAGCGGATGCCGCCCTCCACGTGCGCCACCGGGACATGGAGCTTCTGAGCGACGATGGCGCAGGCCATGGTCGAGGTCACATCGCCCACCACCAGGCACAGCTGGCTGCGCTGCTTCAACAACAAGGCCTCGTAGCCGGTCATGATGGCCGCCGTCTGCTCAGCCTGGGTTCCCGAGCTTGCCGCGAGGTTAATGTCCGGTTCCGGAATGCCGAGCTGCTCAAAAAAATCACCCGACATGCGAGCGTCGTAGTGTTGCCCGGTGTGCACCAGACGGTAGCGCAATGCTCCACCCTGAGCCTTGCGCGACTCCATCGAGCGAATGATGGAGGCGATTTTCATGAAGTTCGGTCGGGCACCCGCGATAAGGTCGATCAACACCGTCATCGCTCAGGCCCTCAGCGCGTTCTGCAACTCGATGCTGACGCGGCTGACCTCGAGGATCTCGTCCAGCGGGATGGGCGCAGGCTGGCCCTGTTTTACTGCGTCCAGAAAAGTACTGGCACACGCGGACTGGCCCTTGTCCTGGCGCCACAGATGCATCTTCGAGAAGTGCTTCCAGCCCCAGCCGCGCAAGCTACGGAAATTATCGAGCTGCAGCACTTTGCCGGCGCAGAACACCTCCAGGCGCTCCTTCGGGAAGCCCTTGTCGCCGTTGGCAAGGTAATGGATAGCGCCGACCGAACCATCGGCAAACTGCAACGTGATCGTCGCCTTGTCGTCGGCAACCTGGAGTGCGGGGTGTCGGCCCAGAGCCACGACGTGGTGGCCAACGATCGACGCGCCGGCCAGGTGGCGCAACAAGTCTACAAAGTGACAGCCTTCGCCAACGATACGTCCGCCGCCCACGGCCTTGTCTTGCGTCCAATGGTCTGCGGGAATGGATCCCGCGTTTATCGTCATGATGAAACTCTTCGGCTCGGCCACCGTACCGAGCAGGGCCTTAATCTTCACGACCTGCGGGGCAAAGCGGCGGTTGAACCCCACCATCAAGCATTGATTGGGCCGGGACATTGCTTCTGCCTCAAGCTCGGTTAGCTGATCAAGCGTCAGGCACAGTGGTTTTTCGCAGAACACATGCTTGGCCGCCCGGAGCGCCGCCAGGACCTGTCTGCCATGGAGATCATGTCGGGTCGCAATGACTACCGTGTCTACCGCTACATCCGCCAACGCTTCCGACTCGTCGGTCGACGCTTTCGAAAAGCCGAACTTCCGGCCATAGTGCGCCGCGCTGACCCCTCCGGCGCTGACCACCGCGTGAAGCGTTGCGCCGGCCTTTTGGAAGGCCGGTATCAGCACGCGGCCCGCGTAGTTGCCCGCACCCAGGAAGACGAGGCTGCCTTTTGGTGGCGCCAGGGCGGCCGGGGCCAGCAGGACGGTCCGCCCGTCAGCCTGCTGCACAGACCCAGCCCTGGCCGCGGGGTACTCGAGCAGAATACCGAGCGAAGGCTCACTCGAAGTGAGCAGATCGTATGCGTCCACCGCGCGATCGAGTGGAAAACGATGGGTGAGGAGGGATACCACGTCTAGCTGGCCGCCTGCCATTAGATCCAGCACCGCCTCGAAATTGCGCTGCTCGGTCCAGCGCACGAAGCCGACGGGATAGTCCTGTCCTCCTTCCTCGTAGGACGGATCGTAGCGGCCGGGACCATAGGAGCAGCTGACCTGGAAGCTCAATTCCTTCACGTAGAAGTCCGCCCGCGACAGTTCCAGCCCGGTCACGCCAACCAGCACAATGCGGCCACGCTTGCGACACATGCGGGCCGCCTGGCTGACCGGCTCGTTGCTCTTGGTGGAGGCCGTGATGATGACCGCATCCACGCCGCGCCCGCGCGAGAAGGCCTGCGCTGCAGCCAGCACATCCTCGCCCGTCCCGGGGTCGACCACTAACTCGGCGCCGAACTGCCGCGCCAGACTCAAGCGACCCGGGTCCAAATCGATGCCCAGCACACGGCAGCCCTGGGCCCGCAGCATCTGCACGGTCAGAAGCCCGATCAGACCCAGGCCTGTCACGACCACGCATTCACCCAGCGTCGGATTCGCCAGCCGGGTACCCTGCAAGCCGATCGCGGCCAGCACCGCAAAAGCCGCCGATTCGTCCGAGACCGAATCCGGAATGCGCGCACACAGGTTTTTCGGCACGCAGACCAGTTCCGCATGCTTGCCGTTGCTCACGACTCGATCGCCGACCACGAACCCTTCCACGCCGGCGCCCAACTCGGCAACACGACCCACGTTGCAGTATCCGGGCGCCAGCGGCTGGTCCAGCTTGTTGCGCACCGCCCCCACCGTAACCGCCAACCCGTCGGTTCGCACCTTGTCCAGCACCATGCGCACCTTGTCCGGCTGCTGGCGGGCCTTGTCCACCCAGTTCCCCTTACCGAACTCCACCAACATGCGCTCGGTTCCGGCAGAGACAAGCGTAATGGTGGTGCGGATCAGGAGTTGGCCAGCTACCGCTCTGGGGGCAGGCACATCGGCCAGTTGGGTCGTGCCATCCTTGAGGCATTGGAGGACTTGCTTCATGACCGATCCAGCTTACGCGCCTCCACAACCAACAATGAGGGCCGGACTAGTCGCAGCAACGCCCTTGGCATAACTGGATCAAACCCGGTCGAACGAATCACCGAGAAACCCACCTTTTGAAGCAATCTATCGATCGCACGGGGCGAGATCTCCAGCTTTGAGACCGATAGGTATGTGAACCTATCTTTCCCAAATATACTCATGAACCCCCGAATGCCTTTCTGAAGCGCTCTCACCGCTGACAACGTAGGCGGCAGGGAGATGACCAGAACTCCGCCCGGGCTCAAGATGCGCGCAACTTCGTTCAACAATGCCTCTGGACGATCCAGGTATTCGACCACACTGGAACACAATACCCCGTCGAAGGCACCATTTTTGAGAGCGTCGATTGACTGGACGTCAGACTGAATCCAGTTCACCCGCCCCGCATACTCCGAGCCCATCTGCTCTCGGGCATGTGACAGCATGCGTGGCGAGCCGTCCACCGCGACGACAGATGCTCCCAAGGCGAGCAATTCTCTACAGAGCACTCCGGAGCCGCATCCCAGATCCACCCATGAGTCATTAGGCTTGACGTGCCTTGCTAGAACTAGGCGGATGAGATCGAGTCGCCGCGCGAATCCGCCCCGAGCGTAACCGGCGGTCCAGCCCGCGGCGATCTCCTCATGGAAGCTCGCTCCACGCGGCAACCCGGAAGGCATGGCCCTGGTAGTCTGATTCAATTCAGTACGCTTCACTCGAGAGGCGCCAAGTTTGCTGTCCATGAAGCTTATATGGACGCCTCCCGATGGCAAGATCTTCTTTGTGTGAGAAACGACAGACGACGTTGCAGATTTATATCTGGTCTGTTTGTGCCGACCGAAGCCTGCTGCCCTGATGGATTTCGCTGACACGCGCCTGATTTCATCCAAGGACTCGGAGCCCGGAGTTTCATGCGGGATTGGCGAATCACGGTCTGACCTGTCTGCCATCACACGTTGTTGACCTTGCGCAACCTCTTAGCCTGCCATCCTTTGTGAAGTGTTCGTACCGCGTGAATTAGCCCGATGCAGACTGACTCGCGTACCCTGGCTGATAGGCGCGCTCGTGGGCGGATAGAGCCCGGACCGTGCATTCCATCTTGTTGGCTAGCGCTACGACCGTCACGTTCTTCGGCGGGCCTCGAAGAGGATTCGAGAGGGTCTATCGTTATGGAAAGCTGACAATTGCTGATTTGGATAAGGGCGCAGATTTTATTGCACGAGCACTTTAGAAGTTAGCAAAACCATTGAGAGAGTCAGGATTTCTGTGTGATTCGGGCCGGGGGGAGGTTTTGCTACATTGCCTCGTCGCAGATGAAGCTGCCCCAATTGCGACCCCGAAAGTGTTGTTCATCGGCTAACTATAACTAATGAGTCACGAAATCAATGCTCCAGACCTCATCGCGCGGCTGCGCGGGGCTGCGCATTTCAAGCGCCTCGAATGCAGTCCGGTCCGATTCGCAACGCCGGGGTTTCAGTCGGACCGGACGAACGTGCGCGGTGCTTTTACATAAGTGCGTGTCGCCAGATCGAGTGTCTTAGATCCACGGTAACCCCCATAATGTCACGCAACCGGTGACTCTAAAATTAATGAGGGATTAGTCGATGAAGTCAGTCAACCTAGCTTTGATCATCGCGCTCGCGATTGCAGGAGCAGCTTACGGTCAAGTGCCATCCGGGAACGACACGAGCGACGGATACGGCAATACAGGAATGGGGACCGGTGCGCTGCAGTCTAACACCACCGGCATCAACAACACCGCGGTCGGATACCAAGCGCTCAATGCCAATACGACGGCCCCAAGCAACACTGCCGTTGGATACTTCGCGCTTCACGATCTCACGATAGGTATTGGCTTCAACACCGCCGTTGGGATAGCGGCGTTACAGCTAAATACGACCGGCAACGACAATACCGCCGTTGGAGGGGCGGCGCTAGGGCTTAACACGACTGGCAGTGAAAACAGCGCCTTCGGGGTCAACGTGCTCGTCAACAACACGACTGGCTTCGGGAACACCGGCACCGGGGTGGACGCGCTTTATCAGAACACGACCGCCTCCTACAACACCGCAACCGGACATAGTGCGCTTCTAGAAAACACGACTGGCACCGGGAACACCGCCACTGGGTACTGGGCGCTCGCGGCCAACACGACTGGAAATGGGAACACCGCCACTGGGTACTATTCGCTTCAGGCCAACACGACCGGGATTCAGAACGAAGCCTCCGGGTACGAAGCGCTCTTTTCCAACACGACCGGTTATCAAAATACTGCCTCCGGGTACAATGCGCTTTCTTCTAACACGACGGGCGCACTCAACAGCGCTTTCGGTCTAAGCGCTCTCACGACCAATGTAACCGGCAACTACAACACCGCCTCGGGGGCCGCGGCGCTCTTTTCCAACACCGGCTCCAACAACACCGCCTCCGGGTACAGTGCGCTCTATTCCAACACGACCGGAAGCAATAACATTGCGGAAGGGTCTGGGGCGGGTTACAACCTGACGACGGGTGGTAACAACATCGACATCGGCAATCCGGGTGTGGCGGCTGAGGGCAACACCATACGCATCGGCGCTGCCCAAACCATGACCTACATTGCCGGCATCTACGCCAGCCAGGTGACGGGCACTCCCGTCTATGTCTCGTCCACCGGTCAGCTCGGCGTTGTGATCTCCTCGGAGCGCTTCAAAACAGCCATTGCGCCCATGGGCTCTAACTCCGCGAAGCTGCAGCAGTTGCGACCGGTCACCTTCAAGCTCAAGAGCGATGCGACGGGTACGCGCCAGTACGGACTGATTGCTGAGGACGTGGCGAAGGTGTATCCGGAACTCGTAATCCGCAATGAGAACGGCCGAATCGACGGGGTGCGCTATGACGAACTTGCGCCGATGTTGCTTAACGAGTTGCAGAAACAGGCCGCGGAAATCCGCCACCTTAGACAGCAGCATAATGTCGTCGGCGAGATGCAGAAGCAGCTGGCCGAGATGAGAGCAGCACTCGCCAAGCTGCAAGCCAAGGATGAACTCGTTGCCAAGCGCTGAGGTGATCTAAGCCGCCCTTGGTCAGCGCCGTAGTCATCACTGTGAGCTTCATGGCGCTGGCGAAGCTAACATTGCGTGCCCACCCTAGAAGCGGTTTGGTTGCAGCCCTCTATAAATCTATGTTTTGTATGGCGGAGAGGGTGAGATTCGAACTTACGAAACCCGTGAAGGTTTGCCGGTTTTCAAGTCTTGTTACCCTCCGACAGCTAAAATCAACTTCAAAGAAACACGGCGTTGGATTACCACCTCAAACGCCAGGCCGCGCTAGTGCCAAAGGCATTTGCATGCGAGTGGCAATAGATTGGCAATGGAAACCAACTGACCTGATCGGCTCCGGCCAGTCCAACCTTAATACGCTCACCTTGGTCGCCTGTGTGCCCGTGGTGCCCTATGACCTGAGTCGCGATTTTGCGTGTCGTTTAAAACTGGAGTAAGTTCGCCCCACATCTACTCACTCATCGCAGAATAGACAGGCCATCATTCAGCTCGCGGCAGCAGCTCGCGTACCTGACGCATCAACTGCCTGAACTCGGGTCGGTGGTTTCCGCGATATGCATTGCGCGACACGTGCCTCTTACCGTTAGCCGTGCGCCGTCCGGTCGATAGTTCCCACGGTCGCCAACGTCGGATCGCTGCTGACTGTGCCGCCTGGCGTGATGCTGTCCAGCCGTTTGCCATCAGATTGCTCCAATAGTTTGTTTTGCAGATTTTCTGCTTTCTCCGCTCGAGGGAACCCCATTTGGGATGTTGTTCACTTGTTGCGGGCCATTGGCGATATTTGCTTGCTGAACAAATGCGACAGGTTTGGGGTTCTTCATCTCCGCGAGCGTCTCAATTGTCGCTCGGCACTGGCTCTGGGCTTTCAGCGCTAGTCGCATGTAACGGTCGGCTGCCTCCATATACTCGCCCACGTTGGCCGACGATCGGCGCGCCAATTCATTGAATATTGTGTCAAGCGTATGCGCCTGGATGGCCAGCATCGCTTCCTGGCGCTTCAGATCGCCCCTTGAGGCAGTTGCGGCCTGTTCCCGTAGTTCGTCTAATAAGTGCCGTTATGTCTAGGTCGCCGACAGCATGTGACCACTGTTTTATGGTTGATGCCGCTTGCAAGCTTGGCGTGACGGCTATTTGGGCGATCAGGCGCGGACGGTCTACCGGGTCACCGGTCAATTGCACCGTGTTGGACGAGTTAGGGTCTACCTTCGAATTAGGTTGCTTAGGCATCGAGGGCCTTTACGATTATGGTCATCACTGAATCAGCCATTCACCGCCAGCCGTTGTAAGGGTTCGGCCTCGGAAGGATTCGGGCCGAGGTCGCAGTGATCGCAGCACCACCGCTCCGGGGCCGCTTCTCGCCAGGTCGGGCAGCCGCAAGCAGGGCATTGATCCAGGGGGCGGCCTTCGTCATCTAGGCGCGCCTCTTTCGCGAACGTGTCGAGCTGAGATTCTCCCTCATAGCTAAGCATCGAGCGATCTGACCGATGCGGTAGATGTGCGAGGCGCTCGCTGTCTGGCGGGGTGGATTACTACGCAGGGCTGAAGCGTTCACGCAGTGCGAATGAGCGGCGCGATGAGGAGCATTAGGGAGCGGTTCGTCGCAGCTTGCATACGATTGTTCCGACGTCATGGTCGTGATTTTGAGGCAACTGATTATCAGGGCATCAGCTGCCAGCGCCAGATTAAAAGTCAAAGTGAGGAACATTACTCCATCGCTTCCGGGGATAATCTAGCCGCCGTCCACACGGGTGGTCGGTTCGTCGATGCAATCGCAGTTGCCTGCGCAATTGGTGAACGACGCGATGCTGATGGCGATCTGGCGACACCGACCCAGTGACGAGTTTCTGCATCACTCGGACCGTAGCAGTCGGTGCGCCAGCGAGCAGATATCACGGTCCTATTGGCCTAGCACGGCGTTGTCTGCAGCATTAGTCGACCTGGCAATTGTTGGGAAAACACGGCAATGGAGAGGTTCTTCTCGAGGCACACGACCGAGCGGACCGAGCCGCAAAGTCTATCGAACCTAGGACGGGGTCGGAGCGGCGTTGTTCGAATACATCGAGAAGTTCAACAATCCACCGCGGCGGCACTCGACGTTGGATTACCTGAACCCTATGAAGTTCGAACAGCAAAGGAGTTGAGGTTAACGGTGGTGTCATCGAAGTCGTAGCAGGCCACCCGCGGTTTCCTCCCTTGAAGGTTGTCAAGCGCGCGGCCCTTAGGTTCCGGCACGCACCTCGAGCTCAGCTCACGCGGGCAGGGATCGGACAATCCTTAACGATGTGGCCGTTGCAAGAGTAGAATTCTGGCACGAAACCGGACGTTTGAGCTGACGGCTTTCTTCGGCCGATTTGTTACTTATGAAATAGCTCGTGTCGGGAGATTTCAATGGTTGATCGTCGTACCATCGTGGCGGGACTCGGTGCACTGGCCACGTCGGTAGCTGCGATGGCGGCAGAAACACGGGGAAACCGTACGTCTGAAGCACATGGGGCCACGCGCGTCATTGACGGCCTTGACTGTTCCACGCCGAGTGTAGGGAAGCTGCGTGCCGATGGAGTTGACTGCATTACGAAACCCTTGTTCGGCGTTATCTATGCGGATGATTATGCTATTGACCCAACAGGGGTAACGGATTCCGCGGCAGGACTTAATCTCGCGATTCAAGACGCCATTACTCAAAAGAAAAAACTGGTGCTGCCAACGGGGATATTCCTGCTGAATGCTCCGCTGCTGTGTTTCGCTCCCGGCACAGTATGCAAGCTGGACATCGAGGGCCAAGGGTTTAGTGTCCCTAGTGGACGGTATGGCCTTCCGAGTGTTCCATTGGCTCCCTATGCTGCGAATACCGTCCTGTGCATCAACTCCAAAGTGGTCCCGGCGTTGATCTATCAGGGCAACAGGTTTTCGACGCTGAAAAATTTGGCGATTATGGGACTGAATACTGCCGCTTCCGAATTCTCTCCCAACCCGCCAACGGACAACAGATCTAGCTACATCACAGCTGATTGCGCAGCTGGCTATCAATCCCCTTACGCTGGCATTGCCATTGATCCATTCACGGCTACTGCACCGGCGGATGGCGGGTACTCGGGATTGAGTGCTCAATACGGGCCCTCTCCCAGCGGCACTGGTTGCCTGGGCTTGTACCTTGAGAATGTCTTGATTGAGCAGTTCGTCGTTGGTATCGCCAACAGTACGGCGGGATGTTCTCAGGGCGACACGATGCGTTTCAAAAACTTTGTTGTCCAATATTGCGATACCGCATATGCGTGCGGTAACAGTCAGGCGAAGAGCAATATCATCGAGGGGCTCTACGCAAACTTTTGCCGCCAAGTTTTTGACACGCTCAATTACGGAAGGCCGGGTGGCAACGGCGGCGGTGCCTGCAACCCAATCGCAATAGATAATTGTCATGCCGTTGAGGTTTACCGCATCTTCGCGTTGGATGACCAAACCCCCTGCACTGTTAAAAGCTATTACGCTGAATCCCTCAAGACATTGGGGCAGTTTGGTCTCTCAAGCGGCGGCAATCATTGCCCTATAGTGTTTGAAGGTTGTCAATTTGTCATTCGTGAGGCTACACCTTCATTTGGGCCTCCTCCGCCTCTATTCTTCGAATCTTATGGGCCTACGGTATTCAAGGCTTGCAGTATAGGAAATGACCTGGATGCCAGCGATGCGTGGAACGTGATTTTGAACGGAGCGGGAGGTGGCTTTGAACAATGTGATTTCGCAGGGACGTCTTACCCCGGTCTGCCCCCTTATGTTGGGATTGATTTTAACGCCGAGAATGGGTGTCATCTTAGAGATTGTTACGCCGATAGCGGCGCCGGAATAGTCAGGCTCACAGAGGACTATCTTAGAAGCTACGGAATAGCCTTTAATTCTGCTATCGGGCGGTTATGCGCGAATTGGCAGACGAAAACAGTGACCGATGGAAACCTGACGTATAGCTACCAGCCGCCGTTGCCAGTTCCATATATTGGTTGCACTACGAGCGGCGGCTCGATCACCGTAGGGACCACGGCCTACGCTATCACCGCGATCACGCAAGCCGCCTCTGCTGTAGTGACGTTGAGCACAGTATCGCTCGTCAATCCGTTTGCTGTAGGGCAACTTGCTACGTTTGCGAGTGCGGTGATGACGCAGATAAACGGGTTGGTAGGGCAAGTGATCGCTGTCGGCGGCGTATCTGGTGCGTGGACCGTTACAGTCAGTATCAATTCCACGGCCTTTACCGCGTATTCAGGAAGCGCCGGTACTGCAACACAGCCGACGTTAGCGTTCACTGAAGCCACACTAGGCGAAGTGCAGGTCAATGACATCCTGCTGTGGTTGATGCTGCCGCAGGGATACAGTCTCAACGGATGGATCGTTCCGGCGTGGAAAGTTATATCGGTCAATACCAGCACCGGGGCGTGTGTCGCCTACCCCTTGTGGGATATCAATCAGTACGATACAGCAGCGAACATGGCTGCATCGGTAGGGGCGAACGCAATCGAGATTTGTCTACATCAATGGGCGCCTACTGCTGCGATGACAGGAACAACCGCGACCGATACGACACTGACCTCTGTATCTCCGGCCGCGCTTCTCAACGGGGATTGGGTGACGGGCGCAGGCATTCCAACCAATACCCGCGTGGTCTCCGGTGGCGGCACGGCAAACCTCGTGCTCTCGAAGGCGACGACTGCATCAGCGACCGGAGTTAGGTTGTATCACGGTCGGCTCTTAGTACCAACAACGACGGTGGCCTTCTAATTAGACGCATGGTTCTTGAAAATCCGGCGCACGGTGGAAGCGGTCAGCCTCTCGACGGTACGACACCGAATGACGGTAGGGGATATTGCGCGAAATTGCCCCACGATGACGAATACACTGTACGACATCACTAATACAAGCGACTACGGTATTGACTCGGCCGGGGTGCCAAATTCGAGCGTGGCACTAAGTCTCGCAATTTGAGATCGTACGACACAGAAGAGAAAGCTGTTTATGCCAGCAGGCATACCCTCAACTGAGGTCGCTGGCCTCACTTACGCATGAATACGCCGATATTTGAGTCGCACACAGCATAGAGCAGACACTACCGCATATCAGACGTGCTCCTTCCTGTGCCTGTCGAGTGCTTCCAGGAACATACGACGATTCGCCGCGATGGCAATGTCGTCGTGAACATGGCGCGCTGCAAACTCCCGGCAGCGAACACCGAATTCCTCTTGCGCATCACGGCTCAATTTGGCTAGAGCTTCGAACACGCACACATACTGCTGTTCATCCTCCAATGCTAAGTCCCAACCGATGCCTTGTTCTTCGAGCTGCTTCCACGGGGTCTTATCGCTAATGAGGGTTGGTACCCCCGCAGACCAGGCCTCCAAAAGGACGTGCCCAAAATTCTCACCGCGTGTGGGAAGAAAAAACACATCGTGCCGAGCAATCGTTTCCTGGACATGCTCATTGGCAATTGCGCCTTCGTAACGCACCTCAACATGACCGGGCATCGCGGAAATCAGGCGTTTGCACTGATGCCAATAGGATGGGTCCTCCTGCGGCCCGTAGATTCTGAACAATACCGGAATCTTTACCTGCGTGAGCACCCGCAAAGCAAAGTCCAAGTTCTTCATCGGTGAAATACGCGAGAGGAAGCAGACGCGGAGCGGGGCATCTTTCGGGCGCGCGTTCCTCGCAGAGCCCGTGACAGGCCTTGCTGGTGCAACAAGGTTGCGCGCAACGGTGATCTGGGTGTTGGGCACGCCCAGCACACGACGGATGTCATCGGCCTCCTGGGCGGTCGATGCGTGCCAGCGCACGCCCCGGTGGAGTCTCAATATTCTTGAAATGCCGGTGAAAGGTCGCTTCTTCCAGCTCTTTAGTCGATAGGCTCCGTTCGAGAACTCACCCCGAGGCGCTATCAGGACGGGACGCTTGGGCGCCAACCCTAGCCGCATCACCATCAAGGGGATTATCGAAAATCGTGGGCAAAAGAAACTATTCAAGAACAAGATATCATGGGGTGTCTCTCTCAAGAGTCGGGCTATACCTCGGATGGTCTGAGAACGCCGGCGCATGTAATGGACGTACGCCTTGCCTACCTTATTCCATGCGTCCAACTGCACACCCCTATATGGATTAGGCGCAGTGCTATCGCGATCCGAAGTGACAACCAGGATCTCGAATTCATCACCCAGTGACTCCACCAAGCCCGCGATCGACCGAACCGGTCCGCCAGCAAGATAACCGGGAAGATAGAAATTTGTCGTCAGCAGGATGCGCCGCTTCATAAGCTTGTTTGATAGCACCCAGTTGCTACGCCAATTGCAGATCGGACCACAGGCCGAGTTCTTCTAGTTGAAGGCACCTCCGTCAACCAGCTATTCACCGGAATACCAAAACCAGTTTTCTTGCGGTTGACTATTGAGTGGGGCAGCGGATTCGTAAGCGCCTCAGTCAGTAATTTCTTGTTAGGCCAATCCGAGAATGACTGAAGCCACGGTTGTACCTGCTGGAGAAGAAAGGCATCAACGAGAGGCGTTCGCAGTTCCACGCTGTGATCCATGCTCGCCCAGTCGCTGTCGCGCAGCAGCTGGTTGCGCAGATAGCTCATCGATTCGATTTGGCCGAGCGCCAGCCGCGAATTGTCTGGTAATGGCCCAGTCATGGTCTGTACCCAATGGTTAACTTCGAAGTCTCGAAGTGCCATGGCGGCGAGTTCAGGACCCATCAGCGCCACTAGTTCATCGGGGCTACAGACACTGCGACGTAACCACCAGGCGCCGGCAATCGTGCGCGCCCATTGCGGCGCGTACTTCCAGCGACCGTTGTCGCTGCGCTGCGCCTGGAGTCGGGCAGCGGCGTTGGCGAGCCTCATCGCACCTGGCACCCGCGATAGTGGAGCCCAAGCGGCCACTAGTCGTGGCAACTGACGACAGCTCGGGTAGCCCTGGAATAGTTCGTCACCACCCACGCCAGAAACCACCACTTTTAGGCCGCGCTCGGCCGCCGCCTTGCTGGCATACCACGTATTGATACCGTCTATGCTCGGCTGATCCATGGCACTGAGAATGCGAGGCAGGTCGCCGAGGAACTCGTCACGGGTCACGCGTCGTACGGTGTGCCGAATTCCGTAGTGCGCGGCCAGCCTGGCAGCCACCGGCGCCTCGTCCTCGTGACGACCGGCAAATTCGTCGTAGGTAATGGTCACGCCCTCCAGTTCCAGCGCGCCAGCCTCCACCATCAAGCCGGCTAGCGCGCCGGAATCGACTCCGCCGGAAAGAAAAACCCCCACCGGCACGTCCGCCACTAGATGTCGGGCGACGGATTCCTGAAGCGCTGCCCGAACTTGCTCCACGGCATCTTCCTCCGCAGTATTCAGCCCGCCGACACTCCGCCAAGCCTCGCCAATGTCGTACCAGCAGCGCGTCGGACCTAGCCGGCCTTCTTCGATCCAAGCGCAGTGCCCTGCCGGCAGCGCACGGATTCCCCGAAACCATGTGTACGGTTCCGGTACGCTGCCAAGCATCCAGAATCCCGCCTGGCCGCGTGGATCAGGTTCGCAGGAAACTCTGCCGGTTGCCATCAGCGCCTTGACTTGGGACGCGACCAACACCGTTCCCGAAGCTACGGTCAGGTAGAGCGGCTTGATGCCGTATGGATCCCGAGCGATAAAGGCACGCCTTGTGATACAGTCCCAGATCGCGAGCGCGAACATGCCATGTAACTTCGGCAACATCGCCTCGCCCTCGGCCGCAAACAGGGCCAGGATGACCTCCGTGTCGGAGGTCGTGCGAAACACGACGCCCCGAGCCTCGAGGTCACGCCGCAATGCGCGGAAGTTATAGACTTCGCCATTAAAGGCGATTACGAACCGGCCGCAGCTCGACTGCATCGGCTGGGCGGCCCGGGGATCGAGATCCAGGATGGCGAGGCGCCGATGCCCGAGGACCACGCCCTCCCCATGCCAAGTGCCTTCGTCGTCGGGACCGCGACGGCGCATACGCTCCATAGCGCACCGCAGCGCAGTACTGTCCAGCACTATCTTGCCTTTCCCAAATGCCGCAATGAAGCCGCACACTAGCGTCTTTACACCCTTTTCAGAAGTCGGTGTCAATAATCATCCAATTTTCCCCACCCGTTGCCAGCCCGGTGTTGGCCCGACTGGGCCGGCGAGCAGCAGACGGCTCGTCGCAGGAAATGCGTCGGGCAATTGCACATAAGCCTCCAGTAATGGGCCGAAGTCGTCGAGTCGACTAATGCAGAGAATCCGGCGTCGGCCGGCCAATCGAGGCTCCACGCCAGGCGCGAACCATCGTGCGTTCACTCCGGATAGCGCGCAAGGCATGTCGACCTTGCGGTGATGGTTCAGTTACGCGCGTAGTCGGGCATCCAGTGGTTCTCGACCCGCATGGCATCCACCCCCCTCCCCGAAAGCCGCGATCATCCAGACGGTCGGTGACATAAGTCATGACCTCGCGCCACCAACGGTTAAAACCTCGGGGCTTGGCATCCCTCATCCGGAACTCGATCCGCACCCCAGTTGCGAGCTGCAATCGACCTGTTTTCCCAAGCCAATGACTGTGTTGGCCAAGGCCACGGGATCCCGTACATTGCAGGCCCCATGGTATATTCGATCTTTACTGGCTGACCCGCCGATCCGGCCGCAAGCGGTTCGCCTTGAAGACTTATCGAGGGAGAATTCTAGCTTGCGCAGCAGGCATTCATACGACAGCGACATGGAACCTGAGAATGTGCATCGTCTGGATTGCTCCCAAGTGCCGAATACTGTCGTACCGAACGCGCTCGATTGGCCCGAGCCAGTAACGTTCCTAATCCCAAAGGAGATCAAGCGATCGGAGACCGCTACTGTTCTTATCCCGCATACGCAGAAAGAAGGGCTTGGATATTCTACTGCGGGTGTGAAACGAAGTCCGTCCCGAAGACCGGCAATTGGTGATTGTCGGCAGCGGCGCGGAACAATATAGCAGTCACCTGAAGAGATATTGCGCGGATCGTCGCGCTCAAAACGTCGAGATTCACGCGCATGTCAATGATGCAGAGCGTGAGGTGCTGTTCCAGCGTGCCGCAGTGTTTGTATTGCCGACATACATTGAGAATTTTGGCAATGCCGTGACGGAGGCGCTGATCCGCGGTGTTTCGGTGATTGCGACCACGGGCACGCCGTGGACTGTCGTATTAGAGCAGGAATTCGGTTGGAATATTGAGCGCAAGCTACGTCAATTGAAGCAAGCATTGATCGAGCTATCTACTGCAAAGCGTGCCAGACTTCTGGATATGGGCCTTCGAGGTCAGAAATATGCCAGAGATGCCCTATTGATCGACGCGGTCGGCCCGCGATCGCTTGAAATGCATAAGCGCACTTTGCGGTACCGATGAGTCGCCGTATCGGCATTCTGAGGACTGGGTCCCTGGGCGATCATCTGATCGCCTTGCCACTCTACCGTCAACTTAGAGCAGCGCACGCTGCTGACGCGCTGGTTCTGGTATGCAACATTCAAGGGCAACGCATCCAGAAGCTGGCGGGACCTGCGAGCATACTTCCGGGGTCCCTGTTTGACGAATTTCACTTCTATCCAGTGGGTTCTGATTGGCAGTCGATAAAGGACAAGTACCGGCTGTTTCGAAGCCTGAACCTGGACGCGCTGTACTACCTCATGCCTCCGCGCAACGCTGCGCAGCTTTGGCGTGACCGCCTGTTTTTCTGGTTGGCCAGAGTCCCCGTCATCGGTTTGCGTACCGGTGCGACGGCACAGAACGTCAGGTTATTGCCGAATTCGAAGTTGTATGAACATGAGGCGGATCGCCTAGCTCGAGGTGTCCCACTATTGACGCATACCCTCCGGAAGGAACCGCAGGATCTGTCCATTGAGCTTAGCGATGCCGAGCGCGCCGAAGCTCGCGAATTGCTTGGCGGCACCTCGGACTGCATGCTGGTGGTCAGTATCGGGACCAAAGTGGAAGTCAACGACTGGGGCATCGAAAAATGGTCGCAACTCGTAAGCCAATTGGCCGAACTCCGCAACATAGACCGCCTGGTGTTGATTGGGGCCTCGGATGAACACGCTGACTCGGAAAAGCTGATGCAGAAATGGCCGCGGCAGTCGTACAATTTCTGCGGCCGTCTGCCGCCGCGTCTGAGCGCGGCGGTGCTAGCGGACGCTAAGCTATTCGTTGGCCATAATAGCGGTCCGATGCATATGGCTGCGGCAGTAAACGTGCCGATCGTGGCTATTTCTTCTTCGCGCGACCTGCCCGGAGTATGGTTTCCGCTCAACCAAAACAAGCGGGTTCACTATACCGTCATTGAGTGTATGGGCTGCGGCAAACTGAAATGCGAGGACCGGAAGAAAGAATGCATCCGCCGCATTTCGGTCGCAGACGTCTATGCATCATGCGTCGCCGCGTTGACTTAATGCAGACGGGCCACTTGTTGGGGGGAGCACGACGGTGCAGTTCTGATCCAGCGGGACACGGCGGCCAAAGTGGCCAAAGTACACTTGGCCAATGACATATTTAATGACAAGCCACGTCACCAGCGCAATGCGCCGGTGTAGTGCGCGGCGTCAGCCGAAATTGGCCGTGGGGCACTTGGCGCGTAAGAAATGTTCCCTGATCGCTGGCGAAGTAACTGCAGCACAAACTCTCTTGGCGACTGGCCCTATTCTCCATTCTCTCGGTATGAAAATGTCTATGCCCGTCCCAAGATCAGTTTTTTTGTAGACCAAACTAGAAACGGATGTTTGATCATCGTAAATCTGATGCTGACCTCCTACTCATGTCGCTTCTCACGGACACACTATAAGTTCACGGCCAAATGCGGACCGACCGTCGCAAGAATTCAAGACTTGATTCAGAACCTCTGAACCCAGCCCTGTGCGGCCAGGACCCATACCCGACGCACCCTAACGCACCGCAGTTCGTTCTTTGCATGCGCACTCTCTTTGATAACCTGCTGGCTGCGATCTCGGTAATCATCGGAATTTGTTGGCGGAGCGTTGAACACAATAGGTTGCAGCTTCCAACAACCCCTGAACGCTCCGCTCCATGTCCAGTTCCTCAAAAATAGCGATCGATCGGCGACCCATATATGTCAAATGTTCCGGATTATCCCCCAATTCCTTGAGCGCTCTTGCCATCGCCGGCGTGTCGCCCACGGAGAAAACAATCGCATTTTCCCCCTGGCGGGCAATATCCGTAGGTCCGACCGCGCCTACTTGGCTGCTCACGACCAATGGAAGGCCAAGACACGCAGCCTCAGACATCACGAGCGGGTGTGGATCTCTCGATGAGGGATGCGCAAGCACATCGCAGGCTGCGTAGATCTCGCTTAACCGGTCGACATTTACAAAGCCTAGAAACGTTACAGGGAGGTCTTCCGCTTCGGCGCGCATTTTCAATGCTGCCAGATCTGCACCGTCGCCTGCAACAACAAAGCGGATCCGATTGGCCGGATCCGACGACTTGAGCAGCGCCGCAGCGTCGAGAATATCCCCCGTACGTTTTCGTTCGTTCACTTTGCCGACGGTGAGGACTACCAAATCTGTATCAGCGACTCCCCATGCCGGGCGGATTGTATTGCGCAGGTGCTGGCGACGCGCACGGACTTTCCGGTACAACTCCTCGTCTATCGTGAAGGGCGACCTGAACATTCGTTCTCGAGAAACGCCGTAATGGGCGTAGTAATCCTCATTACAGTCGCCCACCGTGACAAATGCGGAGAACTTCTTAAGCATCCGCGGCACAATCAATGCCTTGACGGCACGTTTCATAAGCACACGACGCGCTCGTAGCTCGCTGTCCGAAATCATGATCGCAGGCGTATGCGTCTTGACGCACCATCTGAGCGCCATCCGCGCTGTACGATGGGCATATCCGTATATGAGCACGACCTCCGGATCCAGGGTCTTCAACTCGGTCCTGATACTTGGGTTGAACACGGACCACGCACTCGTATGGGTAATAGCGTCAGCCTCTGGTAGGAATTTGTGCTGATAACCCGAGAGCAAGTCCATGCTCCACTCAATGTCAGTATTCATGTCGCGATCAAAGTAGCGCTGCAAGCCTATCTTTGATGCATAGAGCACAGTGACCGACAATCCCTCTACTTTCGAAAGCGCTCTGTAGAATGGAACGAAGTGCTGGATCGGATGCGATACAACTACGGCCATCTGGATGGGCCTGTTGTCACATTCGCGGTCGCGCTTCACTAGCAGGTTACTGAAAAGGCTGTGTTTTGAAGATTTTGTGCATGATTGAAGAACGATCGCTTCGTCGCCTTAGTAACGCTCTGGCGTTGGTATCGTTTCGACCATTGAGTATTCTTGGAGTTTGCAAATGGACTACTCATGGCTTTAACAAGACGAATAGAAGGTCGGGCGTAAGGACAGGGTGACCGCCGCCCATCAGTACTTTCGTGATCACGGGATACGCCACAGCGCGTGTCGTGGACACCAGCATTCGTCTTAGGAAAGAGGCTGCCCCACCACCGTGCAGCGGCAGCACCGGGGAACGAACAGATGCTACCGTAAATCCTGTCCATCCGGCCAGCTGCCGAATGGCGGAGGAACCGAGCACAGTTCTATGCGTCAAGTCCCCGTGCTGGACCGCTCGCGCGAACGGACTATCCCCCGAAGGAACGCGCCCGACAACGCGGCCACCTTTACGCAGACATTCACGACAGTCCTCCAGCGTCTGTCGCAGAACTCCGGCCTCGAGGTGCTCGAACACATCGAACGCGACCACCAGGTCCGCTGAAGTGCTGCCTGCCACCCTCGTCAGTGGCTGACCTGAAAGAGCTACATCAAACCCAGCGTCGCGCCCTGTCTGCACTAGGTCTGGTATGGCCTCAACGCCCAGGTAGCGAGCGCCCGCCGCGCTTGCCCACGCGGCAAACGCACCGTTACCAAACCCCAGCTCAATAACCCTCACATTCGCTAACGATGGAAATCCACAGCGTCCGAGTTCCTTGGCGAAGTAAACCGCGGACTCCGCATTACACTTGCCAAAATCCTCGGATGCCCACCCCTTCCAGTCTCGATAAGCCTCGTAACCCCCATCGGTCATCGAGTAAGCCTTGCATTTCGGGCCTGCCGAACATGGTCGAGCACTTGTAGGGCACGAGATGGAATCGAGTAGTCTGGCACTGCGCGTGCATGGGCAGCCGCGGCAAAGGCGCGCCGCTCAGATTCCCGCGGTAGGTAGTGCATCACCAAGGACGCCAGCTCCTCGGAGTCGTTCCACATGGGGACCTCGCTGGCCTCGTCGTACACAATACGAGCGAAAGATGTCCGCTTGTGGAGGAAGAAACAGTGTGCCGCGGCCAGCTCATAGGTGCGCGTCGAGTCCTCATCGCCCGGCTGACGCTGGTTGGCAATCACGACACGTGTATGGACTGGCGCTATGGCGATCTTTCCATCTCGCAAGAACTTCGTGTAGCTCCTGCCGTGCATAGGACCAAGAAACTCCCAGTCTTCGGGAAAATTAGTTTTTCGGGTCGTCCATCCTGGGCCGGCGACCCTAACCTTTAAGCGAACGTTCGACGTTGCTCGCGCAAAGCCTCGGAGAAGCTGATCATATTCCTCCCTCCAATTCGCCGCTACGACTACGTCGAACGGCTGTTCACGCGGCGGCTCATCCCATAGATGTACGGCTGGATCGTAGCCATGCGGAACGCAGACGCACCGATTGGTGTAACCATATGTCTTACACCATGCATCTGGATGATATGGCTTGGTCGAGATAACCAAGTCATACGATCCCATCGCCATGCGAAGCGCATCGCCGTAAGCATTCGGCGAATGGTCAGGAAATACGTTGACCGTAAACACACCTCTCGTCTTTGCCTTCTGGATGAAATCGTTGCTGACGCCGGTGCCCTTGTAGACAATCAACACGTCTGGCTCGAGGCTTTCCAATTTGCTTTGGACCGCGATCTCCAACTCTTTGCGATGGAATGACCTAAGTGCACGATTGATCGCTCGCAGCTGGATACTGCGATGCTTCGGAAGGTAATGATCCTCGCATACATCGTCAATCTCAACGCCTTCGCATCGCGACAGCGCTTCTCGCATCGATCGGGCAGAAGAGCCGTTCCAACTCTCGCCAACGAACAAAATGCTTACTTCGTGACCCGCACGCTTCATACTTTGCCTATTGGACGCCACGGTTGATCATTGGAAATGGGGAGCAGCGCACTCGCTCCGCACTACGGAACCAAGGTGCGCCGGGCGTGGTGGACGCAGCTCGGCGGTATTTGACTGCAGTAAACCTGGAAAAATTTGCCGTAAGTACGCTTACGCCGGCGTTGAGAATAGGCAACCTATCCATGGTTATTGGATACTTGCAAGGAGCCTCGTAGCGATAGCTAAGGCCGTTAACGTGCAGTTAGCGTGACTCGAGGACGGAAGGACCGCCGCCCCTGCCACCCAAACATTACTCGTGCCCCAGACCCGGCAGTCGCTGGTGACGACGCCCGTGCCAGGCGATGCCGACATTCGAATGCCGCCGCATTGGTGGTATGTATCACCTAAGCTATCTATGAAAGCCACGTCCCGCCTTTGAAGGGCAGGATCAATACTCAGCTCGGCAAGTCCACGGCTTCTCAGATACGCATCCGACTCAGCGGCGAGTTGATATATCGCATCGATTTCTCTTCCATCACACCTCCAATCGACAGCGACAGGGACCAGACCATCCATCGCGCGATCCGCATCTTGCAATCGGATCCTGGAGCTTGCGATGGGAATCTGCTCCGCCTGCACATTGAACATAACGCTGCGGTCAAACAGCGCGAAAATCCTCCGATTTCGCACGTACCGTGAAACGATTGGGAGCAGTGAACGGCCAACAGCGAAAACGTCGTTTATACGAGATGTGGCTGACGAAAATGCCAAGCCTGACCGAAGTCCGCGAATCGTTCTCTTAATGTTCCCAACGTTCTCCGAGACGCTTGAATCAAAGGCGAAGATACCGCAAGCCCCGCTTGGCAATGACTGCCGAAGTGCGCGTGATAGCGTCAATTTGGGCTGCAGTTTAATGCCATTGACCCAGCCATTTTCAAAATAGTCTCTGAAGCGCTTTTCATCCAGGATTGACACCTTTGCGATCTTGCCACCCAAATGATCCTGAAAGTAGAGTCCGATATTGTCGTTAGAGGCCCAAGGAACCCTGCCATCCCTCTGTGTTGAGAGGAAAAACCGACTGGTGGCGACGGTTCCGGAAGCAAAGACGAATCTTTTTGATCTTATCCTTAGGTTCCGGCCGCTGGCTGATTTGCAGTGAAGAAATCGAGCGTTCTCTCCGTCGAATTCACAACCATTGGCAGTAAGATTTACTATGATACGGATTGACGGGTCCGATTGAATTAAGCTTTTGTATAGGGTGGCAAAATTTGGCTGATGGAGCCAGTAAGTGAAAAAGCGCTCGACTGATCCGGGCGCCTCAGTTTCGCCACCGAACTTCTGTCGATAGAAAGCCATTGACGCCGGGCTTCCGATGGCGAGGCGCTGGTATACGACTCGATAGTGCTTTTGCAACTCCTCGTATGAGAGCGGCCAAACTGCACCGGGTGGCTCAAGGTCTGCGTGGCTGAATTCAGCAAGTTGTCCGCCCCAAAGCGAACTTGTCCCGCCAAGACCTGCGGCTCGGCCAAGATGCACGCCCTCATGCGGCTTTCCGACGCTCGTCGATGTAAAGGAATTCAGAGAGGTACTTGCAACTCTCGGGCCAGCCTCTACAAGGATTATGTTGGAGGCCTTTTTGGCCTCCGCTAATGCGGCTGCCAAATAAAGGCCGACGGTTCCGGCGCCGATGATGACGAGTTCCGATGATAAGTCACCGGGCACGTCCTCCGTAAGATTAGCGTCAAGCAGCATGCTTATTTGGGCCTGAATATGTCGGCCTTTGAGAGAGGCAAGACCAGCGGTCTCGCCATCATCGCCGTCAATTTCCCAGAAGCGTTAGTGTAGCATTTCGTGGCCGCGGGATAGGAATTAGAGGTGCGGTCCTCATACCACTCCGCGGCACATCTCCGATATCTGATGTATTTGGTGCTTAGAGCTGGCAGAGAAGATAACAGCCGAGGCAGGATGCCTCTCCAACGCTCGCGCGATCAAATTTCCCGCGCTCACGTGTATATTGTCTTTAATGTGACTCTGCAGTCCAAACCGTACCACCCCATGGTAGATTCGAATCTTGTCATGGCTGGGAAAGGTCGGAGAGTCGCGCGAAAACCTGCACTGTACCACCGTACCAAACGAGATAGGGTCGTTCGGCAATGCGCCGAACGCAAGGCCAAAGGCTTTGATGACTCCATCGTTCCGAAGTGAGAGAAAGACGTCACGGAGTTCATCCGTAATCTCAATAGCTTCGGGCTCATGTAGCAGATACAAGTCGATTGCCGTGCGGCGCAAGCGACGCAGACTCTCCTCCACCTCGCGTAATACTTCGTCCCGATGAATTTGCCGTTTGACGATCGGCGCACTTGTCAGGACTGGCTTCGCCGCAAGTCGAAGTAGTCTGGACTTGACGGCCGGTACGTGGGCAAGAAGTGGACGTATAGTGCCTCGGTATAGTGGACCAAACGCTCTTTTTGCAGCGGAGTTTGGTCTCGTGTAGCGAGGTATTCCTATTTTTGTCGCTATCGTAATGTCGCGGACATCGCCAATAACCTCTCCGAGGACGCTCTCCGAACCATAGGCTGGTGCCGTGTCGAAGTGCCTAATGCCGCAGCTAATGGCAGCTTAAATGAGCGCCGCTGCTTGTCGTAGCTCTCTGCCACCGAAAATGCGGGCACAGCCAAATCCCAATCGCGATATGGCTACGGACGAATTGGGAATAAGTAACTTATCCATACTATTGGAGGTGCGGAAGGAGCCTTGTAGCGATAGCTAAGGTCGTCAATTTCGCAGACGCGTTAGGGTAGCATTTCGTCGTCGCACCACGATAGCAATTATAGCTGCCTGCGGGGAAGATTAATGAGGCTCGACCTGTATGAAAAGCGCTGTCAACTGTATCCGTCCGAACGTTGGCCGCGTATACCTCGCTTAACTGGTCGACATTTACAAAGCCCAGAAATGTTACAGGGAGATCTTCTGCCTCGGCGCGCATCTTGATTGCCGCCAGATCTGTACCGTCGCCTGCAACAATAAAGCGGATCCGATTGGCCGGATCCAACGACTTGAGCAGCGCAGCACCGTCGAGAATATCCCCCGTACGTTTTCGTTCGCTCACTTTGCCGACGGTGAGAACTACCAAATCTGTATCAGCGACTCCCAATGCCGGGCGGATTGTATTGCGCAGGTGCTGGCGACGCCCACGGACTTGCCGGTACAACTCCTCGTCTACATATGACAGCTGCAAACAGACGGGGCATTTTTATCCACAATATACAAATAGACCAGGTAGAAACCGGCGGCGCGGTCAACGTCTTGCGAATAATCGAAATAGCCCCAAGAGCACTAGCACGATGATGACGGGTCCCGCAACGTCGACGAGCCACATGCCGTCCGAACGCAAGCCCGCACTAATTCCCATGAAGGCGAGGGGGTACATCACAACCGCGCGCCTTGCTACGACCGAACGCGCGATAGCCGAGTAGGCTCGGAGGGAAAGACCGTAAGTGACGGAGGCCAGCAGGACGCCGAACCACCCCAGGATGTAGTACCCGTCGACGAACACTCCGACGCCGACCGAACTACCGCGAAACCCTGTGACCTTCTCGTACAGATCCTCGCCGGCATTACTCATGATCGGCTTGCCAGGAAATACCAACCTTGGGACGAAGATCCACATGGCGCGACCCAGATCGCCGCTGCCGCGCCCCTGATCATGCAAGTCCACGGCGGCCTGCTGAGACGACAGGTAATTCAGGCGCGACCACCACGATCCGGCGATCTCTTGCTGTCTGTGATGGGATTCGCCGCCGGTGAAGTAAGTGACGGCAATGTCGAAGCGCTGCGTGAGGGTGGCGGGCGCAGGTTGACCTCTTCCTCGATAGACCAACTCGTTCCTGCCGAAGTCGATCATAGGGCCGATCAGCGCGTAAATCACGAAACCCACCAATACAGTGAATAATAGATTGCGCAGCTGCCGCCGGCGAAAATAGTTCCCAAGCCCAGCCGCGATGATGACAATGAGAACTTCGGTCTTGTTGAACATCAGGAGTCCGGTTGTCACTTCGGTCAGGAGCAGTAGCTTGGCTAGCACGCCGATCCACCGTGGGCCGACATCCTTGTAGATCCAGCCGACGAGTATTGCGATCACAAGCAATCTCGCCAACTCATGGATTGCCCCGGCCGGAACGCTCTCCGTCAGACTCAGTTCGAACGGCACCACGAACAGATACTTCGCTACCATGCCGATGAGGAGGAACACGACGAAGACTCGCACCGGAGACACTCTTGCCCATCGCCGCGCCGCCGCATCCGCCACATTGGCCAAAGACGGAAATCTAGAGAAACAATACGCAAGTCCCGTCAATCCAATACCGATGAAATTGAGTCCCATCAGCCACATGGACTGCGTTGCATTGACCCAATACCAGGATCTCGAGAAGTCGGCGGCCTCCGCCGGGCCGATGACGAACAGCAACGGTCCGAAGGCGTAATACACCGCGCAGGAAATCGCAAGAAATAGTCCACTCTCGTACAGGATTCCGGCCGGCTCTGCCGCTAGGGTGCGGTAGACAAGATACCCGAGCATCGTCAGACTGACGATGCAAAACGGCGCGAGCCACCACCATGCACTCGGAGCGACGAAAGATGCGAATTCGAGCGCAAAGAGTCCGAGAAAGAGATGGGCACCAAAAACCGCTACACCCAATCGCCGGAAGCATGGCCGAAGCAATTGCGCCCTTGGCCACCAGCCTCGCTGACGGACAGCAACGCCCGTGCGCTGTCCAACTTTTCGGCGCGACTCGATCGTTGCAGCATTGGCTGCTTCGTTCGGGCGATCAATCAAGCTCTTACGACCTCGGCAAGCGACGAAATGCGTCTCACGGCCCAGACTGGGACAGCTGAGTCGGTGTAATGAAGCTCCCCTTTTATCTTATTGCTCCCACACCGCCAATACACCACCCCGTGAAGCCACCAGTCACCCGCGCGGGCATCCTCCCCAATTCTTGTCGATCGAGGATGCGAGGAGCAAAATCGAGGCGTGGCGGATCGATTACAACCTCCATCGCCCGCACAGCTCACTGTGTCACCTGACGTCCACGGAGTATCTGTAACGGTCAGGACATGAGGACCACGAAGGCGCGATTTTCCAGCTCTAGATCGGACAAAAGCGGGACCAAGAACAAACCCAGGACTTTACGAGCTTATCCCCGGCACTAAATCTGGGTGCAGGTCATAATGGCAAAACGCTTCACACGTCCGTCCGCGCATTTCCTCTTTCGACTAAGTAACTTAGTGGAGCGCACTTCAGCGCATGCACAAGGGAAAGGCTACGGCACCTCAACCATTAAACAGGAAGTGAACCTTGTCCACAGAGTATTGGGGAGACGTCCTCGGCTTGCAATTGATATTGGCGGAAATATCGGCGATTACACGGCAGAACTTTTGACAAAGACTCCAGACCTCGAAATACACATGTTTGAACCGTCCTCTACAAATATTGATAAGCTAAAAACGCGCTTTTCCGCCGACAACAATGTAACGCTCGTACCATATGCCGTTTCAAATTCAGTTGGGTCCGCAACTCTGTTTTCCGACAAACCTGGATCTGGATTAGGTAGTCTGATTAAGAGAAAACTTGACCACTTCGGTATTGAATTTGACTTTTCAGAAACTGTAACCACTCTACGATTTGAGGAATATTGGAATGAGCAACTTCATCGGCGGAATATCGATATTGTGAAGATGGATATTGAAGGCCACGAGCTCGCCGCTTTGCAGGGATTTGGGGAGGCTATTCGAGCAACCAGTGTTCTTCAGTTTGAGTTCGGCGGTTGCAACATAGACACAAGAACGTTCTTTCAAGACTTCTGGTATTTTTTCGATGACAATGGCTTCGAAATATACCGAATAACTCCCCTGGGTCTAGAGAGCATTGAACGCTATCGGGAAAGCGACGAATTCTTCGCAACTACTAACTTTATTGGGGCCAATCGGCAGCCAATATCATGACTTGCTCCTGGCTGAATCTCGATCGCTTCGTAACCGTCCGCTCAGGGCCGTCTTGACTTGCGTCTTGGTGCCGGCTTGAACCCACCTGGCGGATTGACCTCGTCGACCGTGATGCTGCTTTCCGCCGCCGTCTCGATGGCGCGGTCCAGTCGACCCAAGAGCTCGAGTAGGTTCTCCCCGTCACGTTGAGCGAGCATCGCGTAACACAGGTGAGAGTCTGCAGCCGCAGCAACGCACCCGACGTCGGCACCGATGTCACCGATAGTGATGCTGCCGTGGTTTGCGATGAGCCACTCGATGTTAGAGAACGTCGAGGAAGTCAGGCCGCCAGCCTTGTGGTCGCCGGGGAGGCGAGGTGTACGTTCCACGGAAGCAACTCCTCGATGCGATTGATCGGATGTTCGGCGATCTGCCCGATTACCTGACGCAGGTAGGCTTCCGGATCGAGCGCGTTGAGCTTCGCCGTCCCAATGAGCGTGTAAATCGCCGCGGCCCGCTCTCCGCCGTCGTCGGAGCCGGCGAAGAGCCAGTTCTTGCGCCCCAAGGCGACGGCACGCAGCGAGCGCTCGGCAGCGTTGTTGTCGGCCTCGAGTCGGCCGTCGTCGCGGTAGCGCGTCAGCGCGACCCAGTTCGAGAGCGCGTAGCGGATCGCCTTGGCAAGTTCGCTCTTCTTCGCCAGCGTGGTGGCTGTCGTGTGCAGCCACTCGTGCAGGGACTCAAGCTGCGGTCCCGCGCGCGCCTGGCGCACCACGCGTCGCTCATCGGGCAGTCGACCGCGGACATCGTCTTCGATCTCGTAGAGCCGTCCGATCCGCTCGAGCGCTTCCAGAGCGATCGGCGAGGCGAGCGAGACGTGGATGTCGTAGAACTTGCGGCGCACGTGCGCCCAGCAGGCCGCCTCCTGGATTTTCTCGCCGTAGAGACGGTCAAAGCCGGCATAAGCATCCGCTTGCAGCACGCCGGTGAAGCTCGCCAAGTGCGCCCGAGGGCGCTCTCCCTTGCGATCCGGGCTATAGCGGAAGAACACCGCCGGTGCATCCTGGCTTCCCGCCGGCCGGTCATCGCGTACGTACGTCCACAGCCGCCCCTGCTTGGTGGTGCCACGGCCCGGACACAGCACCGGCACCGGAGTGTCATCGCCGTGGATCTTATGGGCCCCGAGGACGTAGCGGCCGATCGCGTTCACCAGAGGCTCGAGGAGCGCACTGGCACCGCCCACCCAGTCGGCAAGGGTCGATCGGTCCAGATCTATCCCCTCGCGGGCAAAGATCTGGCTCTGGCGATACAGCGGCAAGTGATCGGAATACTTCGACACCAGCACGTGCGCGAGCAGTCCAGGACCGGCAAGGCCCCGCTCGATCGGCCGGCTCGGTGCGCCAGGCTGCACGATCTTCTGACAAGCGCTGCAGGAGAGCTTCGGCCGCACATGGCGGATCACCTTGAAGCGCGCCGGCACGTACTCGAGTATCTCGGAGACATCCTCCCCGAGCGCTCGCAGCTCCCCGCCACAGGCGGGGCACGCACACGGGTTCTCGTGCACGATCTGCTCCCGGGGCAGCTGCTCGGGCAGCGGCCGGCGCACCGGCTTCTCGGCGGGCGGCTTCGGCGCCGGTCGCACCTGGGCGGGCTTGGCGGCAAGGCTCGCCTCCAAGTCCTCGATCGACAGCTGCATCTGAACGAGCTCGCGATCGAGCTGCTCGGAGGAACGGCCGTACTTGATGCGCTTCAAGTAGGCGATCTGGAAGCGCAGCTTCTCGAGCTCGAGGTTCTTGAAAAGCAGGAGCGCTTCGGCGGCTTCGAGCTGGGCGCTGCGTTCGAGGATGATGCCCCTGAGGGCTTCGACATCGTTCGGAAGATCTGCCGCTTCAGGCATGCGCCATTATATCAAGCTCAGCTGTATCTAGCGAGAGCTAAAGCCTATGAAATAAGGCCTTTCTACACCGCGACGTGCGGATCGTACGTGCGCTCGACGCGCCTCCAATCGATCCCTTCCAGAAGCATTGACAGTTGCGCGGCACTCAGCTCGACGGTACCGTGCGTGGCTTGCGGCCACACGAAGCGACCGCGCTCGAGCCGCTTCGCGAACAAACAAAATCCATCTCCCGACCACCATAGGATCTTCACTCGGTCCCCTGCGCGGCCGCGAAAGACGAAGAGCTGCCCGCCGAATGGATCTTCGGCAAGGTGCGTCTGCACGAGCGCGGCGAGTCCATCGAAGCCCTTGCGCATGTCCGTCGCCCCGGCAGCGAGCCACACGTTCACGCCCGCAGGCAGCGCGATCATCGTCGCGCCAGGCTCTTGAACACTCGCTCGAGCGCGTTAGCATCGACGCAACCATGAACGCGAACCCGCACCCCGCCGGGAAACTCGACCTCGATGCTGCCGGCCGCTTCCGTGCGGCTCGAGGGCAACTTCGCAGTCGGCACAACGGTAGGACTCTCCACTCTCACCGGCACCAATGCGGAACTCCCGGCGCTCTCGGCACGCAGCAGCCCTCGCTGGGCCAAGCGCCGCCAGCCAAACACCACGTTGTGGTTAATCCCGTGTGCGCGGGCCACATCGGCGATCGATGCGCCGGGCCGTCGCGTCTCTTCGAGAATGCTCAGCTTCTCCGCGACCAAGTACCGTCGCCGCGGCCCGGTTCGCCGACCGAGCTTGTCCGTCTTGGTATCAACGGAGGTATCCACGTAACTCCTACGCGGACACCTAGCCACGTGTCCGCCTATCTGCTACGTGACATCATGTACATGTCCGCCACTTGCGGCTACGCGGCCAAGACCGGACGGTTACATCGCTTCATTCGGTCCTCCTCCTCCTCCATAGGGTTGGTGGGACGGTAATCGACCGCTATTTTCTAGTTTATGTCAGTCCAGATTCGTGGGAGAAAACCACCAGTACAGACGCTAGGGCGCTAGCGCTCAGGCAGAAAGCTTCGCAAGGCTATGAGATGGATTCACGAGCATACGTGACATCACAGTGCAATCAATGTGGCCATCATTTCTGATCGAATGAAATGGCGCCCAGCGTCCGGAACACGCGTGTCCATCGTGCCACGTATGTGTGATCCCTCAAACATCGTTCACGCGCCGCGTGGCGAATGTCAGCCGCGACCTGCTGATTGTCCAACGTCGCTTGGATGACTTGCGCGCAGTCTTCGATATCCCTGTAAGTCAGGATTTCCCTACCAACGTCGAACACAAGCGACAGCTCAGGATTGTGCTGAGTAAGGTAAAGAGCCCCGGTCATGGGCACTTCGAAATCCCGTCCCTTGAGGCATAACAGATTTTTCGAGAAACCTATTCCGCCAAAACCCAGGTTAATGCGACTCCTGCCATAGATGCCGTTCATATCCTCGTTGCTGATCGCACCATTCGCCCACCCCTTACCGAAACAGATGACATTGATACCGTGGCGGCGCAGTCCTTCCACAAGCTTGGGGCGCCAACCGTAGCAGGCACCGACGAACGAAACATCATACTTGAATGGAATGTCGAGCGGCCTGCACCAATCCGGGTCAGCCGCCTCGGGATGAAACATGCTCAGACCCCCGTGTACGAAGTACTTAAGCATCCCATTGGGATCACTGGTCAGATTCAGGTCAACTGCATGCGCGATCGAGGCCGTGCTGGCGTATCGACCCCCCCGCATGGGGCCCGGCCAGCGGATTTTGTCGTCGAAGCAGAAATTCGTGATGATCGCCCCGTGAGTTGCCATCTCAAGCAGCGTTTCCGGTGCAACCGTGTAGCCGGAGACATAAGCGACCACGACGTCGATTGGGCGCTGGCGATTCGCCGAATGGAACGCCTGCAGCAATTCCCGGTTCATGACGTCGCGCTTCCGCAACCAATCTGACGCAAAGTTATCGAAACCGTGTGACCTCCATTCATACATGGAAACCTGGCCGAATGGGGCCAAAGCCTTCGGAAGTACGGCCTCCCAGTTGTAAAGTGGAAACGTCAGAAATATGTGTAGACCGCCCAATGGTTTGGGCCAATGCAAGCGCGCCTGCCTGTCGGCAACTCGGCTCGTCAACGCCGCTTGAAGATGCGGTCCTTCTGGAACGATCGTGCCTCGTGGTCTCGCGTATGCCGAGTAGCGCTGGCGCGTCGTAGCCGCATCGCGCTCGACCATCCACGCTTTCAATCTGGCGTTCGCAGCGACTGCCAGCGGAATCCTCTTCAACTTTGCGCTCAGAGCCCTCATTGGGCTGCTATTTCCAGCCTTGATAACCAAAAAGCGAAGATGATTCTTTCACAAATACTAGATCCGATTGAATCAGATCGAGATCTGACGCGCGTTGCACATAGGAGCACAGATCGTAAATTCGAAAACCCCTTTCGGCGACATACGCGATGATCTCATGCGCAAGTGCGCCCTCCTTATAGAGTCTGCGAAACGATACCTCCAAGATAAGCATCTCGGTGGCTTCGAGACATCGGGTGGCGCCCCTTAATACCTCAAGCTCATAGCCCTGCACGTCGGCCTTCAACAAAACTGGAGCAACGCATTTCTGGGATTCCCATATGAAGTCTGCGGTCGTGACCTCTACTGTCCTTCGGGCGCCTGGAAAGTCTTCGCTATACAAGAAACTAGATTGATCGCCGTGTTCGTACAATTCGAGTGTGCCCGCCTGCGCTCCAGTCGCTCCGCACCAAGCTGTGATGCGCTTGTCACTGCTAGCCATTGCCAATAATGCATCGCGGTTGCCCTCCAGGGGATCCACCAGAACATATCTTGCTTCCCCATAAATGCTCCGGCACTCGCGTGTCCATATCCCGTTAGAAGCGCCGATGTCGAAGATCAGCTCCGGCGAAAAGCCGCGCGCTTTTGCTCTCTGCAACGTGTCGCGCATGCCTCGAGGCCCCCAGTTCACATTCACAACTCGAGTCCCGAGCCGTCTTGCGACCGCATTGATCAGCGATTTGCCGTGGTCATGCCACTTCAACCTGCGTCTCCGGTCGACCGCATACATTGAAACGGGGGCTTGAGCCTAATGCAATGCTTGCTGACTTTGCCGAGGATTCTCGCAGTCTCGCGCGAGGGGTTGAAGATCCGATTCGACTCTGGGATCTCGAAGTGACTGGGCCGGGTGGATCGTGGATGTCGGCGTAGCAGCGCGCCGGCAGCATTCGGATCTCAATGTCGTGATCGCAGCTGCGCACGGTTACCTCGCTGCAGGGTGCCGCTGGTTTGGCTGCGTAATAGGATCGATCCACCTGCACCCGGCCGCTGTCATCCACGGTGCGCGTCTCCTGCCTGTCAGTCTCAGCCTCGTAAGGTCCGTTCTTTGAGCTTGGTCCCGTAGTAGGTCGCCTCAAAGCAGGAAATTCGCAGCTTCCTTGTCCTCAGTTCCTGATCGTTTCAGATACTCCCTGGGTGTCAGTTGACCCAGCGAGCTGTGTGGTCGATGCAAGTTATAATCGACCCGCTCATTCGTCGCGTAGCTCCAGTTAAACAATTCGATGAAGCCGTTCTCCTTAGGTTTCCCGGGTCGGTGAGATCGATCATTATACCGTGCCGGAATGCCAAGTCATCAAGGGCTCGTGAGGTGATCGGTCCCATGATCGACCGTGATTGTCCTGGGCTTTTCGTGCTTGGCGAACGCTCTGGCCAGTGCGGCGGCCATTGCGTTACCCGACATGCTTTGGGCCGTCTCCAGGATGGGACTCCAGCGACTCCATTGATCGAAGACGGTGAGCACCCGGAAGGTTCTACCATCCATCAATGCATCATGGACCAATGGGATCGTCCGCTCGGCGTAACCTGACAATCGTCGATGATTTCACCAAGGCGGTCGTCGACGTTGTCGTCGACCGCGGGATCTCCGGTCAGTATGTCACCCGGGTACTCGATGCGGCAGCGCACTTTTGCGAGCTGCCGAAAATCATCCGGACCCATTAGGGTCCGGAGTTCACCGGCAATACCATGGACACCTGGGCGTATCAGCGTTGAATTGAGCTGCGATTGATAGAGGCGGGCAAGCCGACTCAAAACGCATACGTCGAGAGCTTCAACGGCAAGTTCCGAGACGAGTGCTTGAACGAGCACTGCCTCCGTACACTCGCCGAGGCTCGCACCGCCGGCGCCGCCTGCCGCGCGGATTACAACCAGGGTCGCCGCAAGCGCGCTCGAATATCGGACCCCGCAGAGTTCGCAGCTGCTTGGCGCTCCCGGCATGCCGGGAGCGCCAAGCAGATGGCACAGAGTTGAGGTAACGTCACAATTTGGGAGTTTACGAGCTTATCTTCGGCAATAAACTTCTGGGCGACTCTCAAAGGAGGCCCGGGATATACTTGATTCGATGAAACTGTCTGACCGACGTGTTCTCTCGATGGCGGCTCAGGCGACCGCGAATATTTTAGCCGCGGATCGTTTTTTTGTCGTCGCGTTGGTGATTCTTGTCACGTGGGCCGTAATTTTTATTTACCGCACGGTTTTCTGGTTTGATGGGGTCCCCTACTTCTCTCTCTTCGACGATGAGATGCTCTCGATGCGTTATGCCCTCCATCTGGTCGAGGGCCAAGGGCTCGTGTGGAACGCGGGCGAGCCTGTCGAGGGTTATACCAATCCTTTATGGACGGTTTACATGGCAGGCACAATAGCCCTCTTTGGCAAGCATATTGCGCCATTGGCCATACAGATTACGGGGATGGGCCTGATGATGGCGACCATTGCGATGGCCGCTTCCGCAGCGCGCGAAGCATGGCTCGTGGATGGGCGAAGCAAGATATCGCCACGCACGCTGTCTTTTGGCGCTGCCCTCATGCTTATGGCGACTTTCTATCCGCTACAGTATTGGTCGCTTACGGGCATGGAAGTTTCCTTGCTCTCCGCGCTGGCCGCCGGTGCGGCGTTGGTGCTGGTGCGGATCGAGACGGGACGCCTGGCGGGGGTACGGGGCTTGGTACTCATGCTTGCGGCAGTTCCCGTCGCGTATTTCGCGCGACCGGACGGATTTATAGTGCTCATGCCCTTGCTCGCCGTTTGCGCCGTCCATGCCTTGCGGCAGGCGCCGCAACGGGCGATTGTCGTCGGGATTGCGGGGAGTGTGGCGATTGTCGCGATGGTCTGGGCCCATTTTGCATGGCGTCTGCATTTCTATGGAGTTTTATTGCCCAACACCTATACGCTGAAAATGGACGGCTACAGCTGGAGCCTGCGCCTATCGAACGGGCTGGGTTTTCTTGCGCGCTTTTTCGCCTATTATGGCGTCGCCATTTTCGTTGCCGCATTGTTGTTCTCGCTGTTCGCGCAGCGTCGCCTGATGGGAGCGGCGTTCCTCGCTTCTTTCGCCCTGTCCGTCGTCTATCAGATATACGTGGGTGGCGATCCATGGGTCTATTGGCGGCAACTGGTACCTGGATTGGTGCTGCTTTATACCGGGCTGGCGATCAATCTCGCGGAAGCGTTGGCGCGTTTGCCTGATGGTCGGAGGTCCGTTCCATTCATTCAGTCTCTTTGCGGCGTGTTCGTTCTTTGCGCCGTCACGAATGCGACTTTCGTTAAGCAGATCGTGGGTTATACTTGGGTGTATCAGGCGGACGCGGCCAAGACCAATATTGCCACGGCGCTTGCTTTGCGCGAGGTGCTACAGCCCACTGCGACGATCATGTCGTTCTGGGCGGGAACGCTCCCTTATTATTGGGAGGGCAAGGCGATCGATCCTTTAGGCAAGGCCGATAGCCGAATATCTCGGCTTCCGATTGATCTTTCCGTGGCCTGGGGTGGTATGAAAGGCGTGCCCGGCCATGCCAAGCACGATTTCAATTTCTCGATTGTCGAGGCGAAGCCTGAATATGTTCAGACCGCGTGGAATCCCGATCAATTAGTAGGGCCTCTCACCGGTCGATACGTCGCGGCACGCTACAAAGGTCTATCACTGTGCCTCCGCAAGGAGTCGCCGCTGGTACGATGGCAGCTAGTCGAAATAACAGGCGCGTGCATCGCTGGTCGAACCTCTTAAGATCATCTCGGCCCAATCAACGATTGGAGTCTATCGTCCGCGATCGTTTTATTTCATGGAAACACTTCAAGCATTCTTGAGAAGATGAACCGATGGCCTTGACGGTAATCGCTCGATCTTCCTTCAATTGCCTACATATTCAGCAAGCATCGGGAAGCCGACTTCGATATAGGTGAGACGGTGTATGCTCCGGAGGCCGGAATCTACACCAAGGAAGGAGACAGTCATTTCTCGCCATGACTCGTAATCTCCTGCCACCCTCATCCTATGCGCACTGGTCATGCCACTTAAATTTGCGCCTCCGGTGGACCGCTTACGCCTCGCCGCCTCAGGGCGTGGAGTAGAACCCCTGTCGTCGCCATACTCTGAAATACAAAGCTGGCACAGGTTGCTTGCGCTGCCCCAACTATTCCATTGCGCCGGATCAGGACGATGCTAAAGGCAATATTAGCGACTGCGCCCAACACTATGGGAAGGAGCAGCCGCGCAGAATAGCCTACTGACAAAAGGCGATTTTCGAGTACCTGGGTTACGCCAAAGACCGCGTATCCGAACGACACCCAAAGCATAATATCAACGGCGCCGGCTCTATAACCTGGCGCGAGGAGCAAACGGGCGACGAGCGTGCCGGCGACGTAAATGACGGCCACGCCCGCTGTACTCAGTGAGACGCTGCAGAGTATCCAGCTGGCAAAAATGCGGCGGGCCTGGCGATTGTCCTGCCGATTCTCCGCATCGAAAAGTATCGGGCGAAAGAGATCGCACAGCGCCGAGCTTACCAAGTTCAGACCACGGCTCGCGATAGAAAAAGGTGCAACGTAGCGGCCGGTTGCGTCCGCGCCCAGAAAGAAGGCCAGCGTGTAGCGATCGCCGAGATTTGCGAGCCAACTTAAGGCCGACATTGGGGCGAAGGGCATTCCATAAGACCACGCCTTGGAGAGGAACCCAGTATTGGCTGCCGAATGTGCCCCGAAGACGGTGCGCGCGCTTTTCTCTCCCATAAGAATGACGACCAGAAGCAACACGATGGCAAGCGTCTGTCCTAACAAGAACGATTCCACTCTGGGCGCGAGACGCAGTGCAATTAGTGTCACGACCAATAGTAGTAGGGCTTCGATGACTTGAATCCGCGCGTATGCAGCCTGGCGGCGCTCTGCCTGAATTCGGCACAGAAATACGTTTCGTAGCACCATCGCAAATAGCCACGCGATCCCACTCGCCACTAAAGACGGGGTGTATACGACCTTCCCCATCATCCGCGCAACGGCCCATGAGAAGACGATCAGCCCTGCAAGGACTGCTGTTGCGCGCAGCGCCCAGATCATTGCTTCGCGCGTAAACTCATCGCCGGCTCGCCGAGCCTCCGCTTCGGAGTAGTAGCGCAACTGCGCCGCCGTAAAACCGGCGACAAACACCTGTAGACCCAGCGCTAGAGCGCTTAATATAAGATTCGATTCGCCAAAGACATCCGGCGGCGCCAGATTCGTATATAGGCGCAACGCGGTGATCCCGAGCGACGCGACTGCCACTTGACCGACGACTATTAGGGCTCCAGTGCGAACGAGATGTCGCGCGTTCATATACAGCTGTAACCGACCAGCAGGACCATCGGCACAAACCAACCGCGCCACGCGCGTTGGGTGCGTGGAGGATGTTCTGTCTGCAACTGCATAGCTGAGCGCGCTGCTGGAGCAACGCGCGCTTGAGAGTCCAGCGGTGCAGAAGCGGGGGCACACGCCGTACAACTACACGCATAGGCTGTCATGCACCCTAACTCATGACGTTCGGATGCATCCATGATGGCTCTGTGCGCAGGTTCCGCGCCGGCACTGCAGACTCACTTGCCCCCAGTCCCGAGCCACTCCGCCCGGAACCCAACCGAAAGCTGTCAAGACTGCCCATACACCGAGACTTGCCACACAAGCAGCGTGCCACACAAGCAGCGTGACCCCATATAGCAAAGCCACACGCGCGAAAATGGGAGCGACCACCGCGCCAATGACCACAAATCCGACGGTGGTCACACCAAGAGCGCCGGCAATGACCCAGATGCCGGACGTGGAAGCCCGCAGCGCGGTTATGGTGTTGCGAATAATCGGAATAGCCCCAAGAACACCAGCACATAGACTACGGCTCCCGCATTGCTGCTGAGCCACCAGCCGTCCGAACCCAACCCCGCAGAGATTCCCATGAAGACAAGGGGGTACATCACAACCGCACGTTTTGCTATCACCGAACGCGCGATAGCCGAGTACGCTCGGAGGCAAAGACCGTAATGATGGAAGCCAGCAGGACGCCGAACCACCCAAGGATGTAGTACCCGTCGACGAACACTCCAATGCCGGTCGAGCTACCGCGAGACCCTGCGATCTTTTCGTAAAGGTCTACGCCGGCAACCGTCATCTCCGGTTTGCTCGGAAACAGCAGCCTTGAGACGAAGATCCACATGACGCGACCCAGATCGTCGCTGCCACGCCCCTGATCATGCAACTCTACGGCGGCCTGCTGAGACGACAGGTAATTGAGGCGCGACCACCACGATCCGGCGATCTCTTGCTGTCTGTGATGGGATTCGCCGCCGGTGAAGTAAGTGACGGCAATGTCAAAGCGCTGCGAGAGGGTGGCGGCCACAGGCTGACCTCTTCCGCGATAGGCCAATTCGTTCCTGCCGAAGTTGACGATGGGGCCGATCAGCATATAGATCAAGAAACCCACCAATGCAGTAAATAAAAGATTGCGAAGCCGCCGCTGGCGAAAATAGTTCCCAAGCCCAGCCGCCATCATGACGATGAGAACTGCGGGCTTATTGAACATCAGGAATCCGGTTGTCACTTCGGTCAGGAGCAGTAGCTTGGCCAAGGCGCCGATCCACCGTGGGCCGATATCCTTGTACATCCAGCCGACCAGTACCGCTAGCACCAGCAATTGCGTCAACTGGCGGGCTACCGCCGACGGAACGTTCTTCGTCAGACGCAGTTCGAACGGCACGACGACCAGATACTTCGCGACAAGGCCGATGAGAACGAACACGACGAGCACTCGCACCGGAGACATTCTTGCCCATCGCCGCGCCGCCGTATACGCCACTTTGGCCAAGGACGGAAATCTAGCGAAACAAAACGCAAATCCCGTCAACCCGATACCGATGAAATTGAGTCCCATCAGCCACATCGACTGCGTTGCATCGACCCAATACCAGGATTTCGAAAGATCGGCGGCCTCCGCCGGCCCGATCACGAACAGCAACGGTCCGAAGGCGTAATACACGGCGCCGGAAATCGCAAGAAACAGCCCACTCTCGTACAGGATTCGGGTCGGCTCTGCCGCCAGGGCACGATAGACGAGATACCCGAGCATCGTCAGGCTGACGATGCAAAATGGCACGAGCCACCACCATGCACTCGGTTCGACGAAAGATGCGAATTCGAGTGCAAGGAGTCCGAGAAAGAGATGGACACGAAAACCGCTATGCCCAATCGCCGGAAGCATGGCCGACGCAATTGCGCCCTGCGCCACCAGCCTCGCTGACGGAAAGCAACGCCCGGGCGCTGTCCAATTATTCGGCGCGACTTGATCATTGCAGCATTGGCTGCTTGGTTCGGCCAATCAATCAAGCTCTTACGGTCTCGGCAAGCAACGACATGCGTCTCACGGCCCATACTAGGACAGCTGAGTCGATGTAATGAAGCTCCCCTTTTACGGACTGCGCTTGACCACCCCGATCAGTTCGCCGCCTAGGACCGCCTCCGTCGGCGCCGTACCGTATCGCATTATTCCTCCACGTCTGGCTTTAGTTCCTCGTTGCCCCGCTTTGACCCCTTGTATTCAGCCGTCTTCCTTTTCAGGAAGCGCGTTCGGCGAGCACGAGCACCGCAGACTCCATCGGCGAACAAGGTAGCCGCAAGACATTGGGTACGCGTTGCAAAGGTGCGACACTCCCGAACATCTGCCACCTGGACTCACGTAGAATCCGTGACAGATTGTACAAACCATTGAACAATATCTATATATTATATGCACACTTCATCGATTGCGCATTGGCGCGCCATCCTGCAGAAGACCTTGCATATTCCTGGGTCTGTTTTTTGTACCGTCGGCACCACCTTATGCGAAGTGCCATGTGCAAGCACCCGAGCCGACGCTCGTTCGGGGTCGCTCGCACTCGAGTCATCGTTCAGCATCGAAGCCCTTGCTGACAGCAATATTTCTCAGAGTTGGACGAGTGTGAAACGTCGCAGCAGATATGGAAATCCCAGAACAACCTGGCGCGCTCCAGGCAGTTCGACCCAAGACAACCCCGGAGTCGACGATGCTGGCGCGACATAACGTACAATCTTCCCCGTCCATCTCTACAAGATGCGGCCGTGGCTGCGCTGGGAAGCAGGGCTCGACATCGATGCCCGGATATAGCACCGTCGCCAGCTATACTTGTCACCAGAGCATAGCCTGGATCGCGGCTAGGATCAGATTCTGATGTCGTGGCTCCCGGGGCTTCTTCTCAGACAGGGGCGTGCGCTATGGGGCTGGCCGACCCTCGTGCTTCTCCTTTGGCTGGCCACCGCCGCGCTCGCTCAGCCCACGGACAACGATTACAGGCTCGGCCCGGGCGACCGGATCATCATTAAAGTCTTTGGCGAAGAAGATCTCAGCATGGATGTTCGGCTCAACGACACCGGGCGGCTCAACTATCCCTTTCTCGGTGAGCTGGTGGTACAAGGCCTCACCGTCACCGAACTGGAACAGCTCATTACCCGCGGGCTGAAGGGTTCCTATCTGCGCGACCCCACAGTCACGGTGTTGATCGGCGAGTATCGGCCATTCTTCGTGAACGGCGAAGTGCAAAGGCCGGGCGGCTTTCCCTACCAACCGAAATTGACGGTCGAGCAGGCCATCGCACTTGGCGGTGGGTTCACGCAACGGGGGTCGCACAGCAAGATCGACGTGATTCGCGCCAGCGACCCGCAACACAAGCCGGTGCGGGTTGGCCTCGCCGATCCGGTGTTTCCCGGTGACATTATTACCGTGAAGCAGAGCATCTTCTAATCGGGTGCCGTGATGAACCGGGGCAATTTGATGATGCCGGAGGATGACGATTGGGAAACCGGCGACGCGATCGATTTGCGCCATTACTGGAACATCATCAACCGGCGCAAGTGGTCGATCATAGGCCTCGCCGTGGCCGTGGGCCTGTTGACCACACTGGTCGTGTTTGACATGACACCGATCTACCGTGCTTCCGCTACGCTACTGATCGAATCGCAGGCAGCCAACGTCGTCTCCGTCCAGGAAGTCTACGGCCTCGATACAAGCAGCGAGGATTATTATCTTGCGACCCAAAGTGTGGTCATGGGCGGGCGGCCGATAGCCGAGGCGGTCGTGGATGGCCTAGGGTTGGTCGAGCAACCTGAATTCAGGCCACAGCAGGAGCAGAAGCGGCCGCTCATCGACCTCGACTGGCGGTCCTGGTTGCCCTTTGGAATGCAGAAACAAGCGAGCCCGTCGCCGGAGAACGAACGCGAGCGTGCAGTCGACGCTTACCTCGGCAAATTACACATCGAGCCTGTGCGCAACACGCAGCTGGTGCGCGTCCAGTTCGATTCGACCGATCCGAATCTCGCCGCGAGGATCGCGGATGCGCACGCCAAGGCCTATATAGAGAGCACGTTCAATAGGCGCGCCGACGCCACCAAGTCCGCCGCCGAATGGCTGGCGACACGGGTTGACAGCCTGCGCAAGGACTTGCAGGCCTCGGAAGCCAACCTGCAGGCGTATCGGGAACAGGAGCAGATCGTCGACGTGAGCGGGGTCAAGGCATTGCCTGCGGCGGAGATCAGCAACCTTTCTTCCCGGCTGCTGGAAGTGCGACAAGCGCTTGCCGCGGCGCAGATTGCCTACCTGCAGGTAGCGCCGGCGGCCGGACAAGAGGGGGACCTGCTGGGGGTTCCGGCTTTGCTTGCGGACGAAGGCATGCGTCGTGCTCGCGACACCCAAGAAAAGGCGCAAGAGGCGGTGGCGGAGCTGGAGAAGCGCTACGGGCCGTCCAGTCCTAAGATGATCGCTGCCCAAAGCGAGCTCGCCCAGGCTACCAAGAATCTCAACAACCAGGCCCAGAACGTCGTTGAAGGCATCAGGAAGCGCTACGAGGCGGCGAAGTCCGAGGAGAGCGCGATCGAAGCGGCGCTCAATCGCGCCGGCCAGCAGTATCAGAAAATCGGCCGCAAGGAGTCGAAGCTCGAGACCCTGCAGCGGGACGTGGACACGAATCGCCAACTTTACGATCTCTTTTTCAAACGCCTGAGCGAAACTTCGGCCACTGGCGATCTCTCGAGCGCGCGAGCGAGTATCGTCGCGCCCGCCGTAGTACCCCGCGCGCCCGTCAAGCCCAACAAACGATTGATCGTGTCAATCGCCATGCTGCTGACGCTGCTGTTCGGTGTCGGCGTGGCCTTCCTGCTCGCTTCGCTCGACAACACCGTTAAGAGCTCCAGCGATATCGAAGAGAAACTCAAGCGTCCCCTGCTCGGCATGGTGCCGCTGCTTAAGGGGCCGGCGCTGCGTGCGGTCAGCACGATTGCCAACGGCAACGAGACCCGAGAAACCGATCCACGTTTCGCGGAGGCCATGCGCACGATCCGGACGGCGATCTCACTCGACAATCTCGACAAACCGCACAAGGTCATCCTGGTCACCTCCGCGGTCGGAAGTGAAGGCAAGTCCGTCGCTGCGCTGAACCTCGCAGTCGCCTTTGCCAATGGAGAGAAGACCTTGCTGATCGATGCCGATATGCGGCGACCCTCGATCGGCAAGATGCTCGGGCTGGCGCGGGATGCGCCGGGCCTGTCCGAGCTGCTGGCCGATAGTGCGCGGCTCGCCGAATGCGTGATCGGCACCGGTGTCAAGGATCTGGACGTGATTTCTACGGGGTTCGTCCCCCCCGATCCGCTGCAGCTCCTGTCGTCGTCCCGCATGGCCAGTGCGCTCAAGGTGCTGGCCCATAGCTATTCGCGCATCGTTGTCGACTGCGCGCCCATATTGCCGGTGAGCGATGCGGCAGTGCTGTCAAAGCACGCCGACTGTGTGCTCTATGTCGTAAAGTCGGACGCGACCACGGTAGCGCAAATCCGTAACGGGCTCGGCCTGCTAGAACGGGTCAATGCGCCGATCATGGGCATCGTGCTGACCCAGTTTGATGTCCGCAAGGCGGATAAGTACAGTGACTATGGATATGGCGGCTCTTACGAGGCCTATGCTTCAAAGTCATAGGCGGCCCGATTAGAGGGGTGCTCCCGGACATGATCGACCTGCACTGTCATTTTCTGCCTGGCATCGACGACGGTGCGCAGAACCTGGCCGACGGGCTCGCTTTGGCGCAGGCCGCGGTGGCCGATGGCATTACCTATTCCGTGATGACCCCGCACATCCTCCCGGGCCGCTACGAGAACACGCGCAGCAGCATCGAGCAGGTTTTCAAGGACTTTCGGCTAGCGCTGCGCAAGGCCCGCATACCCCTGCATATCGGCATGGCGGCCGAAGTGCGACTGTCGCCCGACATCGTCGCGCTGTTGAGCCAGGACGAGGTGCCGTTCCTGGGCGAACTGAACGGCTACAAGATCATGTTGCTGGAGTTTCCGCACACGCACATTACTCCCGGAGCCGATAAGCTCATCGAGTGGCTGCTGAAGCACAAGGTCAGGCCGCTCATTGCGCACCCGGAGCGCAACCAGGACGTGATCCGGGATCTGTCGAAGATCGAGCCCTTCGTCGAGATGGGTTGCTTCCTGCAGATTACCGCGGGTGCCCTGGTGGGGCATTTTGGCCGGGGGCCACAACAGCGTGCGCTTGAGTTGCTCGAATTCGATGTTTTCAAGGTGCTCGCGTCCGACGCCCACAATCTCACCGGCCGGCGCCCGGCGCTCAGGGAGGGCATGGAGGCCGCGGCCAGGGTGCTCGGCGAGCAATCAGCGCACGACCTCGTCAACCAGAACCCGCGGATGATCCTTCGGGGTGCGGTGGCCGCCGTTGCCTGATAAGGCCCCCTCGGCGCTCGTTCGGGCGTCTATTGGCGCATTGTTACTGCTGCTCGGCTACGCCCTCATCATCGCCGCACGCACGGGGCTGGCCGACTTCTATGCGGCGCCCGCCAAGTCCTATCTGCAGGCGAAGCGCCACGCCGGCGAGGTGCTGACCCGGGACGAGTGGCAGGCCGTCTACGGCAGCCTGACCCGGGCGTTGACACTGGCGCCCGGTGATCCGGAGAACTTAAGCGAGCTGGGCCGCCTATATCGCATCCTGCTCGAGGCAGATGATCTCGATGCGGGTGCGATATCGCGTTACGGCGGCGCAGCCGCCGGATACTACCAAGCGGCCCTTGGCCAGCGCCCGACCTGGCCTTGGGATTGGGGCAACCTTGCCCTGGTGAAATATCAGCAATATCAGGATACCAGCGGTGTTTACCAGGACGCACTGGTACGCGCCGTCGAATTTGGCCCGCGCGAATCCGCATCGCAGGACCTGGTCGCAGAGCTAGGCAGCCACAGCTGGTCGGCCCTGAATCCGGCCGCTGCGCTGGCGGTCCTGACCGCCGCCGACCGGGCGCTCGAGCGCGATGCCCACTCGTTTCCAGGGATGTCCGATGCGAAGGAACGATGGCGGCCGCTATGCACCCACGCCGGCAATTCCGTCCCCTATTTGAAGCGTCGCTGTGAGAAGCTCGGCTTGACATAACACCGGAAATGCCGCGCTGCGAGTGGCGTTGACAGTACTGGACACCGCGAGCATAGTCGCGCAGTCATAAAACCGGCTTGGGCTTGAGGAGATTGCCGTGAAACTCAGACTGATCCTTATTGGGATGGCCGCCGGTTTACTCCTTCCCTTGGCCGCTGCGAATGCCGGGGCAGTATTCGATCCGGGCCTGAGTCAAGCTGGCGCGAGTACCGATCTCGGACGTGGCGCAGCGCCTATCGCGGAGAATTTTTGGCGCTCAACGGACGACAACTGCGATAAGGACGACAAGTGCGACCACGACCGTAAGTGCGACAAGAGCCCGAGCAAAGATAAAGATCACGACTGCGACCACGATAAGGGCCATAAGTGCGACAAGGATGACCAGAACGGCAAGTGCGACAAGGACGATCAGAAGAAGGATTAAGTAGGTCGGCTGACCTTATCGCCGCGGAATAAGAACAGACGGCGTACGTTCCAGGACGTGCGCCGTTTTCTTTTTGGGAATCGCAGCTGATGGCGTCACGCGCTCCCGCCGATCGCTTCCTCTTTTATGCCTTCCTGGGATTATTGCTGTGGGTGCCGCTGCCGTTCGGCAGCAACGTCACCTGGGCCAGCTCGCTGATGCAAACCTGGGTATTCCTGATCGCGATCTTGTGGCTCGTGCAGTACTACCGGGGCAAGGTGTCGCTCAACCAACCGTTCGTCCGTGCGTGGCCCGTGACCGCGTGCCTGCTGGCCACTCTGCTGTGGGTAGTCGTGCAATCGCTGCCCTTGCCAGCCGGCGTCCTCGGGTTGCTCTCGCCGCGGGCCCTGGATATCCATAGCACCACGCACAGCTACCCGAGCCTATCGCTCGATGTCTACGCCACCCGCCAGGCAGCACTGCAGACACTGGCCTACCTGCTCTTCTTCTGCCTGACGTTACTGCTCGTCAACAATGAGCGGCGCATCAAGCGGCTGGCGCTAGCGATCATTCTGGGCGGCCTGTTCCAGGCCGCCTACGGCTCGCTGACGATGCTCTCCGGGGGCGGGGTTGCCACCGGCACGTTCATCAACCGCAATCACCTGGCGGGTTACCTGGAAATATCCCTCGCGGCCGGCATCGGCCTGATGCTCGCTGAGTTGTCGAGTACCCCTGCGGCCGGCTGGCGGGACAGTGCGCGCCGCCTGTTGCGCACGCTGCTCGCCAACAAGGCGCGCGTGAGGCTCGCGCTCGTCGTCATGGTCATCGGCCTCGTGCTCACGCGCTCGCGTGGAGGCAACGTCGCGTTCGCCGCCAGCCTGAGCGCTGCGGGTGGCTTCTACCTGCTGGTGGTGCGCAAGCTCTCAGGCGGCACGATCGCCTTCTTCGCCAGTCTGCTGGTCATCGATCTGCTAGTCGTCGGCAACTTCTTCGGCATCGAGAAAGTCGCGGAGCGCTTCCAGCAGACCTCTGTCGACAGCGTGCAGCGTGTGGATACGGACCGCGACGCCCTGGCGATGCTGCGGGACTTCCCGTTGACGGGCACCGGAGCGGGAAGCTTCTATGCCGTCTACCCCATGTACACCAGCGCCGTCGATGTCACTGGCTTTACGCGCGATGCAGAGGACGATTACCTGCAGTTCGCCTGCGAGTTCGGCCTGTTTTTCGCGGCGGTGCTGGGCACCGCCGTGCTGGCGTCGCTCTGGACGGCGATCCGCGCCCAGCTCAAGCGCCGCGACCCGCTGCTGCAGGGCATGGGCTTTGCGGCCACGATGGCCATCGTGGCGCTGCTGATTCATTCGGCGGTCGACTTCAATCTGCAGATACCGGCGAATGCCGCGCTGTTCGTCGTCATGCTGGCCCTCGGATGGGTCTGCCGGTACTGGGATCCACTGGCCTTTGCCCGGGCAGGCCGAGACCGCGCTGCCCCGGTTAGCGGTCGACACCGCCCGCCCTAAGGGCCTTTTCGTCGTTGACCGCAAGCCCCTGATCGGTATATTTGGAAGGCATCTGGTGCCGCGGGCACCTTAGGGTTGCTTGACCCTGGCTCTCGGCATCTGGGTGCCGGACCTGCCACCGGAATCGCACAGTTCTTGCAGCAATGCCCTGGGTGCCCGCCGCCCAGCGGTGTCGGATCGACTCGCCCTCGCCGGGCGGCGGCGGGAGACAGGGCCACTACGATGAGCACTGAAACCAACCGCGGGCTGTACCGCGAGGCCTTCGAGCGCGACGGCTGCGGCTTCGGCCTGATCGCCAGTCTCGACGATAAGCCGAGCCATTGGCTGGTGCAGACGGCTATCGCCTCGCTCAATCGCCTGACGCATCGCGGCGCCATTGCCACCGACGGCAAGACCGGCGATGGCTGCGGCCTGCTGCTCAAGAAGCCCGAGAAATTCCTGCGCTCGCTGGCCAGGGACGCGAAGATCAAGCTCAGCCCGCGCTTTGCCTGCGGCCTGGTATTTCTGCACCAGGATGAGGCGCTGGCCGAGGCGGCGCGCACCGAATTGAAGACCCAGCTCGAGCGCGAAAGTCTGGTAGTCGCCGGCTGGCGCGTGGTGCCGAGCACCCCGGACGCCTGCGGCCCCGAAGCGCTGAAGACGCTGCCGCGCATCGAGCAGCTGTTCGTCAATTGCCGCATTGCGGACATCGACGACGCCAGCTTCAATCGCAAGCTGTTCCTGGCGCGCCGGCGCGCCGAGAAGCAGCTCGCCGCAGACTCGATGTTCTACGTGCCGAGCCTCTCGGCCAGCACCATCGTCTACAAGGGCATGGTCATGCCGCAGCACCTGGCCGAGTTCTACCTCGACCTGGCTGACCCTCGGCTTGAGGCCTCGGTGGCTGTGTTCCATCAGCGCTTCTCGACCAACACGCTGCCGCAGTGGCGTCTGGCGCACCCGTATCGCTATGTGGCTCACAACGGCGAGATCAATACCATCGAGGGCAACCGCCAGTGGGCGCTGGCGCGCGGTCCGATCCTGCGCTCCCCGGTGCTGCCAGACCTCACCGATATCATGCCGCTGGTGTCGCTGACCGGCTCGGACTCGCAGAGCCTGGACAACATCGTCGAACTGCTGCTGATGGGCGGCCTCGACCTGATGCACGCGCTGCGCCTGCTGATCCCGCCGGCCTGGCAGTCGGTCGATACCCTGGACGCGGATACGCGCGCGTTCTACGAATTCTATTCGGCGCACATGGAGCCCTGGGACGGGCCGGCCGGTGTGGTGCTGACCGATGGCCGTTATGCGGCCTGCACGCTCGATCGCAATGGCCTGCGCCCGGCGCGCTTCGTCATCACCAAAAATCGCCACCTGACGATCGCCTCCGAGATCGGGGTCTGGGACTACAAGCCGGAAGACGTGGTGCGCAAGGGCAAGCTCGGACCTGGTGAGATCGTCGCGCTGGATCTGCAGACCGGCACGCTGATGGAGACCCGCGACGTGGACGCGATGCTCAAGGCGCGTCACCCGTACAAGGCGTGGCTGAAGAAAGGCGTTCGCTACCTGGAGTCGGATCTGATCGACCCGCGGCTCGCGGCCGAGCCGATGGACCGCGATACGCTTGCGATCTATCAGAAGATGTTCGGCATCACCGCCGAGGAGCGCGACGAGATCATTCGGGTGCTGGCCGAGGATGAGAGCGAGGCGGTCGGATCGATGGGGGATGACACGCCGATGCCGGTGATGTCGCACAAGATCCGCTCCCTCTACGACTACTTCCGCCAGCAATTCGCCCAGGTCACCAATCCGCCGATCGATCCGCTGCGCGAATCGATCGTGATGTCGCTGTCAACCCAGATCGGTCCCGAGTGCAACGTGTTCGTGCCGATGCCGGAACACGCGCGCCAGATCGTGCTCAATTCCCCGGTGCTGTCGCAGCGGAAGCTGCGCCAGATCCTCGCATCCGAGGACGTGGTCGAGGCCAATGAGTTCCTCGACCTGCAGTACGAGCCCGGCGAAGGGCTCAAGAGCGCGATTGTTCGCATCTGCGATCAGGCCGAGGCCGCGGTGCGCGAAGGCAAGCTGGTGCTGATGCTCTCGGACCGCTATCTGCAGCAGGGGAAGCTACCGATTCATGCGCTGCTCGCCACCGGCGCGGTGCACCACCGGCTGGTGGAGACCGGACTGCGCTGCAAGTGCAACCTGCTGGTCGAGACCGGCACGGTGCGCGACGCGCATCACTTCGCGGCCCTGATCGGCTACGGGGCCACCGCGGTGTATCCGTACATGGCCTATCAGACGCTGTACGAGATGATGCGCAAGGGACAGGTGAAGCTTGGCTCGCAGGAGCGGCGCGAACTGGGCCGCAGCTACCGGCGCGGCGTGCGCAAGGGCCTGTACAAGATCATGTCGAAGATGGGCATCTCGACCATCGCCAGCTACCGCGGCGCGCAGCTGTTCGAGATCGTGGGCCTGTCGGGCGAGGTGGTGGAGCTGTGCTTTCGTCACACCATCAGCCGCATTGAGGGCGCTGATTTCCAGGATCTGGAAGGGGATACCCACTACCTCGCCTTAAGGGCCTGGAACCCGCGTGTCGGGGTTGAGCAGGGCGGGATCTACAAATACGTGCATGGCGGCGAATACCACATGTACAACCCGGACGTGGTCGGCGCGCTGCAGGCCGCCGTAGTCGCGGGCGACTACGAGCTCTATAAACTCTACGCGCAGCTGGTGAACGGCCGGCCGGCTTCCGCGCTGCGCGACCTGCTGGGCCTTACGGCCCGCAGCGCGCCGATTGCCGTCGAGGAGGTCGAATCCGTCGAGGCGGTGCTCTCGCGCTTTGATGGCGCCGGCATGTCGCTCGGCGCGCTCTCGCCCGAGGCACACGAGTCGCTGGCGATTGCGATGAACCGCCTGGGCGGCCGCTCCAACTCGGGCGAGGGCGGTGAGGACCCGGTGCGCTATGGCACCGAGAAGAATTCCAAGATCAAGCAGGTGGCCTCGGGCCGTTTCGGCGTCACGCCCGAATACCTGACCAACGCGGAAGTTCTGCAGATAAAGATCGCCCAGGGTGCAAAGCCCGGCGAGGGCGGACAGCTGCCGGGCCACAAGGTCAACGACATGATCGCCCGGCTGCGCTTTGCGCGCCCCGGCGTCGGACTCATCTCCCCACCTCCGCATCACGATATCTACTCGATCGAGGATCTGGCGCAGCTGATCTTCGATTTGAAGCAGGTCAACCCAACCGCGCTGGTGTCGGTGAAGCTGGTGGCCGAGCCCGGTGTGGGCACCGTTGCCGCCGGTGTCGCCAAGGCCTATGCCGACCTGATCACGATATCCGGTCACGACGGCGGCACCGGCGCGAGCCCGCTGTCATCGATCAAGTATGCCGGCACGCCGTGGGAGCTGGGACTCGCCGAGACCCACCAGACGCTGCGCGCCAACGACATGCGCCATCGGGTGCGCATCCAGACCGACGGGGGACTTAAGACCGGCCTGGATGTGATCAAGGCGGCGATCATCGGCGCCGAGAGCTTCGGTTTCGGCACCGCGCCGGTGGTCGCGCTCGGGTGCAAGTACCTGCGCATCTGCCATTTGAACAACTGCGCCACCGGTGTGGCGACCCAGCACGCGGTGCTGCGCTCCAAGTACTACATCGGCCAGCCCGAGATGATCATCAACTTCTTCCGCTTCGTCGCGCAGGAGTGCCGCGAACTGATGGCCTCGATCGGCGTGCGCAGCATGACCGAGCTGATCGGACACACCGAATACCTCGAGGTGCTGCCGGGGGAGACTTCCAAGCAGCGCAAGCTCGATCTGTCGCCGCTGCTGGCCGATGGGGGACTGGTATCCGATCGGCCGCAGTACTGCGTCGATCCGTCGAACGCGCCGTTTGATAAGGGCGAACTCGCGGAAAGCATGGTCGCGGATATGCTGCCGGCGATCGAGAAGAAGTCCGGCGGGGAATGGCGCTATCAGGTCAAGAACTTCAACCGTTCGATCGGTGCACGCCTGTCCGGCGAGATCGCGCGGCACTGGGGCAACTACGGCATGTCAGAAGCCCCGCTGAGCGTCTACTTGAGCGGCTCGATCGGCCAGAGCTTCGGCGTCTGGAACGCCGGCGGCCTGCACATGTACCTCGAAGGCGACGCCAACGACTATGTCGGCAAGGGCATGGCCGGTGGCCGCCTGGTGCTCACGCCGCCGAAGAACGCCAGCTACGAGGCGCGCGACACGATCATCATGGGCAATACCTGCCTGTATGGCGCCACCGGAGGGCAGCTGTTCGCGGCCGGTCAGGCCGGCGAGCGCTTCGCGGTGCGCAATTCCGGAGCCACGGCGGTGATCGAGGGTACCGGCGATCATTGCTGCGAATACATGACCGGCGGCGTCATCTGCGTGCTCGGCCGCACGGGTGTGAATTTCGGCGCCGGCTTCACCGGCGGCTTTGCCTACGTGCTCGACCAGGCGCACGATTTTGTTGATCGCTACAACCACGAACTGATCGATATCCATCGGCTCACGCACGAGAGCATGGACGCGAACGTGCAGCATCTGCGCGAGCTGATCCAGATGCATGTGGCCGAGACCGGCAGTGTCTGGGGCGAGGAGATCCTGAACGACATGCGCTCGTTCATCGGCCACTTCTGGTTGGTAAAGCCGAAAGCCGCATCGATCGACTCGCTGATCGAGGACCTGCGTAGGGCAGCTTGATGGCCATCATGTTTCAGCAAAAGGCGGCACCGTTGCTCCATCGAATCACTGAAGAGAGATCAGGACATGAGCGTTTTTTTTGTAATCAAAAAAAAGCTCATGTCCTGATCTCTCTTGAGCGGCTTAATGCAGCAGCGATGCTCATTAGCTGAGGCATCATGGTCGACAAAACCTTGCAGTTCCTCGAATTCCCGCGCCGTGAGCCGGAGAAGCTCGCGGTATCCGATCGCATCAAGGTGTTCAACGAGATCTATGCGCCGTACGATGCCGATGGCGCCGCGCAGCAGGCCGGCCGCTGCCTGTCCTGCGGCAATCCGTTCTGCGAATGGAAATGCCCGGTCCACAACTACATTCCGAACTGGCTGAATCTCATCAGTGACGGCAAGCTGTTCGAAGCCGCCGAGCTGTCGCACAAGACCAACTCGCTGCCGGAAATCTGCGGTCGCATCTGTCCGCAGGACCGGCTGTGCGAAGGCGCCTGCACCCTCAACGATGGCCTGGGCGCGGTCACGATCGGCTCGATTGAAAAATACATCACCGATGAGGCCATGAAGCAGGGCTGGCGTCCCGACATGTCGGGCGTGCGTCCGACCGACAAGCGCGTGGCGATCGTCGGCGCGGGGCCTGCGGGTTTAGGCTGCGCCGACATCCTGGTGCGCAACGGCGTCAAGCCGGTGATCTATGACCGCTATCAGCGCGTCGGCGGCCTGCTGACCTTCGGCATACCGCCGTTCAAGCTCGAGAAGCAGGTGGTCGAGATGCGCCGCGAACTGATGGAAGGCATGGGCGTGGAATTTCGTCTCGGCATCGAGGTCGGTGCCGACCTGCCGTTCGATGAGCTGCTCTCCGACTACGATGCCGTTTTTCTGGGCATGGGCACCTATAACTACGTGCGCGGCGGCTTTCCCGGCGAGGACCTGCCGGGCGTGCATGAGGCGCTGCCGTATCTGATCGCCAACATCGATCGCGAGCTAGGGCTTGCCGGTGCTGAGGAGCGTTTTATCGACCTCACCGGCAAGCGCGTCGTGGTGCTCGGCGGCGGGGATACCGGCATGGACTGCAATCGTACCGCGATCCGGCAGGGGGCCGAATCGGTGACCTGCACCTACCGGCGCGATGAGGCCCACATGCCCGGCTCGCGCCGCGACTACAAGAACAGCAAGGAGGAGGGGGTTGAATTTCGTTTCAACTGCCAGCCGATCGAGATTCTCGGCGACAACAAGGTCGAGGGCGTCAAAGTGGTGACGACGCGGCTGGGGGCCCCCGGTCCGCGCGGGCGCCGGCTCACCAACAACGTGCCCGGTTCCGAGCAAATCATCGAGGCCGATGCGGTGATCGTGGCGTTCGGATTTCAGCCGAGCCCGCCGCGCTGGTTCGAACCGCATCATATTGCGTTGCATCCAGGCGGGCGGGTACGCGTCAGCGCCTCGGCTGCGCGCCCATTCCAGACCACCAATCCGAAGGTGTTCGCGGGCGGGGACATGGTGCGAGGCGCGGACCTGGTGGTGACCGCGGTGTTCGAAGGCCGCGAGGCGGCGCGCGGCATGCTCGACTATCTGGGCGTGGTGTGACCGGGCGTGGCGTGGGCGCGCGGCTTTAGCGCAGCACGCGGCTGGCGGCGCCGACGATCGGACCCTGATCGCGCTGCTGCACCAGCACCACTGCGGTGGTGGCATCGGCCGCCATGGCCGACAACGGCACGCTGAAGGTCCTGCCTTCGCCCTGCCAGCTGCCGAGCGTGCGCAGCGATCGTACGATATTGAAGTCGTGCAGCTCGCGCCCGGCGTTCTCGCCGCGAGTGACCTTGGAGGTCGCTTCCGGCAGGTAGCCGAGCAGCAGCACATCACACACGGCCGGCTGTTGCTGCGCGCCCAGCGTCACGATCAGGCTGTCATTGCGCACCGCGACATCGAGCGGCACGCCGGGCTTGTCGCCGGTGCCGCTGCCAATGCCATCGCCGCCACCGACCACATCGCGCTGGCCATCGATCACGAGCTGCGGGGTATAGACGCTGGGCAGGTGCAGCGTGTGCGCGTACTGGCGTTGCCGTGTCACTGCTTCCGCCAGCCCGAAGCGATCGCGCCAGCCCAGCTCGTCCCAGTAGTCCACGTGGAACGCCAGCGCAATGATGCCGTCCTGTTTGGCGAGCCGGCCGATCTGCGCCTCCGCCGGAGGGCAGGAGCTGCAGCCTTCAGAGGTGTAGAGCTCGACCACGGTGGGGCGTGATTGCGCATCGACGATGCCCGCCGACAGCAGCAGTGCGAGGCCCCAGAAGACACTCAAGCGGGCAGCGTTGACCATGACGAGTCCCAGCGATGTGGCGACGGATGCCTATGCTTGTTCGCTGCCGGTACGCGCAAGGTTACATGCCGGCCCGAGGCAGCAGGGCTACTTGAATACCGGCAGCGCAGCCATGTCCGCGGCCGGCACGGCTTCCACCGGAAATCCGGCCTTGGTCCAGGCGCGCAGGCCGCCCCTGATGACCGCGATGCGCGCCCCTTTTCCTTCCAGCGTCTGGTGCAGCTCCCGCGCTACACGCGCGCTGGTCGCCTGACGGGCACAGGTGCAGTACAGATAGACCGCCCGGTCGCCGGGGAGCTGCGCGTTGGACTGATGCAGCGAATGCGGGTCCAGTCGCCGGGAACCCTGGATGCGCATCGCATTGGCGTCGAAGTAGCCGTGGCTGCGCACGTCGTAGATCTCGGCGCCGGATTGCACGGCACGCGCCGCCTCGGCCGGATCCGCCAGCGTGACCCGCGGCAGTCCGCGTTCCCGGATCCGTTCCCGGATCCAAACCCACAGCTGAAAAACCACATAGGCGGCAATCAGGGCAATCACCACCCAGCCCAGCACCCGTCCTGCCGCCTGGTAGCCGCGCGTGACAGCGCCCAGCGCGTCACTGAAGAGGAAACCGACGCCAAAATAGGCTCCGATATAAAGCGCCGCACCGGCCAGATTCAGGGGCAGGAACTGGGCGAGAGGCATATTCATGCTTCCGGCCAGTGGCGGCGCCATGGTGTTTATTCCGGGAATAAACTTCGCAATCACCAGCAGCTGTCGGCCGCGGCGATAAAAGGAATCGGCCGATCGCAGGATGCATGACTCGGGATTGAGTGACATGCGGCACAGCGCGCCGAGCAGCCACCAGCCGGTGTAGCGGCCGATCAGGAACAGCAGCGTGTCGCCCGCGAGCATCGCCACTAGCGCTGCGCCCAGCGCGTACGGCAGTTGCAGCAGACCGTGGGCAGTGGCGGCGCCGGCGATCAGCAGCACCAGCGCTGCTGGTACCGGCAATCCGATCGCCTCCAGGAACACCGCGCCGATCAGAATGGCGTAGCCGTGTTGCGCGATGGAGTTGGTCCAGGATGGCATAGCGGCAGCGCTACCTAATCGCGCGACCCGGCTCCGACTGCGACCCAGGCCAGATCGGCGTTCGACACCGACTCGAGCTTGAACCCCTTGGCGGCGGCAGTCATGCGCGTGAGCGCCTGACCGATCGGCATCGCCGGGGCGGTCTCGCCGCGCTTTTGGATCTTGAAGCGCACCGGGTTGATGCGTGCGACCACGTAGTTACGCAGGTACGGCGACTTGAAACCGCGCGCCTGAAGTCCGGCGATGATCTTCTTCACCTCGGTATCGATCGCCTGCAGGCGCGCCGCGTAGCCTTCGCGCTCGCGCAGACCTGCCGGCAGCGCCCGGGTGCTGAACCGGTCCACCTTCCTGAGCAGCGGGCTGTAGGCGCCGCCGGCAAAGCGCGGCAGTTTCTCGTAGATGATGCCGAGCGTGAGCAGTTCGGCCGACTCGAACTGGTCGGCAAATTGCGTCTCCTTCGCGCCCGGCTGCTTGCGCGCCAGGCTTCTAGCCATGCGGATCACTTCCAGGCTGCGATCCTTGAGGTTGTGCGCCTTTTCGGTATTGAGCGCCAGAATCCGATACGCGAGCGTTTCATCGGGCGAGATCAGTACCGAGACCTGCTTCAAACCCAGCATCTTGGCTGCCGCCAGTCGGTGTCGTCCGTTAGGGGTCCAGAAGTTGTCAGCGTCGCCCAGCACCACGATCAGCGGGTCGAGGAAGGCTCCGGCCTCGTCGATTTTTTCCGACAGGCGCTTGGTATGCGTCGGCGACAGATCGCGCTGGAACGGCGTCGGCTGTATCGCGCGAAACGGCAGCGTCGCCAGCACCAGTGCCCGCCCGCCGAGCGGATCCCGGTAGGTGCCGATGGCAACGCCGCCCGCCTGACGGATGCGCGACATGAGTGGCCGGATCTCCTCGTGGTCGGCAGCCAGCGCGATCTCGGCGGCCTCAAGGCCCCGCGCCCGCGCCGACGGCTTGAGCTTTCGGCCTGCGCTCACTCGCCGGGCCGACGGGTTCCTGGGCGATTTGGATTTGCGGCGGGTCGCGGTGCGGGTTGCCATACGGGAATGCCGAGCGTCGGAGGGCCATTAGTGTCGCGCCGCGAGGCTCCTAACGCCAGTTCAGGGCACGCTTTGCCATCGATCGCTGGTTCATGTAGGTTGACAATGATTACCTTAAGCTTGACAATACTACTTCATCGAGTTGTCAATTTCAAGCCTAAGATTGACAAAGTCCCCAGGGCTGATTGCATATGACCCGAATACGCGCCAGAGGCGAGGACGTCCGCAAATACATCCTGGAGCACCTTGAAAGTCACCCGCACGACGTCAGCAAGTTGACCTCAGAGCATTTCGGGATCACCAGGCAAGCCGTCAATAAGCATCTCCAGAGACTAACGACAGAGCACGCGATCGTGCAGGCGGGTAAGACCCGCAATAGGACTTATAAGTTAGTTAGCCGCTCGAAGTGGGATAAGCGTTATGAACTGACGCCGCAATCTCTTGCAGAGGATGTCGTGTGGAGAGATGACATCAGTAAAGTCATCGGGGAAATGCCGGACAATGTCCTTGCAATTTGGCATTACGGATTTACTGAAATGTTCAACAACGCGTTGGACCATTCTTCGGGAACCTCGATTTACCTTGAAATAGCCAGAAATGCCGTGAGCACGCAGATGATAGTTCAAGATAACGGTGTGGGAATCTTTAACAAGATCCAAACGGCATTGGGCCTTCTGGACCAACGTCATGCAATCCTTGAATTAGCGAAAGGAAAGCTGACAACTGATCCAGCGCGGCACACGGGCGAGGGAATCTTCTTTTCTTCGAGAATGTTTGATGAGTTTGACATTCTTTCTGGCGGCGTCTTTTTCTCACATAAATTTGAAGAAACGGACGATTGGACATTGGAGCGCGATAGATTCAGTAGCGGTACGCTCGTGTGGATGAAACTGAATAATCACGCTTCCAGAACGACAGCAAAAATATTCGATCAATACACATCTGGCGATGAATATGGGTTCACAAAGACGGTCGTCCCGGTCAACCTCGCAAGATATGGGAACGAAAATCTGATATCGCGCTCGCAGGCAAAACGACTGTTAGCGCGAGTGGAGCTTTTCAAGAAAGTCTTATTCGATTTCAAGGATGTTCCGACCATCGGACTTGCATTTGCCGATGAGATATTTCGGGTGTTTGCTAAAAGTCATCCCGAGATAGAGCTTCATCCCATTCATGCCAATTCAGAAGTCAAAAGGATGATCGACCGGGCACAGTATTCACACTGAGACACTAAGTTCAGGCCAGCGCCCACCAGAGCAGCCCGGCGGCGGCGGCCGGTACGCCGAAGATCGCCAGAAATATCGGGAACTCCTCCGCCACGGAATAGCCGGCTTGACTCACGCCCAACCACATGTTCACGCCCGCCCCGATCAGCCAGAGCGGGATAAACAGCTTCGCACCGCTGAGCGCGCCCGGCACGCCGCTGCCAAACGCATGACCGAGCAGCAGGCAGCTCAGCAGCAGCGAAAACCCACCACCCAATACGATTGCCGTGTGCATGATTTGTCTCCGATAGTTGCCGACGCTTCAGGCCTGGGCGCGCAATGGCGCCACCCAGAGCCGATAGCCGCTCTTCTCCTTGAACCCCAGCCGCGCATAGAAGCCCTGAGACTGCGTGTTGCCGTCGGCCACCTGCATCTGCAGCCAGCCGCAGCGCCGGCCCGCCAGCTCGGCGCGCGCCGTCGCCAGCAGCGCCTGGCCGATGCCGTGCCGACGGTGCTCAGGGGTGACAAACAGCTCATCGATCTCCGCCATCAGGCCGCCGTGCTCGAAGCTGTATACCAACGTGCACAGCAGGTAGCCGACCGCGGCACCCATCCGGGCGGCCAGCCAGCCGCGTCCATAGGCGGGGGTCGACAGAAATTCATGCAGCTGTCGGCGCAGCCGCGCGGGTTCATAGCCGGCAATGCCGTCGTGGCGCCAGTACGCTTCGATGAGCGGCAGCACCTGCCCGCTGTCCGAGGCGGCCAATGCACGGATTTCGACGCCACTCATCCTGTACCCCCTTGCCCGGCTGCGCCGGACGCCGCGGCCCGCTGGCCGCTCAATAGCGGCCCACTAGCGCGACTACCTGGCGAGCAGGCTCGGCCAGCTGCGGGCAGTGCCGAGTGTCTCACCTGAGAGCCTGGGCTACACTGCGGAACGCAGATTAATTCGCGCCATGGGCTGCAATACTCTCGAACGCCATGCCCTCCACTAGGCGCGCCAGGGCATCACCAAGGACCGTTTTGGCCTGCGAGGTGCAGAATGTCCGGTGCCATCACGCAATCGCATTACCGGAGCGCATGAATATGGATGAATCGAGTCGCCCTGAGGTACTACGGGTCGGTGTCGGCGGCCCGGTCGGCTCGGGCAAGACCGCGCTGGTCGATCTGCTGTGCAAGCGGCTGCGCGATCGGCTCGACATCGCCGTGGTCACCAACGACATCTACACCCGCGAAGACGCCGAATTCCTGATCCGAAGTGAGGCGCTGCCGGCCGAGCGCATCCGCGGGGTCGAGACCGGGGGCTGTCCGCATACGGCGATCCGCGAGGATGCGTCGATGAATCTTGCGGCAATCGATGGGTTGATGCGCGAGTTTCAGCAACTCGACATGATCATCGTCGAGAGCGGCGGCGACAACCTGGCCGCGACCTTCAGCCCGGAGCTCTCGGATCTGACGCTCTATGTGATCGACGTCGCCGCGGGTGACAAGATCCCGCGCAAGGGAGGTCCCGGGATCATCCGATCCGACCTGCTGATCATCAACAAGATCGATCTTGCGCCCCATGTCGGCGCCTCACTGGAAGTCATGGATCGCGACGCCCGCAGGATGCGCGGCGAGCGCCCGTTCGTGTTCACCAATCTCAAGACCGGTCAGGGGCTCGAGACGGTGATCGAGTTCATCATGCGCGAGGGCATGCTCGGGCACGCTGGGGTGCCCGCGGCGGCCGATGGATTGCCGGCTATCGCGGAGTAAGTCCGCAGTCCTTAAGAGCAGTGCTTGCCGCCTGATTGCGTCACCATCGAGTTATCCGGCAACTTCATTCAGGCACGCAAGCTAGAGCGTTATTCACGCAGGCCTTCTGTCTAAATGGAGAAAGGGGAATTTCTGCGCTGCGCCGATACCATGTTTCGATTGCCGCTCAGTACTTCGTGATGCACTGGGTAGGGTAAAAGAGAACGTACTTCCAACGCCGAGCGTACTTTCCACCCAGATCATGCCACCGTGAGCTTCCACGATACCTTTCGCAATAAAAAGTCCCAGGCCGGTACCCTCACGGATGCCGCGGTGTCTCGTCCAATAATGCTCGAAGACGTGGGTGAGCTCACTGTCTGGGATACCGCGGCCGGTATCAGAGACCGAGAAGCACACCGCATCTTCCATGCGCCTTGCGGCTATGCAAATTCCGCCCCCTTCTTTGCTAAACTTAATCGCGTTTCCAACCAGATTGGCGAACACCTGCAGAACGCGCTCGCGGTCACATTGAACGGTCGATAGCTGATCTTCGAGCTGCACTTTCAGTTGCAGCGACCGGGCGCCAATTTGCGGCCTAAGTGTCTTTGAGGCCTCATCCAGGAGGGCCGCAACGTCCTCGGTCTTTGGCTCGACGGTGAAGTGCCCTGTTTCGATCATGGTCGCGTCAAGCAGGCTGTTGATAAGCCAGTCCATCCGCACCGCCGAACGTTCGATAACCTCCGCCTGTATGCGTTCAGCCGGAGAATTATCGGTCTGCGTTGCCCGGGAGAGCAGCACGGCGCTCATGCGAATCGTCGACAGGTAGTTGCGCAAATCATGCGACACCACTTCGATCATGTTGTCTCGGGCACGTATTGCCGTCTGCGCGGCTCGATACAACCTGGCCCGCTCGATCGCGAGACTCGCATGGCGAGCAATGTCCTGCGCCAGTGCAATATCCTCGTCGGTGTACCCCCGGCCCGACTCCGCCATCGATAAGCGCAGCACGCCGACAACCTGACCTCGAAGAATCAGCGGCGCAAAAATAGTGGATGCAGCGCCGATTTTTCTAAGAATCTCGTTGTATTCGGCATCGGGCATTCCGCGCGTCGGAAACTCGGGAGTCAGATCGCGACGCTGAGGTCGCGCTGTTTCAATGGCAGCGCGCATCCCTTCCGGAAGGCGCTCGGGCGGTATCATCCCCAGAAATCGGTCAAGCAACTCTTGTTTGTGTTGCTCTGGATGATAGGCGACGAATTTTCTGACGGTATAGTCTTCCTCGATAAGGTCGATCGCGCTCAAATCCGCGACCGCCGGAACCACGACGTGCGCGATGGCGCTGAGGGTAGTTTCATAGTCGATCGACTCAGCCAGGAGCAGGCTCGCCTTCGTCAGGAACTCCAGACGGGTATGCGCGTGAGCTTCGGCCCCGCGACGGCCTGCAATCTCCTTGGCGCGGGGTGCGCGATCAGCAAGCACTGTCGTCACCGTCCGACGCTTCTGCCAAACTGATTCGCACTTCGTCGGCCGGCAGCAGCCGCCAGGCTATCTGTGAAGAACAGTTGGCGACGGGCATCATGAATATCCCGATCGGGCAATTACCGTATTGTAGGCCGATGGATGTCTAGAGCCAGCTAATCTGTTCGCTACAGTACATTCGACTTTGACCTGCGCAGGAACACCTGCAGGGGTTGGTTTGCAGTTAAGCGAGATCGGTGACGCTTTAGGTCTAAAATCAAGTGCTTGTGAACCTTACCGGTCGCGCCCTCACCCCAGTATGACGCCAGGCACTTCCACGACGACCACGCCGATCCCGCCCGTCGAGGCTCGCCGCGGCCTGGCAAAGGACGTGGTGCATGTCTGGCGAATTCCGGTCGATGCAGCGACCGCAGAAGCTTGCGATGCTGCTCAGCTGCTGAGCGCAACGGAACAGGCTCGGGCGGCCCGCTTCACCCAGGCCGAGGATCGGTGCCGGTTCCAGACTGCCCGCGCCGCCACGCGCTGCATCCTGGGCAGGTATCTTGGGCTGCCGCCGGCGCAAGTGGGCATCGAACCGGATCAGCTCGGCAAGCCGCAGCTCGATGCCGCTACGGTAGCCGTCGATCGACGGGTGCATTTCAATGTCAGCCATTCCGGCAATTGGATTCTCGCCGCGTTTGCGCGTTCGTTTCCTGTCGGGATCGACGTGGAGCCGCTCAGGGCCAATGGGGTGAGCGAGGATCTGATCGCATATGTCATGTCCGATCGCGAAAGACGGAACCTGCAAGGGCTGCCGAAGCAAAGGCAGATCGCCGCGTTCTTCCACTGCTGGACCTCGAAGGAGGCCTGGCTTAAAGGTCTCGGCGTCGGACTCACGGTGCCGCTGAAAGCGATCGAAGTGTCGATCGATCCGGATCAGCCGGCGCAACTGCTCACGGCGCCGCCCGAGCTTTGCCCGGGCGACTGGCGTTTGAGCTCGCTCGGGTTTTCCGCGCCCTATGCAGCTACCCTGGCGGTCGCGGCGACATCGGCGGCGCTTGTGGACATCAGCGTCGACAGCTGGCGGAATATCAATCAATGATCCCCGCAAGGATTCCTGCAGCGCCGAATGCAAGAGCCGGCGTTTAAGCGCGCAACTGACCAGGTCGTGGCAGGCGCCGACGCGACTGTCTTTAGCGTCATTCTGGCCGTCAGCTTCTGCCACCTGCTCAACGACATGATGCAGTCGTTGCTGCCGGCGATCTATCCGGATCTGAAGGCCGATTTGGGCCTCAACTTTGGCCAGGTCGGTATCATTACACTGGTCTACCAGATGACGGCCTCGATCCTGCAGCCGCTGGTCGGCCTGTATGCCGATCGCCGCCCGACGCCACTCGCATTGCCGGGCGGCACACTGTTTTCACTCTCCGGCCTGGTGGTGCTCTCGATTGCACACAGCTATGTGATCCTGCTGGTGGGAGCGTCGCTGCTCGGCGTCGGCTCTTCGGTGTTTCACCCGGAATCCTCGCGGGTCGCGCGCATGGCCGCCGGCGGACGATTCGGTCTGGCACAGTCGCTGTTCCAGGTTGGAGGCACCACCGGACAGGCGCTCGGTCCCCTGGCCGCGGCGCTGGTGGTGGTGCGCTGGGGGCAATCGAGCGTGGCGTTTTTCGCGCTGCTGTTGCTGCTGTCCACCGCTATCCTGTGGAAGGTCGGCCGCTGGTACAAGCACCACGGGCTGGCGCGGCTCGATCGTGGCGTCAGCCGCAAAGCGGCCCACGCCCGGCTGCCGCGCTCGGCTGTGATACGCGGCATCGCCGTGCTGCTGGCGCTGCTTTTTTCCAAGTACGTCTACCTGTCCAGCCTGACCAGTTATTACACCTTTTATCTGATCGAGCACTTCGCGCTCTCGGTGCAGGCCGCGCAGGTGCACCTGTTCGTTTTCCTCACCGCCATCGCGCTCGGTACGCTGCTCGGCGGTGCAATCGGCGATCGCTTCGGGCGCAAGCGCGTGATCTGGATATCGATCCTGGGCGCACTGCCGTTCACGCTGCTGCTGCCGTTTGCGAGCCTGTTCTGGACCGGGCCGCTGACTGTCGCCATCGGCCTGATCCTGGCCTCGGCATTTCCGGCCATCCTCGTGTACGCGCAGGAGCTGGTGCCAGGCAAGGTCGGCATGATCTCCGGGCTTTTTTTCGGCCTGGCGTTCGGTGCCGGCGGCATCGGCGCCGCCTGGCTCGGTGCGCTTGCGGATAGCACCAGCCTCGAGTACGTCTACCGGCTGTGCGCCTTTCTGCCGCTCATCGGCCTGCTGGCCGCGCTGCTGCCGGACACCGAGCACTGATGCTCGGCAGCGCGCGAGCGGGCGCGGCAGGTGTTACGGCGCCGCGCGCGCGAGCACCGGGGTCGGCGGCGCCGCCATCGGCAGGCGAATCGTCATGTTCGGCTGATAGCCGGACGGGCCAAACTCATGGCGGCCGATGTTCCAGGTCGCACGCCGGCCAAACTCCACCCGCACGTCCGTGTAGTGCCTGACCTGCAGATCCACAATTTCGCGCTGGCGTGCCAGCTCACCCGGAAGCACGCCAGGCATCGGTGCGATCGGGGTGGAGGAGGTGGCCAGCTGCTCGAGGCGCAGGCCGTAAACCCGGGTGGTGCCGCGGGCACCGAGCGGTTGCTTTATATAGAGCATCATCTGCGGACCGTGAGCGCCCGGCACCGCGCTGATGGCATCGGCGGCGGGGCACACCAGGGCCCAACCCGTCAGGCCGCTGAACAGCAGCAGCTGCTGGAAGACCCGTGATGTCGAAGGATCCGTCACCGCACCTCCTGGTTCGAGGACGCGCGATCAGTATGCCCGGGTAGCACCAGGCGCAAGCCCGAAGTCACCATAAATGCCCGCAACTGGTGCCGCGGCCGGTGGGAATTCCGGTTATGGTTAAGCGCTCGCCCGCGGCAGATAACTTAATATCGTGAACGAGACAGGCAACGTGATTCAGCGGCTCGATGTCGAGGCAACTCTGCCCGCCCCCAGCGGCTGGCAGGCGCGACTGGAGCTGCAATTTCAGGCGGCCGGGACGCGTACGCATCTGGCGCATCGGCGCCATCGCGGGCCACTGCTGATCCAGCGAGTGTTCCATCCCGAGGCGCCTGCGCTCGCCGGAGCGCTGGTAGCAGAACCGTGCCACGCCTACGTGCTGCACCCGCCCGGTGGCGTGGTCAGCGGCGATGAGCTGCAGCTCGAGGTCGACGTGCAGCCGGGGGCCCATGCGCTGCTGACCACGCCCGCCGCCGGCAAGTTCTATCGCCGTGGCCAGCACGCGGACGGGGAGCCGCGCGTCGCCCGTCTGATCCAGACACTGCGCGTGCAGGGCGGGGTACTCGAATGGCTGCCGCAGGAAAACATCTTCTATCCCGACACCGCGGTGCAGCTGCGCACGATCGTGCAGCTGCAAGCCCACGCCCGCTTCATCGGCTGGGAAATGGGCTGCCTCGGCCTGCCGGCGAGTCAGGCATCGCTGGGGGACGGCGCGCTGCGCCAGTCATTCGAACTCTGGCACGGCGACTCGCCGCTGCTGCTCGAGCGAGTGAACATCGGGCACGCGTGTCTGGCGTCACGCTGGGGCCTCGCCGGGCACGTTGCGCTCGGCACCTGGCTGGCATTTCCGGCCAGCGTGCGGCAGCTGACGCTGGCGCGCGCGGGGGCAGCGGCAGTGAATTGCGCCGACACGATGCTTGCCTGTACGCTCGTGGACGGCGTGCTGAGCTGTCGTGGCTTCGCTGCACGCGCGGACCGACTGAAACAAGCATTTATCGACTTGTGGTGCGCATTGCGGCCCGAACTGCTCGGGCGCCCGGCAATCGCGCCGCGCATCTGGGCGACGTGACGAACATTCAAGCCTGAACACGGCATCTGACATGGAACTATCACCGCGCGAAAAGGACAAGCTGCTGCTGTTCACGGCCGCGCTGCTGGCTGAACGGCGCAAGGCCCGCGGACTGCAGCTCAACTATCCCGAGGCCATCGCCTATGTTTCCGCCGCGATCCTCGAAGGCGCCCGCGACGGCCGTTCGGTGGCCGAACTGATGAGCTACGGCGCCACGCTGCTGCGTCGCGCCGACGTGATGGAAGGCGTCGCGGAGATGATCAGCGAAGTGCAGGTCGAAGCGACATTCCCCGACGGCACCAAGCTGGTGACCGTGCACCATCCGATCACCTGAAGGTGGCGTCATGATTCCAGGGGAAGTCGTCGCACTGGATGGTGAGCTGCTGATCAATGCCGGCCGCGACACGCGCCGTATCACGGTTGCCAACAGCGGCGATCGGCCGATCCAGGTCGGGTCGCACTATCACTTCTATGAAACCAACGGCGCACTGCAATTCGAGCGCGAGCGCGCTCGCGGCTACCGGCTCAACATCGCAGCTGGCACGGCGATCCGCTTCGAGCCCGGCCAGCAGCGCGATGTCGAGCTGGTGGCGCTGGCCGGCGATCGCATCGTGATCGGGTTCCAGGGCAAGATCATGGGCGTGCTGTCGTGACGCGCATCGAGCGGCGTGCCTATGCGCAGATGTACGGACCGACGACCGGTGATCGCGTGCGTCTGGGGGACACCGGGCTGTGGATCGAGATCGAGCGCGACCATGCGGTGTACGGCGAGGAGGTCAAGTTCGGCGGCGGCAAGGTGATCCGTGACGGCATGGGACAGGGACAGCGCGTTGCTGCGCAGGTGGTCGACACGGTGATCACCAACGCCGTGATTCTCGATCACTGGGGCATCGTCAAGGCGGACTTAGGGCTGAAGGACGGCCGCATCGCGGCGATCGGCAAGGCAGGTAATCCGGATATCCAGCCGGCTGTCGACATCGCGATCGGTGCCGGCACCGAAGTGATCGCGGCGGAAGGCCTGATCCTCACCGCCGGTGCGATCGATGCACATATACACCTGATCTGCCCGCAGCAGGTCGAGGACGCACTGATGAGCGGCGTCACCACCATGCTCGGCGGTGGCACCGGTCCGGCAGCCGGCAGCGCCGCCACCACCTGTACGCCCGGTCCCTGGCATATCGCGCGCATGTACCAGGCGCTCGAAGAGCTGCCGATGAATTTCGGCCTGCTGGGCAAGGGCAATGCGAGCTTGCCCGAGCCGCTCGAGGAGCAGATCCACGCCGGCGTCATCGGTCTGAAGCTGCACGAGGATTGGGGCACGACCCCGGCGGCGATCGACAACTGCCTCAGCGTGGCCGATCGTTTTGACGTGCAGGTGGCGATCCACACCGACACGCTCAATGAGAGCGGTTTCGTCGAGGACACGCTGGCGGCATTCAAGGGCCGCACCATTCATACCTATCACACCGAGGGCGCGGGCGGCGGCCATGCGCCCGACATCATCAGGGCCTGCGGCGTGGCGCATGTGCTGCCGTCCTCTACCAATCCGACCCGACCCTACACCGTCAACACGATCGACGAGCACCTGGACATGCTGATGGTGTGCCACCATCTGGATCCGGGTATTCCCGAGGATGTGGCCTTTGCCGAGTCCAGGATCCGCCGCGAAACTATCGCCGCCGAGGATATCCTGCACGACCTCGGTGCGTTCTCGATGATCTCCTCGGACTCCCAGGCCATGGGCCGGGTCGGCGAAGTCATCACGCGCAGCTGGCAGACCGCGCACAAGATGAAGCTGCAGCGCGGCGCACTGCCACAGGATTGCGATCGTCACGATAACTTTCGTGCGCGCCGCTACATTGCGAAATACACGATCAATCCTGCGATCACGCACGGCATCGCGCACGAGGTCGGCTCGGTGGAAGCCGGAAAACTGGCCGACCTGGTGCTGTGGCGACCGGCATTCTTCGGCGTCAAGCCGGCAATGATCATCAAGGGCGGCATGATCGTCGCGGCGCCGATGGGTGATCCCAATGCCTCGATTCCGACGCCGCAGCCGGTGCACTACCGCCGGATGTTCGGCGCGCTGGGCGCGGCACGGGCGGCCACATCGGTGAGCTTCGTCTCGCAGGCGGGGTTAGCGAGCGATCTGGGCCGGCGCCTGGGACTGCACAAGCGACTGGTAGCGGTGATGCGCACCCGGGCGCTCTCCAAGAGCGACATGATCCTGAACGATTACCTGCCGCAGATCGAGGTCGATCCGCAGAGCTACGAGGTGCGCGCCGATGGACAGCTGCTGACCTGCGAGCCGGCGAGTGTGTTGCCGCTGGCGCAGCGCTACTTCCTGTTCTGACTGCGAGCGCTGCCATGCTGACGATCTCGGAGCGCTTGCCGCAGCCACGGGCCGCGGATGCGCACCTGGTGCTGCCGTTCGAGCTGCGATGCCGCAGCCGTTTTCGCGCACGACTGGTCGGCGGAGAGGAAGTCGGTGTGATTCTGGCACGCGGGCAGGTCCTGCGCGGCGGCGATCAGCTGCTGGCGCCCGATGGGCGCGTGATCGAAATCGACGCCGCATTGGAGCAGGTATCGACGCTACGTAGCACCGACCCTCAATGGCTCACCCGCGCCGCCTATCACCTGGGTAACCGGCACGTCGCACTGCAGATCGGAGCGGGCTGGCTGCGCTACCGCCATGACCACGTGCTCGACCAGATGCTGCAGGGCCTGGGTCTTGCGGTCACGGTCGAGCAGGCGTCGTTTGAACCGGAAGCCGGCGCCTACCCTGGCGGCGGGCAGGGCGGCCACAGCCACGCCGAGCACGGCTCATCCGCATAATCACGGCCACTTAGGGAGTAAGCTTGCGCGGCGGGTTGTCACGCCGGACTGTGTAGTGGGAGAGTCGTTATGCCTCAGATGATCGACGTACGAAGCGATACCGTCACCCAACCGACCCCGGCCATGCTCGAGGCGATGCTGCAGGCGCAAGTGGGTGATGATGTCTTCGGCGAGGACCAGACGGTCAATGAACTTCAGAGCAAAGCCGCCGATCTGTTCGCTAAAGAGGCCGCATTGTTCTGTCCGACCGGCACGATGTCCAACCAGATCGGCATCAGGGTGCATACGCAACCCGGGGACGAGGTGATCTGCGATGAGCTGGCGCACATTTACCTATATGAGGGCGGCGGCATCGCCGCCAATTCGGGGGCGTCGGTGCGGCTGCTCAAGGGTGACAACGGGCGCTTCACCGCCGAGCAGGTGCGCGAGAATATCAATCGGCGCGACGATTCTCACCTGCCGTGGACACGTGTCGTGGCCATCGAAAACACCGTCAACAGGGGCGGCGGATGCTGCTGGGATCTGCGCGAGATCGAGCACATTCGAGTCGTCTGCAGGGAACACGCCATTGCGATGCACCTGGATGGCGCGCGGCTCTTTAATGCGCTCGTGGCGCGCAACGAGACGCCGCGCGACTATGGCCATCTGTTTGAATCGATCTCGATCTGCCTGTCCAAGGGGCTGGGCGCTCCGGCGGGGTCGCTGCTGCTCGGATCGCGGGCGCTGATCGACAAGGCGCACCGGCATCGCAAGCTCCTGGGCGGCGGCATGCGCCAGGCGGGATACCTGGCCGCAGCGGGGCTGTACGCGCTCGAGCACAACGTCAAGCGCCTGCGTGACGATCATCGAAAAGCCAAGGTGCTGGAAGGGCAACTGCGCTCGCTGCCGTACGTGTCGACGGTATTGCCTGTGGAAACGAACATCGTCATTTTCACGCTGGACGAGCGGCTGGCGACCGACAGCTTTCTGCAGCAGTTGCAACACCAGCAGGTGCGGGCGCTGAGCATGGGCCGCCAGACCATCCGCTTCGTGTTCCACCTGGACGTCAGTGACGCTCAACTGGAAGCGTTGCTCGCGGCGCTGCGTGGCATCCGGCTAGCCGCGTGAGTCGCACTCAGCGGCAGCAGCGCTCAGCTTAACTAGCACTCACCTTAAAGAGACCGCCCGGGGCCGCGCTGCGGCAGACGCATGAATGACATCGGCGCATCCGATCACGACCCGCACGCGCTGCTGCGGCTGTGTCATCTGGTCAGTCCGGCGCTGCCGGTGGGCGCTTACGCGTATTCGCAAGGCCTCGAGTACGCCGTGCATGCCGGCTGGGTGCACGACGAGGCGACCACGCTCGACTGGCTGCAGGGACTGTCGTGCAACGCCATCGGTACGCTGGATCTGCCGATACTGCTGCGCCTGCATCGCGCCTGGAGCGCGCCCGATCTGCCCGCCGTACGGCAGTGGACCGCGCAACTGATAGCGGCGCGCGAGACCTCGGAGCTGCGCGCCGAGGAGCTGCACCTGGGCCGGGCACTTGCGCGAGTGCTGGTGGAACTGGAGATCGGGGAGGCCGGCGAGTGGCAGCAGGCCGCGCCGGCGTTTGCCACCCTGTTCAGCCTGGCGGCAGTGCGTTGGCGCATCGAGGCGGCAGACGCGCTGCGCGGCTACCTGTGGGCCTGGAGCGAGAACCAGGTGCTGGCCGCGCTCAAGCTGGTGCCGCTCGGGCAATCATGCGGTCAGCGCCTGCTGCACCGGCTCACCGCCGCGATGCCGGGGATCGTCGAGCGTGCACAGACGCTCGCCGATGAGGCGATCGGTGTTGGCACGCTGTCGCAGGCATTCGCGAGCGCACTGCATGAATCGCAATACTCGCGCCTGTTTCGCTCCTAGTAGGCCACTGCCGGGCGGCCGCGGCCTTATTCGTCAAGCCGCCGCCCGTTCTGCTACCTTTGGCACGGGGTAAGGGCCTGACGACTCAGGGAGATAAAAAAATGTATGTTCAGCCTACCGCACCGCGCACCATCGGCGGCGTCATCGACGATGCCATCAAGCTGTACCGCGCCTCGTTCCGCACCTGCTGGCCGATCGCACTGATCGCATCCGTGGTGAGCGCCGCGACGGTACTGTACATAGTCAGCCGCTTTCCGGCGATAGCCACGGTGCGCGACCCGGCGCAATTGTGGCGGCTGGTCCAGGCGCCGTCGATCTGGGGCTGGTACCTGATCCTCAGCATCGCATCGCTGGTGCTGCTCGGCGCGATCATTGCCTGCCAGAACGCCCTGGCGGTGGGGGAAACTCCGCTGACGGTCGGCCAGTCTCTGGCGGCCGCGTTTGCCCGTCTGCACCGGCAACTGCTCGCAATCCTGTTGGGAGTGCTGTACGTCGGCCTGGTCGCCGTCATCATGCTGATGCCGCTGCCCGCAGCGCTCAAATTCCTCGGTGCGGTGGCTTGGCTGATCTATGGCATCTATCTGTGGGGCAGACTGCAGCTGTGGGTGGTGGCGTTGTTTGCCGAACCGGCCGGTACATTGCGCGCGATGAAAGTCAGTTGGGATCTGGTCGGGGGACATTGGTGGCGCGCCGCGACCATCCTGACGGTCGGGATCATCATCGTGCTGGTCATTACCATGATCTTTGGTTTCCTGGGCGGATTGGTGTTCTTCATGTTCCGGCTCGATCCGATGTCGCTGATCATCGGCAATCAGCTGATCGGCGCGGCTGAACGGGTGTTCGTGACATCGATGATCCCGGCCCTGATGGTAGCCATGTACTACGACTTCAAGCTACGTCGTGAAGGTGGCGATCTGGCAGCCCGGACGAAGTCCCTGCAGACTGCGTGACCCGTGCGGGCGCTGCTGCCGCCACTATCACTGGCCGCATGCGCGCTGTTTGCCGGAGCGCTGTCGGCCGCACCGCTATCGACCCTCCAAATCCTGGACGATTGCCTGGCCAGACTCACGTCCGAGGCTGCGCCTGCCACGAAAGCGCCGAGCGGCATCGGCGAGCTGCGGCTCATCTGTCCCGATCTCGAACACGCCATCGTCGATTCGGATCTGCGCGACCAGCTGCCTGAGAACTGGCAGGAGCGGCTCAATCGTCGTGCGATCGCCGATCTTAGCTGGCAGCTGCACCGCTACCAGTCCAGAACCCTGAGCAGCGTTCCGCGCGTGCCGACGCTATACCAGGTCGCCCACACCCTGAATCAACCGCAGCCCCGGCATACCTGGTGGCAGGACTTCAAGGACTGGCTGCGCCAGTTGCTGCTTGCGCGCAGCGGGGCCGCTCCCTCGTTGCTGAATCGCTGGTGGTCGCAGCTCTCGCCAGCGCCGCTCGTGATGCGTTCGGTCCTCTATGGACTGTTGGGCGCGATTATCGTGATGGCGCTGTGGATCGTCAGGCGCGAGCTGCAGGCCGCGCGTGCCGGCGCTGGGGCTGCGAGGCGCAGAGTGCAGCGCTCCTCGCCGCTGCCGTCGGCGAGCGGGGCGAGGGCGGCGGGTGTTGCCGAGATCGATCGGGCAGCACTGCGCGAGCGGCCGGCGTTGCTGCTGCGACTGCTGGTTGAGGCGCTGTTGCAATCGGGCCGGCTCGCGAGCGAGCGCAGCCTCACCCACCGGGAGCTCGGCGTGCGCAGCACGTTCGACGATCCGGAGCAGCAACTGAGATTCGTACGCCTCTCGCTGCTGGCGGAGCGACTGCTGTATGGGGCGGGCGTCGCGGCGCTGAGCGCGCCAGCGCAGCCGCAGATCGATCAGACAGTGACGGATGGTCGGCAACTGTATGCACAGTTACTCACCGGTCGGGCTGAGGCGCGATGAAGCCGCGGGTGGTGACACTGGCGCTGGCGCTGGCTGCATTTGCCCTGTTTTATGCCTTGCTGTTTCCGAAGCCGCTGTCGATCATCGAACCGGCCTCGCTGCCGCTCAGTACCGACAGCGGCGAGGACGGGATGCTGGCCGCCTGGCGCTGGCTGCAGGCCGAGGCCATCCCGGTGCTCAGTCTGCGTAACCGCTACGATCATCTGAGCTCCACGGCCGTCGGGGGCACAGGTGCCGGCAACGTACTCATCACGCTGATGCCGCACCGGCTGGCGGTGCGCGCGGCGGAATGGCAGCCGCTGGCCCGCTGGATCGAACAGGGCAATACGCTGCTGGTGATGGCCGCGATGGATGACACACCGCGCTGGACGCTGGGCTCGGAGTCGAGCTTTGTGCTGGAGCTGCAGCGTGCGACCCACATGAGTTTCATCGTCAAGACCGACCAGAACGCCAAGCCGTCGGAGACGCAGCAGCTCGAGGACAGCCTGAACGCACTGCTCGGACCGGCCGTCATTCCCATCATTCCTCGTGGCGCGCATGCACTGCTGTCGGAGGTGCGTAACCTGCGGGCGGTATCGGACCTGCCGGCCTCGCGCTGGCGTGCCGAGCCGGTCGATGGATCCCTTGCGCTCGCGCTGGCGCAGCGCGCGGACAATTTCGATCCGCTACTGTGGCTGATGCGTCAGGGAGAGGGCCAGGTGATCGTCTTTGCGGTGGCAAGCCCGTTCGCCAATCGCGAGATAGCGCTGTCGAACAATGCCCGATTGCTGTCGAACATCATCGGCTGGTCGCGTGCCCCGCAAGGCAAGGTGCTGTTCGACGATGCGCATCAGGGGCTGGTCGATTTCTATGACCCGAAGGTGTTCTTCCATGACCCGCGGCTGCATCGAACACTGGCGTGGAGCGTGCTGCTGTGGCTCGCCTTCGTGCTGGGGCCACTGCGGCTGGCCAGCGCCTACAGCCCGTGGCAGCCGGTGGACGAGTCGGCATTGATTGACGCCAGTGGCCGATTTTTCTCGGTCGCGGTTGCGCCGCACGAGGCAGCCCGGCGATTGTTCGAGAATTTCTTCAATGAACTGCGGCACCGGCTGGCACTGCCCGAGAACGGCGAGCCGCTGTGGGGCTGGCTCGAGACCCAGGCCGGCTTCTCGAGCCGTGAACGCACGCTGTTGCAGAGTATGTATGCGCGCGTGTGTGCCGGTGAACGCGTCGATCTGACACGATTGCATAACCTGTTGTGCGAACTTCGAGGGAAACTGGCATGAGTACCGCATTGGAGGATCTCGAGCAGACCCTGCAGCGCGCGCTCGGTGGCACCGTGATCGGGATGGAAGGCGTGATCCATGCCCTCACGATGGCGATCGTCGCGCGCGGACACGTGCTGATTCAGGGCGCCCCCGGCCTCGGCAAGACACTGCTCAGCAAGAGCCTGGCCGCCGCGCTGGGTGGCAGCTTCAAGCGCATCCAGGGCACGGCCGACCTGATGCCCTCCGACATCATCGGGGTGCACGTATTCGATACCTCACGCAACGAATTCGTCTTCCGCCCCGGTCCGTTATTCGCCGACGTGCTGCTGTTCGACGAGATCAATCGCGCCGGACCGAAAACGCAGTCCGCGCTGCTGGAGGCGATGGAAGAAAGACAGGTGTCGGTGGACCGCAGGAATTATCGGCTGCCGGCCGGATTCCTGGTGATCGCGACCCAGAATCCACGCGACTTCGAGGGCACCTATCCGCTGCCCGAATCGCAACTCGATCGCTTCATGCTGCGCATCGACCTGTCCTATCCGGCGCGCGAGCACGAGCTGGCGGTGCTGGAGCGCTACGGCGCGGTAGGCGTCGGCAGCACGCCGCCGGCCGCCGCGACGAGCGCCGCGCTGGTCACCCCCGAATTGCTGGCGGCGGCCCGGGCCGGTGCCGATGCGGTTCACGTGGCGCCCGCGCTGAGCGGTTACATTCTGGATATCGCCAAGGCCTCACGCGAGCACACGCAGCTGACCCTGGGCCTGTCCACCCGCGGTGCGCTGGCGCTGCTGCGCGCCGCGCGCGTGGCGGCCGGACTGCGGGGGGCGGAATTTGTCAGCCCTGACGACGTGAAGGTCGCCATGCCGCTGGTGATACCGCACCGGCTGGTGCTCGCCAGCGAGGCGCTGCTGGAAGGCACCACCGAGCTGGCGGTGCTGCAGCGCCTGATCGATCAGGTTCCGGTACCGCGCTGAAGCGCCGCGGTCATGGGATTGCGGCAAAACGCATTGGTGCTGCTGCTGCTGACCGCGCTGGTCGCGATCGCCGGCGACTGGAGCGGGCAGCCGGATCTGGCTCGCTACTGGTGCCTGCCGGGCGGTATGTTGCTGCTCGGGCTGGCCTACGAGGCCTTCATGGTCAACCGCGCGGCCGCAAGGCTTGAGCTGGGTCTGCCACGGCGCTGGTTTCTAGGACGTGCGACCCCGGTGGTGTTTGCGATCACGCATCGGCTGCAACGCGTGCTGAGTGTTGAGCTGGCGCCCGCAGCGCCCCCCGAAGTAGCACTCGATCGCAGCGTAGCCCACGTGTCGGTGCCCGCGCTCGCCGCCGGACGCTGGCATCTGATGGCCACCGCCCGTCGCCTCGGACGCTATCAATGGCCGGCATGCAGCACCCGCGTCGGCGGCGTGCTCGGGCTCGCCTGGTGGAACCGCCGGCTTGCCAGCGGCGGGCAGATGCAGGTGGTGCCGGATATCCTGCGCGACGCCGAGCGCGCCAGCGGCGAGCTGGCGCGCGGCGCCCAGCCTATGCTGCGCGCCGGTTCCGGCAGCGAGGTACTGCAGCTGCGTGAGTACCAGCCCGGGGATGCGCCGCGTGCGATCGACTGGAAGGCGAGCGCGCGGCTGCGGCGACTGATCAGCCGCGATTTCTCCGAAGACCAGCACCTGGAGATCGTCGTGGCACTGGATGCGGGTCGGGCCAGTGGGCTGGCCGCCGCCGATACCGATCGGCTGGCGTTGTATGCCAACGTGGCAGCACGGCTGGCGCAGCGCGCGACGCTGCTCGATGATCGGGTGGGACTGCTGATCTATGCCGAGCGGCCGCTGGCGGCGCTCGCGCCTGGCCATGGTATCGCCGCACTGTCGAGGCTGCGCGCCTGCCTGGCCGAGGTTAGCGTGCAGCCGGGGGATTCCAACCCCGCGCTCGCGGCCATCCGTATTCGCTCGCTGGTGCGTCAGCGTAGCCTGATCATCCTGCTCACCGATCTTGACGATGCGTCCTCGACCGGGCAATTGCGCAGCGCCGCGCGGTTGCTGTTGCCGAAACACCTGCCGTTCATTGCCGGGGTCGCCAGCGAGCGCGTTGCGGCCATGGCGCGCGCGCCGGCCCGCGACGAGCTGCAGGCGTATCGCTCGCTGGCCGCGCAGGAGTACTGCCATACGCTCTCGCGCAACGTCGCCTCGCTGCGCGCACTGGGCGCGGCGGCGGTATCGGCCGCGCCGCGCGAGCTCGATCGGGCCGTGCTTTCCGCCTACCTGAGTTTTCGGCAGCGCCGCCGGGTGTGAGCGCGGGACTGGCGCTGCCGCGGGGGTACAATGCGCTATGGAACCGTTGCGACACACCATCGGCAAACCGCAGCTGGAAAATGCAGCATCGCCGGGCGCGCCGCTATTGCTGTCGCCCGACACCACCGTGCGCTGCCCGGCGTGCACGCATGAATTCAGCCTGGAGCAGGGCTTCGCCCGCAAGGCCCTCGAGCACCTCGAACAGCACAGCCGCGGTGCGCTGGCGGCGATGGAAAGCCAGGTCAAGCAGGAGGTGGAACGGCGCTCGGCCGCCACGGCGGCGCAGCGCCAGGACGCCGCGCAGCAGCAGATCGCGCAGCTCGAGCAGCTGATCAGCCAGCAGTCGGCATCGCACGCCCGGGCACTGGGCGAGGTGCGCTCGCTGGCGGAGCGGGACCTGGCGCCGCAGTTGCAGGCACTGCGTGCGGAGCTGTCGCAGCGCGACCAGCGGCTCAAGGCGTTCGGCGAACGCGAAGTGGCGCTCGCGGCCCGTGAGCGGCAGCTTGAACACAGCGTCGCCACAGCAGCCAGGCTCAGGGCGGATGAACTGCTGGCGGCCGATCGCCAGGCCTATGAGCAGCGGCTGGCCGATCTGACCGGGCAGCTGGGCGCCTCGCAGCAGCTGGAACTGGAGCTGCGGCACGCGAAGTCGGCGCTCGAGGATCGCGCCGGGCAGCTCGAGCTGGAAGTTGCGCGCCGCGTTGACAAGGGGCGCTCGGAGCTCGAGGCCAGGATCCGCGTACAGGAGAAGGAGCGTTCCGACCTGGAAAAGGCGGAGCTGCAGAAGAAACTCGAGGACGTCAACGCCAAGCTGCTCGAAGCGCAGCAGAAGGGCAGCCAGGGCTCACAGCAACTGCAGGGCGAAGTGCTGGAACTTGCGCTCGAGGAGCAGCTGCGCCAGGCGTTCCCGGTGGACACGTTCGAGGAAGTGCGCAAGGGCGCGCGTGGCGCCGACGTGGTACAGCGGGTGACCACCCGCACGCTGCAGGTGGCCGGCACCATTCTGTGGGAGGCGAAGCGCGCCCGGGAGTGGGGGCGCGACTGGCCCGCCAAGCTCAAGCAGGACATGCGTGCTGCGGGCGCCGACATCGGCATCCTGGTCACAATCACGTTGCCGGCGGCGCTGCCGGCGGCGCACCTGTTCGGCCTGCACGAGGATGTCTGGGTGAGCAGCTGGGGCGCGGCGATTCCGCTGGCTGTGGCGTTGCGCGAGCGCATTCTGGAAGTGCACAAGCAGCGCGCGATATCGGCCGGCAAGGGCGAGAAGATGGAAGCGCTGTACGACTACCTGACCTCGCCGCAGTTCGCGCAGAAACTCAGGGCGGTCTACGGCACCTTCCGGGCGATGCAGGAGGATCTGCAGAAGGAGCGCAACGCCGCCGAGCAGCGCCTGGCACGGCGCGAGAAGCAGATTGCTACCGGCATGAAGGAACTGCTCGGTTTTGCCGGCGATGTGCAGGGCCTGGCGCAGCAGGAACTGCCACAGCTGGAGATGGAGCCGGGGGCGGACAGCCCCAGCCCGCAATAGCTCAGCCCAGCTGCGGCCTGGAACGGCGCCTGAACAGCCGTCCGCTCAGGAACAGCAGCATCAACCCCCAGTAGCCAAAGCCGATGATCGCGCGCGTCGCCAGCGACAGCGTCGCACTCGGGGAGATGAAGCCTTCGATCAATCCGCAGCCGATCAGCAGCAGCGCGCAAGCCAACAGCACGCGCGCCACGCGGCTCGCCTCGCGCTGAAAGGACTCGCGCCGTGTCGGCGCGCTCGGCCGTATCAGCGATTCACCCAGGGCGGTACCGGCCGCGCCGGCAATGCACATCACCGACAACTCCACCGGGCCGTGCGCCAGCACGAATTTCAACAGCTCGCCGTCGATGCCGAACTGGTGCGTGAAGGCGAACATCGCACCGAGCATCAGACCGTTGATCGCGGTGATGTAGAAGGCGCCCAGACCGAAGAAGATGCCGGCACAGAACGCGAACAGGCTGACGACGATGTTGTTCGATAGTATGCGCACCGAGACGATCGAGGCCGGCGCGACGTTGAGCATGCTCTCGGTCCACAGCCGCCCGTGCTCGACGCCGTCGATCATCTTGTCGCTCGCAACCAGCGTGATCAGGTCCGGATAGGTCGAGATCAGCCACCAGCCGGCGCCGGCGCTGGCAAACAGCAGCAGCGCCAGCCACAGGATGGTCGGTCGCAGCGACCCGACAATCGCCGGGATGTCATCGCGCAACAGCCGCAGCAGCGTCGAGGCGGTGTTGCGAGCCGAGCGGTCGATGCTCGCGTGCGCACCCACATACAGTGCCTCGAGCGCGGCGGTGGCGCGGCTGCCGGGCAACAGACGACGCGCGGTGGCCAGATCGCGCGCCAGTGCGCGGTAGCGTTCGATGTAGCGTTGCGCCGCCTCGACGTCCAGCCGACGCGCGCCTGAGGGCGACTGTGCCAGCCATTCGCCCCATATGCCGGAGCGCGATTTCATCCAGGCGCTGGCCTCGGTGTCGGCGTTCATGCGTGATCGGTGCGGCCGGTCTCGAGCCGCTGACGCAGGCGTTGCAACAGTTGGGCATCGCTCAGGGTAGCGAGCTGCGCGGCTGACGACGCGGTATCGGCGCGCGCCAGGATCGCTCGCGCCAGCTCATCGCGCTTGCCGGTGTCGAGCGATGCCCAGCGCTCGAGCAGATCGTGAATCAGTTCCACCAGCGCTGGCGGCAGGCCACTGTGCGCGACCATCGAGCCGAGCTGCGCGAGCGTCGTCGCGGCGGCGTCAGAGTCCACTACCAGCAGCGTTCCGGCTGCCAGATCCCCGATGCGTACCCGCTGTTCGGTGATGAAACAGCTCGCAAGCCCAACCACGTAGAAGAAGGGCAGTGAGTCCACCAGCCGGAAGATGTTACGGATCAGAAGCGCAGCCAGGCCGGGCGTGCCGCCGTTACGCGTCACCAGGCGCACTCCGGCCCTGCGCTTACCGGGGGTGCGACCGCGCATCAGCACTTCGAGCACCGGGTGATACAGCAGGTAGATGCCGATTGCCGGAACCAGCGCCACGATGACCAGCAGCCTGGAAGTGGCAGCCGGCGGCGACAGCGCCACACCGATTATCCTGAGCACCAGCCAGGCGCCACAGAACCAGGCCAACGCCAGCAGCAGCCGAATATGCCAGTCGATCACGAAGGCGTAGCTGCGACTGCCGGCCCCGGCGATGTCGAGTGCAACATCGACGCCGGTCAATCCGGAGATCCGCAGTTGCTCGCGATCCACGCTGCTGTTTCTTGCGGGCGACCGCTATGGCTTCAGATTGTCGCGATGAAAACTTGCCAGCAGCTGGCCGCGGCCGATCACGTGGCCATGCATGGCCTTGCGAAGATCGCGCTCGCTCGCCGCGCCCGGCAGCTCCGGCTTCGAGTCGAGCGCATACAGCGTGAACACGTATCGATGCGTCGTGGTCACGGGAGGACAGGGCCCGGCATAGCCGATGGCATGGTTGCCGTTGTTTGCCTGGCGCGTGCCGTCCGGTAGTTGCTGCTGCGCCGGGATTGCCTCGGGCAGTTCGCGCGCTGTCGCTGGAAGCGCGTACAGCACCCAGTGCACGAACGGGTGATGCCGGATAAAACCAACCGGGGAGTCCGGGTCGGTCATGATCAGCGCATAACTCTGCGTGCCGGTGGGCGGCGCGGTCCACGACAGTGCGGGCGAAATGCCATCGCCGTCACAGTTGTACTTTTTCGGGATGGTGCCGTCGGCGAGACTGGAACTGCTCAGCGTAATGATCGCCGCGGAGCCCTGCTCATCGACAGAGGGCGTACAGGCAATCGGTGCCACGATCGCCAGCACGGCGACACCCAGCCGCTGCAATGCGCTCAAGAGACTGCGAGTGGTAAGCACGCTGCGATCATCTCAGATGAACCGGCGTTTGGGCAGCCACGCGTTGCAGAAGATGAGGGGACTCTCCGTACGCGCGTGTATCCGTCGACCCCATCGTCGGGCGTGGCTTATCAGTCGACTGTGAGATCGGCCGAGATGCTGCGCCCTGATGGGGTAGGGCGACCACGTAATTCGGCGCTCGAGCAGAAACGTCGTACTCAGCGGCCACAGGGTTACTACGCAAATGACCACAGCCAATGACTCAATGCCCTAAAACGGTGATTTTAGGCGGCTCTTTATCGATTAAAGTTTGCGTATTCTATCGATATGTAATAGAATACACGAATCTTTAATACATACACCAGGCATGCCTAAACCTGCTTTTGACGCTGCGCCGGAGCATGGAGACTTGCGGTCCGATGAGGCCTTGAGCCGAATTCAGGCCCGTTCGCGCTATTACTTCAGGCTATCCGAATTCGCTAACTTGACCGGGCGCGCGCAGAGCACTGCCGCGGCCTATCTGGCAGTGAATCGACTGTCGAAACGAGGCCGGGTGGTTTCGGCAACTCGCCGCCCTGCCGGGTACCTCATCGTGCCACCCGAGCACCAGAGCTTTGGCGCACCTCCCGTCACCTGGTGGATCGACGACTGTTTGCGGCCCATTGAGCCCCACTATTACGTGGCCTTACTCTCCGCAGCCAAGCATTGGGGTTCCGCTCACTACGCGCGGCAGGACGTTCAAGTCATGCTGTCCCGACCTCATCCACCGCTTTCCCCTGGGCGGCTCAAGGTGACATTCACCGCCAAAACGAATATTGAGGCTACCCCGATCATAGTTGTTAAGTCAGGCGTGGCGCCGTGGCGTGTCAGTTCGAGAGCCGCCACGCTACTGGATTTGATACGGCATCAGTCGGACGTAGGGGGTATCGAGGCCATTGCCCGCATTGCTAAGGATTTCGCGGGCGACCTTACGCGCGAAGATCTATTGGCATCGCTGGATGCGCTCGATCAAGCTCCAGCGGCCCAACGCTTAGGATACATCTTCGATCAATTGAAAATAACGACCTGTGCCAAGCACGTTGCGGCTTGGCTTGACGCTCGATCTGATTTCAAAACACCACAACCGTTGGAGCTCGGCACCACACTCTCGAAGCGCTTGGAATTAGATCTGCGCTGGAGAATTCGATATGACCAGAACCGGTTGTCAATCCTCGAAGAGCTCAAATGATTTCGGCACAAGAAATCGCCGACTGGCGTGAAGTGGCGCCCTGGAATTCTGACGGCATGGTCGAGCAGGACTTTCTCCTATGCAAGGCGGTGGCAGCGATCTTTGAGGACAAGTTTCTCGCCGGTCAAGTGTAAGCGTCATCCCAAGGCCGTCTGGTGTGCCGATCAAGAGCGCCGAAGGATAGTGTCCACCTATTTGGGAAGTGGACACTATGCCAGAGAAGGCTGCGGAGCTGGTTGAGGGGCTAATCCTTAAGC
>JABCZO010000003.1 GCA_013289615.1 Gammaproteobacteria bacterium
GCCTGACGTCGAGTTTGCGATTCTCGGTGCCGGAGCGATCGGTTCGATCATCGGCGCCCATCTGGCGCGTGCCGGCCACTCGGTGCTGATGCTCGCGCGCGCACGCCGCGCCCAGCAGATTGCCACTGACGGCCTGCGCATCAAGGGGCTGGTCGAGTTTTCGCAGCCCGTGCCGAGCTTAAGTCAGCCGGCGCAACTCACGGTCGCCGGCGTGCTGATCGTCGCGACCAAGACCTACGCCACCGAGGCGGCGCTGGCGTCGCTGCGCCACGCCGACATCGGCGTGGCGCTGTCGATCCAGAATGGGATGATGAAGGATGAGCTGCTGGCCGATGCGTTTGGCAGTGAGCGTGTGCTTGGCGCCCTGGCGAACCTGAGCGGAGAGCTGCTGGCCTCCGGCGACGTGCTGTTTACGCGCAATGCCAACCTGTTCGTCGGTGAGCTGGACGGCAGCGATAGCGCCCGGGCCCGCGATGTCGCCCGCAGCATCGATGCTTCCGGTGTCCGGGCAACAGCCGACCGGGAGATCCTGAGTCTCGAGTGGTCGAAGTTCGCCGCCTGGGCGCCGATGATGATTCTATCGGTCACTACGCGCGCGCTGACCTGGCAGTACCTTATCGATCCGGGCCCGGCACGGGTGCTGGTGCGCCTGGTGCGCGAGCTTGGGATGCTCGCCGAGGCCAATCAGGTCCGGCTAACCGACCGCGGCGTGTTGCCGGTGGCGACGATCTGCCGCGAGTCGGAGCAGGATGCGGTCGCGCTGCTGGAGAAATTCGGCCTCGATATGAAGGCGAGCGCACCCGAGCACCGCATGTCCACTCTGCAGGACCTTGCTGCCGGGCGCAGGCTGGAAGTCGAAGAGACGCTGGGCGCTGCGATCCGCACGGCGGCAAAGCTCAAACTGTCATTGCCTTTACTGAGTAGTTTCCATGAGTTGGTGGCAGGGATAGATCGGATAGGCAGCCAGCGAGCCGGCGGCTGATGCTGCACTGCATCTAGCTATTGGCACATTAGAAATACAAACATTCAATAATAACGATAGATTAATGCTCTAAAGAAACAATCGGCTGCCCCCAGGGCAGGAGGCGTGCCGAGGGCTCAGGTTCTCCACCCCCCGGGCGGACGCGTTCAGCCTGGCGGTGTATATTTAAAAACACATAGAGGATGCGGCTTGAAACCAAAGCGCAGCGCGGTGCATCCCCGGGTCGAAGACGACATCGCTGCGCTGCTGAAGGGGTCGCGTGCGGCACGCGACCGTGCAGCGCGCGGCTGGGCGCTGGTGCACGACGGCTGGCTCAAGGACGGGCTGCCGCCGGAGTTATTTGCCCCGGCCGCACGATGCGATGGCTTCGAGCTGACGGTGCTGGATGCGTTCCAGTGCACGCTGGTGTTCGGCTGGCGCGCGAGCGACCGGCGGCTGGTGCTGTTTGCGATGGTACCGATGGCGGCAGACCAGAGCGCCGCCCAGATCATTGAGCGTTTTAAGGACCGGATCGAGGGCTACCGATGAGCAGGCGTGTCAGTTCCGTCACCGATGTGTCGACCCGAATTCAGCAGCGGATCCTGCGTGATCCGGTCGCGCACAACGCCTACGATTCCCAGCGTCTGCTGGTCACTCTCGGCCGCGATCTGCGCGCGGCGCGCCTGGCGCTCGGCGCGACGCAGACCGAGGTGGCAAAGCGGGCCGGTATGACCCAGGCGGAACTGAGCCGGCTCGAAAATGGCTTGCTGGCAAAGGGCGTCACCTATACGACCCTCACGCAGCTGTCGCACGTGCTCAATCACACCGTGGTGCTGCAACCCACCGCGGCGAAAAAGCGCGCGCTACCCGAACGGGCAATCGCACGCGTCCATCGGGGTGCCCGGGCGCGCCAGGCGACGTGAACGCGCTCGAAGTCGCTGCCAGCAGCTGCTCGCTGTGCGGCGCGCTGCTGCTCACCTGGCCGGCCCTGCGCGCCGGCCGCGTGCTCAATCGCGCCGCCCACATGGCGAAAGGTGCCGAACGCGCGTCCGATCCCGTCAGCGCGAACATATTCCGGCGTTTCCAGGAGGCATTTGCCCACGACACCTGGCGGCCCTCCGACCAGCGGCTGCTCTGGGCAGGTCTGATCGTGACGCTGCTGGGAGGGGCGCTGGACATGTATTACAGGTTAAGCGCCCGCTAGTGCTGCCGCTTGCACGGTAATGGTGTGGAAGTAAAGTAGGCGACCGGGTCATCCGGTCCAGATCCGACCAAGAATCCCCATAAGGAGGATCGAACGATGAAATCTCGTACCGTCATGTCGCTGTTGGCCGCCGCCGTGCTGCTTGGCGCCGGTATAGGCCTGGCCGCGGATCAGGCCGAGCCGGTCCAAAACCCGCTCGACGTGATTCCCGACAAGATGCCGTTCAGCGTGCCTTATGGCGCGCCGATCTCGCTTCAGCGTGCTCAGGCCACGGCACAGGCAGCGGTGACCGAGGCTACCAAGCGCGGCTGGCAGCTCAACATCGCGGTGGTGGATTCCGGCGCCAACCTGGTCACGTTCGTGCGCATGGACGGCGCGCAGCTCGCCTCGATCGCGATCTCGGAGCACAAGGCGCGCGCCAGCGTAAAGTTCCGCCGACCGACCAGGGCATTCGAAGATGCCATACAGAAATCGGACCTGAAATACGCGCTGACACTTGACGACATGATCGCTTCGCGTGGCGGCATCCCGCTGGTCGAGGGCGGCAAGATCATTGGCGGCATCGGTTGCTCGGGCGGCACCGGCTCACAGGACGAAGCGGTGTGCTCCGCCGCTGCAGCAACCATCAATAAATAGGGCTGACCGACCCGCGCGGTCGGCGCACCGTCGCTCAGGCTCACTTGCGGTACGATTTGGGGATGCGTACCCATGGTCTGGTCCCGACCGCTCTGCTGGGCTTGTGTCTGGCCGGCGCAGCCGCGGCCGACGAGCCCGCGCAACCGGCCGTCCCGGCCGCGCCAGCTCATGTCTCGGTGTTGAGCGGTGATCAGGTGATTCAGATTCTGGACGAAACGGTCGAATGGTACCGGACGCTGGGCACCCAGCAGCAGACCGCCAGTCAACCGAGCGATCTGCTGATCCTGTACGCCAACCAACAGACGGCCAATCAGGTCATCGGGCTGGCGTTCGAGATCGCGCGGGCGAATGCGGAGTTGCTCAGCAGCGAGGCGAGTAATGCGCCATCGGCCCCGGACGCAGCCTCATCGTCTGCACAGGCGATCGATGGCCTGCAGAAAAAGCTGCAGGCGCAGCGCCAGGTGGTTCAATCGGAAATCGACTCGGTGCGGCGACAGATCGGGGCTGCGCAGAAAGGTGCCAATAACGAGCTGGAAATGAAACTGTCCGAGCTCCAGGGCGAAGTCGAGATGTTCGATGCGCGCCAGAACCTGCTCGACACCATGGCGCAGTTCGTGAGCGAAAGCGACTCGAAAACGGCGAGCGCGAACGCTCTCAAGGCGCACATCGACGCGATCGCGATGTCGGTGCCGTCGGCGGGCACTGTGCCGGCGCCAGCCACGGCCGCGCCAGCCACGGGCGCCGCGCCAGCGCCAGGCAAGAGCCCCGCCGCGGCGCCCCCGAGCCTGTTTGCTGGCAGCAGCAGCAGCTCGTCGCGCGCAGGAATATGGGAGCTGGCAGCCACCGCGCTCAGACTCTCGGAGAAAATCAGTACCATCGATGCGATCGATCGCGGGACAGCCGCTCTCGACCAGACGTTCGCCAAGATCCGCAGCGCACCGCTTGAACAGCTCAAGGCGCTGTCGGCCCGGACCGATGCGCTGTCGACCCAGGCGGACAACGCCCACGGCGCGGCGTTAAAAGCGGTGCGCGATCAGCTCGACACCCTGGCATGGCTGTTCAAGCAGACCTCGGCGATCCTGATTCCGTTGAGCAAGGAAGGCGTGTTGCTGCGGCAGTATCGTCACAACCTGGACAGCTGGCGTGAGGTCGTCAGACATCAGTACCGGACAGCCCTTGCGGCGCTTGGAGTTCGGCTGGGCATCCTGCTGGCGCTGCTGGCGCTGGTATTCGCCGGGTCCGAATTATGGCGACGCCTGGTGTTGCGCTATACGCAGGAACCGCGCCGTCGGTACCAATTGCTGCTGCTGCGCAAGTTGACGACCTGGACCGTGATGGTAGTGATCATAGGTCTTACCTTCGTAACCGAACTGAGCTCGGTTGCGACGTTCGCGGGCTTGCTCACCGCCGGCCTGGCGGTCGCAATGCAAAGTGTGCTGGTATCGATCGTTGGCTATTTTTTCCTGATTGGAAAATACGGCATCCGGGTCGGCGACCGGGTGCAGATCGGCAACGTGAGCGGCGAAGTGATCGACCTGGGACTGGTGCGGCTGCACCTGATGGAGCTCAATCCGCAGGGGCCGCTGGGAGCGACCGGCAGGGTGGTTGCGTTTGCAAATTCGATCGTTTTCCAGGCCTCGGGCGGATTATTCAAACAGATCCCGGGAGTGAACTTCGCCTGGCACGAGACCACGCTCGCTCTGCCCGCAGATCGCGACTACACGGTCCTGAAGGAGAAGCTGCTGACGGCCGTGAGCAATGTCGTCAAGGAGTTTCACGAGGAAATCGTGCGCCAGACCAAACAGATCGAACAGACCACCGCCTCCAACTCGGTTGGCAGTCCATCACCCCAGGTGCAGTTGCGTTTTTCGGCCGCCGGGGTAGACGCGCTGATACGTTATCCGGTGCAACTGCAGCACGAGGCGGAGATCGACGAACGGGTATCGAAGGAGCTGATGAGAGTGATTGCGGGCAGCGGGTCGTGATTGCGAGCAATGAAGCGCAGCCGAGAGGTTGCCGGCGGAAATCAACGGAGAGTGTATGAATATCAGAAAGCTGCAACAGGGTCTTAAATACCGCGGCCGTGTCGAAGCGGTCCGCCAGACCTATCACGTGTTCGAGGCGTCGGACTATTTCTTCGTGCTGTCTTTTTCCTTGTCGAAATCGCGGCGCGGATCGGGTTATTTCAATGTCGTCAATCGGACCGCCGTTGCCTACGTGCAGCGACATCTGGGTGGCAAGAGCAGCGTTACCGCGAAACAAGCGCTCCTGGCGGCACGGCGCACCAAGCATGTCCCGAGCAGCCTGATGGCGCTTAACATCCTATACGTGCTCGTGGGTCTGGGTCAGGCGAGAATCATGCGCTCAGGAGAGCACCGGCAGTTGTTCTTCGCCGTTCGCAAACCACGCTAACAGCTCAGTTGCCGCCGGTACCGCGCTACGACAGACCCACGATATTGCCGCTGTCGTCGATGTCGATCTTGGCCGAGGAAGGAACCTTCGGCAGGCCTGGCATCGTCATGATATCGCCGCAGATCATGACGATGAACTCGGCACCCGCGGCGAGCTTCACCTCGCGAACGTTCACCGTGTGCCCGGACGGTGCGCCCAATGACGATGGATCGGTCGAGAATGAATACTGCGTCTTCGCAACGCACACCGGGAAGTGTCCATACCCCGAATCCTGCAGCTGTTTGATCTGATCGCGAACCTTGCGATCGGCACTGATGTCGGCAGCGCCGTAGATCTTGGTCGCAATGGCCTTCATTTTCTCCCACAATGGCAGAGCCTCGTCGTAGACGAACGTCATGCTGGACGCATGCCGGTCGACGATGTCCGCGACCGTCTGTGCCAGCTCGGTCGCGCCCACCGAGCCGTCCGCCCAGTGACGAGCCAGCACCACCGGAGCGTCGTGCAGGGCCATCTTTGACTTGAGTAGCGCGATCTCCGCTTCGGTATCGAAAGTGAAGTGGTTGATCGCAACGACGCAGGGCAGGCCATAGTGATTGCGCACGTTGGCGACGTGGCGTTCCAGGTTGGCGATCCCCTTTTCCAGCACCGCCCGGTTTTCCTTGTTGACGTCCCGCAGATGGCTGCCGCCGTGGTACTTGAGTGCCCGCAGCGTCGCGACGATGACTGCTGCCGAGGGCTTCAGTCCCGACTTGCGACATTTGATATCGATGAATTTCTCGGCGCCGAGGTCAGCGCCGAAGCCGGCCTCGGTGACCACGTAGTCGGCCAGCTTGAGTGCGGTACGCGTCGCCAGTACCGAATTGCAACCATGCGCAATGTTCGCGAACGGCCCGCCGTGCACGAAAGCCGGGTTGTTCTCCAGCGTCTGCACCAGGTTCGGCTTCAGTGCCTCCTTGAGCAGCACGGTCATCGCACCATGGGCCTGAAGATCGCGGGCATGGATCGGCTTGAAGTGGCGGGTGTAGCCGACAACGATATTGCCCAGCCGGTTCTTGAGGTCGGCGATGCTGGTGGCCAGGCACAGGATTGCCATCACCTCGGACGCGACCACGATGGTGAAGCTATCCTGGCGCGGATAGCCGTTGCCCGGACCCCCCAGCCCGACGGTGATTTCCCTGAGCGCCCGATCGTTCATATCCACTACCCGCTGCCAGGCTATGCGGCGGACATCGATATCGAGCTCATTGCCGTGATGAATATGATTATCGATCAGCGCCGCGAGCAGGTTATTGGCGAGCGCGACGGCATTGAAGTCGCCGGTAAAGTGCAGGTTGATTTCCTCCATCGGCACCACCTGCGCGTGACCGCCGCCGGTGGCGCCACCTTTCATGCCGAACACGGGCCCTAGGCTCGGCTCGCGCAGGCAGATCACCGTTTTTCTGCCGATGCGATTCAATGCGTCGCCGAGGCCGATTGTGGTCGTGGTCTTGCCTTCGCCGGCCGGTGTCGGGCTGATGGCGGTCACCAGAATCAGCTTGCCGTCGGGCCTGGATTTCAGGCTCTCGAGATAGTCGAAGCCGATCTTTGCCTTGTGGCGTCCGAAGCTCTCCAGGCTCGATAGCGGAATTCCGAGCTTGTCGGCGACTGCCGTGATGGGCTGCAGGGTCGCTCGCTGGGCAATTTCAATATCCGAAAGCACTGAGTGGTCTCCCGTTACAAATGTGGTTAAGCCGAGACACGCAGCCACGGTGGCAGGCCTTGCCGCCATGGTGCGCCATCCCGGTATAGCGTCATTTTGTCATATGATCGGCGAGCCGCAACCCCAGACAACAGCGAACCGACATTGAATTTACTTCGCCGGCGGCTGATCCGAAGAGAACGGCGCGACGGCTTCCGATTTGAACGTCGGTAGCGTCCTGACGCTGCGAATTACCGGCAGGCGCCACGCGATGAGCGCGAGCAGCAGGGCTGTGACGCCGGCGAAGCCGAGCGTCGCACGCAGCCCGTAATGTTCCCCCAGCCAGCCGCCCCACAATGCGCCCGGGCCGGCCGGCAGCAGAATCAGCCAGCGCATCGTGCTGGTCATCCGCCCCAGCATTGGGCCGGGCGTTACCGACTGCCGTAGCGCGAGGAAATTGATGAAGATGAACACAGCGCCCATGCCGTACATCAGCAGCATCATGGGGTAGGCGGCGACACCGTAAGCGGTCAGCGGCGCCACGGCCAGCAGCAGCCAACCGGCACCGCAGACGCCGAATCCGGACACGAGCACTGGTCCGGGCCCGAAGCGACGCGCCAGGCGATGACCGACGGCGCTGGCCGCGATCGTGCCTACGCCCAGCGCCACGTAGCTTAAGCCCACGGCGCGCTCCCCCAGGCCCAGTAACCGCGTGGCGAACAGGATCTGCACCACCGTGGCGGCCTGACTGCACAACTGCCAGACGCCCACGCAGGCCGCCATCGTGATCAGCAACGTGTGGCCGCGCACGAAGTCCAGGCCTTCGCGCATTGCCGGCCAGAACGGCGAGTTGGCCGAGCTCGGGGTCTCCTTCACCGGCACGCCGCGAAGGATCGATGCCGATATCAGCAGCAGCACGGCGTCGGCCAGCAGTGCCATCGGTGCGCCGGTGAGTTTGATCAGCGCGCCCGCCGCGCCGGGGCCCGACACTTCGGCAGTCGACTGCGCCAGTGCGTTCTTGGCATGCGCCTCGACCAGCCGTTCACGCGGCACGATCTGCGTCAGCACCACCTGCGCGGCGCTGCCGGCGGTGGTATTGACCGCGCCGATCACGAAGCCGACCACGTACAGCCAGTGTATCGACAGCGAGTCAAGCCACCATGCGATCGGCACCGATGCCACCGCAGCGGCGACCGATATCTCGCCGAACACATAAACGGGCAACTTGCGTACGCGATCGAGCCACACCCCGGTCGGCAGTGAGAAAAAAACGAACGGCACCATCTCCATGGCGGTGAGGAAACCCATCTGGGTCGGGGAAGCCTGCAACAGCACCGCCGCCGTCAACGGCAATGCCAGCAGCGTCACCTGTCCACCGAACGAGGAGATGAAGATGGAGGTCCACAGGCGCCGATAGGTCGCGTCGCGCAGCAGATCGGTCGATGCGAGCGCAAAGCGGCGAGAAAGTGCAGTCACTTAAGGCAGTTCCCAACCCGCAATGTTGCATTCTACTGGGGAAGCGCCGGCGCAGATGCCCGCGATGATTGACATGTTTCATGTCTGGTAGCAAAAAAGGCCACATGTCAAGCCGCGAAGAAACCGCACCAACCGAACCGGGCCAGGACCGCTCCCCGGTACGCGTGCTGTTCGTCTGCATGGGCAATATCTGCCGCTCGCCGATGGCGGAGGCGCTGTTCCGGTCACTGGCGCGACGCACCTGGCCCGATCTGGCGGTAGAAGCCGATTCCGCCGGCACCCACAGCTATCACGTCGGCCACCCTCCTGATGAGCGGGCACAGCGCGTGGCGCGCGCACACGGCATCGATATGTCGGCCCAGCGCGCGCGCCAGCTCGTGGCGGAGGATTTTGATCGCTTCGATCGGATACTGGTGATGGACCTGAAGAATCAAAAGGTCGCCCTGGCGCTTGCCCCACCCAGGCTGCGACATCGCGTGCGGCTGCTGCTCGACTACGCGCCGCAGCTGGCGTTGCGGGAAATTCCCGATCCATATTATGGCGAGCTCGCTGACTTCGAGCGTGTGTTCGATCTTTCCGAGCAGGCCGCTCAGGGCCTGCTGCAATCGCTTGCCGAGCAGGTGAAGATCGACAGTCGCGGCCCGTAGCCGCCGTGCCTGCCCGCATCGAGTTGCGTCGCAGGCGCTCGGCAAGGTCCTAGTCGTCGTCGTGCGCCTCGTCGGCGGCGTCGCGCTGGCGTACGCGTGCAAAACCACGCCGTCCGCCCTGAAAGAATTCAAGCAGGCTGCGAGCCTCGGCACTGGTGAACGTGCCGCGCTGCAAGGTCGCTGCGGCGATCTCGCGCAGATTGCCCACCGGCGTACTGAGCGCGCGCAAGGCTTGCTTGATCTCATCCATTACCTCGCGCTTGAGGCCGCGTCGCCGCAGGCCCACGACATTCAAGCCGATCACGGCATTGCGTTCCGTGGCCAGGCAGAAAGGGGCGATGTCCAGCGAGATGCGTGCGCCGCCACCGATCATCGCGCCCTCGCCGATGCGGCAGAATTGGTGGATGACCGCGCCGCCGCCGAGAAAGGCCCGATCGCCGATGTGCACATGCCCGGCCAGCAGTACCGCATTGGCGATAACGACACCATTGCCGATCCGGCAATCGTGCGCCACATGGCAGGCGGCCATCAGAAAGCAATCCGAACCAATCTCGGTGGACCCGCCGGCCCTGGTGGCACGGCTGATCGTGACGTGTTCGCGAACCACAGTGCGCGCGCCAATGCGTACCCCGGATTGCGTACCGGCATCAAAGCTCAGGTCTTGCGGATCGCCACCGATCACGGCAAATGGATGAACCACGACCCCTGCGCCGAGCTCACAATGACCCGCGATCAGGGCGTGGGCATGGATTACGCAGCCCGCACCCAGCCTGGCACCGTCGTGGATGAGGGCAGTCGGATGAACCTGCATCGTCTGGCGGCCCCCGCGGCCGCTAGCGCCCCGGCGAATTTGCGGCTGTGGCCTGCTCGGTCTGCCAGCCTCCGCCCAGCGCGCGGTACAACTGCACTACCGAGAGCAAGGTGTTCAGGCGCGCTGCCGACAGCGATAACTCGGCGCTGAACAGGTCGCGATCGCTGTCGATGACATTGAAGTAGGAAGCGTAGCCGACGCGGTAACGCGCCAGCGCGATCGTGTTGGCGGTGCGCTGCGCTGCGACCCAGGTCTGCTCCTGAATCTGCACCTCGGCATATTGCTGCCGGGCAATCAGGGCATCGGAGACCTCCTGGAAGGCACTCTGCACGCTCTTCTGGTATTGCAGCAGCGCCTGGCGCTTCTGTGCATCGGCAAGTTCTAGCTGGTAGAGATTGCGCTGCGAATCGAGCACTGGTTGCAGTGCGCTGCCGCCGACGGACCACAGCCGCGCCGGTCCGGTGAACAGGCTCGACAGCGCGGTGCTGGCGACGCCGCCCGTGCCGGTGAGGGTGATGGTGGGAAACAGATTCGCCTTGGCGACGCCCACCTGCGCGTTCGCGGCCACCAGATTCTGCTCGGCTTCCCGCAGGTCGGGGCGGCGCTCCAGCAGGCTGGAAGGCAGCCCGGCGGCCGGCACCGGGGCGGGCGTGGCCGCATCGGCGGCAACAGGCTCGGCAGTCTGCAACGGCGTACGTGGCACCTGGTCCGGGTTGTGACCGAGCAGCACGCTGAGCTGATCTTCCGTCAGGCCGATCTGGCGCTGCAGCTCGGGCAGGTTGGCCTTGGCTATCGCGAGTTGCCCCTGGGCCGTCGCGACGTCCAGTTCCGACACCGTGCCGCGATCGTGCTGGGCGCTGGTGAGATCGACGAACTTCTGGCGCGTGGCGACGGTGCGGTTGGTGATCTCCAGCTGCTCGTCGAGTGCCTGCAGCGTGAAGTAGGCGGTAGCGACACCCGCCACCAGCCCTGCGATCACGTCCTGCCTGGCAAAATCCGATTGCAGCAGCTGGGCGCGCGCGCCTTCCGAAGCGCGGCGGTATTTACCCCAGAAGTCGACCTCGTACGACAGGTTGCCTTCCAGATCGAATATGTTGCCGATCGCCGGTATGCCAGGCAACAGTTCGAACTGCGATGTTCGCGCCCGCTCGGCGCCCGCGGACACGGAGATCTTCGGCAGTTGCTGCAGGCGCGTCGCGCCAAGGACGGCGCGCGCCTGGTCAACGCGCGCGGCGGCAATGCCAACATCGAGATTGTTTGCCAGCGCCTCGCGGATCAGCTGCTGCAGGCGCGTATCCTGATACACCTGCCACCAGCCCTCATCGGCCAGCGAGGCGGCGTCCGCGTCGCTGGCAAAGCGGTAATTGGGTGGAGCCTTGGTGTCCGGCCGTCGATAGTCTGGACCCAGCTTGCAGCCGGCCAGCAGCAGCCCCGAAGCGCATGCGATCGCGACACTGATCGCGAGGGCGCGGCGTCGCGACGCCGCGGTCATGGCGGCGCCGCCGGCAATGACGCTGGCGCTGCCGGCAGCTTGGGCTTGGCGACGCCGCGCAGTCTCTCGGACAGGCTCTGCATCAGCACGTAGAACACCGGGATGAGAAAGATCCCCACCAGCGTCGCGGCGCTCATGCCGAATACCACCGCCGTACCCAGCACGCGACGTGCGGAGGCGCCGGCGCCGGTGGCAATCGCCAGCGGCGTCGAGCCGAGGATGAAGGCGAACGAGGTCATCAGGATCGGCCGCAGCCGCAGTCGCGCGCCCTCGATGGCTGACTCCACCAGCGGCTTGCCGCGCTCGTATTGGAGCTTGGCGAACTCGACGATGAGAATCGCATTCTTGGCCGCCAGCCCGATCAGCATCACCAGGCCGATCTGCGCGTAGATGTCATTCGCCATGCCACGCATGGTCAGGCCGCCATAGGCGCCGAGCATCGCGAACGGGATACCGAGCAGCACTGCAAACGGTACCGCCCAGCTTTCATACAGCGCCGCCAGCACCAGGAACACGAACACGATCGCCATGCCGAAGATGGCGCCGCTCTGACCGCCCGAGAGCTTCTCCTGGTAGGTGGTGCCGGTCCAATCGTAGCCATAGCCGTCGGGCACGGTCTGGCCCAGCTGCTCCATCGCCTGTGTCGCCTGGCCGGAGCTGTAGCCGCTGGCCGGCGAGCCGTTGATGGTCACGGCGCGAAACACGTTGTAGCGCTCGATGTATTCCGGCCCGGTCTTGGGCTTGATCGTCACCAGGGTCGACAGCGGCACCATGTCGTTCTGCGCGGTGCGCACATACAGGCCATCGACGGAATCGGGCAGATTGCGCGCACCGGCGTCGGCCTGGGCGGTGACCTTGTAGGTGCGGCCGAACATGTTGAAGTCGTTGATGTAGCTGCCGCCGAGGAACGTCTGCAGCGTGGAGAAGATGCTGGAGATCGTCACGCCCAGCGTCTTGGCCCGTTCGCGGTCCAGCACGTACTCGATCTGCGGGGTCTGGGTGCTGAACTGCGTGAACACACGCGTCAGCGCAGGCTGGTGATTCGCCTGCCCGAGGAAATCGCCGATCACCCCGGCAAACTTGCCGATCTCACCGCCGCTGCGATCCTCGAGGATGAATTCAAACCCTCCGGCGGTGCCGATACCGGGAATTGGCGGCGGGTTGAGCGCCAGCACGGTCGCCTCCTTGATGCCGGCGCCGATCCGGTTGGCGCGCGCGGCCACCGCCGCGGCGCCGTGCGCCGCTCCGGCGCGGTGCGCCCAGGGCTTCAGGATCATGAACACGGTAGCCGCGTACGAAGAATTGGTGCCGGTCAGCAGGTTCAGGCCGGTGATGGCAAACACGTTTTCAACTTCCGGCTGCGCCAGCATCTGCTTGGCGAACGCAGTGGTGACCGCCCCGGTACGTTGCATCGACGCTCCGAGCGGCAGCGATACCAGGCCGATCAGGTAACCCTGGTCCTCGTCCGGCATGAAGCCCGTAGGACGACTCCATACCAGCCACAGTGCGGCCACCGTCAGCAGCACGAACACCACCATTGAGAATGCGGTGCGGCGGATGGCGCTGCGCACCGTGGTGGTGTAGCGGGTGGTGGCGTTGCGAAAACCGCGGTTGAAGGTAGCGAAAGCGCGGCCCAGCAGCCCCGGGAAATGCGACTCGGCGGTGGGCTTGAGCAGCAGTGCGCACAGCGCCGGCGTCAGCGTCAGCGCGACGATGCACGAGATGCCGACCGACACCGCCAGCGTGAGGGCGAACTGGCGGTAGAACTGGCCGGTGAGCCCGCCGAGGAACGATACCGGCACGAACACCGAGATCAGCACCAGCGCGATCGCCAGCACCGGTGCGGTCACCTCGCGCATCGCCGCCTTGGTAGCCTCGGGCGGTGACAGCTTGCGACTGTCCATGATTTCGGTGACCGCCTCGACCACGACGATGGCGTCATCCACTACCAGGCCGATCGCCAGCACCAGCGCGAACAGCGTCAGGGTATTGAGCGAGAAACCGAGCGCGGCGAAGGCGCTGAATGCGCCAACCAGCGACACCGGCACCGCCAGCATCGGGATCAGGGTGGCGCGCCAGCTCTCCAGGAAGATGAACACCACCAGCAGCACCAGCAGGCCCGCTTCCAGCAGCGTCTTGACCACCTCGTGCACCGACTCGGCGACGAACAGCGTGGTGTCGAAAGGGATCGAATAGTGGATGCCCTGCGGGAATGTCGGGGCCAGCCCCTCCATCACCTGGCGCACGCCACGGGCCACTTCGAGCGCATTGGCGCTGGGCAACTGATAGACACCGATGATCGCGGTCGGCACGCCGTTGAGCCTGGAGGAGCGCGAATAGTCGGTGGCGGCGAGTTCAATGCGCGCAATGTCCTTGAGCTGCACGATGGCGCCGTCGGCGCCGGTACGCACCACGATCGCGCCGTATTCATCCGGCGTGGTCAGCCGGCCCTTCACCGAGGCGACATACTGCATCTGCTGCCCCGGCGGCGCAGGTTCCGCGCCCAGCGTGCCGGCCGGTGCGACCACGTTCTGCTCGTTCAGGATCTGGCTGACGTCATCGGTGGTGACGCCCAGGCGCGCCATCTTTCCGGGATCGAGCCAGATGCGCATGCCGTAGTCGCGCGCGCCGAATACCACCACCTGGCCCACTCCGCGCACGCGTGCCAGCGCATCGAACACGTGCAGGGTGGCGAAATTCGACAGGTACAGGTAATCGTAGCGTGGGTCGTCCGAACCGATAGCCACAGCCAGCAGGATCTGCGGCTGGCGCTTGGCCACGACCACACCCTGCTGCAGTACCTGCTGCGGCAGCTGGCGCTCGGCGATCGCCACCTGGTTCTGCACATCGACCGCAGCGATATCCTGATCGGTCCCCACGGCGAAGGTGACGGTCAGCGAATAGCTGCCGTCGTTGGCGCTCTTGGAGTCCATGTAGATCATGTTCGGCACGCCGTTGACCTGCTCCTCGATCGGGGCGGCGACCGATTGTTCGATGGTGGCGGCGTCGGCGCCCGGGAAGACGGTGGAGACGACGATCGTGGGCGGTGTGATCTGCGGATAACGTGCGATCGGCAGCGCCGACAGCGATACCGCACCGGAAATGGTGATGATGATCGCCAGCACGGTCGAGAAAATCGGCCGGTCGATGAAGAAATCGATCATGCCCTGCTCCGGGCCTCATCATCCTTCGCGGGGTGCCGGTCGATCGCTGAAGCCTGGGGTGCGGCCGGCCCTGCCGGCGTGGCGGGCGCCACCACCGGTGCCGGTATCACCAGCGGCGTGGCCTTGACCGGCGTTCCGGGCTTGAGTCGCTGCACGCCGTCGACGATCACGACCTCGCCCGCCTTGAGGCCCTGCTGCACCTGCCAGTCGCCGCCGATGCGCAGGCCCATGTGCACTTCACGCTGCTGCGCCTTGCCGTCGGCATCGACGATCCAGACGTAATTCTGGCCCTGCTGATCCAGTATCGCGCGCTGCGGCAGCACGATCGCATTGGGATCCTGCTGCTGCGACACCTGCACGCGCGCGAACTGGCCGGCATGCAGCAGGTGCTGCGGGTTGTCCACCTCGAGTCGTATCGCCAGCGTGCCGGTGCGCGTATCGACCGCCGGGTCGATGAAGTTGAGCTTGGGAATCTGCGGATAGAGCGATCCGTCGGCCAGATACACTCGAAACGGCGGCGGCGTGGTTACATCCTGGTTAGGCGCGCGTCCGAGATCGCGCTGCAACGTGAGCATGCGCCGTTCGCTGATGCTGAAATTCACGTACATGCGGTCGGTCTGGTAGATGGTCGTCAGCAGCGTGCTGTTCGCCGTGACCATGCCGCCCTGGCGCAGCTGGGCGCGGCCCACGACACCATCGATCGGACTGGCGATGGTGGTGAAGCCGAGGTTCAGGTCGGCCGCCCTGACGGCGCCCTTGCCAGCCTCGATCGAGGCCAGGTTGGCCTTGTTCCTGGCCACCGCCGCATCGAGTTCCTGCTGGCTGACCGCGTCGAGTTTCGACAGCGATTCGGCGCGCTCCAGGTCGCGCTGTGATTGCACCAGCGCCGCCTCGCTCTGTGCCAGGCCCGCTTTCGCCTGCGCCAGGGCGGCGATGTAGGGCTCGCGGTCGATCACGAACAGCAGCTGGCCGGCCTTCACATGCTCGCCTTCGATCGGCACCCGCTGCACCAGCTCGCCGCCGACGCGTGGCCGGATCTCCACCGCGTTGATCGCCTCGGTTTGGGCGACAAAGTCCTCGGGAAAGCTGGTCGCTTGCGCATGCACGATGACGGTCGCCACGTCTACCGGGTGCGGCGCGGGCGGGGGGGCTTTTGAGCAGCCGGTGCACAGCAGTGCCAGTGCCGCCAGCGCTGCGAGCCGCTCTGCCCGCACGCGGGCGACAGGATAGAAGCTGGGCATTGCCGATTCCTTATCGAAGGCGTATCCGGCCACAACCGGCGGCACGCCGCAGCAGCGCTGCGCACGTTCCGTTAGTGATGCTTGAGACCCCGACTTATGACTCTACCCCGAAGTGAGTTCGGCGGTCACGCGCACTGACGCTGCACCACCCGGCCTGCCCTAGCGCGCTGGGGGATTGCGCAGCCGCTGCGTGATCCACCACATATGGCCTTCCGGATCGAGCGCGCCGTAGCTGCGATCGGCCCAATAGTCCTCGCCGTAGTCGTGAGTCGCTGGTTCCTCGACGATGCGCGCGCCGCGGCTGCGTGAACGTTCACAGTGCGCATCGGCGTCATCGACGTAGAACATGATCGACTGCGTACCCGCGCCGCCGAGCGAACGCGGACTGCGCATGGCGGCTTTCCAGTGGCGCCCGGAATCCGGGTCTTCCTGCGCCACCATGACCACACCCTCGCCATAGATGAGCTCGCTGTGCTCGATCCGGCCGTCCTTGCCCTCGACCTTGAGCCTGACTTCAAGGCCGAACGCGTCGCACAGCCAATTGATCGCGGCGGCGGCGTCCTGGTAGAAGACCGCGCTCGAGCAGCGCGGCCAGTCGCTCGGAGTTGGTTGCACTGCTGCCTCCCCCAATGGCGCCGAGCAGGCCGGCAGTGGCGCGTTGGCGCCCGGGCTTTAGATCCAATACACGAAGATAAACAACCCCAACCAGACCACGTCCACGAAGTGCCAGTACCAGGCGACCGCTTCGAATGCAAAATGCTTGTTCGGCGTGAAGTGTCCGCGCAACACCCGAAACCAGATGATCGTCAACATGATCGCGCCGATGGTCACGTGCAGGCCATGGAAGCCGGTCAGCATGAAGAACGTCGATCCGTAGATACCGGTCGACAGCCTCAGGCCCATTTCCCGGTAGGCCTCGCCGTATTCATGCGCCTGCAAGCCGACGAAACTGAAGCCCAGCAGGAAGGTGCATGCCAGCCAGAACGTCAGCGCGCCGCGATGGGTGGCCCTGAGCGCATGGTGCGCGAGCGTGACCGTCAGCCCGCTGGTCAGCAGGATGATGGTGTTGACCGCCGGCAGGCTGAACGCCGGAATCACTTCGAACGTGCCGTCGGCGCGGCCGCCGATGTGCGCCGGGCCGTTGGTCGGCCACGCCGGATTGAAATTCTTCCACAGCAACAGCTTGTTCAGGACCTTGACGCCTTCCCCGCCTTCCCACGGCACCGAAAAGTTCCGTGCGTAAAACAGCGCGCCGAAGAATGCCGCGAAGAACATCACTTCCGAGAAGATGAACCAGATCATTCCCAGTCGGAACGACCTGTCGACCTGATCATTATAGATACCATGCTGGTTCTCACCGATGACCGTGCCGAACCAGCAGAAGAACATGGTCGAGAGCAGCAGCGCTCCCGGGATCAGCGCCCAGCCGCCGGCCCACTCGTTGAGATAGGAGACTGCGCCGAACATCAGGCAGAACAGCGCCACCGAACCGAGGATCGGCCACGGACTGCCATGCGGGAGGTAGTACCTGGTGGAATCCGCGGGCGCGTGCGTCTCTGCCATTAGTCGCTATCCTGTGGGTGAACTGGGGACATCGTAGAACGTATAGGCCAGGGTCAGGTGCCCGACATAACCGGGCAGCTCGGGGTCGACAAAGAAGCGCACCGGCAACACCCGCTGCTCGTCGCGCTTGAACGACTGCGGCGAGAAGCAGAAGCACTCGGTCTTGTGAAACCAGGCAGCGATTTTAGAGGGCACGATATCCGGCACCGCCTGCGCGATGGTGTCGTGGCCGGTCAGGTTATGGGCGAAAAAATCCGCCTCGTACAGCTGACCGGGATGCACCTGGATGGATTTTGTGATCGGGCGGAATTCCCAATTGCCGACGCTGGGCAGATTGGCAATGAAGTCGATGGTCACGACCCGATTCTGGTCGATCGCATCGGTGCCCTGCGCGTAGGCGCGCGACAGGCTCTTCTGGTTACCCAGGCCGGTGATCGAGCACAGCACGTCGTACAGCGGCACCAGCGCAAATCCGAAGGCGAAGCTGCCGGCCACGAACAGCGTCAGCTTGAGCACCAGGCCACGGTGTTGCCCTGGCGTGTCGCCCTGGTTGCTCATCTGAGCCCGCGCAGCACCGAATGGACGATGAAGGTGGTGTACACCGCCAGCGCCACCAGGCCCAGCAGCAGCGCGCTGCGCCGCACCCGCCGGCGCTGCTCACGATCCACGTCCGTCTTGACCTGCGTGTTCAAGCGCTAACCTAGTGCGACGCTACGCCGTGTTCGATCGTGGCCATGCTCGGAGCCTCGACCCAGCTATGGTAGGGCGCCGGGGAGGGCAGCTCCCACTCCAGGCCGATCGAGGTGTCCCACACCTTGCTGGTGGCCTTCGCGCCCCCGTGGGCGCACTGCCAGATCAGGTAAGGGAACAGGAACTGCGACAGGCCGAAGCCGAAGCCGCCGATCGAGGACACCATGTTCCAGTCCGTGAACTGAACTGCATAGTCGGGAACGCGGCGCGGCATGCCGGCGAGCCCGAGGAAGTGCTGCGGAAAGAACAGCACGTTGACGAAGATCGTGGACAGCCAGAAATGCCACTTGGCGAGGCTCATGTTGTACATGTGGCCGGTCCATTTCGGCAGCCAGTAGTACACCGCACCCATGATCGCGAAGATCGCACCGGTCACCAGCACGTAATGAAAATGCGCCACCACGAAATACGTGTCCTGGTACTGGAAATCGGCCGGCGCGATCGCCAGCATCAGGCCCGAGAAGCCGCCGATCGAGAACATGAACAGGAACGCGAGCGCCCACAGCATCGGCGGCTCGAAGCTCACCGAGCCGCGCCACATCGTGGTCGCCCAGTTGAACACCTTCACGCCGGTCGGGATCGCGATCAGCATGGTCGACAGCATGAAGAACAGTTCGCTCGACAGCGGCATGCCGACCGTGAACATGTGGTGCGCCCAGACAATGAACGACAGAAAGGCGATCGAGGCGGTCGCATACACCATCGCGTCGTAGCCGAACAGCGGCTTGCCGGAGAACGTCGGGATGATCTCCGAGACGATGCCGAAGGCCGGCAGGATCATGATGTAGACCTCCGGATGCCCGAAGAACCAGAAGATGTGCTGGAACATGACCGGATCGCCGCCGCCGGCGGCGTTGAAGAAACTGGTGCCGAAGAAATGATCGGTCAGCAGCATGGTCACCGCACCGGCGAGCACCGGCATCGCGGCGATCAGCAGGTAGGCCGTGATCAGCCAGGTCCAGACGAACAGCGGCATGCGCAGCAGCGTCATGCCGGGGGCGCGCATGTTCATGATGGTCACGATCACGTTGATCGCGCCCAGGATGGAGGAGGCGCCCATCAGGTGGATCGCGAAGATCATCAGCGGCAGGGCGCTGCCGGTCTGCAGCACCAGGGGCGGATACATGGTCCAGCCGCCGGCCGGCCCGCCGCCGGGCACGAACAGCGTGGACAACAGCAGCGTGAAGGCGAACGGCAGGATCCAGAAGCTGAAATTGTTCATGCGCGGCAGCGCCATGTCGGGTGCGCCGATCTGCATCGGGATCATCCAGTTCGCCAGTCCCACGAACGCCGGCATGATGGCGCCGAAGATCATTACCAGCGCATGCATGGTGGTCATGGTGTTGAACAGCGCCGGATCCAGGAACTGCAGGCCGGGTTTGAATAGCTCCAGGCGGATCAGCATCGCAAACGAGCCGCCGATGAAAAACATGATGCAGCTGAACACCAGGTACAGCGTGCCGATGTCCTTGTGATTGGTGGTCGTCAGCCAGCGATTCCAGAAGCCGTGCGGCTTGTGATCGTGATCGTCGTGCGCGGCGGCGCCGTGTTCGGTGGTGGCCATTAATTATCTCGCTGCGGTAAATGCCTGCCAGAAGAGGTTGGAGGAGCGGCTCTCAACCGGCACTGACGTGCGTAGCCGGCGTGGTCGCCTGGCTCGTGGTCGTGGTGGTGGTGGTGGTTTCGCTCGGGGTGACAGCCGGCTGCTTGAGTGCGTCCTGCTGCTTCTTCAGCCACAGGTCGAAGTCCTGCTTGCTCTTGACCTCGAGCACGATCGGCATGAAGCCATGGTCGCGGCCGCACAGTTCTGCGCATTGGCCGCGGTAGGTGCCGGTCTTGTCGGCGTCGATGTCGAACCAGGCCTCGTTGATGAACCCCGGGATCGCATCCTTCTTGATCGCCAGCGCCGGCACCCACCAGGAATGAATCACGTCCTGAGCCGTGATCAGCACCCGCACCTTGACGCCGGCCGGCACCACCAGCGGGTGGTCCACCGACAGCAGGTAATTCGGCACCGAGTTCGGATCGATGCCGGAACCGAGTTGCCGGGCGCGATTGCTGTCGCGCGAGAGCGTGGACAGGATGGTGACGCCGGTATCCAGGTATTCGTAGCCCCACTTCCACTGATAACCGGTGACACGGATCGACAGCTCGGTGGCGACCGGGTCTTCGGTCTGCACCAGCACGCGCGCGGCCGGCACCGCCATGCTGATCAGGATCAGCACCGGCACCAGTGTCCAGATGATCTCGATCCGGTTGCTGTGCAGGAAATGCTGGTCGGCAACCGCTCCCTTGGATTTGCGGAAGTGCACCATCGAGAAGATCATGAAGCCGAACACCACGATCGCGATGCCGACGCACCACCAGAACATCAGCATGTGCAGCGAGTAGATCTCGCGCGACATGGCGCTGATGCCCGGTGTCATGTTCAGCGTCCAGGCCGCCTGGGCGCTTGGGGCGGCCAGCGACATCACCCCGGCTGCAAGGGCGGCGAGGGCGGTAGTGGACACTCTCGGGGTTTTTATCGTCATTCCGGTCTTACACCTTCAGGCGCATTTTCTAGGGGCGGCGATTCGTTGATACGACCTACCGAACGCATCAGCCGACCGGCCAATGCCCGCCGTTCCTCTTCTGTAAGGAAACTGCCGACCTCGTACGATCGCCCATGCGATTCGATCGTGAGGCGGCTGGGATGCAAGTGCGTATCAGCGCGACGCAGTTTAACCTGTGCCCAGTGCCGCGGAAACACGACTTGCTCGCAAAGCTGCCGCCGCTGTGTCCGTATGGCGACCCGCTCGTCGGTCAGCGTGATGGTCTGCGAATAGTGGCGGCGCTGCAAGCTTGCGTGCAATGCCCAGCCCAGCAGCAGCATCTCGAGGCCGGCGAAAGGAAACACCGGCCACAGTCCCTTGAGCGTCATGGCCAGTGCAATCGAGAACGACACCAGGCAGATACTGCCGAAAAACAGCGCCGCGCCTCGCGACGTCAGCGAACAGTTCGGCGATAACTGGATCGTCAGAACGTTGTTCCCACTCGGACCCATGTCGGTGCAATCGCCGGCGGATACCGCATCATACGAAGCGGTCATTTCCATCGCAAGGTCAAAGACTTAAGTCGCCCCCACGGTCGGACGCTGGTTCGTCGAACAATGCGGCGGCTGCCGCCACAACGTGGCTGGCGTCGGCATCGGTGGCGATCGAGTACGGCAGCACCGCCAGTCTTGGCACACCGAGCATCGAGTCGAGCGTCGCGAGGTTCTCTTCCAGCGCCGGCATGTACGGGGCAAGCACGCTGCCGATCCAGCCGGCGAGCTTGAGATTGGTGACGCCGATCGCCTGCACCGACAGCAACGCATGATTCAGGCAGCCCAGTCGCAACCCCACCGTGAGCACTACCGGCAGCCCGAGCCGTTGCGCAACGTCCGCCATGGTGCCGAGCTCCCCGATCGGGGCGAACCAGCCGCCGGTGCCTTCCACCACCACCGCGTCGCAATGCATGGCCAGCCGCCCGTAGGCTGCGGCGATACGCTCCGGCTCGATTCGAACCCCGGCTCGATTTGCCGCGATATGCGGCGAAACCCCCCAATCAAAGCAGTATGGATTGATATCGGTTCGTTCGCATTCTGGCGGCGATAAAGCTGCGATCGCGGCGACATCGTCGTTTATCATGTCGCCAACCGCATAGAATCCGGCGAACATCGAAAGTTCCCTTGCGGTCAATGAGCGGCAGCCGGTGGCCACGGGTTTCATCCCAGACGCCTTGACGCCCCTGCCCTGCAATGCCCGCAGCAGTGCGAGTGTTACCCGCGTCTTGCCGACGTCGGTGTCGGTGCCGGCGATGAATGCGCCGCGGGTCATCGTCGCGAACGTCCCAGCGACGCCAGCGGCACCGTATAGCCGCCCGGTGAGGCGACATCGCCGCGGCCGCCCGCGTCGGCAGCGGGGCCGAACGCGGCGCCAAAGATCACTTCGAAAGTCGCCGGCACGCCGGCCGCGGTGCGCCGCTGTTCATAGGCGCTGATCATGCGCTGCAGCCGATCGCGGCCGGTCAGGCCACGCGATCGCTGGCTCGCCGCATTGCGCGCGCCGATGCGCTTGAGCTCGCGCATCAGCGCGTAGACGTCCGGGTACAGCAGGCCGTGCGGCTCGACATCCATGACCGGCTCGACAAGTCCGGCGTGCATCATGGCATCGCCAAGTTGCGGCATGTCGGGGAACTGGCTGACATGAATCCCATGGTCGACGCTCTCCCAGGCCAGGCGCAGTTCCTTCAGTGTATCGGGACCGAAGCTCGAGAACACCAGCAGCGCGCCGGGTTTGAGCACGCGCGCCAGCTCGCGGAACACCAGTTCGGGCCGATCGCACCACTGCAGCATCAGATTGCTGTACACCAGATCGAGGCTGCGGGTGGCCAGCGGCAGCGCATAGGCATCTGCACACACGCGCTCGAAGCGTCGCCGCGGCCAGCCCGGGCGCGGCGACGCCCTGAGCATTCCGGACGAGATATCGAGCGCGATGACGCGCGCACGCGCAAAGCGGCGGCGCAGCGCCACTGCACCCTGACAGGTGCCCGCGCCCAGATCGAGGATGGCCTGCGGCTCGAGCGCGAAGTACTGCAGCCGCTCGAGCAGCTCGGCTCGTACCTGCTGCTGCAGCTGCGCGGCGGCCTCATAACCGGCGCCGGCGCGATCGAAGGATCGGGCCAGCGCACGCCGGTCGAGCGAGAAGCTGACTTGCCCGGAATCGCTCATGGTGTCAGCTGCGGCTCGGCGCTCGGTCGCTGGCGCGAGTCATCGTGGATGAATTCGAGCAGCGCCGCGCCAACCTGCGTCGGGTGCGAGACAAATGGCGCATGTCCGGCGCGTCCGATCTGCAGCAGCCGCGCCCGCGGCATCAGCTGCACCAGCGAGCGCGCGGCCTGCGGCGGCGTCACGCGATCGTATTGTCCCGCGATCACCAGCGCCGGAATATCGATGCGACGTGCCAGTGCTCGCAGGTCGTTGTGCTCGAGCAGAGCCAGTCCCGCCCGCAGCGCCTCGGGAGCGGCCGCGCCGTGCTGTTGCAGCGAGAGCTGCAAGCTCGCGAGCACCGCGGCAGCATCGGCGCTGCCGCGTGCCTGCAGCTCGAGAAAGTCGGCGACGGTCTGGCCGGCGTCACGCTCCAGCCGCGCGGCGAACGCTCGCAGCGTCGCGGCCGCGATGCCATGCGGCCAGTCATCCGCGCGCACGAAGCGCGCACTGGTGGCGATCAGCACCAGGCGGCGCACCGCGAGCGCCGGCTGGCTGGCGAGCTGCAGCGCCAGCTGTCCGCCGAGCGACCAGCCCACCAGCGCCGCGCCGCGCGGCAGGACGGCCGCGAGGCACGCGAGCTGTTGTTGCGGCGACGCCTGCGCCATCCAGGCGCTGCGGCCATGTCCGGGCAGATCAATCGCCGTCACGCGCTGGCCGGCGCCGAGTGCCGCGCGCAGGCCGTCGAACACGCGCAGGTTCAGGCCCCAGCCGTGCAGCATTACCAGCGGCGCTGCATCGGCGCCGTCTTCGCCCGCGCCGCCGGTCTCGCTATAGAGCACGCTGCCGGCGCGCGCCGCGCTCAAGCCGCGCTCCGCTCACGCCACAGCCGGCCCAGGGTTTCGGCCAGCCCATCCACGTCCGGTTCGCGATGCGCGGCCGACAGCGTGATGCGCAGCCGCGCGCTGCCGGCCGGTACCGTTGGCGGGCGGATCGCTGCCACCCAGAAGCCGGCATTCATCAGCTGCTCGCTCAATGCCAGCGCATGGGCTGAATCGCCGATGATCAGCGGCTGGATCGGTGTCATCGAGGCCGCCAGCGGCAGGCCGAGTGCCGCCGCCGCGCTGCGAAATCTTTGCGTCAGCTGCCGCAGGCGCTCACGGCGCCAGGTTTCCTCGCGCGCCAGGCGAAGGGCGGCCCGGCTTGCGGCGGCCACCGCCGGCGGCAGCGCAGTGGTATAGAGGTAGGTGCGCGCGCGCTGAATCAGGTAGTCGATCAGCGCGGCGTCGCCGGCGACGAATGCGCCGAAGGTTCCAAAGGCCTTGCCGAGCGTGCCGACCAGGATCGGCACCGCAGCGCCCGCTACGCCGGTGTGCTCGAGCGTGCCGCCGCCGTGACTACCGATCACGCCGAGGCCATGCGCGTCATCGACCATCAGGGCGCAGTCGTGGCGTAGCGCCAGCGCTGCCAGCTCCGGCAGCGGCGCCAGATCGCCGTCCATACTGAATACACCATCGGTCACGATCAGGGCCGTTGCGCTCGCGGGCTCATTGGCAGCGCGCTGTGCCAGCAGCATCTGCGCTGCGTGTGCCGCGTCGCCATGGGCATAGCGTCGAAGGCGCGCCCCCGAGAGCCGTGCGCCGTCGAGCAGCGAGGCATGATCCGAGCGGTCGGCGAGCACCAGGTCATGCCGGTCGGTGAGCGCGCTGATGACACCGAGGTTCGCCATGTAGCCGGTCGAGAACAGCAGCGCGCGCTGGCGCCCGGTGAACGCGGCCAGTTCCTCCTCGAGCGCGTGGTGCTCGTGCGAATGGCCGCTGACCAGGTGCGCCGCCCCGGCACCGAAACCGAAGCGGCTCATGCAATCGCCGGCCGCGCGGATCAGCGCCGGGTGGTGGCTTAGGCCGAGGTAATCGTTGCTGCAGAAATTGCGCAGCAGGCGCCCGCCGACCCGCACCGCCGTGGGATCGCCTGGTTCGGGAAACGTCTCGACCAGCCGGCGGCGCCTTCGAGCGTGCTGCGTCTCGAGTGCTGCCAGCTCGCGAGCGAGCAGGGCCGAATCAAGTCCCACCAGGCACAGCCGCGGCGGCCTCGGCCCGAATGCCAAGCCGCGCCAGCAGCGCGCGGTCCTGCTCGACGTCGGGGTTGCCGGTGGTCAGCAGCTTCTCGCCGTAGAAAATTGAATTGGCACCGGCAAGAAACGCGAGCGCCTGCAGTTCATCGCTCATCGTGCTGCGTCCGGCCGAGAGCCGCACATGCGCCTTGGGAATCATCACGCGCGCAGCGGCGATGGTGCGTACAAAATCCAATGGGTCCACGTCCCCGGCCTGTGCCAGCGGCGTGCCCGCTACCCGCACCAGCTGGTTGATCGGGACGCTCTCGGGTTGCTGCGGCAGATTGGCCAGTGTCACCAGCATCTGTGCGCGATCGCGCGCCGTCTCGCCCATGCCGACGATACCGCCGCAGCACACATTCATGCCCGCGTCGCGCACCGCCGCGAGCGTGTCGAGCCGGTCCTGATAGCTGCGGGTCGAGATGATCTGGCCGTAGAACTGCTCGGAGCTATCGAGGTTGTGGTTGTAGTAATCGAGGCCCGCGTCCTTGAGCTCGCGCGCCTGATCGCGGCTCAGCATGCCCAGCGTCGCGCAGGTCTCCAGTCCGAGCGCGCGCACTTCGCGCACCATGAGCGCAATCTTTTCCAGCTCCTTGCGCTTCGGCGAACGATAGGCCGCGCCCATGCAAAAGCGCGTCGCGCCGGCGGCGCGCGCCGCACGCGCCCGTTCCAGCACGTCCGGCAACGACATCAGCGCGTCGCTGTCGACGCCGGTGTGATAGCGCACGCTCTGCGGGCAGTAGGCACAGTCCTCGGGACAGCCGCCGGTCTTGATCGACAGCAGCGTGCTCATCTGCACGGTATTCGGCTGATGCCAGGCGCGGTGCACGCGCTGCGCGCCGTAGATCAGGTCGGTGAACGGCAGCGCGAACAACGCCTCGGCCTGTTCCAGGGTCCAGTCGTGGCGCGGCTCGACGCTCAGGCTGGTGGCGTTGCCGTTGCCGTTGCCATTGCCGTTGCCATTGGAGCCGTCCGGCATATCGTGTGTGCTCGCGCTGTAGTCCGGGGGCGATCTTCTGCGGCGCATACTGCGCTGTCAACTTACGGGCCGCCCTCAGGGTGACGTCTGCCCGGTTTCCGGCCTTTCAGGCGCTTGCCTGCATCAACCCACGCCGGGCGCGCATGTGATGCGGCCCGCGCACCCAAATCTGCCCTTAAATCAACCGATTAATAGCGACCAGGTATGAGCAGCAAGACCTGCGGCGCCGGCGTGTCAGCGCGAACTGTATTCGAGCAGCACCCCGGCGAATACCGCGAAACCGAAATAATTGTTGTTCTGGAAGGCCTTGAAACAGTCCTCCGGATCGCGATGGCGGATCAGCCACTGTTGCCACAGGAAGCAGCCGGCGCCGGCGATCAGGCCGGCGCCGTAGGCATCGCCGAATTTCAACGCGCGACCGATCAGCAGCAGCGCGAACAGCATCATGATCTGCATCGCGGCTATCATGAAGCGGTCCAGGTCGGCGAACAGGATCGCGCTCGAGCGCACGCCGATGCGCAGGTCATCGTCGCGATCGACCATCGCGTACATGGTGTCGTAGATGCCGGCCCACAGGATCGCGGCCACCAGCATCAGCCAGCCGACCCGCGGCACCGTGCCCAGTGTTGCGGCGAAAGCCATCGGCACCGCCCAGCCGAAGCACAATCCCAGATACAGCTGCGGCAGCGGAAAGAAGCGCTTGAACAGCGGATAGGTGACAGTCAGCGCGGCTGCGACGAACGCGAGCCGTATGGTGAGCGCATTGAGCTGCAGCACCAGCAGCAGCGCAGCCAGAACCAGCACGCCAAACACGGTCAGGGCCTCGGGCGGTGAGATCGCGCGCGTCGCCAGCGGCCGCGATCGCGTCCGCCTGACATGCGGATCGATATTTCGATCCGCCAGATCGTTGATGATGCAGCCGGCGCTACGCATCAGCACGCCCCCGCCAACCAGGATGGCGAGCAGTCGTCGTTGCGGTCGACCCTCGGCCGCGATCCATATCGCCCACAGCATCGGCCACAGCAGCAGCCATGTGCCTATCGGCCGATCCAGACGCAGCAGCCGCGCAAAATCGCGCAGGCGCCGCACCTGCCACGACAGCCGCGTCGGCTCGATCAGCGGAGCTAGCGACTGTACCGGGCTTAGCAGTTCGGTCGCGGCTTCCTCCGCCGCTGGCGCCACTACCGCTGACGCCACTACTGGTGGCGTTACTACCGGAGGCGACGTTTCTACCGGTGCTGGTGCGGGTGCTAGTGCTGGCGCTAGTGCCGGCGGCAACACGCGTGGCAAGACCGGATCGGGCACCAGCGCCAGCTCGAACTGACCGTCACCCGACACGGCCATACTGTTCCCGCTCGCCGATCCAGCGTGTTCGAAGGGCTGCGACCCGTTCGGGCATGACCTGCAGCATCTGCGCCGCGGTGGCCCGCACCTCGTCCAGCATATCGGCATCGCGCGACAGGTCGGCCACGCGCAGTTGCGCCAGGCCGGTCTGCCGCCGGCCCAGCAGCTCGCCGGGGCCGCGCAACTGCAGGTCACGGCGCGCAATGCGAAAGCCGTCGTTGGTCTCGCGGATCGCCGCCAGCCGTGCGCGCGCCATCTGCGACAGCGGCGAGCGATACAGCAGAACGCAGCTGCTCTCGTGCACGCCGCGGCCGACCCGGCCGCGCAACTGGTGCAGCTGTGCCAGTCCCATGCGCTCGGCATTCTCGATCACCATCAGGCTCGCGTTCGGCACATCGACCCCGACCTCGATCACCGTGGTGGCCACCAGCAGCTGCACGTCGCCGCCGGCGAAACGCTGCATGATGTGGTCCTTGCGCTTCGAGGGCATGCGCCCGTGCAGCAGCTCGACCCGATGCGCGGGCAACGCCTCGGCCAGCGCGGCTGCGGTTTCCTCGGCGGCGCTGGCGGCGAGTTCCTCGGATTCCTCGATCAGCGGACACACCCAATACGCCTGGCGACCGCCGCGGCAGGCCTCATCGATACGCGCAACGATCGCGGCACGTTTTTCCTCCGGCACCACTACCGTGCGTACCGGCGTGCGTCCCGGCGGCAGCTCATCCACAATCGATACATCCAGATCCGCATATAGCGTCATCGCCAGCGTTCGCGGTATCGGTGTGGCGCTCATGATGAGCTGATGCGGCGTGCGCTCGCCCGCAGTCGCGCCGTTGCCCTTGGACGCCAGCTGCAGCCGTTGCTGCACGCCGAAGCGATGCTGCTCGTCGATGATCGCCAGCCCGAGATTGCCGAAACGCACCTGCTCCTGGAACAGCGCGTGCGTACCGACACACAGCTGCGCACTGCCGCTGGCAACCCCCTGCAGCGCGGCACGTCGCGTGCGTGCCGGCTGCGAGCCGGTGAGCACGCTCACCGTCACGCCCAGAGGATCGAACCAGCCGATCAACGAGCGAGCGTGCTGTTCGGCCAGCAGTTCAGTCGGCGCCATGAATGCGACCTGCATGCCGCTGCCGATCGCCCGTGCCGCCGCCGCCGCCGCGATCACGGTCTTGCCGCAGCCGACGTCGCCCTGCACCAGCCGCGCCATGGGCGTGGTTGCCCCAAGGTCGCGTTCGACCTCGTCGAGGACTCGTCGCTGCGCGCCGGTGAGACTGAAGGGCAGCGCGGCCAGCAGCCGTGGCTGCAACCCGAGACCGTCATTGAGCGCCAATGCGCGATCGCGCCGCGTGCGCCGGCGCAGCTCCATCAGCGCCAGCTGATGAGCCAGCAACTCCTCGAACGCCAGCCGGCGTTGCGCCGGATGACGACCCGCGGCGAGCTCCGCCAGTTGCGTTCCAACCGGCGGGCGATGCACGAACTCCAGCGCCGCACGCAGCGTCGGCAACCCCGAGCGTTGCAGCAGGCTCTCGGGCAGCAGCTCGGCGACGCCGCCGCTGTCCAGCGCCCGCAGCGCCCGATCCACCAGCGCGCGCAGCCGACCCTGGGTCAGCCCTTCGGTGGCCGGATAGATCGGCGTCATCGTCTGCGGCAGCGGTTCACCGAGGCCAACGATGCGGCGGTATTCCGGATGCACGATCTCCAGCCCGAGCGGACCGCGTCGGACTTCCCCATGGCAGCGCAGCCGCGTGCCGCGCGCCAGGCCTTCGCGCTGGGCATTTGAAAAATAAAAAAACCGCAGCGTCAGCGACCCCGCGCCATCGGCCAGCCGCACCAGTAGCGTACGCCGGCGGCGGAACACGATCTCGGCCAGCAGCACTTCACCCTCGACCACCGCACGCATGCCGGGCTGCAGCGAGCCGATCGGCACGACGCGGGTGCGATCCTCGTAGCGCGCCGGCAGTACGAACAGCATGTCCTGCGGCTGCTCGACGCCCAGGCGCGCCAGCTTCGGCGCCAGCGCGCCGGCCAGCGCTTCCGGCTGCGGCAACGCGCGCTTCAAGCGAGGCTGAGTATGCACTCCACTTCAACCCGCGCGCCGCGCGGCAGCGAGGCGACGCCGACCGCGGCGCGCGCCGGATAGGGCTCGCTGAAATAGGTCGCCATGACCTCGTTGACCTTCGGGAAATGCGCCAGATCGGTCAGAAACACCGTCAGTTTCACCGCCTGCGCGAGTGAGCCGCCCGCCGCCTTCGCGATCGCGGTGATGTTATCGAACACACGGCGAATCTCGGCTTCGATGTCGCCGCTAAGCAGCTGGCCGCTGGCCGGATCGAGCGGGATCTGGCCCGAGATATAGACGGTGTCGCCGGCACGCACCGCCTGGGAGTAGGTGCCGATCGCCTTGGGCGCCAGCGGGGTATCGATGATTTGTCGCTGCATGGTGTTGATAACGCCTCAGACAGTGGAATCGGTTGTGTGGCGGGCTAAGCGGCCCGGCGGTCAATTATCTTCGTATTTGCCATTGTCGGCACGGTCGCGCTCGTGCGCGTGCGCCGACAGGGTCCGCACCGTACGCAGCACGTCCGGCATGTGGCGTACCACCTTCATCACGCGCGCCAGGTGCTTGCGATCGGACACTTCCAGCACGAACACCAGGACCGAAGTCTCGGCGTCGCGCTGTTCGATGGTGACATGGATGACGTTGGTGTGGGTACCGGCAATCGCGGCAGAGACCGCCGCCAGAACGCCCATGCGGTTCACGGTCTCGATGCGGATTTCCGACAGGAACAGCCTCCCGGGCTTGTGCTGCCAGCTTACCGACAGCCATTTTTCCGGACGCTTTCGATAGTCCTCGACATTGGAACAGGTTTCGCGGTGGATCACGATGCCGCGCCCGGTGCTCATGAATGCCAGGATCGGATCGTTCGGCAGCGGGTAGCAGCAATGCGCATAGCTGACCAGCAGGCCTTCGGTGCCTGCGACCGCGAGCGGCATCGGCGTCACATGATCGACGTACTCGCCGGCCGCGCCCGGTACCACCGGCGGCGGACCCGTGGCGATCTCCGCCCGATCGGCCGGCAGCAGGCGGCGCGCGACCAGCGGTGCGAGCCGCTCGCCCAGCCCGACTTTCTCATACAGCTCGTCGGTGTCCCTGAGCGCGAATTCGGTCAGCGCCGAGCGCAGCGCGGCCGGATCGACCGCGTCGAGCTTGAGATCGAATTCGCCCAGCGCCTGTACCAGCAGGCGCCGGCCGAGCTCGACTGCCTCGCCGCGGCGCAGAGTCTTGAGGTAATGCCGGATCGCCGAGCGCGCCTTCGCGGTCACCACGAAATTGACCCATGACGGGTTCGGCGTGGCGCCCTTGGCAGTGATGATCTGGATCGTCTGGCCGTTGCGCAGTACCGTGCGCAGCGGCGTGAGCCGGCGATCAATCTTGGCAGCGACGCAGCGATTGCCGATGTCGGTGTGCACCGCGTAGGCAAAGTCCACTACCGTGGCGCCGCGCGGCAGCCGCAGGATTTCTCCGCGCGGCGTGAATACATAGACCTTGTCGGGGAACAGGTCGACCTTGACGCTCTCGATGAATTCCTCGGAGTTGCCGCCTTCCTCCATCTCGACCAGGTTCGAGAGCCACTTGCGCGCGCGCTCCTGCTGCGCCGAACCTTCCAGCTCGCCTTCCTTGTACTTCCAGTGCGCGGCAATTCCGGACTCGGCAACGCGATCCATGTCGTCGGTGCGGATCTGCACTTCGATCGGCACGCCATTGGGGCCGAACAGGGTGGTGTGCAGCGACTGGTAGCCGTTGATGCGCGGAATGGCGATGTAGTCCTTGAATCGCCCCGGCATCGGCTTGTAGACACTGTGTACGATGCCGAGCACGCGATAGCAGGTGTCTACGGCATCGATCGTGATGCGCAGTCCGTACACGTCCACGATCTCGGACAGCATCGCGCGCTTGCGCAACATCTTGCGGTAGATGCTGAACAGGTGCTTTTCGCGCCCTTCCACCCGGCCCGGGATCGCGGCCTTCTTCAGTGCCGCCTCGAGCTGCGCACGGATCTTGTTGAGGAATTCCTTCTGATTGCCGCGCGCGCGCTTGAGCGCGCGCTCGATCACCCGGTAGCGTTGCGGATACAGGGTGCGAAAGCCCAGATCCTCGAGTTCCAGCTTCATCGCGTACAGGCCAAGCCGCTCGGCCACCGGCGCGTAGATATCGAGCGTCTCGCGGGCGATGGAGCGGCGCTTTGCCGGCGCCAGCGCGTCGATGGTGCGCAGGTTGTGCATGCGATCGGCGAGCTTGACCAGGATCACGCGCAGGTCGCGCACCATCGCCAGCAGCATCTTGCGGAAGTTCTCCGCCTGCGCTTCCTCGCGATTCTTGAAGCGGATCTGATCGAGCTTGGTTACGCCATCGACGATCTCGGCGACGTCGTGGCCGAAGCGCGCGGCGATGTCGGCCTTGGCGATCGGGGTATCTTCGATGACGTCGTGCAGGATTGCCCCGACGATGGTGTCGGCATCCAGGTGCAGGTCGGCGAGGATCTCGGCCGCGGCGACCGGGTGCGTGATGTAGGGTTCGCCCGAGACGCGCTTTTGCCCCTGGTGTGCGGCGGCGCCGAATTCCGCGGCCTCGCGGATGCGTTCCACCTGCTCGTGGGGCAGGTACTTAGCAACCTTGGTCAGCAGCTCCTTGACACCCGGAGTGCCGCGTTTCGCGCCGGGCAGTAACCCCAAGAGCGACGACGCATAATCCACAGCCGCCTCGTGTACGAGCCCTCAGATCTCTAGAGCTCGCGATCGATCAGCCCGAATTGCGGCGCGCGGAAGGTGGCTTGGTTGTCGGCGTCGGGAACAATCGATTCCTGCCGCGGCTCCGGCTCGCGCAGCATCTCGGGCGTGATGTTGCCGGCCGCAATCTCCCTCAGCGCGACTACCGTGACCTTGTCGTTCTCGATCGGCACGGTCGGCTCGGCCCCGTTGGCAAGCCGCCGCGCGCGCTGACTAGCGAGCAGCACCAGCTGAAACAGGTTATCGACATTCTGCAGACAGTCTTCGACGGTTACTCGAGCCATGGCTTTAAGATTTCCTGAAAATACCGGGAGTTGCCGCTGGAGTGTACTTCATCGGTGCTCGCCCGCGCCAGCCGCTTGCACGCGTCGCGCCCGCCTGCAGGGCGTGCAAAGTGGCATTTACTTGAGCGCTCAGAACCAGTTGGCGCGCATTTCCCGGCACGCTTGCCAGTTGCGTGTCGGGGTGCCTCTGCCTGTCCGCGCGGCCGGGCTCGGCTAAGCGCGGCCATACCGGTTGCGAACATGCCGGTCGCGATGTGCGGGTGCCACGGCTGCAGCGGGTTGCCAAGCAGCAGGCCATACGCGACCATTCCTGCGCGGGGGCAGGGAGATCGAGATGGCGGAAGGCATGCTCGGTGGCATCCTGGGGGGCGAAGGCGACAAACTCGAAGTCGAGGCGCCTCAGGCCGCGGCTGGCGCCGACGGGTTCGCTGCCGCCGTCGCTGCCCGATTGTCGGCCAGTGATCCGGAGGTCGCCCGGGACACTTCCGCATTTCTCAAGAAGCAGGCCCAGCTGCTGGAGACCCAGCGCAAGCACCTCGAGGAGGAACACGCGGCACGCCTCCAATACCTGCGCGGGCAGGCGCGCGAGGTAGACATCCGTCGCTTTGGCTTGCGTCTGCGTGTTGCTTTCCAGTTCTTCATCGCCCTGGTCGCGACCGTCATCGGGGTCGGTGCCGCGATCATGATCCGCGACGCCGTGAAGTCGCGCAGTGTGATCATCGACCCGTTCGACGCCCCGCCAGCACTCGCCGCCGATGGCGTGACCGGCAAAGTGCTCGCCTCCGGTCTGCTGGACGTGTTGACCCACATACAGGCGGCCACCCGCAGCAACGCGGAGCACCGCAATCTGTCGAACGCCTGGACCGGCGATATCGCTATCGAGCTGCCCGAGACCGGCATCTCGATCGGACAGCTCGAACGCATCCTGAAGGCGCGCTTCGGCCATGACCAGCACATCGAGGGAAATCTGGTGAAGACCAGGACCGGTGGCATTGCGCTGACGGTGCGCGGCACGGGTATTCTTCCGAAAACCTTTACCGATGCGACCGTTGACGTCGAAAAGCTGCTGACGCAGGCCGGTGAATACGTCTACGGACAGTCCCAACCGGGACTGTGGACCGCTTACCTGTCCAATAATGATCGAAACGACGAGGCGGTGCTGTTCGCTCAGGGCGCCTACGCCTCGGCTGATGCCAGCGAGCGGCCTTTTGTGCTCAATTACTGGGCCAATGCCATTACCGGAAAAGGCGGCGACGGTGTGATGGCAGAGGCGCTGCCGCTGTGGCGCGAGGCGCTGCGCCAGAAACCCGACTACTGGGTCGCGTACAACAACATCATGTACGGGCTCGCGGGTACTGGCGATGAGGAAGGCGTGGTGCGGGTGGGCCAGCAGATGCTGAAAGCCGCCGGCGGACGGCCCGGACAGGCGCCCGAATATCAATATCAAAACTACGACACCCTGGTCTGGGACCTGCCGGCCGTGCACGCGAGCAACATCGCCGACATCGAATCCCACAGCGGCATCGGAACGACAAGTGGCGCGGGAGGCTCGGAAAATCTCGCCGTCGCAGGATATGAGGCACAGATGCACGATGTAGAGGCGGCGGCACTGAGGCTCAAGACCACGCCAGTCGACGAGAAAAACGCGCCCGACGTCGCGGCGGCGGCGACGGCTCGGGCATTGCTCGCCGAAGAAGACCGGGATTTCAAGACCGCGGCGCACGTGTGGGACAGCTTTGCACTCGCGTATGCCAACCCGGCAGTATCGACCAGCAATCCTCAGACGCTGTGCTTCGCTGCCGTGGCGTACGAGAAGACGGGGCAGTCGGCGAAGGCTGACGCGGCACTGAATGCGGTCGGCAAACTCACGTTTGTAGACTGCTACCGCTTCAAGGCCGACATTCTGGATTTGCGCGGCGACTGGGCGGGCGCGCAGGCGTGGTATGCGAAGTCCGTGGAACTGGGTCCGAGTATCCCGTCGGGCTACTACTCGTGGGGCATGGCGCTCGCGCAGCACGGGGACCTGGACGGCGCGGCGGCCAAATTCAGGGAAGCGAATCTGCATGGCCCGCACTGGGCCGACCCGCTGAAGGCGTGGGGCGATGTGCTGGTCAGGCAGAACCGCGTACGTGATGCGCTGATCAAGTTCGACCTGGCGCTCAAGTACGCGCCGCACTGGAAGCAGCTCAAGGAGGCCCGCGAGCAGGCCGCCAGGCAGAAGGGCTGATTGCCACTGCCGCGGCGGCGGTTCGCCCGGCGGCTCAGCCCTGGCGTACCAGCGTCTTGATCAGCGGTTTGAGCTCCGAGCGGCTGGCGCGCAGGTCGCGTCCGCCGCCGTCGAGTATGGCGCCCACGTCCACCGCCGCCTGGTCGAATCGATCATTGACCACGACAAAGTCGAATTCGTTGTAGTGCGACATGTCGGTGGAGGCGTCGGCCAATCGTCGCGCGATGGTCTCGGCACTGTCGGTGCGACGCTCGCGCAGGCGCTGCTCGAGCGCGGCGCGCGTCGGCGGCAGGATGAATATGCTAATGCTGTCCGGCATCGCGCGGCGTACCTGCCGCGCGCCCTGCCAGTCGATCTCCAGCAGCACGTGGTTGCCGGCCGCGAGCTTGTCGCGCACCTGCGCGGCACCGGTTCCGTAGTAGTTGTCGAACACCCGCGCGTGCTCGAGGAAAGCCTGCTGCTCGATCAGCTCGCGGAACTGTGCCGGGGTGACGAAATAGTACTCGCGCCCCTCGACCTCGTTGGCACGCGGCTTGCGGGTGGTGTGCGACACCGACACCTTAAGGCTCGGCCGCGCGGCGAGCAGGCTGCTCACCAGGCTGGTTTTCCCGGCCCCCGACGGCGCGGAAATAACGAATAATTTGCCCATGTCCGCTCCGCCCGCTCGATGTTCAGTACGATCTTGCGCGAACTGCCGTGTACTGCATTGGAGTGATGGCAGGATAGCCGGCCGGCGGCCAATGGGCCACAGTGAGACTCAAGCGGTCAAAATCAGCCGCTCCACGCTGCCGATAGCGGGAAAGGGCTTAGCCAGAGCGAAAGCTCAGGCCGATACAGCAGTGACGCCTGGGGATGCGAGTCGAACGTCGGGCAGGGTCCGATCAGGAAGGGAGCGCAGGTCTGTTAAGGCAAGAATGAGCAATGTGCCGGTTGCTCCGCCCAGGCCTACGTTGCCAGTCTTGATGGCCGTATATGAGCGGATGGCGATGTCGATTAGTCGTCGGTGCTCGGCGGTAAAAATAACCAGTTTTTGTTGCAAGGTGTCCGCGTGAGTGTCGACCGATTCCTGGCGTCCAGACCCAAAGGATGCGACGGCGTCTGCAATCGCATTGTCGAGACAGCGGTTTAGCGTGCGAAACTCGTCCGTGGAGATGGGTATGTCCTGTTCGACCGCCAGCGCGGTAACTGACTGGCACACATCCCCATAATCGTGCACCACCTGGTCGACGCTATATCCGCGGCGTAGCAATTCAGTGCCATGTAAGGCTGCCGCGCGACCGATTTCCGTAGGAGCCGGCGTCGGGTCTGAATCGTTACCATGTTGAGTGGCGGTGGATTGCTCCAAACGAAGGGTTTCGACAAGTTGTTCCAGGAACAGCGGCACGCCGTGATCTACAGCGGCCGGGGTGCCGGTGGACTCGAATCGTGCGGCCACCTTTGTCCTGCAACGGCTGATCAACTCCCGGCGATTCGCCGATATGAAGTCATGGAGCATCGCGGCACACTATTCCCTTGTCCAGCGGCTGTCTGTGCGGTGCCGCACGTGGGCAGTGCGGACTGCTATTGTGCAAAGGCATACCCGGATTTGTTCTCTTTAGCCCCGTACATGGCCTGGTCCGCACTTTTGATCAATGCACTCGCAGTCACGCCGTCTTTTGGGAAAATCGAGATTCCAATACTGGCCGCGAGACATGGGTTGACGTTGACGTCGTCCACACTCACGTTACATGGCGCCTGAATCGCATTGAGGATCTTTACGGCAATCTTCGCAATGTCCTTTTCCGCATTGATCTGCGTCAGCAGGTATAGGAATTCGTCACCACCGAAGCGGCTGACCGTGTCGTCTTCGCGGGTATTGTGCTTGAGCCGGTTTGCAATGGTCCGCAAGACGGCGTCGCCTGCCTGGTGCCCATAGGTATCGTTTATTGTCTTGAATTCATCCAGGTCCACGAACATGACAGCAAGAATCCGGCTGTGCCGTCTCGCCTGTGCAATTCCATGTTCCAGCCGATCATTGAACAGTGCGCGGTTCGGCAACCCGGTCAGAACGTCATGCAAGGCCGCATTGCGAGCCCCTTCCTCCTGTTCCATGGCCGCAGCCAATTGATGATCGACCATGTTGCGTTCCCTGACTTCATCCGACAGCGCTTGATTCACAGCCGTCAGTTTTTCAGACGCATCCTGTACTTTCCCTCTGACGGCCTCGATCTGGACGTGAGCAGTTTCAACTCCGGGCAGCGAGCCGCTATTGGCAAGTTCGTGCTTGATACCCGTAGTGACGCAGGACAGCTCCTCGGCTGATTGCTCTAACAGTCCGTTGACGTGCTCGCTTTGCTCCAGCACCTGAGTGAGGACCTTAGCCCGCACGGTCTGGGGAGTTTCGCGGTCAGAATCGATTTTCATGTAATGTCCGTGTGGCGCTGATGGCTATCCAGCTGGCCAATAGGTGTCGTCAATTTCATCAACAGCGCCTTACCGCATCCGGTGCTACCGTGAATTATCCGCTCGTCTTGCTAGCCGCTCCGTGCACTAGCGTACACAGGCGCCAAATTTGTCTACTTCCGGGGGCGGGGACTCGTAGCCAGCTGATTTATAGCGAAACGCGAGGGCCCGCCAAAGCGGGCCAAACGGCCCTGCCAAGATTTGAAACCTCGAACCAGCAAATCACGGCCGCCTATCGCAGCGGGCAAAAACTATACGAAGCTCAGGCGCAAGCGCTCTAGAACAGTAGCTTGCGGGGCTTGTAAGCGGCCATTGGCCCAAAACCTGTGCTGCCCCTCGGGACGGTATCAGTCTCGAAGATAAGCAAGTTCGCAAGGGTTGCTTGAGATATACGGCTCTAGTTTTGTGTCTGCCCGAAGATAAAGGGGGTGGCGAGGCTGCCCCGGGTTGGTAACTCCGAAGCACATTGGTTCGCGCAACTTTGCGCCGACAAGACCCACCGGATCAGATAGTTCATGCAGATAGTCGGGTGAGGGCGAACGAGCAGCGAAAAGATCTCCAACAAGAAGCCCTGAATATCCGAGATCGCGGGCAAACGAAATGCAGCGTCTAATAGTCGGATCGTTCTGTGATGCATCTGCAGTCGATGGATTAAGGCCCGACCCTCACGCGACCGCAGTCGATTGCGCACGATCTATGGCGCCGTTTCGATTGACTGATAGCCTGCGCTCGACTTGATCCCAGCGCTTCGGTACCGAGGTCAGCAAATCGACGCTTTTTACTGCTGCGAGATCAAGAATGACGCGAACAAGATGGTCAATCGAATCTTCCAAGACGATTTGCGATGGAAATTCCTCTGAATTATCGAATGCCTCGCAGGCTTTTGCCATATCAGCGACCGTTTCTATATAAGTCAGTATCAACTGACGGCAGTCGATGGTAGTCGCCGATCCGGACCATGATTCGCGATCAGCTTGAAGCTTCTTATCAAGCGTATTAGCTGCGGCAAGCAGAATTATGAACGAGTCGGTAATTAAACGCTGAGTGGTTTCAACGTTCCCAAACTGCAGCGTACGCAAGAGCCATCCTTGGTATTTCGCAAAATGCAGTGTGAAATGTTTGAGCCGACCTTGGAATGGCAGCTTCAATATATCCTTGTGGGCCACGCAGTCGTGCCTGAACTGTTCTAATTGTAAGGTGGCCAAGTCTGCAGAGCGCACACCCATAGTCATCGCGGTCTCCTGGTTCGATGGCGCCTTAATCCAATAGGCGAACGACCTATAGATGGCGTTGGCGTGAACATTTGCTGAAGCTGAGTCGCATCCAGCACAAACTGAAACGCCATCTGTCCCTGCGCAGTCAGTTCGATGAGTGGTTCGTTAGGCTCGGAAATGTAGACTCCATTCCCGACAATCGCAATTGCCCGGCTTTCGAAGATTGCGAAAGGAACGGCTCCAATCTTGCGTCGCAACGTACGCAGGGCTCGTTGCAAGGCCATTACGGAGACGCCGGCGGAAAGTAACTTCGCAACGGCCCTGCCGAGCAGTAGATCCGCGTAAGAGAATTTCCGGCGCATTCCACGTCGTCTTTCAGGTGACAGCGTGGCCGCCAAGATTCCGTATCGACACAAGTAGTTAACCATGTGACGAGACAGCCTGGTGTAGCGGACAAGGTCGTCCGTGGTGAAGTGATCCTTTACAACTTGAGTCACTGGAAGCTCAAATTACAGTATAGAGCAATACTATATAAATCATGCCAAAAGCCATCGTAGTCATTTCCGGCGATGGTGGCGAGCATCAAGTTCGCTGTCTGGAGATCGTTGATTGCCGGGCTGGCAACGTAGGATTCTTGACTATCGGTTTTAGTGGGACTCGGAGCTCCCAATGCCGGGGTGCCACCCTCCGCGTCACTGACGAAAAACCGCGTTTGTCGTGGCTACAGCGTAGCCATGGGCGTAGCCTAGTCTGAGAGATCCGTATTATAAGTTGTTTATTTTCAATTAGTTATATCTCTATTCGATGTTCTACACCTTCTCGCGAAGATCCGCTGTGAAGCCGATGGGCCGGCGCTTAGGCGCCGGCGGGTTTCGAGCTGTGCGAAACGACGGGCCAGTTCCTTGTTCGAAGCCAGCGTCTCGCGCAGTTGGACGAAGGCGCGCACCACGTAGACGCTCATTTCGATGGCACGCGGGCTGTTGAGAACCGTCGCGGCCATGATTGCGCCATGTTCTGTGAAGACGTACGGCAAGTACTTGCGATGCTGGCCGCGGCGGGTCTTTAAGGTTGCAATTTGTGACCTTAAAGAACTGGTCTCCTCGGCGGTGAGCTGAAACATGAAATCGGCCGGAAAACGCTTACGGTTGCGGCGAACCTGCTGGTTGAATCGCTGGCGATCTGTTCGCGGGCAATCGATTTGCGCATGGGTGCTTCCGTGCTGTGGTGTCACGAGTTGGAGCGACGGGGCCGCATAGGTGCCACCTTTCGCTCGCTGCTCGATTTCCAGCAGGAGCGCCGTTCACGTTTCGAGAGCAGCTTTGCGCTCCGCAAAATAATCATTCGTGTTGTATACGCCCTGGACGCCGGGCAGCTTGTGGTTGAGGCAACGCTCCGCGACCTCGCTGCGAACGCCCAAAGAGGACAAATGCGTGCGCATGGTTCGCCGCAAGTCGTGAATTGTGAATTCATCTACCGGTGATCGACCCCGGCGAGAGCGGCATTCAAGGTATCGATTGCTTAATTTATAGAGAAATGCAGGGCTAGGCCCGGCGAGCCCAAACGGCCCCAGACGCTACTCGATGTTCTGCACCTGCTCGCGCATCTGCTCGATCAGGACCTTCATCTCGACCGCGGTGCGCGTGGTCTCCAGGTCCTGCGACTTCGATGACAGCGTGTTGGCCTCGCGGTTGAACTCCTGCATCAGGAAATCGAGCCTGCGGCCCGCCGGTTCGTCGCCTGCCAGGGTGCGCGCGGTTTCCACCAGGTGCCCATCCAGTCGATCAAGTTCCTCGGCGACATCGAAGCGCTGCAACATCAGCAGTATTTCCTGCTCGACGCGCTCCTGGTCCACCTGCGCCCCGAGCTCGCGCAGCCGCTCCTCGAAGCGCTGCCGGATCCTGGCATGGACCTCCGGCAAGCGCTGTCGCAATGAGCCAATCATGGCCGCAAGCGTGCCACAGCGCTGGCTGATCAGCGCCGCGAGCCGCTCGCCTTCCCGGACCCGCGCGCGCGCAAGTTCAGCCAGGGCTGCGGCGAACACCGATCGCACGTTCTGCATCAAGGTCTCGGTGTCCAAGGCATCCTCGCGCAGGATGCCAGGAAAACGCAGCAGTTCGATCAGGTCTACCTGCGAGCGCCCCGGAATGGCCGCCGCCAGCTCGTTGACACGCGCCAGCAGCCGATCGAGCGCCTCCTGATCGATTTCAATGCGCGCCGCCGCGGTCGCCACGGAACGCTGCTGCAGCGTGCAGTCCACCTTCCCGCGCCGCAGTTCGCGCCCCAGCGCCTGGCGCAGCTCCGGCTCCAGGGCGCGGCAGCTGTCGGGCAGGCGCAGCGTTGCATCCAGGAAACGGTGATTGACGCTGCGGATTTCGCACACGAGTGTGCCAAAGGGGCCGGCGAACTCGCGCCGGGCAAAACCCGTCATGCTTGCGATCATAGGGAAATAGTGGTGTATAAAGCGCGGCGAAGTCTAGCGTAAAGCGCTGGAGATGGCTTGCGGGTCGAATATGCGGAACTCAGTCTTCAGGGCGGGCGCGAATCCAACCAGGATCGCGTCAGTGTAGCCGTGGCCGACGAGGCCGCGCTGCTGATTGCGTGCGATGGCATGGGCGGTCACGCCGATGGCGAGCGGGCTGCCGACATTGCGCAGCAGACGGTGGTCGAGCGCTTCTGGCAGACGGCGCAGCCGCTGATCGATCCGCTCGGATTCCTGCACCTGGCGCTGGGCGCTGCGCATGCCAACGTCGTCGGCCTGGCTCCGCGGCTGCCGCTGGAGATGCGCCCGCGGGCTACCTGTGCGGTGTGCGTCGTGCAGCAGACCTCAGCCTATTGGGCGCACGTGGGTGACAGCCGCGTGTACCATCTGCGCGCCGGCCGGCTGCGCGAGCGAACCCGCGATCACAGCCATGTCGAACTGCTGATGCGCGAAGGCGTCATCAGCGCCGGTCAGATGCAGAACCACCCGATGCGCAATTTCGTCGAATCATGCCTGGGAGGCGAAGCGCTATTGCCGGAGATGGCACTCAGCCCGCGCCGCGCGCTGCAGCCGGACGACCTGTTGCTGGTGTGTACCGACGGCTTCTGGGCCAACCTGGATGAACAAGTGATCGCTGGCGCATTCTCGGCCCTCGGACTGCCGCTGCGCGACACGCTGGCAGCGCTGTCGGCCCAGGCCGTGCTCAATGCCGGCGGCGGCAGCGACAATACGTCGGTAGCGGCATTGCGCTTCCTCGAATAGCGAGCTTCGAATAGGAGAGATGCCTGAACACACCTTCGCGCCTGGACGGTCGCGGTGCCGACGCTCTTCGAGCGGTGCGCTTCACGCGCCGATTTACCTGCCACGCTGAAGGGTCGGTGCTGGTGGAGTTTGGGGACACGCGCGTGCTGTGTACCGCCAGTGTGGATGAAGGCGTGCCGCCGTTTCTGCGCGGCAAGGGCCAGGGCTGGGTGACCGCCGAATACGGCATGCTGCCGCGCGCCACCCACACCCGCAGTGCGCGCGAGGCCGCACGCGGCAAACAGTCGGGCCGCACGCAGGAGATCCAACGCCTGATCGGCCGCTCGCTGCGTGCCGCGGTCGACATGGCAGGCCTCGGCGAGCGTACGGTCACGATCGATTGCGACGTGCTGCAGGCTGACGGCGGCACGCGCACTGCAGCGATTACCGGCGCCTTCGTGGCGCTGGTCGACGCCTGCGACAGCCTGCGTGCCCGCGGGCTGCTGTCGGCCAGTCCACTGCACGGGCAGGTCGCGGCGGTTTCGGTGGGCATCGTGCGCGGTGTGCCGATGCTGGATCTTGATTATCGTGAGGATTCCGAGGCCGAAACCGATATGAATGTGGTGATGAACAATGGCGGCGCTTTCATCGAGGTGCAGGGCACGGCCGAAGGCCATGCGTTTCGTCGCCACGAACTCGACGCGCTGCTCAATCTGGCGGCCAGTGGTATCGGCGAGCTGTGTGCGCTGCAGGCCCAGGCGCTGGAGTCGTAGCCCAGCGGCAGCGACGGCGACGCGGAATTTCGGTCCCATGAAACTGGTACTTGCCACCGCCAATGCGGGCAAGCAGCGTGAATTCGAAGCGCTGCTGGCGCCGGTGGGATTTCAGCTGGTGCTGCAGTCCGCGCTCGGGATCGACAGTGTGGCGGAGACCGGCACTACTTTTGAGGCCAACGCGCTGCTCAAGGCGCGCCACGCGGCCGCCCGCAGCGGCCTGCCGGCGCTGGCGGATGATTCCGGGCTCGAGGTGGACGCGCTGGGTGGCCGGCCGGGCGTGCGCTCGGCCCGTTACGCCGGCGCCACGGCCACCGACGCCGACAATAATGCACAGCTGCTGTCGGAACTCGCGGGGCTGCCCCCGGAACGTCGTCGCGCGCGCTATCGTTGTGTACTGGCGCTGGTGCGCAGCGCCGAGGATGCTGCGCCGCTGATCGCCAGCGGCAGCTGGGAAGGTCGGATCGGGATCCGCCCGGCGGGGCGCGGTGGCTTTGGCTATGACCCGCTGTTCGTGCCCGACGACCATGATATGAGCGCGGCCGAGTTGCCGGCGGCGCAGAAGAACGCACTGAGCCATCGCGGCAGGGCGCTGGCCGCGCTGGTGGCTAGCCTTACGCTTCACGCACTGTAGAGCTTATCGCAAGGAGATCCGTGCCCGTCCAGCCCACGCCACTGACGTCCCCGCCGCTGCCGCCGCTGGCGCTGTACGTGCATTTTCCCTGGTGCGTGCGCAAGTGCCCGTATTGCGACTTCAATTCACACACCCTGCAGGGCGCGTTGCCCGAGAGCCAATATGTCGACGCGCTGCTGGACGATCTCATGCTGCAGGCGCACGCCGCGCAGGGACGCGCGCTGCAGAGCATCTTCCTTGGCGGCGGCACTCCCAGTCTGTTCGCGCCCGCCGCGCTGGGGCGGCTACTTAGCGGCGCGCGCCAGCGGCTCGAGTTCGCCGCCGACCTGGAAATCACGCTGGAGGCCAACCCCGGTACCATCGAGCGCGGCCGCTTTGCCGACTATCGCGCCGCCGGCATTACCCGCGTATCGCTGGGCGCGCAGAGCTTCGACCCCGGGCAGCTACAGCGCCTGGGTCGCATCCACACCGCTGCCGATACGCAGCGCGCCGTCGAGGAGCTGCAGGTCGCGGGCTTGACGAATTTCAATCTCGATCTGATGTACGGCTTGCCCGATCAGAGCATGGCGCAGGCACTGGCCGATATCGGCCATGCACTGGCGCTGCAACCGGCGCATTTATCCCACTACCAGCTCACCGTGGAACCGGGAACGGTGTTCGCGGGCAGGCCGCCCGCGGGCATGCCCGATAGCGACCTGAGTGCGGACATGCAGCTGGCCTGTCAGCAACGGCTGGCCGAGGCGCGCTACGCGCAGTACGAGGTCTCGGCCTATGCCCGGCCCGGCGCACGCTGCCGCCACAACCTCAACTACTGGCAGTTCGGCGACTACCTCGGCATCGGGGCCGGCGCCCATGGCAAATGCACCCGCATCGAGGACGGCCGGCTGCTGATCGATCGCAGCACTCGCCCGCGCGAGCCGCGGCGCTACCTGGCGAGCGTTGCGCACGGCGCCTCCGGCCTTACGCGCCGTGCGGTGCCGGCTGTGGAGCTGCCGTTCGACTATCTGCTGAACGCGTTACGGCTGAACGAGGGTTTCGAGCAACGTGAGTTCGAGTCGCGCACCGGGCTTGCGCTGAGCGTCGTCGCCGCGCAGTTCGCGCTGGCACAGCAGCGCGGACTGCTGCAGCGCATCGGGACGCGCTGGCGCGCAAGTGCGCAGGGATTTAATTTTCTCAACGACCTGCTGGCCCTGATGCTGCCGTCGGCTGCGGGCCCCGGGGCGACGGCGCGTCGGCGCGGATAGCCGCCCTCGCTGGGCGAAATTTCCCTGCTAGCACCAACGCTTGGGTATAGCGCGGAGGCTTTATACACAGCGGGACGGCCGCTCTTACACAAATTAGCCGATTACGTCTTATTTTGGTCATGTAGCGCGATGATAGACATTTAACTCATTGATTTTACAGATTGAAACATATTGGTCATTTTTTGTTCAACTCGATAGTTACGCGTTATTAGTGCCTCTGCTATACCGCCGGGCAGGGCTTACGCACAGAGTTATCCACAGAAATTGTGGATAATCGCGGTGCTGCCAACACCGGCGATCCGGTGCTCGGGCGGTGATTTCACACAGCGCTTGTAGAGCCGCGGGGCGGGGGCTAGACTGCGCGCCCTTTTTTCCACGCCGGCCTTGCAAAGCGCTCGGCGCGGCCTCAAGACGTCCATCAGGAAGTGAATGCCATGAAAGCCTCGACCCATCCTGACTACCAGGAGATCACGGTGACCTGCAGCTGCGGGAACACCTTCAAGACGCGCTCGACCGTCGGGCACGATCTGAGCCTCGACGTCTGCTCGAACTGTCATCCGTTTTATACCGGCAAGCAGAAGATGGTGGACACCGCCGGTCGCGTGGACAAGTTCCGCAAGAAATACGCCGGCATCGCGGGAACCCACTGACAGCCTGCGCCGCAGGCGGCGCACGATTGGTCCGCCGCCAAGCCTGCGTTCGGTGCTGAATGCCTGAAGGTCGCGGTGCGCGCCGGCGCCGCGGTCAGCGCCTTGCTTCCGCGCGCCGGCCATGTAACGCTCACGGGCTGACCGCCGGGTTCCGCGGTGGTTGGAAACTAAGGACCGCGCGGATGAGCAGCAACAATTTCGAACTCAAGAACCCGGAATCGGGCTTGACGACGTCGCTGCCGGTGCGCAGCGGAACCATCGGACCCGCCGTTCTCGATATTTCCAATCTCAACCGCGATCACGGCGTATTCAGCTACGACCCGGCGTTCGCGGTGACCGCCTCGTGCGACAGCAAGATCACCTATATCGACGGTGACGCCGGAGTGCTGCTGTATCGCGGCTATCCGGTGGAGCAGCTGGCCGAGAAGAGCAGCTTCATGGAGGTTGCCTATCTTCTGATGTACGGCGATCTGCCGGACGCGACGCAGTTGCAGGAATTCTCCGGCAGCATCGGCCGCCACACCATGATCAACGAATCGCTGCTGCGATTCTTCAACGGCTTTCATCACGACGCCCATCCGATGGCGATGGTGTCGGCGGTCGTGGCTTCGATGTCGGCCTTCTATCACGATTCGACCGACATCCATAACCCACGGCATCGCGAGATCTTCTCGCATCGCATCGTGGCGAAGCTCCCGACCATCGCCGCCGCTGCGCACAAGCATTCGCTGGGCCAGCCGTTCATCTATCCGCGCAACGACCTGGACTACTGTTCCAACATGCTTAGCATGTTCTTCGCCGTGCCGTGCGAGAGCTACACGGTGGATCCGATCGCCGCCAAGGCGCTCGATCTGCTGTTTATCCTGCACGCCGATCACGAGCAGAACGCCAGCACCTCGACCGTGCGCCTGGCCGGCAGTACCGGCGCCAATCCCTACGCGGCGATCTCCTCCGGCGTCGCGGCACTGTGGGGTCCGGCACACGGCGGCGCCAATGAAGCGGTGCTGGCGATGCTGGAGCAGATCGGCCGGGTCGAAAATATCCCGAAGTACCTCGGCATGGTCAAGGACAAGTCGAGCCACTTTCGGCTGATGGGCTTCGGTCACCGCATCTACAAGAACTTCGATCCGCGCGCCAAGATCATCCGCGACATGTGCCACCAGGTACTCGCCAAGCTTGGCCGCAACGACAATCCGCTGTTCGAGCTGGCGCTGAAGCTGGAGGACATCGCACTCAAGGACGAGTATTTTGTTTCGCGCAAGCTGTATCCGAACGTGGACTTTTATTCCGGCATCATCTACAGCGCGCTTGGTATTCCGCGCTCGATGTACACCGTGATGTTCGCGATTGCGCGCACCGTCGGCTGGGTAGCGCACTGGCTGGAGATGATCAGCGATCCGAACATGCGCATCAGCCGTCCGCGCCAGCTCTACACCGGTCCGGTGCGCCGCGACTACGTGCCGGCCGCGCAGCGCAAGACGCTGCAGGAAGCCTAAGCAGGCAGCGAGCAAACCGGCAGCGCATAGAGGTATCAATACGTATAGAGAAATTTTGATAACAAAATTTCTCTATACGTATTGATACCTCTTTCGGTTACCTGGGCACTCCCTGGCCGCGGGCTAGGTGTCGAGCAGCGTCTTGAGCTCCGCGGCGTCGGCGCGCCGCATCGGTCTGCCGTCCACCGGACTGACCGGCGCCTGGCGTATGCCATCGAGCGGGAACACGGTGGCATCGACGCGGCGGTTGTCAACCGCGAAGCGCAGCCCCGGATAGGCCTTGATGCGCTCGGCATCCAGGCGTACCCGCCGCTCGGTGACTTCATGCGCAATGCCGCGATCCATCAGCTGCAGCGTCACGGTCTCCGGCCGGTCGGCGAACAGGTGTAACTGAATATCGGCGTGGGCGGTGGCGGTACCGGTCAGTACCGGACCGACCAGGCGCGGCTCGAACTGCGACAGCCCATGCATGGCCTGCAGTGCCGCGCGGCGCTGCTGCTGCAGAGTCTGCTCGTGGCCGTTGGCGTCGAACAGCCGCTGATACTCGGCCAGCGCATCCTCGATCTCGGTATTTCGCGGCAGCGCCGACGAATCGGCGACGCCCAGCCGCTCGGCCGCCTTGCGCTTGGCGGTCAGAAAGTCATGGATGCCATGCTGAGCCATGATGCGCGCCGCCTCCTGAGCGAGCGCGCGGCGCAGATTGCCACTGCGGGGTGAAGCGCGGCGGGTCATAGGTCAATGCCCTCGGGTCGGTCCGTCGACGCAGGCAACAGCGTATCAAAACAGCGGCTCACCACTACCACCGGGCCCGCTTTGCAGGCCGGGGCCGGGGGGCGCATTGCCGGCGTTAACGGCCGGCGGCAGATGGTCTTCCATGAAGGTTTCGTTGATCGCATCGGCATCGTTGGCTCCAGCCAGTGCTCCGGTCTTGGGCGAGATGCGCAAGCTCACCAGTCCCGGCGGCAGCGGTCGGGGCCGATCCGGCTGTCCGCGCAGCGCCTCGCGCATGAAATTGGTCCAGATCGGCACCGCGGTCCGGCTGCCCTCCTCGCCCTCACCGAGCGGTCGCTCCTGGTCGAAGCCGACCCAGACACTCGCCACGATATTGCGATTGAAGCCGTTGAACCAGGTGTCCTTCACTTCATTGGTGGTTCCGGTCTTGCCGGAGATGTCCTTGCGATGCAGGGCGCCGGCGCGGATACCGGTCCCGCGCGTAATGACGTCGGCCATCATGTCGTCCATGATCCACAGATTCTGTGGCGAAATCGCGCGCTCGGCGATGCGCCCGGGCGCGATCAGCGGCGGCAGCGGATTGGGCGGGGCCTGATCAGGATCGGAACCGGGGCTGCCAGCATCGAGGGCATCGGCGGCGCCATCATGCAACGCCGCTGCCGTGTTCGCCGACCCATCATTTCGATCCGCGGCGCCGGCAGCGGTGTTGCCAGCGCCAGCCATGAGCGCATCGCAGCTTTCGCACACCACCGTCGGCGTGGCCTGATACACGATCTGGCCCGCGCCATCCTCGATCCGATCGAGGTAATAGGATGCCACCCGATAGCCGCCGTTGGCGAACACGGCATAAGAAGTAGCCATCTGCAGCGGTGTTGCCGGCAGGCTGCCGAGCGCGATGGTCATGTCCTTGGGCATGTCGGCAGGGTTGAAGCCGAAATTCGCCGCATAGTTGATCGCGGTGTCGATCCCGAGCTGCCGTACCACCCGTACCGTCACCAGATTACGCGAATGAACCAGCGCTTCGCGCAGCCGCGTCGGTCCGGAGAAGCTTTTTTCACTGTTTTCCGGGCGCCAGATCTTCTCCTGGCCGCTGTCGTCGTACACGATCGGCGCGTCCATCACGATGGTCGAAGGCGTGAAACCATTCTCCAGCGCTGCCGAGTACAGGAACGGCTTGAAGCCTGAGCCAGGCTGGCGCCGCGCCTGCGTCACGCGATTGAATTTGTTGTCGAAGTAATCAAACCCACCCACCAGCGCCGCGACCGCACCGTCGTTCGGGTCCAGCGCCACCAGTGCGCCTTGTGCCTCCGGCAGCTGCGCCAGGGCGGCCACGCCGTGGCCGTTGGTGACGATGTAGACCACGTCCCCGCGTGCCACGACGTCGTCGGCGTGCTTGGGCGGTACGCCGACGCGGGTATCGGAAATCCGCCGGTGTGCCCACGACAGCCCGTCCCATTCGATCTGCGCAAAGCCGACCGATCGGATGTAGACGCGAGCCGCCATCGGCGCCACCGACACCACCAGCGCCGGGCGCAGGCCGCCGATCTCGGGAATATCGGCCAATGCCGCATCCGGCTTCACCGGCGCGCTGCGATCATCGAGGTTGAGATGCTTCAGCGGCCCGCGATAGCCGTGACGGCGGTCGTATTCGATCAGTCCGATACGCAGCGCCCGATTGGCCGCGGTCTGCAGCCGGCCATCGATCGTGGTGTAGACCCTGTAGCCCTGATTCACCGCATCGTCGCCGTAGCGGCTGACGAGCTCGGCGCGTGCCATCTCGGCGACGTACGGTGCTTCGACGTCGTACTGAATGCCGTGATCGCGCGCCTCGACCGGCTCCTCTCCCGCATGTTGCGCGGTGCCGGCATCGATGTAATTCAGTTTCTGCATCTGTGTGAGCACGTAGTGCCGCCGCACCTGCGCCGCCTTCGGATTGGTGATCGGGTTGAAGCGCGACGGCGCTTGCGGAATACCTGCGAGCGTCGCCGCTTCGGCAACCGAGAGCTGATCGAGCGGTTTGCCGAAATAAGTCTCGGCGGCCGCGGCCACGCCGTACGAGCGCTGTCCGAGGAAGATCACGTTCAGATAAGTGATCAGTATCTGTTCCTTGCTGAACTCGTGTTCCATGCGGTAGGTCAGGAATATTTCCTGCAGCTTGCGACGGATGGTCTTGTCGAAGCTCAGGAACATGTTGCGTGCCGCCTGCATCGTGATGGTGCTGGCGCCCTGCGAGAAGTCGCCGGAGGTCAGATCGACCACGGCGGCGCGCAGCACGCCGCTGTAATCGAAACCGTGATGGCTGAAGAAGCGCTGGTCTTCGGCGGCGACGAAGGCTTCACGCACCAGGACGGGAACGTCGTCGTAGCCCACCGGCACACGCCGCTTCTCGCCGATCTGCGCGATCAGCGCTCCGCTGCGGGTAAAGATTCGCAGTGGCACCGGCACGCTGCCGCGGCGCATGGCATCGACCGTCGGCAGCGACGGCTCGAGATAGAGATAGCTCGCCAGCAGTGCATAGGCACCCACCGCAACCAGGCCCAGGCACCCGATGGCGATCAATCCAGTGACCCGAAAGGTGCTTATCTTCGGCAAATTATGCTCTAAGTTCTGCCATCGTCGGCGTTCTAGTCGAATATCCGGCAGCTCATCCGCAGCCGCAGGCGACACCGGATACGGCTACAGCGCAGCATAGCAGCGCACTGGAAAAGCGCGCGCGCGGCGGCGGATGTCGCCCATCGGTTGAGTGTGGAAGTTAGACCTCCATCACGCCTATCGATTCCACCGCCAGTTTAAGGTTAAGGCGTGCACGGCCGTAACGGTGGGCGCCCCGTGGTCGCAATCACGTTCTGGCCAGCATATATTTCTGACATAATGAGACTGAATCGTCCTAAAACGCGCGTAGCCTACTGAAAGGTCTCGAAAAAGTGTTTCTATTATCGCGCAAGTACCGCCAGCTGCTGGGCTTGGACATCACCACTTCGTCGATCAAGCTCATTGAACTGACGATGGCGGGGGGCCAATACCGGGTCGAGTCGTATGCTGCAGAGCCGACTCCGACCAACGCCATGAATGAAAAGACCCTGGTCGATCCTGAGGCTGTGGGTGAGGCGATTCGCCGCGCCGTGAAGCGCTCCGGGGCCAAGAGTCACGAGGTGGCGATCGCGATCAGCGGCGACGCCGCGATCACCAAGGTGATCCAGATGCCGCGCGGCCTGCGCGATTCCGACCTGGAAGCCCAGGTTGAAATGCAGGCCGATCAATATATTCCGTTCCCGATGGACGAGGTCAGCTACGACTTCGAAGTGCTCGGCCAGTCGGAGAAGGACGGCGACTCGGTGGACGTCCTGCTGGTGGCTTCGCGCAGCGAGAATGTCGAGCAGCGCCGCGCCGCCGTCTCGGCCGCGGGTTTGACCGCGCGCATTGTCGACGTGGAAGCCTTCGCGCTCGAGAACGCCTGCCGCCTGATGACTCACCAGATGCCCGATGGCGGCATAGATCACTGCGTCGCGGTGGTGGACTTCGGCGCCAGCAACACTACCTTCAGTGTGCTGCGCAATCTGAAGGTCATTTATACGCGTGATTTCGCTTTCGGCGGCCAGCAGCTGACCGAAGAGATCATGCGCACCTACGGTCTGTCGATGGAAGAGGCAGGGCGCGCCAAGAAAGAGGGCGGTCTGCCAGGCAACTTCCAGGCGGAAGTGCTCGATCCGTTCATCGACGACATGACGCAGCAGGTCAGCCGCTCGTTGCAGTTCTATCTGGCTTCCGGCAGCGGCCGCGAACAGCCGGACAAGATCCTGATATGCGGCGGCTGTGCCAACATCGCCGGCGTCGCCGACGTGGTACAGAGCCGCGTCGGCATCAGCGCCGAGCGCGGCGACCCGCTCGGGCAGATGAAACTCTCATCGCGCGCGCGCGCCCAGGCAGTGCAGCGCGATGCCACCGCCTTGCTGACCGCCTGCGGCCTGGCGTTGCGGAGCTTCGACTAATGCCGCGTATTAATCTGCTTCCCTGGCGCGACCAGCAGCGCCGCGAAAGGAAACTGGCGTTCTTTATCGCGCTCGGCGGCGCGGCAGCGCTGGCGGCGATCGCAGCCTTTATCGCCTACCTGCTGCTCGGCTCGATGATCGACGCGCAGGAGCACCGCAATGATCGGTTGCGCGCCCAGATCAAGGTGCTCGACAAGCAGATCGAGGAGATCAACGATCTCGAGGCGCAGAAGCAGAAGTACATCTCGCGCATGCAGATCATCGAGAAATTGCAGCGCTCGCGTCCCGAGGTGGTGCACCTGTTCGATGAGCTGGTGAAGCAGATGCCCGACGGCACCTACCTGACCACCGTCAAGCAGACCGGTCCCAAGCTCAAGCTCGACGGTGTCGCGCAATCCTCCACGCGCGTCTCGGCCCTGATGCGTAACATCTCGGCCTCGCAGTGGCTGCGCAATCCCGAGCTGGAAGTCGTTCAGACCAAGACCGATACCGCCGGCAGCAGCTTTACGCTCGATGCCGAGCAGATCACCCTACCCGCTTCCGATGACACCGCCACCAAGCGACCGGCCCGGGCCGCTGCCGGGAGCAGCAAATGAGCGTGCTCGACGAACTGCGCTCGCTCGACCCGCGCGATCCCGGTCGCTGGCCATTCGCAGCGCGCGCCGCCGCGGTCGCGGTGTGCTTCGCGGTGGTGGCGGTCGGCCTGATCTACTTCTTTGTCTGGACCGACCGCATGCCCGAGCTGCAGCAGCGTGAGAACCAGGAACAGCAGCTGCGCAACGAATTTCGTGCCAAGCATTCCAAGGCCATCAACCTCGCGGTCTACAAGCAGCAGCTCACCGATATCGAAAAATCCTTTGGCGCGCTGCTGCGCCAGCTGCCGAGCAAGACCGAGGTACCGAATCTGCTGGTGGACATATCGCAGACCGGGTTGGCGGCCGCACTGGAAGAGAAACTGTTTCAACCAGGCCAGGAAGTGAAGAAGGACTTCTACGCCGAGCTGCCTATCCACATCCAGCTCACCGGCAGTTATCACGAATTCGGCGCGTTTGTCAGCGGCATCGCGGCCCTGCCGCGAATCGTCACGCTGCACGACATACAGATCACACCGGTCAGCAAGGACAAGTCCGCGATCTATGATCAGTTGCAGCTCGATCTCACCGCCAAGACCTATCGATATCTCGATGACGACGAAGTGGCGGCGGCGGAAGCCGAGAAGCGCAAGGCCGACCAGGCCAAGCGCCACGGCGCGGGAAGCTAGCAATGAGTGAACGATACCAAGGCGCCGCAGGCAGGCCGCTGGCGCGCATCGCGGTGCTCGCAGCGGTGCTGATTGCAGCGCTGGTCAGCGGCTGCAGCGGTCGCGATGCGGATCTCGATCGCTTCATCGCCTCGACCAAGAAAGAACCCGGCGGACGCGTTGAGCCATTGCCGGAGGTCAAGCCCTATGAGGCTTTTGCCTACACCGACCAGCAACTGCGCTCGCCGTTCGTGCCTGGCGGCTCAGGCGCGCTGGGCGCGGGCCTGCGGCCCGACAGCAAGCGCAATCGCGAGTTCCTCGAGCAGTTCTCGCTCGATACTCTGAAGATGGTCGGTACGCTGAATCTGGGCGGTAACCGCTACGGTTTGGTGGCGACCAAGGACGGCCGCGTGCACCGCGTAATCGTCGGTGAACACATCGGAACCAATGACGGCAAGATTACCGACATCACGCCTTCAAAGATCGCTTTGGTAGAGATCATTCCCGACGGGCTGGGCGGCTACATCGAACGTCCTGCTGCCCTGGGGTTGAACGAGTGATCGGCAGGGAGACACATCGAATGAAACGGTCCATCCTCCAAACGCTGCGCACACGCTTTGCCTGGCTGGCCCTTGCCTGGGCTGCCGGGATGCTGGTCGCCCTGGGCGCACGAGCCGCTGATGCGGCTGCGGCTGCAGCTCCCAATACCCTGCAGACCATCGACGTACAGACGCTCAGCGGCAATCAGCTGCAGCTGACGTTGCACCTCGCCGGTCCGGCACCCGAGCCGCTGGCGTTTACGATCGACAAACCGGCGCGCATTTCCCTCGACCTGCCCAATACCTCGCTCGCCATACCCTCGCGCCGCATCGACGTCGGCTCTGCCGGTGTCGACACCGTGCTCGCCGCCGAGGCCAACGGCCGCACTCGCATCGTGCTCAACCTCGATCAGCAGATGCCTTATCAGACCCGTGTCAGCGGCAACGACATCGTCGTGCTGGTGGGCGCCGTTTCGGACACGCACGCCGGCGCCAGGACTTCCGGCGCTGCTGCTGGCCATGGTGCGGCGGCGCCCGGCGCAACTGCGGCGCGTGCCATCAAGAGCATCGATTTTCGTCGCAGCGAGAGCGGCGGTGGCCGGCTGGTCGTGCGCCTGTCCGATCCGCGCACGCCGATCGACCTGAAGCAGCAGGGTTCGCAGATCCTGGTGGATTTTGCCGGCACCGACCTGCCGAAGAACCTCACGCGCCGCTACGACACGATGGATTTCGGCACACCGGTCACGGGCTTTGACGCCGAAAAAGTCAACGGCGATACCCGCATCGTGATCAGTGCCAGCGGCAATTTCGAACAGCTGGCGTACCAGTCGGACGACCAGTACGTGGTCGAGGTATCGCCGGTCCGCAAGCTCGCGGGTGGCAATCCGGCCGATCAGAAGAAGGAATACAAGGGCGAACGCCTGACATTGAATTTCCAGGACATCGAGACGCGCGCGGTACTGCAGCTGCTGGCCGATGCCAGCGGCCAGAACATCGTGGTCAGCGACAGCGTCCAGGGCAGCGTCACGCTGCGGCTGCAGAATGTCCCGTGGGACCAGGCGCTCGACATCGTGCTGCGCACCAAGGGCCTCGACAAACGCCAGGAAGGCAACGTCATCATCGTGGCGCCGGCTGACGAGCTGGCCGCGCGCGAGAAGGCCGACCTGTCCGCCAAGAAGGACATCCAGGCACTCGAGCCGGTGCGCTCGGAGTATCTGCAGGTCAACTATGCCAAGGCCGCCGATATCGCCACACTGCTCAAGGGCTCGACCGGCGGCACTGGAGCGAATTCGGTGCTGTCCCAGCGCGGCAGCGTATCGGTCGATGACCGTACCAACACGCTGCTGTTGCAGGACACCGCGGATCGGCTGGCGGATGTGCGCCGGCTGGTGACCACGCTCGATATCCCGGTCAAGCAGGTGCTGATCGAATCGCGCATCGTGATCGTCACCAACGATTTCGAGCGCGATCTGGGCGCTCGTTTCGGCGTGACCGCGACGCGGGCCAACGGCACCAATGGATTGTATGAGACCACCGGCACCGCGGCCGGGGTTGACCAAGGCATCGGCTCGGTGCTCACCAATCTGGCGGCCAACGGCACCCAGTACCCGGTCAGCATCCCGACTGGTGCCACCGCCACCAATCGCTACAACGTCAACCTGCCGGTTGCGAGCCCGGCCGGCAGCATCGCGCTGGGCATTCTCGGATCCGATTTCCTGGTCGACCTGGAGCTGTCCGCGGCGCAGGTCGAAAACCGCGGCACGGTCATCTCCTCGCCGCGGGTGATCACGGCCAACCAGAAGGAGGCGTCGATCGAACAGGGCGTGGAAATCCCCTACCAGCAGTCCGCTTCCAGCGGCGCGACCACGATCGCCTTCAAGAAGGCGGTGCTGTCGCTCAAGGTCAAGCCGCTGATCACGCCCGACAACCGCATCATCCTCGACCTGACGGTCTCGGATGACAGCGTCGGCACCGTGGTCGTGGCCTCCGGCGGCGTCAACGTGCCCTCGATCAATACCCGCACCATCGAAACCCAGGTGGTGCTCGGCGACGGCCAGACCGTGGTACTCGGCGGCATCCTGGAGACCACGCAGAGTCTGCAGACGACCGGGGTACCCTGGCTCGGCGACATTCCGGTGCTGGGAAATCTGTTCAAGCAGACGACCCGTAAGGACGATAAAGATGAGCTACTGATCTTCGTGACACCGAAGATCCTGCGCGAAGGAGTCAGCGTCAATTGACTGCGCGCCGCGCCAACGGGCGAGCAGCACACAGATCGACAGCTCAGGTGAATACAATGCGACATTTAGGAATTCCGGTGGCGTTGGCTGCACTCGCGCTCAGCGCTTGTGGCGGCGGCAGCACCAGCTCTTTCGCCTCGCTCGGCTCCTCGAGCGGCACCACCAGCAGTGGCGCCAGTAGCAGCGGCAGCAGCAGCGGCACCACGACGACGTTCTCGATGGGCAATGGCAGCGGCAGCGGCTTCCAACACGGGGTGATCGGCCTGTCGAGCAACTCCCTGTCCGCTGGCGGTACCGCGAGCCTGAGTGTGACCGTCGTCGACCAGACCGGAACCCTGTACACCGCAGCGCCGGTCACCGTCACCTTCAATTCCCCTTGCATTGCCACCGGACTGGCGGTGGTGGCAGCCAGCGCACCCAGCACCGCGGGCACCACAGCCGATACGGTCGTTACCACCAGCGGCAATGCGACTGCGACCTACACCGCCAAGGGCTGCAGTCCCTCGGACGTCATTACCGCAACAGCGCTGGTCGGCACGAGCAGTCTCATGGCGACCGGTACGATCACGATCGCATCCGCCACGGTGGGGTCTATTCAATTCGTATCCGCCACACCCTCCACGATCGGATTGAAGGGTACCGGTCTGAATGAGACCTCAACGGTGGTGTTCAAGGTGGTTGATTCGACCGGCGGCCCGCGGCCTGGTGTACCTGTCAACTTTGCGCTCAGTACAACCGTCGGCGGAATCACGCTATCGCCGACACCTGCAACCTCTGGGGCAGACGGCACCGTGAAGACGGTCGTCAGTTCGGGTACAGCGCACACCACGGTCACCGTCACCGCATCGATTGCCTCACCGGCGCTCAGTACCCAGTCATCCATATTGGCAGTATCCACCGGACTTCCCGCATCCAAGGCGTTTTCGATAGCCACCACTGGCTGCCCCAACGTCGAAGCCTTCAACATCGACGGGATCGTGGTGCCGATCGTCGTGCGTCTGTCCGATCGTTACCAGAACCCGGCGCCGGATGGCACCGCGGTCGCATTCACCACCAACGGCGGCCAGGTCGGCGGCAATTGTACGACCGCCGGGGGTACCGGCAGTTGTTCGGTCAATTGGGTCAGTTCCAATCCGCGCCCCTCGCCGAGTGACAATCCGCCGTCGCTGCGCCCGGGGCGCGCTACGATCCTGGGGACGGCCATTGGCGAGGAGTCGTTCACCGATATCGACGGCAGCGGCTTTTACGTTGCGGCCGACCCATTTGCAAATCTTGGCGAGCCGTTTCGGGATGACAACGAGGACGGTCATTATGACCTGGGCAAGTACTTCCTTGATTTCGAGCACACCGGGGTGTACGTGGGCCCCGATGGCAGCGGCAATCCTGCGAGTCCTCCCATTGGCACCTTCAAGGGAATCACCTGCACCGGCACGGCGCCGAACGTAAGCTGCAGCACCAAGACATGGGCGATCGGCGCGCAGCTGAGAATCATCATGTCGGAGGGATCGCCCAGCCAGGTGATGCCCGTCAACGGCACGACGCTTCCGACGCTGGCACCAGGCAACACCAAGACCTACACTTTCCTGTTCCAGGACGGGAACTTCAATCCGCTGCCGGCGGGTACGACGATAACCGGCGCGGTGATCGGCACCGGACTGAGCACCAACGCACCGACCGCCTTTACGGTGCCTTGCACTCTCGACCCGACGAGCTATGGGTTCAGCGTCAGCGCTGCCCTTATGGCGACGCCGTTGGGCAGCTTGACGATCACGGTGACCAGTCCCGGCGGCAACGGAACCGGCGGCCTTACCACCACACTGTCGTACCCAATACCTACGATGTGACGGCAGCCGCCACAGACGGTTACTGGCTTAGCATGGGCTCAGTGCGGCCGCCTCGGGCGGCCGCATTTGCGAGCGGACCCCGGCCCGCTGCCCCATAGCCATGCGAATACTTCTGGTTGAAGACGATGAGCTGGTCGCCGATGCGGTCATCCGCGGCTTGTCGTCGGCCGGATTTACCGTTGATCTTGCCGGCAGCGCCGAACAGGCCCGCACCGCCGTTGCCGTCGAGCATTTTGATCTGGCGGTGGTGGACATCGGGTTGCCCGGGGCCGACGGCCTGACATGGCTGGCTCGCCTGCGCACGGCCGGCAATGCGATGCCGGTGCTGGTGCTCACGGCGCGCTACGCGCTGCAGGAGAAAATCCGCGCCTTCGATCTGGGCGCCGACGATTTTCTGATGAAACCATTCGAACAGGCCGAACTCGCGGCGCGCTGCCGGGCGCTGATTCGCCGCGCCGGGCTGGTGCCCAGCGGCGCGCTGAAGCTCGGCCGCCTGCAGATCGACCTGCTCGGCCATCAGCTGCAGATCGATGGTGTCGCGGTCGAGCTGACCAAGCGTGAATGGCTGGTGCTCGAAAGCCTGGCGCACAATGTCGGCCGCGTCGTGACCAAGGAGCGGCTGCTGCAGGCGGTCGCAGGCTCGGAGCAGGACCTGACCGCCAATGCCGTGGAAACCCACCTGTCGAGGCTGCGCGCGAAACTCGGCGATGCGGCCGTCATTCGCACCGTGCGCGGATTGGGCTATCGGCTCGATGAGATTCCCGGGCGCAGTCCATGATGACGATTCGGCAGCGCTTGCTGCTGCTGCTGCTGCCGGCACTGGCGATCCTGATGCTGCTCGGCGGCCTGGCCGATTACTGGATCGCGGTGGCGACCACCCGCAATGCCTACGACCAGGCGCTGGCCAGCGCCGCGCTGGCGGCCGCCGCCTCGATGCGCTCCGACGACGGCAAACTGCAGGTCAGCGCGGCTCAACGCGCGGCGCTGACGCGTGGTCCGGATGCCGAGGGCAGCACGCTGTACTCGATCACCGGGCCCGCCGGCGAGCTGATCGCCGGGGCGGCACAGTTGCCCGCGGCAGCGGCGAGCGGCAGCGCACGCAGCGACAGCGTTACATTTCGCGATGCCGACTTCCAGGGCCTGAAACTGCGGGTGGCAAGCCTGCGCAGCCGCTCGGACGCGGGGCCGCTCACCATCACGGTGGCCGAGACCCTGCAGCGGCGAGCCAGTACGCAAAGAGTCATGCTGCTCGGCAAGCTGCTGGTAGATTTTGCCGAGCTGGATGTCACGCTGCTGTTGATATGGATCGGCGTGTCCTTTGGCTTGCGTCCCCTGGCGCGCCTGCGTGAGCAAGTCGAGGAGCAGTCGGCGAGCACGCTGCAGCGCTTCAATGTGGCCGAAGCCCCGGGGGAACTGCGACCATTGATCCTGGCCCTGAATCACCTGCTGGAATTGCGGCACGACGCGGCGCTGTCGCAGCGCCGCTTCGTGGCCGACGCGGCGCACCAGATGCGCACGCCGGTGACCGGATTGCTGGCGCAGCTGGAACTGTTGCTGCAGGCGCCGGCAGCCGTTGCCGTGAAAAGCGAGCTCACCACCATCAACCGGGGCGTGCAGCAGCTGGCGCATACGGCCAATCAGCTGCTGGCCCTGGCCAGGGCGGAACCGGTGTCGGCGGTAGGCGAGGGCTTCAAAGCGGTGGCACTACGGCCTCTGGTCGAGCACCTGGTGGAACGCAACATCGATCGTGCCGTGACCGCGGGCCTGGATCTGGGCGCGGACGCCCAGACGGCGCAAGTGATCGGCGATGCCTGGCTGCTCGAGGACCTGCTGGGCAATCTGGTCGATAACGCCCTGAAATACACGCCCGCCGGGGGCCGGGTCACGGTGCGCTGCGGAACCGAGCAAGCTCACCCGTTTCTCGAAGTCGAGGATGACGGTCCGGGCATTGCCGAGTCGGAACGGCTGCGGGTGCGCGAGCGCTTCTACCGCCTGCCAGGATCGCCGGGGACCGGCTGCGGGCTGGGCCTGGCGATCGTCGATGAGATCTCCCGGGCCCACCGCGCGGTTTTCAGCATCGGCGTGCCGGCCATTGGCGGGGGTACGCGCATGCGAATCCGCTTCCCGCCCGCGACATAAAACCGGCCCGGACTGTGAAGCAGCTCGCAGTTATCGCTATCCCCGCCCCCAGCCCCCGAATAGCCAGTCTGGCGCAAGCTTGCCTGCGTAATCTGCCCGCCATGGGAATCGCGGCCAAATCCAATCCGGGCGGGCAGTGCAGCTCGGGCTTCACGATGATCGAACTGGTCGTCGTCATCGCCATCGTCGGCATCCTGATGGCCATTGGCGTGCCCTCTTTCAAATACGTGACCACCGCCAATCGCATTTCGGCCGAAGTCAACGGCCTGCTTGGCGACATGCAGTTCGCACGCGCGGAGGCGATCAAGGAGGGTCACCCGGTGGTGGTGTGCGTCTCCACCGATTTCCTGACCTGCAACAACACCAACACCTGGCAGAGCGGCTGGATCGTCTGCTCGGATGCGAACAGCGATGGAACCTGTGATAACAACGACCCCATTTATCGGGTGCAAAAGCCGTTTGCCGTCGCCAACAGCACCGATACATTTGTCGCCAGTGGCGGCACGTCAACCCTGGTATTCAACCGTGAAGGCTTTGCGACCGGGCTTGCCGGCACCGTCACGGTAATCCTGCATAGCGCGCCCACGGTGGTCACCGCTTATACGCGCTGCCTTCAGATCAGTGCAGTCGGCACCTTGAATGTCGAGTTGGCCGGCCAGGGAAATTGCACATGACGCGCTCGAAGCCTTATGCCTCACGCCGGCCGCTACGCTCGGTCGCCGGCTTCAGTCTGATCGAGGTGATGGTTGCGCTGATCATCATATCGATCGGACTGCTGGGCATTGCCAAGCTGCAGGCGGTTGCACTGTCGAGCACCGGCACGGCCGGCAAGCGCTCGCTCGCGGCAGTCGAGGCGGCAAGTGTCGCCTCGGCGATGCACGCCGATCGGGCCTATTGGTCGCTGGCATCCTCGGCCGTTCCCACGGTGATCTCCGGGACAACCATAGCCAGTTCGCCCGATCCGGCCCTGGTCTCAGGGGTTGACTGCTGGGCGGCCGCGCCGTGCACGACGGTACAGATGGCAGCGTACGACCTGACCCAATGGGCGGTGTCTGCGCAGACGATATTTCCCAGCTATCAGGCATCGATATTGTGCCCGCCGCCGGCGGCAAGCCTGCCGAATACCTGCACGATTACCATCACGTGGACCGAAAACACCGTGGCCGCGAACACGCAGGGCATCGTGCCGGCCGCCGGCGCGGCGTTCCAGACGCCGACCTACATCCTGTACGTGCAACCATGAGCACGCACATGCCGCTTCATTCGTACCGGCGCGAGCGTTCGCAGGGTTTCTCGCTGGTCGAGTTGATGGTCTCGCTGGTGATCGCGCTGTTCCTGATTGGTGGGGTACTGGCGGTGGTGCAGGACACCCGTCGGGCCGCCACTTCCCAGACCCAGTCCACGCAGTTGCAGGACAGCGTGCGCCTGGCGATGACCATCATCACCGATGTGGTTCAGACCACCGGCTATTACTCGGATCCGCTCAATTCGACCGCCCTCGCCTCGCTGGGCGCGGTGGCGCCGTTCGCTGCCGGACAGCCCATCAGCGGCGCCGGCGCATATCTGGCGGCGGCGCCCGGCGACTCAATCTCGGTGCGCTACCAGACCGCCAACGGTGACGGCATTCTCAACTGCAGCGGCACCTCGAACACCACCGGTGCGAATGAGGTCTTCGTCAACACCTTCAGCGTCGACGCGCTGGGGAATCTGAATTGCACACTGACCTCGGCCGCCGGCACCACCACCATACCGCTGATCAGCGCTTCGACCGGCGGGGTGAATCCGCTTAAGGTCACGAAGCTGCAGGTGCTGTATGGGGTGCAGACCAATTTCGCCGTCGGCAACCAGTGCGCCGACAGCTACATGGATGCCACCCAGGTTTCAGCGACCACCATCAATACGCTTTCGGCCTGGAACTACGTGGTCTCGGTACGCATTACGCTGACCTTTACCAATCCGGGAACCAACCTGCCGCCGGTGCAGTTCACCCGGGTGATCGGCATCATGAACAAAATGGGCGTCGTAACGTGATCGCGTGGCAACACATGAGTGACATACGCACACAATTCGCATCCAGCAACGCTGCGCCGGCTCAGCGCGGCATGGTGCTGATCTCCAGCCTGCTGCTGCTGCTGATCGTGACCATCTTCGCCATCAGCATGTTCCGCAGCTTCGGTATCGAAGAGAGAATCGCGGGCAATACGCGCGACAAGGAACGGGCGCGCGCCTCGGCACTGACCGCGCTGCAATATGCGGAGTGGTGGATCACGCAGGGCAACTGGGCCAATGCCAGCGCCTGCCCGGCGCAGCTGCTGGTCGCTCCGGTCGGGGGCACGATCTGCCTGCAGGGCAGCGGCCTGGTCAGCAAGATTCCGAATGGCGATGTCACCGTCGTGCCCTGGCGCAGCGGCGGCCAGGAAGTGGGCACCGTCTATACCCCGTCCACCATGAATACGACCAATGCCGCGGCTCCGGACTACTACCTGGCGCCGCCGCGATTTTACATCTCGTTCATCAGTACGATTAACCAACCCCTCAATTGCGGCAACCTGTATCAAATCGACGCCTGGGGCTATGGCTCCAGTGCCAGCACCGTGGCAGAGGTGGAGAGCGTCTTTGAAACCGATTGGAACAACTGCGGCGCGAACGGTCCCTGAGGCTTAAATTTATGAACGCAAAACTTTCGACACGAATATGCGCAACGGCGCTGGTGGCACTGACGCCGGTGGCGGCCTGGGCGCAGCTGCAGGTGTCGGATAATTTCACCGGCGCATCGTCCACCTTCAACTGGCAGTCGTTTTCCGGTGCCTGCCTGACCGCGGGCAATAACACCGGCAACATCCCGGCGTGCATGGGCCTGGCGTACTACGGCGGAGAACAGCTGGTGGGCGGCAGCACTGGGCTGCTGCCGGATCCGGTCGGCAGCGGTGCGCTGCGCTTCACCAACGGCCGCCCCGGCGGCTATAACCAGCGCGGCGCGATCGTCTCGAACTTCACCTTTCCGACCGGCTCGGGACTGCACGTCACGTTCACCACGGCGACCTACCGCGGCGACTCGGGCGGTGCCGGCGGCGATGGTGCAGACGGTATCAGCTTCTACCTGATGGACGGTGCGCAGCCTGCCGGTGTCGGCGCCTTCGGCGGCAGCTTGGCCTATACCTGCTCCAACGCCAACACCCCGCACGATGGCCTCATCGGCGGCTATCTCGGCCTGGGTATCGATGAGTACGGAAACTTCCTGAATGGCTCCAACCTGATGCCCGGCTATGTTGGCGGCAACACCGCCACCGGCGACAACACGGTTCTGGGCTACGGCTATCACCCGGGGCGCATCGGCCTGCGCGGTGCCGGCAGCATCGCCTTCAGTGCGCTCAACACGCTTAATTCCGCCTTTTACCCGGCGACCTTATCAGTCGCCAATCAGCAGGCGGCGGTACAGAATACCTGCAGCACGGGCACCCTGTGGGACTACTCCAATCCGGCAAACCCGAAGCAGCAGAAAAATACGCCAGTGGCGGACTACACGCCGATCGTCAACGCCTACAAGGAGCTGCCGGCCGGCTTTTTGATCGCCAACGAGGGCGCGCAGACGCGCGCTGCGGCGACGCCGATCACCTATGATCTGAAGATCACGCCGGCCGGACTGCTGAGCCTTTCCTACAGCTATAACGGCGGTGCCAGTCAGCTGGTGATCAACGGCCAGGACATCACCGCCACCAATGGCGCGGTGCCGGGCACCTTCCGATTCGGCTTTGCCGGCTCGACCGGCGGCAGTACCAACATTCACGAGATCCTGTGCTTCAAGGCGACACCGTTTGAGCAGTCCTCGAGCTCTGCCGGACTCAACCAGCAGCAGGCCGCGCAGGTGAATACCGGCACGCAGGTCTACCTGGCGTTCTTCGATCCGAGCAACTGGTCCGGATCCCTGACGGCGTCGAACCTGCTGTACAACGCCGCGAACCAGACGGTGAGCATCAGCTCGATCGCCAATTGGGATGCGTCGTGCGTGCTGACAGGGGTGCTCGCCAACCGCACCTGTGCCGCGACCGGCGTCAACGGCGCCACCCCGGCCGAGGCGCCGACCAGCCGCGTCATGATGACCTGGAGTGGCAGCGGCGGCATTCCGTTCGAGTGGGGTAGTCTGCCGGTCGCTGAGCAGAATACGCTCGACGCCGGCGATGCCAATCCGCACAACGCCAATCGGCTAAACTACCTGCGCGGCGATCGCACCAACGAGCAGAATGCATTGGGCGTCGGGCTGTTCGGGGCGCGCGTCAGCGTGCTGAGTGACATCGTAGACTCCAGCCCCACCCCGGTGGGACCGCCGAGCCTGCGCTATCCGGCTGCCTGGTCGGACTTCCTGATCCTCGCTCCGAGCCTGCCCGAGAATAGCGGCCAGAGCTATTCGACCTACATTACAGCCCAGCAGGGGCGACTGAACGTGGTCTATGTGGGTGCCAACGATGGCTTTCTGCACGGCTTCAGATCCGGCTCCTTCGATGTCAACGGCAACTTCGTCAACAACGCCGGTACCCCGAACGACGGCTATGAAATCATGGCGTACATGCCGGGTGCGGTGCTCAACACCATTCATAATGCGGCCAATCCGGCGCTGGATTTCTCCAACATCCAGTACGGTCACAACTTCTACGTCGATGCGACGCCAGGCAATGGCGACCTGTTCTACGGTGGCGTGTGGCATACCTGGATCGTGGGCGGCCTGGGGCCGGGCGGCTCGGCGATCTACGCGCTGGATGTCACCAATCCGTCTACCGCATTCACCGAGGCCAATGCCGTCAACGTAGTCGTTGGCGAATGGAACCCGGCCACGCTGGCCTGCGCCAACGTCGCCAACTGCGGCAACAATCTCGGCAACACCTATGGCACGCCGCAGATCCGGCGCTTCCACAACGGCATGTGGGGCGCGGTGTTCGGCAATGGCTTCGGCAGCAGCAGCGGCGACGCCGGCATCTATGTGATGACGATTGATCCGAACAGCGGCGCCCGCACGTTCTATTACCTGAGTGCGAGTAAGGCGGGCACGTCGGATGGCATCGCCTACGCGTCCGCGGCGGACATCGACGGCGATCACATCGTCGACTACGTGTACGCCGGTGATCTGCTCGGTAACCTGTGGCGCTTCGACCTCACCAGCAGCAATCCGGCGCAGTGGGCGCTGACATCGACGACGCCGCTGTTCACCACGCCGGCCGGCCAGCCGATCACGACCCAGGTGGTGGCACTGGTCACCACCCAGACCACGTCGCTGCCGCGAGTCATGCTGGATTTCGGCACCGGCCGGCAGATCCCGTTGACCAACCAGTCACCGACCACTTACGCGACCGGCGCCCAGGGTTTGTACGGCATCTGGGACTGGAACATGAGCAGCTGGAACCTGAAATCGGCGCAGAAATTCGCAAGCTTGCCCTCCCCGCAATCAGTCACCCTCGCAACGCTGGCGACGCAGACCGTGCAGGATGTGTTTACCTCTGGCGCCGGCAATAATTTTCGAACCATCAGCAGCAACCCGGTGTGCTGGGCCGGTTCCACGACCTGCACCGGCGTCAATAACCAGTTTGGCTGGTCGCTGAGCCTGCCAAGTGCCGCGGAACAGGTGATCTTCAATCCGACCCTGCAGCTCGGCGTGTTCTTCGTCAACACCACGATTCCGCCGTCAACCGACCCGTATCAGTGCCTGGCGACCACCACCACCGGCTGGACCTATGGCATATCGCCGAGCAACGGCGGTACCTTCGCGACTTCGACCTTCGGTGACAGCGCCAGCACCATCAAGACCAACACCTACAACAACCATATCGTGGGTGCAGAAGCTACCAACGGCACCGGCAGCAGCTCGGTCGTGCTCGCCGGAGCTAATACCTTCCTGGTGATGCAGACCAGTTCGCCGGGCAGCAGCGGCGGCAGCAGCGGTAGCGGCAGCAGCAGCAGCAGCGGTGGCTCGACCAATCCCGGCACGGCTCTGCCGTTCAACGGACCAAACCCCCATAGCACCCGCGTCACTTGGGTTGAGCGACGCTGACAGGTAGCGCTCCTATGAAACCTAGAGAAATCACCTCCACCGACAGGCCGTCGCCGGGGTTCACGCTGGTGGAGCTGATGATCGCGCTGACGATCATCGCCGTGCTGGCGTCGATCGCGGTGCCGATGTACACCAAGCAGGTGCAGAAATCCAGGCGCGTCGACGCACGTACGGCGGTTACCGATCTTGCCGGCCGCGAAGAGCGCTACCTGAGCACCGCGGGCACCTATACCAACGTAGCGGCGAACCTTGGATATACCGCGCTGCCGGTGGTGGTCGGCAGCGGCTACTACACGCTGTCGGTGAACGTTCCGGTCGTGGCCGCCGGCGTTCAACCAACCTACACGGTGATTGCCACCGTGGTTGCCGGATCGAGCCAGATCAGGGACGGCGCTTGCCAGTACTTCAGCGTCGACAACACCGGCAAGCAGTTCTCGTCCGCCACGAACGCTGGCGGCGCCGACACCTCGGCAACCTGCTGGAATTAGCGCCCGACGGTGGCGCGTGACCGCCACCAGTCGGCCCGATATGATGGGCTTCGCGCCACGCGAAGCACCGCATGCTCGGCAAACACAGTATCTTTCTCATCGGTCCGATGGGTTCTGGCAAGACCGCAGTGGCCAGATGCCTGGCGCGCTTGCTCGACTATCCGTTCTACGACAGTGACCACGAGATCGAGCAGCGCAGCGGCGCCGATATTCCGTTGATCTTCGAGCGTGAGGGCGAAACGGGTTTCCGCCGCCGCGAGCGCGAGCAGATTGCCGAACTCACCGCCAGGCCGCGCATCGTACTGGCAACCGGCGGCGGGGCGATACTGGACGCGGACAATCGCCGCGACCTCGCCAGCCGCGGTTGGGTGGTCTATCTCGAGACGTCGATCGCACAGCAGGTCGAGCGTGCCGGCCGCACGCGTCACCGGCCTATGCTACACGGCGCCGATCCGAAGGCCCGGCTCGAGGAGCTGATGCGTGTGCGTGAGCCGCTGTATCGGGAGATCGCCGACATGCGCACCTCGACCGACCGGCGGCGGGTGCGCTCGGTGGCCGAGCGCATCCTGCAGCAGTACAAGGCCGGCCTGCAGCGTCCCGCGGCCAGTGCCAGCGGCTGACTCTAATGCAGACACTCACTGTCAGCCTGGGCGAGCGCTCCTATCCGATCCTGATCGGTACCGGACTGCTGCGCTCACGCGAGCTGCTCGCGCCGCAGCTGTCGGGCCGCAACGCGGTGCTGATCAGCAACACCGTAGTCGCTCCTCTGTACGCGCAGCTGCTCAAGCACAGTCTTGAGGGCCAGCGGGTGCTGGAAGTCATCCTGCCCGATGGTGAGCAGCACAAGACCCTGGCCACGGCAAGCCGCGTATTCGACGTGCTGATCGCCAACCGCATCGGCCGCGATGCCGTGGTGCTCGCACTGGGCGGTGGGGTGGTCGGTGACCTGGCGGGATTTGTCGCCGCCTGCTACCAGCGCGGCGTCGACCTGGTGCAGATTCCGACCACGCTGCTGGCGCACGTGGATTCATCCGTCGGCGGCAAGACCGCGGTCAATCACCCGGGCGGCAAGAACATGATAGGCGCCTTCCATCAGCCGCGCGCCGTGATCGCCGATACCGATCTGCTGCAGACGCTGCCGGACCGCGAGCTGCGCGCCGGGCTGGCCGAGGTCATCAAGTACGGGCTGATCTGCGATCCGATTTTCTTCGACTGGATCGAGGCGAACGTAGACGCGCTGCTGGCCAGATCAGCGCAGGCACTGAGCCACGCGATCTATCGCTCCTGCCAGATCAAGGCGCAGATCGTCGCCCGCGATGAACGCGAGCACGGCGAACGCGCACTGCTGAACCTCGGTCACACCTTTGGTCACGCGATCGAATCCGCGACCGGCTATGTCGACTGGCAGCACGGCGAGGCCGTCGGTACCGGCATGCTGATCGCGGCCGAGATGTCGCAGCGCCTGGGCAATCTCGACCCATCGGTGGTCGGGCGCCTGCGTGCGCTGCTGCAGCGCGCCGGCCTGCCGGTCGCTGCGCCACGCATCGGCGCCGCACGCGCCTTCGACTACATGAGCGTCGACAAGAAGGTGCATGCCGGCCGGGTGCGGCTGGTGCTGCTGACGGGGTTGGGCCGGGCGGTCGTGACCAGCGACTATCCCGACGCCGCGCTGCGCGACACGCTGGCGGCACATTTCGGATGAGCGGCTCGGGTCTGGCCGTGTACGCGGCGGACGATGTGCGCAGCCGCGGCCGTCGTTACCCCGAGCCGCCGCCGCAGTACCGCAGCGAGTTCCAGCGCGACCGCGACCGCATCATCCACTCCAACGCCTTCCGGCGGCTGGCCTATAAGACCCAGGTGTTCGTCAATCACGAAGGCGACCTGTTCCGTACCCGGGTGACCCACTCGATCGAGGTGGCGCAGATCGGCCGCTCCATCGCCCGCGCGCTGGCACTGAATGAAACACTCAGCGAAGCCATCGCGCTGGCCCACGATCTGGGCCACACACCCTTCGGACACGCCGGCCAGGACGCGCTCAACGAATGCATGCGCGACTACGGCGGCTTCGAGCACAATCTGCAGTCATTGCGCACGGTCGATGAACTCGAAGAGCGCTACGCACTGTTCCCGGGCCTGAACCTGACCTTCGAATGTCGCGAAGGCATTCTGAAGCACTGCGCCGTGTCCAAGGCGCGCGAGCTCGGCGAGCTGGGCGAACGCTTTGTGCAGCGGCGGCAGCCGGGACTGGAGGCGCAGCTGGCAAATCTTGCCGACGAGATCGCCTACAACAATCACGATGTCGATGACGGCATTCGCGCCGGACTGATTACGCTGGAAGAAGTCGCGCAGGTGCCGCTGGTGCAGCGCCAGTTCGATGAGGTGATGCATCTGTACCCTGATCTGCAGGGCCGGCGGCGGGTGCACGAGACCGTGCGGCGCATGGTCAATGTAGTGGTGATCGACGTGATCGAGTCGAGCCTGGCGCGGCTTCAGGCCGCCGGTCCCCATGACATCGAGGCGGTACGCTCGCTTGGCGCGCCGCTGATTGGAATGAGTGAAGCCATGCGCGCGCAGCATCTGGAACTGAAGCAGTTCCTGCGCGAACAGGTGTACCGGCACCAGCGCGTGCTGCGCATGACGACCAAGGCCAAGCGCGTCCTGAGCGCGCTGTTTACTGCATTCATGGACGAGATCAAGCTGATGCCGGCGGAACATCGTGATCAGGCGCAACGCGCCGAGCAGCGCGAGGGCATTGCCGGCCGTGCCCGTACCGTCGCCGACTATGTTGCCGGCATGACCGATCGCTACGCGATTCTGGAATACCGCCGGCTGTTCGATCCGGCAGAAAGAACGTAGCAAGCCCATTGCCGGGTGGCGTCCATACCTGGCAGCGACGGGTGCAGATGCTAGAATTCAACGGCGCGGCGCGGCTTGCTCGCCGGCAGAGTCATGGAGACGGATTATGCGCACTGAAACGTCAGCTCGAGAGCGCCTGATCGTCGCGCTGGATGTCGATACCCTCACCGAAGCGCTGCAGATGGTCGGCCGATTGGGCGACGATGTCAGCTTTTATAAAGTTGGACTGCAGTTGTTCATGGCGGGAGGGTTGACGATCGTCAAGCGCATCGTCGAGGAAGGGAAAAAGGTATTCCTGGACCTCAAGATCGACGACACGCCCCGCACCGTTCAGGAAGCGGTGAGAACCAGTGCGATGAATGGGGTCGAGTTTTTTACTCTGCAAGGCAACGCCGATACTGCCCGCGCCGCCAGAGCGGGCCGTGGCCAGCGCTCAACTCCAAAATTCCTGCAGGTCACTTATCTTTCCAGCTGGGATAGTTCCGATCTGCTCGATCATCTGCACGCCGATCCAGGCGCAGGCAAGAGCTCGATCGATGACCAGGTGGTCCATCGGGCAAGACGAATACTTGATTCCGGCTGCGACGGTGTCATTGCATCAGGTACTTCGGTGAGCAGGCTACGGCGCGAGTTTCCCGAGCTGTTGATCGTGACGCCGGGCATTCGGCCATCCGGCGCCAGCAGCGATGACCACAAGCGATCGATGACGCCGATTGAAGCCATCAGCTCAGGTGCGGACTACCTGGTGGTGGGACGCCCCATTCGTTCATCCAATGATCCGAAGGCAACCGCGCATCGGATCCAGCAGGAGATCGAGCAGGCGCTGCGCAGCCGGGCGGCCTGAGGCGGATCACTCGAAGAGAGATCGAAAAAGATAGGGTTTTCCGCCCGCTATGACCCCTTGGAGACAGTCGCGAATGGCCGCTGTTGGGAATCTCACTGCGTCGGCCATCTTCGTGATGCCGCGCGTCTGCCTACACGGATCTGCACGATAAGGGCGTTCGTGCACCGGCAGCCCCATTTTCGGGTATCAGGGGAATAGCTCATTTGCGGGACCGCTTCAGCGGCTGTTTGATTAGAACGAGCAGAACGGAACTGTCAGCCCTAGTTTCTTACCGCCGTGACTCGTCCCAACGATTCTGCTATGGTAACACCACGATAGCTTTAGGTATTACTTTAATGGCAACCAATGTGACCAGCAAAGGGCAGGTGACGGTCCCCAAGCGTGTGCGGGACTATCTGGGCCTCAAGCCGGGAGTGGCCGTGACCTTTGAACGTCTGCCGGGCGGGGAGGTGGTGCTGCGAGCGGTCAAGCGGGGTGCAAAGCCGCACCGCAGCGTCTTCGCAGGACTTCGCGGCCGCGCGACAGTGAAGATGAAGACCGAGGAGATCCTCGCGCTCACGCGCAGCACCTAGCGGCATGATCCTCGTCGACACGAACGTGCTGCTGGATGTGCTGCAGGACGATCCGAAATGGGCCGGCTGGTCGCAGGGGCAGTTGGAGAGCGCGCACCTGACCGATCGGCTGGCGATCAATGCCGTGATCTATTCCGAGCTGTCCATGGCGTTTGCGCGCATCGAGGACCTGGACGCCGTGATCGCCGAGGCTTCGCTCACGCTTGAGGCGACACCGCGCGAGGCCTTGTTTCTAGCGGGCAAGGTGTTTCTTGACTATCGCCGGCAGCGCGGCACCAAGCAGCGGGTGTTGCCCGATTTTTACATCGGCGCGCACGCGGCCGTGAACGACTATCCGATCCTGACGCGGGATGTCGCCCGCTATCGCAGCTATTTCCCGACCGTGCGACTCATCGCGCCGGCGGATGACTAGGCACGTCGTACAAACTCGCGGTTGGCTGCCGGCACGTCAGCTTTGAGGCGCGAATTTCGCGGGGCTGATCTCCGCTCTTGGCCGACCTCGGCCGGCGGCTGGGCAAGTGCGCGCTTCTCGGTTTGTACTTCCGCCGTTGACCGTAGCAACCGGTAGCGAATGTCCGCCTTTTGCATCCGAGCGAGATGGTCGGTGGCCGCGCTGCCCCCATCAAGGGCAGCGCGCCCTGCTCCAGTGCCCCTATTCTCGGCTGCGGATAAGTTGCCGGCTCTGCATCAGCGCCGCTGTGTGCAACATGACAAATAGCGGCACCATAAATGCCGGGATCAGCAGCAGCGGCAGTGTCGCCATCGGCGCGGTGCTGATCTCGCCGGGGGCCCCGGTCGCGAAGAAGGCGCTCACGGTCCCGATGCTGACGGCGATGAGCAGGTCCAGTATCCCGAGGACATTCCAACGGATGAATGTGCCGCGGGCGGCAAAGCCGGGCTGACGCACCAGGGCAAGGATTATCCACGGGGCCGTGACCCCGATGGCCATGTCGCCGAGGCCAGCTGGCAGGGCGAACACTGCCGGCAGCACGTTGTACGCGTAGAGAGAGAGGAAGCCCAGGCCGGCCCATCGCCAGGCCTGCATTCCCGCAATGAACCGAAGATCCAGCGAGAGCACGAATTCGCGGAAGGATTGCGAGAGTTGCAGCCAGCCGAAAAAGAGCACCAGGGGCGCTGCAACTCCAATCCCAATGGGCAGCGGTGGTGCCCCGGGAGGGCCAACGAATGCGCCGGCGGCACCGGCGGATACGACGAGCAGGAGCCAGACGGTCAGTGCGATCGCGACGGCGAGGCGAATACTGCCTCGCCCGTCGGACTGAGACTCGGCAGGCTGGGGAAGGACCATCGCTGTCATGACGCTCTCTCCTATTAGTCCCTTGCATTTTGCAAGTGTATGGTAACCGTAGCACAATGACTTGCACTCTGCAAGTCACTCGCTTCCAAGGCGTGGAGAGCCGGACACATGGATACCGCAAAGCGCTTCGCACGTTCCGCCTGCGCAATCGCCAACTCGCTCGACATCGTGGGCGACAAGTGGTCGCTGCTCGTGGTGCGCGACTTGCTGCACGGCAAGCGCACCTACGGCGAGCTCGCGCGTTCGCCGGAGCGCATTCCGACCAACCTGCTTGCGGATCGGCTCGAGCGCCTGGTAAGTGCCGGCATCGTTACCCGCACTCCCTATCAGCAGCGTCCGGTGCGGTACGCCTACACGCTTACCCCGAAGGGCCGCGCCCTGGGCGACGTGTTGCTCGCGTTTGTGCGTTGGGGCAAACAGTACATTCCGGGTACGCTCACATTGAAGCAGGCTCCAGCGGGCGGGGAGGTTGCGGCGCCGGCGGCGAACTCACGCCGCGCGCGCGCAAAGCGCGCGGGATGAGGCGGCGCTGGCCTCGCCGGCGGGAAGAGCGCAAGCTTTCGAGGCCAGGTGAGGAGGCGGTCAGATGAGCGAAGAGCAGTATGAGGCCGTCGATCGATACCTCGCAGAGCGGTATGCCCCCGCCGATGAAGCCTTGGCTTTCACCCTCTCCGCTAGTGCCGCCGCGCAGCTACCACCGATCGCGGTCAGCCCGACCCAAGGCAAGCTGCTGCAGCTGCTTGCCCGAATGGTTCAGGCGCGGCGGATTCTGGAGATCGGCACGCTCGGGGGCTATAGCGGTCTGTGGCTCGCCGGTGCGCTGCCCGCCGACGGGCGCCTGATCACCCTTGAGCTCAATGCGCGCCATGCGGGGGTGGCGCGCAGCAACTTCGTGCGCGCCGGCCTGGCCGATCGCATCGAACTTCGGGAGGGCCAAGCGCTCGATAGCCTCGAAAAGCTCCACGCAGAGGGCACCGACCCGTTTGATTTCTTCTTCATCGACGCGGACAAAGTCAACAGCCCGAATTATGTGAGCTGGGCGTTGAAGCTTGCGCACCGCGGCAGCGTGATCGTCATCGACAACGTGATTCGCGAAGGCGCGATCGTCAATGCCCGCAGCCACGATCCGGCGGTGCAGGGGACGAGGCGGCTGCACGACATGCTCGCGGCCGAGCCGCACTTGAGCGCGACCGCGATCCAGACCGTCGGCGCCAAGGGCTACGACGGCTTTGCCATCGCCCTGGTGACCGCCGATCCATAGGGAAGGGCGTCCGACGCGCGCCTCGGGGTGCTACGCCGCCGCAGTGGGCGCTCTGCTCCTGGCGAGCTCGTCGCGCAGCTCGCGCCGCAGGATCTTGCCGACATTGGTCTTTGGCAGCTGGTCGCGAAAGTAGATCGCGGCCGGGCGCTTGTAGGCAGTCAGATACTGGTGCGCGAAGTCCATCACCGCCTGCTCGCTCAGCGACGGGTCTTTCTTGACGATGAACAGCGCCACCACTTCGCCGGAATGCTCGTCCGCCTGCGCCACCGCAGCCACCTCCAGTACCCCCTGGCACTTCGCGATCTGGTCCTCGATCTCGTTCGGGTAGACCTTGAATCCGGACACGATGATCATGTCCTTCTTGCGATCCTCGATGAACACGAAGCCGCGTTCATCGAAGCGCCCGATATCGCCGGTGCGCAGCCAGCCGTCCGGCAACATGACTTTCGCGGTCTCGTCCGGCCGCTGCCAGTAGCCGCGCATCACCTGCGGGCCGCGCAGGCAGATCTCCCCGACCGCGCCGATCGGCAGCGTGCGCCCATCATCGTCGCGGATCGTGAGTTCGGTCGACGGCACCGGCAGGCCGATCGAGCCGTTGAAATCGGAATCCGGGCCGATGAGCTTGGTGACGCAGCCGACCGGCGAGGCCTCGGTCAGGCCCCAACCCTGGCTCAGGGTGCAGCCGGTCAGCTCCTTCCAGCGCGCGGCGACGGCACTCTGCAACGCCATGCCGCCGGCCAGCGTGACCACCAGGCGCGAGAAATCCAGCTGCGCGAAACCCGGTGTGTGCATCAGCGCATTGAACAGCGTATTGACGCCCAGGAAGAACATCGGCGGATGGCGGCGTAAATCCTTGATGAATGCGGGGAAGTCCCTCGGGTTTGCGACCAGCAGGCCGGTGCCGCCCAGGGAGGCGAACAGCCAGCAGTTCCCGGTCAGCGAGAAGATGTGATAGAGCGGCAAGGCGCAGACAAAGGTCAGCTGTTCGAGCGCGACCTGCTGGAACCAGGCGCGTGACTGCAGGATGTTGGCCACCATGTTGCCGTGGGTGAGCATCGCGCCCTTGGCAACCCCGGTAGTGCCGCCGGTGTACTGCAGGTAGGCCAGATCATTGCGGTCCAGGTTCACCGGCAACAGCTGCAGGTCGCGGCCCTGATCGATGACCTTGCGGAAGCTGTGTGCCTCGGGAATCGTCCAGTGCGGCACCTTCCTGTGCACATGGCGCAGCACGAAATTGACGATCGCGCCCTTGGGCCAGTCCAGCATGTCGCCGACGCCGGTGACGATCACCTGGCGCACGTTGGTATCCGGCAGCGCCTGCTGCAAGGTCGCGGCGAAGTTCTCCAGCACCACTACCGCCGCCGCGCCGGAGTCCTTGAGCTGATGCTCGAGCTCGGTGGCAGTGTAGAGCGGGTTGGTATTGACCACAGTGAGTCCGGCGCGCAGCGCCCCGAACATCGCGATCGGGTATTGCAGCAGATTCGGCAGCATGATGGCGATCCGATCGCCGCTCTTGAGCCCGGCGCGATGCTGCAGCCAGGCGCCGAAGGCGCGCGAGCGTGCATCGAGTTCGCGGTAGTTGAGCGCCGTGCCCATGCTGTGATAGGCGATCCGCTTTGCGTAGCGACCACAGGCGTCCTCGATCAGCGACTTCAGTGAGTCGATCTCGAACGGATCGATGTCGGCGGGTACTGAGGGCGGATACTGCGGCAACCAAAACCTGTCCATCGTCAGACCCCCTCTATCATTTTTGCGCCGCTCAGCGTCGGCCGGTGCGCGCGGCGGCCGGGCTGGCCGCGGCACGCAGCATCGGCTCCAGTTTGGGCCATACATTGTCCAGCAACAACGGTTGCCCCTGCTCGTTCGGATGCATGCCGTCGGCCTGCATCAGCGCCGGATTGAGCGCCACCTGATCGAGCAGGAACGGCACCAGCGTCAGCTTGTGCGCCTGCGCCAGCTCGGTATACATGTTGTAGAAGCCGGTGGTGTAGCGCTCGCCGTAGTTGGGCGGCATGCGCATGCCGAGCAGCAGCACCGGCACGCCGCGCGCGCGCGCCAGCGTGATCATCTTGTCCAGGTTGTCACGGGTGCTGGCCAGCGGCAGGCTGCGCAAGCCGTCATTGGCGCCCAGTTCGAGTATCAGGATGCGCGGCTGCTGCAGCTCGAGCGCGTGCGGCAGCCTGCCCAGGCCGCCCGCGGTGGTTTCGCCGCTGACGCTGGCGTTTATTACCCGGAATCCGTACCCTAACTGTGAGACCTTGCGCGCCAGCAAGCTCACCCAACCCTGTTCGACGTGGATCCCGTAGCCGGCGCTGAGGCTGTCCCCGAACACCAGGATGGCCGGCGATGGCTGGTCCGCGCGCGCCGCCGGTGTAGCCAGCGCCAGCAGCAGTGCCCACAGGAAAACCATGACGCGTGACATCGTTCTTGAAGCCCGCAATTTGAGCAAGCAGGTTAGCAGCCCGGAAGGCCCGCTGACCATCGTGCGCAATATCTCGTTCACGGTCACGCGCGGCGAGTCGATTGCGCTGGTGGGTCCTTCGGGCGCCGGCAAGTCCACGCTGCTGGCACTGCTGGCGGGCCTCGATCTGCCGAGCTCCGGGGAAGTGGTGCTGGCCGGGGAGATCCTGGGCGCGCTGGACGAGGACGGGCGTGCGCGCCTGCGTGCCGAGCGCGTCGGCTTCGTGTTCCAGTCGTTTCATCTGCTGCCCTCGCTGACCGCCCGCGAAAACGTCATGCTGCCGCTGGAGCTGTCCGGCCGTGATGATGCCCGGGCGGCGGCCGACAACATGCTCGAGCGTGTCGGCCTGGCCGCGCGGGCGCGCCATTACCCGCGGCAGCTGTCCGGCGGCGAGCAACAGCGCGTGGCGCTGGCGCGCGCGTCGGTCGGCCACCCGACGGTGCTGTTCGCAGACGAGCCCACCGGCAACCTCGACACCGCCACCGGCGAGCGCATCGCGCAGCTGCTGTTCGAGCTCAACCGCGGCTCGGACACGACCCTGGTGCTGGTCACCCACGAGGCGGCACTGGCGGCGCGCTGCGGGCGCGTGCTGTCGATGGAGGCGGGCGCGCTGCTGACCGATGTCGCCGGCTCCGATGCAGCCAGTCATGCGTAGCCTGATCCTCGCGCTGCGCGCACTGCGCCGCGAATGGCGCTCCGGGGAGCTGGCGGTACTGTGGTTGTCGCTGACCATCGCCGTGGCGGCGCTCAGCGGCGTCGGCTTCCTGGTCGATCGCATCGGCCGCGCGGTCGACCTGCAGGCCAGCGAGGTGCTGGCCGCGGATCTGCGGGTCGAATCCGACGCGCCGATCGCCGCCGATGAGCAGTCACGGGCGCAGCAGCTCGGGCTTACCACGGCGCGGCTCACCACGACGCTGTCGGCGATCTTCAATGGCGATGCCAACCAGCTCGCCAATGTGCGCGCCGTGAGCGCCGGCTATCCGTTGCGTGGCCACCTGACGGTGGCCGACCGGGCGTTTGCGCCGGGCAGCATCACCGCGGCGATCCCCGCCGCCGGTGAAGTCTGGCCCGATTCGAGAGTCGCCGCGGCGCTCGGCGCCGAGCTGGGCAGCGAGCTCTCCGTCGGTGCGCGCTCGCTGCGGGTCACACGCATCCTGATCTCGCGTCCCGACCAGAGCTCGACCTTCGTCGAATTCGCCTCGGCACTGCTGATCAACGATGCGGATCTGGAATCCACCAGGCTGATCCAGCCGGGCAGCAGGATAAGGTACGTGCTCCTGCTTTCGGGCAACAGCGCGCAGCTCGATAGTTTCCGCCGCTGGCACCAGGGGCAGGAGGCGCGCCACGAGCGCGTGGAAGATGTGGCCGATGCCAGCCCGCAGATCGGCGACGCCAGTAAGCGCGCCGCGCGCTTCCTGGCGCTTGCGAGCCTGGTCGCGGTGCTGCTGTGCGCGGTGGCAATCGCGATGAGCGCACGCAGCTACGTGCGCCGTCACCTCGATGCGGTCGCGCTGATGAAAACCCTGGGTGCCTCGCGCCACCTGGTGCTCGCGGTCAACCTGTGGCAACTGCTGCTGCTGGCCACGGTGGCGAGCCTGCTGGGCGCGGGCGCCGGCTGGCTGACGCAGCTGTGGCTGGTGCGGGTGCTGCAGGGCCTGCTGCGGGCCGACCTGCCACCGGCGGGTGCCTGGCCGGGCGTGGTCGGCTTCCTCATCGCGCTGGCAGTGCTCGCAGGTTTTGCGCTGCCGTCGCTGCTGCAGCTGACCCGCGTGCCCGCGCTGCGTGTGCTGCGGCGTGATGCCGGGCCGCCGGCGCTGAGCTTCCTGGCCGCTGGCGCTCCGGTGCTGCTGGCGATCGCCGGTGTCGTCTACGGCGCGCTGGGCGAGCTTTCCTTGAGCCTCTGGTTCCTGTTGGGGCTGGCGGGGGCGATACTGGCACTGGGCGTCGCGGGTGCGGCGCTGGTGCGATCAGCGGCGCACGTGCGCGGGTCGGCGGGCGTGGCCTGGCGCTATGGCGTCGCCAACCTCGCGCGCCGGCGCACCGAAAGCATCACCCAGATCGTGGCCTTCGGCCTGGGCATCATGCTGCTGCTGGCGCTGGCGATCCTGCGCGACGACCTGGTGACCGACTGGCGCGCGAGTCTGCCGGCCGACGTGCCGAATTATTTCTTCGTCAACATTGCCGCGGATGCGCGCACGGATTTCGAGCACGAGCTGCAATCGCAGGGCGCGCGCCTGACACGCATGCTGCCGATGATCCGCGGCCGGCTGCTCAGCATCAACGAGCAGCCGCTGTCGTCGCTGCACTTCCCCGGCGTGCGCGGCCGCGGCTTTGCCGACCGCGAGCAGAACCTGACCTGGGCGGCCGATCCTGGCGACGATAATCGCATCGTCGAAGGCCATTGGTGGACCGCGGCCGACCAGGGCAAGCCGCTGGTGTCGCTGGCGGTCGAGTACCAGGAGTCGATGGGCCTGAAGCTGGGCGATCGGCTGCGCTTCGACGTCGGGGGCGAGAACTACGACGTCACCGTCGCCAGTTTTCGCAAAGTGAAGTGGGACAGTTTTCGGCCGAATTTCTTCGTGATGTTTCCGCCCGGATTGCTGGACGCGGCCGCGGGCACTTACATGACCAGTGCCTACCTTGAGCCCAGCAGCGGTGCCATGGCGCAACTGGTGCATCGCTTCCCCGGCGTGTCGATATTCAACGTCGGGGATCTGCTGGCCCAAATTCGCGCGGTGGTGGACAAGGCCGTCACCGCGGTGCAGACCGTATTCCTGTTCACGCTGCTGGCGGGCCTGACGCTGCTGCTGGCGGCAGTGCAGGCGAGCCGCGAGGAACGGTTGTACGAAACCGCGATCCTGCGCGTGCTCGGCGCGCGCCGCGCGATGATTCTCGCCAGCGTGCTGGCGGAATTCGCGCTGCTGGGAGCGGTGGCGGGATTGCTCGCCGCGACCGGCGCGTCGCTCGGCGGTGCCTGGCTCGCGCATGCCCTGGACCTGAAATACCGCTTCAATTCCGGGCTGTGGATAGCCGGCGTGCTGGGGGCGGTGCTGGTGGTCGGCGTCGCCGGGTGGATCTCGACCCGATCGGTGGTGCGGGTGGCACCGCGATCGGTGCTGTACTGACATCAGTGGGCGAAGCTGATCGTCGCCCAGGCCTGCGGCACCGCCTCGCCGCGCCAGGTCAGCCCTTCGATGGTCAGTTGATACTCGCCCGGGCCCAATGCTGAGCTGTTGAGTTCGATGTGCAGGTTGCCGCCGGAATCGCGCTGCATATTGTGCAGCACACCGACGCGGCCCTCATCGATGCGGTCGATGGTGACGCGAAACGCGTTGAGTTGCGACCACGACAGATCGATCTTCAGGTCCGCCATCTGTGTATCGCCGCCGCCGATCGTGACCATACTGTGTTGCACCGGCCCGGTGCGGCTCGGGATCACGCTGATCGTGCGCGTGGATTTCGCCGGATCGAGCGGTTGCGACAAGGCGCGTTGCAGCAGGCTCGCCTCCGAGCGCTCGTGTGCCGACAGCCGGCTCTGCATCACCAGGCAGGCAATTGCCAGGATCAGCGCCAGGATCGCGGCGCCGATCAGTACCGGCAGCTGTTCCCACCAGCGCTTGGCGCGCTGTTCCCACGGCGCCGCACGGCCACCGGCCTCGAGCAGGCGCAGCGCGGCATTGATGCGATCGGTGAGCGCGATCTCGTCCAGCAGTTGCGGGTGCTCGCGGCAGAAGTGCTCGAAATCCTGGGCGCCCTTGAGCGGCAGCTGGCCGCCAATGTAGCGTTCGACGATCTGGTTGCGGAGGATGAATTCGCGGTCCATGGGCGACGCCAGCAGCCGCGCCCGCATCGACGGCGCAGCGTTATCCGCATCGGCGGGGCTTCCAGGAGCGGCGGCTTGCATGCGCCTATCGTGCCGCGCGGCCGACTTCAGGCGCCGGTGCCAGCTCACAGTTCCGGCCGGCAGCGCGTTAAGATCGCGAATTGCGTCACACTATCCACTCCGTGCCCAACCCCTGTAGCACGATGTTGTGGGCACGCAGTGGCTGGCGCATCGATGGTGCACGGTTGACCAAATCGGATAAAACCCAGCCGGGTAAGACCACGCCGCTTGCCGGTGGCGTAAGCCACGATGCGCGCGGCAATGCCGTGTGGCAATGGGCGAGCGAGACCGCGCGTCACGCGGCGGTAAGTACTTCGCAACTGCTGCGCCGGCTGCATGTGTCGAGCCTGTCGCTGCAAGACGATGCGAAACCGCGCCGCGCGCCGGCCAAGCCCTCGCCGGCCACGCCCTCGCCGATCCGCCCTGCCGCGAGCGGCACACCTGCTGCGCCCGCGCGCAAGACCCAGGCCGGCTTCAATCCGTACGATGGCGGCGCGATGTCTCACGCCGCTGCTGGGGAGAAAAAGCAGTCGGCGGCGCCGATGCCGGCGCGCCGTTCCTGGTGGCGCCGCCTGTCTCAACGCCGATAAGCTGCCCCAGGCACCGACATGTACCAGGCACCGGTAAGGGATCTGCGTTTCGTGCTCGATGAGCTGCTGGGCGTCGCGAGCCTGGCGGCGTTTCCGCGCTATCACGAGTTCTCCAGCGACCTGGCCGCAGCCGTGATCGACGAGGCGGCGCGATTCGCGCAGGACGTGCTGGCGCCGATCAATCGCATCGGCGACAGCGTCGGCGCCACGTTCCGCGACGGCGCGGTGAGAATGCCGGAACAGTTTCGCAGTGCCTACCGGCAATTCATCGACGGCGGCTGGACACAGCTCGCGGCGGCGCCGGAGTTTGGCGGCCAGGGCGCGCCGCTGGTGCTGGCGGTCGCGGTCGAGGAGATCGGTTTCGGCGCCAACGTCGCGTTCATGCTCTGTCCGCTGCTGGCGCGTGGGGCGAGCGAGGCGCTCGAGGCGGTGGCCTCGCCACAGCTGCAGGCACGGCTGCTGCCGAAGATGGTACAGGGTGAGTGGACCGGCACCATGAACCTGACCGAGCCACACGCCGGCTCGGACCTGGCTGCGATCCGCACCCGCGCCAGCGCCGACGGTGATCATTACCGCATCAGCGGACAGAAGATATTCATCACCTATGGCGAGCACGACCTGGCACCCAACATCGTGCACCTGGTGCTGGCGCGCATCGATGGCGCCCCGGCCGGGACCAAGGGCATTTCGCTGTTCGCGGTACCCAAGTTCCTGATCAATCCTGATGGCAGCCTGGGACAGCATAACGACCTGCGCTGCGTATCGATCGAACACAAGCTCGGCATCCACGCGAGCCCGACCTGCGTGATGTCGTACGGCGATCACGGCGGCGCCATCGGCTATCTGATCGGCAAACCGCATCACGGCCTCGAGTACATGTTCATCATGATGAACTCCGCCCGCCTGTCGGTCGGCGTGCAGGGCGTCGGCCTCGCCGAGCTGGCCCTGCAGCAGGCCAGCGACTGGGCGCGCAGCCGCATCCAGGGTCGTCCGGCCGGCGGCGGCAGCGCGGCCGTGAGCATCGGCCACCATCCCGATGTGCGCCGGATGCTGTTGACCATGAAAGCCAACGTCGAGGCGATGCGCGCCCTGGCTCTGTACGCGGCACTGCAGCTCGATCGTGCGCGCGCGGAGACCGATCAGCCACGGCGCGCGGCGGCGTTGACGCGTGGCGAGCTGCTGATCCCGATCGTCAAGGGCTGGTGCACCGATCAGGCTTCGGAACTGGCCTCGCTCGCGGTGCAGGTGCACGGCGGCATGGGCTTCATCGAGGAGACCGGGGTGGCGCAGACGCTGCGCGATGTGCGCATCACCTCGATCTATGAAGGCACCACCGGGATCCAGGCCAACGACCTGGTCGGACGCAAGCTCGGCCGCGATCGGGGCGCCGGGATGAGCGCGCTGCTGTCCGACACGATGCGCGAGTTGAACGACCTGCGCGGCAGCGATGCCACCATTCGCAGCGTACGCAACGCCACGATCGAGGCGCTCACCATGCTGCGCGACGCCACCGAAGTGCTACGCCAGCAGGTCAGCGACACGCCGGCGCGTGCCTATGCGGTCGCGGTGCCGTACCTGCACCTGTGTGGCCGGGTGCTCGGGGCGGCGATGCTGGCGCGCAGCGCCGCGATTGCGGCCGCCCGGCTTGCCGGCGGCGCAGGCGATGTGAATTTCTATCGCGCCAAGCTGCAAACGGCGCGTTTCTACGCCGAGCACCTGTTGCCGCAGTCCCTGGGTCTGCTGCGCATCATCAAGTCCGGCGGCGCCAGCGTGGCCGACGCCGATCCGGACCTGATCTAAGCTCAGCTGGCGGCGGCCTGGCCTCCGAGCACCGGTACCATGTTGGCGAGCAGGAATTCGACGAACAGCCGTATGGCCGGCGAACCGGCGCGCTCGGCGGCGTAGACGGCCTGCAGCTGCAGCGGGGCGGCTACCGACCATTCCGGCAGTACGCGCTCGAGTTTGCCCATCGCCAGGCCCTGGCGACACAGGAATTCCGGCAGCACGCCTACCCCGAGGCTCGCCGCGGTGCTCGCATGCACCAGCGCCGGATCATTGACCTGCAGCGCCGGCCGCAGACGCACCTCCTGGTCGTCGCCGTCACCACGCCCTCGCCGTCCCGGCTCATCGCGGCGCAGGCGCAGTGTGCCCGGCGGCGCCTCGGGCTCGCCACCGGCCTGCAGCGCCCGCAGCACGCTGTGATCGGACAGCTGCGCCGGGGTCCGCGGTCGCCCATGGCGCGCCAGGTAGGCCGGCGTCGCGCACAGCAGCAGCGGCGGATTGCCGAGCGGCGTGCGAGTCAGCCCCGGCAGCGCCCCGGCAGCCGGTAACTCGGAAGGCAGCGGCGAGGGGTCATTGCAGACCAGCAGATCCCAGTCGGCGCCCGGGCCCACCGGCAGGGTATCGATCACGACCACCTGCAGCTCGAAGTCGGCGTAGTGCTCGAGGAAGCGCGGTATCAGCGGGGTAACCAGCAGCCGGCCGTAGCCGGGATCCACGACGACCCGCAGGCGCCGTTCGCTGGCCGCGGGCGTCGCGAAGCGCGCCCTGACCGCTTCCACCTCGGCCAGCAGGCGCTGGCTGTGCGGGGACAGCAGGGCTCCCGCCGGGGTCAGTCCGACCCGCCGCGTCGTGCGTATCAGCAGTCGCGTGCCGAGCCGGCGTTCGAGGCTTAAGATGGCGCGACTGACGGCGACTTTGGGCACCCCCAGTGCGCGCGCGGCGGCGGTGAAGGACTTGAGTTCACACACATGCGCAAACGCTGCCATTTCCGACGCCAGCCACATATTGTTTCCCCAGAAGACTGATACTGGCCTGCATTTCGAATACTGTACCCAGGACGGAACAATAACAAGCCATGCAGCGTATCCCGGAAGAAGAACTAATGGAGGATCCAGCGCAGGCGCTGGCCTACACCCAGGCTGACTTCAGCGCCACCCACGGCGCCCGGATCAAGATCTTTCGCAGCCTGTTTCCGAGCCTTGCGCTCAGCGGTCCGGTACTCGACCTGGGCTGCGGTTCCGGCGACGTGCTGCTGCGCTTCGCACGCGCCTTCCCCAACTCCCGCTTCATTGGCATCGATGGCTCAGAGCCGATGCTGCAGCTGGCGCAGCGCGCCATCGATGCTGAGCCGGCGCTGCGCGAGCGGGTGCAATTGCGCCACGGCATCATCCCGAACTGCGCGCTGCCGCAGGAGCCCTGGCAGCTGGTGATGAGCCACAGCCTGCTGCACCAGCTGCATGACCCGCAGGTGTTGTGGCGCACCATCAGCGACTGTGCCGGCAGTGGTTGCGCGGTGTTCGTCGCCGACCTGCGGCGACCGGCCAGTGAACTCGACGCCCGCCACATGGTGGTGGCGACCTCCAGGGACGAGCCGGAGATCCTGCAGCGGGATTTTTTTAATTCGCTGTGCGCCGCTTTTGAGCCCGACGAGGTTCGCGCGCAGCTGGCGGCTGCCGGGCTGGCGCAGCTGCAGGTGCACACCCACGACCCGTTCCACCTCACGATCTCCGGTCTGATGTAGGCCGGCCGGGACACCTTTCAAATCGGGGTGGGATTTTAGAGATATCTGGCTATAGGGCAGGAATTTTGTTATCAAAATTCCGCCCTATAGCCAGATATCTCTCAGGTACCTCCCAGCTCTGAAAGGCTCCTGGTTCGCTTACATCAGACCGGGTTCTCGAGGTTGAACATCTCGTTGGCGTCGTCGTAGGCGAACACCTCGCCATAGCGCGCCAGGCTGATCACCGCGCGCAGGGTCTGCTCGGCATCGTTTTCGCCCATGAAGTCCTCGAGTTCATCGATGAAGCGGCTCTTGCGTGCGGCGTGCGAGGCGCGCTCATCGAGCACCCGGCGGATGTGGGCCGCAAGCTGCACGTAGTTGAGCAGATGACGCGCGAAGATCTGCTTGCGCACATTGATATGGGCGTTGGCGAACGCCATGCCTTCGGGCGTGAGCTTGATGTCGCCGCCCTCGACTTCGGCGAACCGCATCATCTGCAGCGTCTCGGCGACCGGGAATAACTCGTCGATTTCCATCTGCAGGTCGGAGGCGATCTTCGGCAGATCGGCGATGCCGTTGAACGGCGGTGCGGCCACGGTCTCCATCAGGCCGGCGAGCAGGTTCGAGGACACGCGCGGCAGTACCGTGCCTATACCTAAGCCCGGGAAGCGTTCGGCACGCGCATTGGGCGCCGCTCCGGAGCGGCGCGAGGTCATCTCGACGTAGATCTTCTCGACCAGTTCGCGGAACGTCGGATCCAGGCGCTTGCGCGGCTGCGGCAGCGTGACGTCGATCTCGCTCAGGATGCGTCCCGGGTTGCTGCCGAACACCAGGATGCGGTCGCACATCAGCACCGCCTCCTCGATGTTGTGCGTGACCAGGATCACGCCCTTGATTGGCATCTGCCCTTCCGCCCACAGGTCGAGGAAGTCGGTGCGCAGCGTCTCGGCGGTCAGCACGTCCAGGGCCGAGAACGGCTCATCCATCAGCAGGATGTCCGGATGCACCACCAGGGCACGCGCGAAGCCGACACGCTGGCGCATGCCGCCCGACAGCTCGCGCGGATAGGCCGACTCGAAGCCGTCCAGCCCGATCAGGTCGATCGCGGCCAGCGAGCGCTTGCGGATCGCCGCCTTTTCCATGTGCTGCGCCTCGAGCCCGAGCGCGACGTTTTCGAACACCGTGAGCCAGGGAAACAGCGCGAAGCTCTGAAACACCATGGCGATACCCGAGGCGCAGCCTGCGATCGGCTCGCCGCGAAAGGCCAGCGCGCCGGCGCTGGGCTCCGCCAGTCCGGCGATCACCCGCAGCAGCGTGGACTTGCCGGAACCCGAGCGTCCGAGCAGGCCGACGATCTGCCCGGCCACCAGCGTCAGGTTGACGCCATCGAGTACCAGCAGCTCGCCGCCGTCCGGCTTCGGAAAGGACTTGCAGACGTTCTCGACCGACAGCAGCTTTTGGGTAACGAGTTCCGGTGCGGCGTTCATTTCATCTCCAACGCGTGCGTTAGCTGAGCCGATATTTGCGTTCGGCGAAATAATACAACGGTCGCCAGAACACCCGATTGATCGCCACCACGAACAGGCTCATGGTCGCGATCCCGAGGATGATGCGATGAAAGTCGCCCGCGCTGGTGGCCTCGGCGATGTAGGCGCCGACGCCGTGGGCCTTGACCTGGACGTTACGCCAGCTCGCAAGCTCGGCGAGGATGGCCGCGTTCCAGGAGCCGCCCGAAGCGGTGATGGCGCCGGTCACGTAGTAGGGCAGTACGCCGGGCAGCGCGACCTTGCGCCACCACAACCATCCACTGACGCCGAAGTTCGCCGCCGCGTAGCGCAGCTCGGTCGGCATCGCGGCGGCACCCGCGATGACGTTAAACAGTATGTACCACTGGGTGCCGAGGATCATCAGCGGGCTCAGCCACACGTCGGGATTCAACCTCCAGGTCACGATACCGAACACCGCCAGCGGAAACAGCAGGTTGGCCGGAAACGCCGCCAGAAACTGCGCGATCGGCTGCACGATCTGGACCGCATTGGGCCGCAATCCGACCCAGATACCGATCGGCACCCACACCACGCTGGCGAGCCCGATCAGTACCATGACACGCACCATGGTCAGCAGCGTCAGACCCGCGACCTGCGCGGCTTCGTGCCATGTAGTCTCGCCGATCAGCATGTGCGCGATGCGCCACGCAGTGAACGCGACCAGCAGCACCAGCAACGAGAACCACAGCAGATCGGCGCGTCGTCCGACCCGAGCGGTCGCAGTGGTTGCATCCAGCAGCAGCTGCGGACGCGGCGCCCTGCGGCTGGTCCAGCGAATGAAGGCAAAGAACACTGCCTGCAGCGCGTTCATCAGCCGCGAGCGTTGCATCATGGTCAGTGCCCAGGATTCGGGCACCAGCCCGCCCTGCTCCTGATCCAGACGAAAGCGGTCGCCCCACACCACCAGCGGGCGGAAGATCAGCTGGTCGTACAGCAGGATGACGATGAACATGGTCGCGATCGCCCAGCCGACCGCGCGCAGCGACCCCTGCTGGATGGCGAGCGCAATGTAGGAGCCAACGCCCGGTAACGCAATGTTGGTGGTGCCGACCGTCATCGACTCCGAGGCCACCACGAAGAACCAGCTGCCCGACATCGACATCATCGTGTTCCACAGCAGCGCCGGCATCGCGAACGGCACCTCGAGCCGCCAGAACTTCATCCACGGCGTCAGGCGGAACGACTCGGCGCATTCTTCCAGTTCATGCGGTACTGTGCGCAGCGACTGATAGAAGCTGAAGGCCATGTTCCAGGCCTGGCTGGTGAAAATTGCGAAGATCGACACGAACTCGGCGCCCAGCACGCGGCCCGGTGCCAGCGACATGAAGAACACCACGGTGACCGAGATGAACCCCAGGATCGGCACTGACTGCAGGATGTCGAGGATCGGCACCAGCAGTTTCTCGGCACGGGCGCTCTTCGCCGCCCAGGTGGCGTAGGTAAAGGTAAACAGCAGCGACAGCGCCAGCGCCGCGAACATGCGCAGCGTGGTGCGCGCCGCGTAGAACGGCAGATTGGTCGGGTCGAGCGAGAGCGGTACCGCCCCCAGTTTGGCGAGCGGCTCGAACAGGCCGCGGCTGGCTTCGGCAAAGAAGGTCAGCAGCCCGATCACCACCACGATCGCGACCAGGTCCCAGCGTGTCGCCACGTCGCGAACGAAGGCAAAGGGTTGGGATCGATTCACCATTGGTACTCGCCAGCGTTCGAAAGCAGAGGATGCGTGCGCGCAAGCGCAGGCGGGCCTAGTGTTGCAGGTTTATCTTACAATTTTTTCACTGCCGCCTTGGGCTGGCGCAGTCGGTAGCAGCGGGGCGGATCGTTGAGGCGGTTCAGATACTGGCGGCGTAGGCCGATGCTCAAGCCGTACCAGTCGAACTTGCGGCCCAGCTCGCGGCGCAAACCCGCATCGGTCACGTAGCTGCTGCGGCCAGGGCGTGCGATCACGCCTTCGCGCAGGCGCCGGGTGCGGCCCCGATGCAGCAGATCGACCAGGGCCGCCGCGACGTCCTCGCTGCGCGGCAGCTCGCTGTGCTCGCAACGCAGTGAGTAATTGCGCACCCCGGGCAGCGTGGCACAGCAGCAGGCTACGGTGCCGTCGCCGGCTGAACTGAGCTGGTAGCGAAACTGCTGTCCGCGCCGTTCGATGCCGGTCACGGTGCGCTGTCCGGTGCCGACGATCGAGAGGAAGCGCTGATCGGGTGCGGCGAGCTGGCCGGCGAAGCCGCGCGCGGCACGCAGCAATGCCGGGTCCGGGCGCGCTCCGGTACGCGGCCAGGTGCCCGGATCGTACAGGTCGAGCGTTGCGCTGGGGGCAGGCAATAGCTGGTACAGGCTCATGAAGCCACGAAACGCCAATCGGGTCAGGGTCTGGGCGTCGTGCACCCGGTCGATCGCGGCGAGCCGGCCGACGATCGGGTAGGTCGAGCGCAGCGCCTGCACGGCCGCGATCGAACCGCCGTGCGGTGCACCGATGCCGATCACACGGGTAATGCGTTCGGCGCCGGCGCTGCTGCCATAGTGCGCGAGCGCGGCGCGCGCCAGCAGCGCGCCCATGCTGTGGCCAATCAGTGCCAGCTGCGCGGCGTCGTCGCTTGCCAGCCGGGCGGCGAGCGCGCGGCCTGAAGTCAGCACATCGCCTCGCCAGTCGTAGTCGTACAGCACTACGTCAAAGCCGGCGGCGCCGAGGCGCAGTTTGAGCGCCAGGTAGCTGTACACGATCGCGCCCAGCGGCTGCAGTGCCTGCGGCGGCGAGTTGCCCGACGTGACGCGCGGTAATCGCAATTCGGTCAAGCGCCCCTTGACGATGTCGCTCGGATCGATCCACAGCAGATCGGGTGGCTGGCCGGCCGAGCGCGGCGTTCCGAGCTGGCTACCAAGGATTCCGGGCAGCAGATAGATCTTCAGTCCTGCGCGAGCGTGCGCGCGGCGACGCCGGGCGGCCTGGCTCCGGCGAGCAAGCTGCGCCAGCGTGGCGTATTCGCATCCGCCCAGATACGCGGCCAGTTCGCGCCGATGCGTGCCATTGGCCAGCGCACGCTCGAGCTCGGCCTCGGGCCAGCACATGCGGTCGTAGACCGACACCTTAGCGGCCGAGCTCATTTGTCGGTATCGAGCGCCGGAGCGCTGTGGCGTGCGATCTGGTCGCAGACCGCCGCGATCACCGTGGCGCGTGCGCTGCTCTTGCGCCACACCGCACCGATGTTGCGGCTCGGCACCGGGCGGGCGAACGGTCGCACCGCCGTTCCCCTGGCGGCACCATAGGCGCCGTGCACCGCCAGCGCCGGCAACAGCGTGAGCCCGGCTCCGGTGGCGACCATCTGCCGCAGGGTCTCGATGCTGGTAGCACGGAAATCCTGTTTCTCGTGCACGCCGCTGCGGCTGCACACCGCCAGCGCCTGCTCGCGCAGACAGTGACCATCCTCCAGCAACAGCAGGGTCTCGCCCTTGAGGTCCTCGATACGGATCTGCGAGCGCGCCGCCAGCGGGTGGGCCGCGGGCAATGCCGCAACGAACGGTTCCTGGTACAGCGCGCGCGTGGCCAGGCCCTCGACCTGCACCGGCAGCGCCAGGATGCCGACGTCGATATCGCCATTGTGCAGCCGCTCGAGCATCGGCTCGGTCTGATACTCGTACAGCATCAGTTCCAGCCGCGGCAGCGCCTTGCGGATCTTCAGCGCCACCAGCGGCAGCAGGTAGGGGCCGATCGTGGGCAGCAGTGCCAGGCGCAACTGGCCGGCGAGCGGATCGCGCCGTGTCTGCGCCAGTCCGACGATGGCGTCGGCGCTCTCGAGCATGGTGCGCGCACGCTGCGTGATCTCCTCGCCGGCGGGTGTCAGCGTCACGCGCCGCGGTCGCCGCTCGATCAGCTGCACCCCCAGGTAGAACTCCAGCTTGCGCAGCTGCGCCGACAGCGTCGGTTGGCTGATGAAGCATTTGGCGGCCGCGCGGCCGAAATGGCGGGTGTCGGCCACGGCCACCAGGTAGCGCAGGTCCTTGAGCTTGAGATCGGTCATTGGATATCGATATATAGCATCTATCGGCATTATAAAGTCAATTGATTGGACGATGGAACACGACGGTCGCGGACACGGCGGTATCGGCGATCAATGGCTGCAGTCTGTGCATCAGCTCGCACGAGAAGAGGCTGCGCCAGCAGGCTACACGCGCGAGATGATCCAGAGCGCGGTGCGCATCGCCGCGACGGTACACGCGGTGGCCGGGGTGCTCGAGTACAACCAGGATGAAGCGTCCACGGCAGCCGACGCGCAGGCGGCGTGAGGGTCGGCCGGGCAAGTGCAGCAGATCGAGCCCGCATTCGTTAAATTCCGCGCGCTCAACACCTGGCTCGAAACTCACTGTTCGCGCTTGAGGTCCGAAGGATGTACCCAGGAATCCTTCAAGTGGTCGATGAGCCATCTGCCAGCAGGCCCTGGCGGTTCGGAAGCCTGGTGATACGCCGACATGGTCAACATGAAGCCACTTGGTGGCATGTCATCGACATCTAGGACGACCAAAGAGCCGGAAGCGATGTCTTTCTCGACCATGTGCAGAGGCATGCCGCCCCAGCCAATGCTGTCCTTCAGAAACGCGTGCTTGGTCGAGAGGTCCGCCAGGCGCCAGGTTGATGGGGAAACAACGCCAAAGTCCCGACCGGCCATGAGATCGGACCTGTCGGTCAGTACGAGTTGCAGATGTTTCGCCAGCTCGTGCCTTGGTATCCGATGGTTAAAGCGCGTGAGGGGGTGACTTGATGAGGCAACCGCGACCAGCGGTACCTCTCCCAGTCGCTCACTGACCAGTGACGGGAATGCCACCGGAAGCGTCGCCAATATCCCCAGGCTGCATCGACCGTCCAGTACGGGTTGATATGCCGCTCCCAAGCCCTCGACGAACAGGCGCAGCGGTGTCAACGGAAACCGGCTCGCGAACGCCTTCGCGGCCGCGCTGACGACTGCAGTCGGGAAAAACACGTCGACCACCACAGACAGCTCCGTCTCCAGGCCTGAAGCCATCAACTTTGCGCGGGCCTTCATCGTGTCCACCCCCGACACGATGCCGCGGGCATCTGCGAGCAACAGCACCCCTTCTGGCGTGAGTTTCGGGAACCGACCCGAGCGGTCAAAGAGCACGACCCCGAATTGATCCTCCAGCCCGCTGACCCAGCCGCTCACCGCCGACTGAACGCGATTGAGCTTGCGAGCTGCGGCCGAGAAGCTGCCCTCATCAACAGCTGCGATGAAGGTTCTGAGATGGTCCAGGGAGACGCCGTCAAGCATTCGACTGTCCTTCCATCTGCAAAACAGATGGTTTGCATCTCAATATAGCGTCTTCTCAGCAGCGATGCCTGTCGGCACTATCTGCAGCCATTCAGCCATCACTTCAAAGGATACGAAGTGATGGCCATCCATCTTGATTCGAGTGAGCCGGAGGTTGTCATGAAAATCGGTGTGAGTGGTGCCAGCGGCCATTTGGGCAGAGCGGTTGTTTCGACACTGCTGCAGCGCGCCGACGGGCACGAGGTAGTGGCCCCGCAGCCGAAACCGATTTTTCCACCGGGAAACTACTCATTGGAGAACTGCCGTGTCAGATCCTAAAAAGCTCATCGCCGTTGTCGGCGCAACCGGTCATCAGGGCGGCGCCGTCGTGCGCGCGCTGCAGGCGAGCGGCCAATTCAAGGTACGCGCATTGACGCGCGATCCGGCCAAGCATCCGCAGCTGGCTGACGAAGTCGTGCTGGCGGATCTAAACCGTCCGGAAACACTGAAAGCCGCGTTTGCCGGAGCATACGGGGTTTTTCTGGTAACCAATTTCCACGAACCGGGCACCGACGAGCGCAAGCAGGCACTCGCGGCCGTTCACGCGGCGAAAGATGCCGGCGTTCAGCACTTCATCTGGTCGACGCTGCCGAATGTGGAGACGATCAGCCGCGGCAAGCTCGATGTCCCGCATTTCACGGACAAGGCAAAGATCGACCGCATCGTGAGCGAGGCTGGATTCGCGCACCACACATTCGTGATCGCGCCGTTCTTCTATCAAAATCTAGTCGGCGTAATGGCTCCGCAGAAGCAAGCGGATGGGGCTCTAGGTTGGGCGCTGCCGCTCGATCCGGAGCAGCGCGTCATTCACATGGGCGACATCACCGAACTCGGCCCCATCGTGGTCGGTGCATTCGCGCATCCGGAACTTGCGGGGCACGGCGAACATTTGCCGCTGGTCGGCGACTTCCTGAGCTTCAACCAGATCATCGCCACGCTGAATCGACAGGGACACAAGTTCTCGATCAAGCAAGTCCCGAAAGAACTTTTTGCCGGCTGGTTCCCGGGCGCCAAGGAAATCGCGGAGATGCTCGCCTACTTTGAGGCCCACACCTACCTCGGTGCGGATTCGCGTGACGCAATTACGCTGGCCAACAAAGTCGCCGGCCGACAGCCGACGAAGTTTGCCGCGTGGGCTCGGGCGAAGTTCGCGATCCCGGCAGCAGCCTGAAAACACCACCCTCAGAAGGAGACCCGCCATGAACGCATCACGTACTGATCTCGCAAACCGCTTTTCGCCTGACGCATCGGTCGCGGCGCGCCTCGTTGCCGCCGTCCTGTCGCTGGTGCTCGCTTCCGCCGCCGCCGGGGCCACCGACATCAAGGCCCCCAAGGGCACTTACAAGAACGATCCCTACCATTCCAGCCTGACGTTCAAGATTGACCACATGGGTCTGTCGCACTACACCGCACGCTTCACCAGGTTCGACGCCACGCTCGACCTCGACCCGGCCAAGCTCGCCGCCTCATCGGTCACGGTCAACATCGACCCGACCTCGGTGCGCACCGACTACTCGGGCGACTTCAAGGCCGCCCACAAAGACTCGCCGTACAAGAGCTTCGAGGAGGAGATCGGGCGCGCCGACAAGTTCCTCAACGCCGACAAGTTCAGCACTATCAGCTTCAAGAGCACCAAGGTCGTGCAGGCCGGCGAGACGCTGAAAGTAACCGGCGACCTCACCTTCCTCGGCGTGACCAAGCCGGTGACGCTGCTCGGCAGCGTGGTCGGCTCGGTGGAAAAGCACCCGTTCCTGGGCAAGGGCGTGGTGGGCTTCTCGGCCACCGGCACGGTCAAGCGCTCCGACTGGGGCATGATCGGCACGCAGGCCTTCCTCGGCGACGACGTGACGATCATCTTCGAAGGCGAGTTCGACCAGCAGTAAGCCGCGCGTGAACCCGAACGAGCAGCGCTACAGCGCGGTCGCGATCGTCCTGCACTGGGCAATCGCGGCCGCGATCCTGTCCAACCTGTTCGTCGGCTGGTGGATGAAGGACGCCATCGACGAGGCGGCCACCCAGGCTCGCGCGATCGCCGCCTTCCAGCTGCACAAGTCCATTGGCCTCACGGTGCTGCTGCTGACCGCGCTGCGCCTGCTCTGGCGGCTCACGCACAAGCCGCCGCCGCTGCCGGCCGGCATGGCGGGCTGGGAGCGCTTGTGCGCCAAGGCCACACACTGGGCCTTCTACATCCTGATGGTGGTGGTGCCGCTCTCGGGCTGGACCTACGTCTCCTCGCAATGGGCCGATGGCAAGCCGCTCAATGTGCCGACGCTGTGGTTCGGCCTGTTCCATGTGCCGCACCTGTTCGATGCGCACGCCATGACGGATGCGGCGCGCGCGGCGGTGTCCGAGCGCAACGCCGCAGCGCACTACTACCTGGCCTGGTCGCTGGCCGGCCTGTTCGTGCTGCACGTGGCGGCGGCGCTGAAGCATCACTTCTTCAATCGCGACCGCGTACTCACCCAGATGTTGCCGGTGTTGCCACCACCCGACGGCTCGGCGCCGCCGCCGGATGAGCCGGCGCGCCGCGCGATCCTGCGCACCGGCGCGGGCCTGATCGTCGCGGCGCTGGCCGCGCTGGGCTATGTGCTGTGGCGCGGCCCGGTCACCTCGGCCGCGGGCGCGATCACTGGCGGCACGCTGACCAGCGTCACCGGTTCCTGGATCATGGATCCCGCCAGCAGCATCGGTTTTTCAGGCAACCACGCCGGCAACGACTTCCACGGCAAGTTCATGCGCTGGAGCGCGGACATCCGCTACAACCCGGCGGCGCCGGAAAGCTCCAGCATCGCGGCCAGCATCGAGACCGGCTCGGCTGCCGACGGCGTGCCGCTGCACGAAGAAACGCTACCGCAGGCCGAGTGGTTCAACGTGGCCAGGTACCCCAAGGCCGAGTTCAAGGCCACCAGGGTTTCGGCCGACGGCGCGATCGAAGGCACGCTGACGATCAAGGACCGGCCGCTGCCCGTGACGGGCCTCAAGGCCAGCGTCGACAAGGGCGTGCTGCACATCAGCGGCAAATTCGACATCGCCCGCAAGGACGCCGACCTCGGCCAGGAATCCGACGCCGACGGCGATTACGTCTCGTTGAAGATCGGCGTAGACGTCAACGTCACAGCGAAGGCGCCGCAATGAAGGCGTCGGTTGTTCATTGTCCCGCGTTCGCCGGCGGCGTGCTCGCGCCTGCCGGCGGCGTGCCCATGGCCTGGAACAGTGCCGCCGTGTCGACCAGGCGCGATGCGGTGTCCTGGATTTCCGACAGCCTGGCGTTCTGCCAGCGCTGTTCGCTGGCAACCGTGGAAGGGTACGAGACCGCGCCGAGCGCGAGGCGGCTGCGGCTCTCGGCGAACGATTGCTGCGCGGCTGCCGCTGCAGTCTGTGCAGCCTGTAGTGCCAGGGCATCCTGGTTGAGTGCGGTCAGCGCGTCGGCGACGTTCTGGAACGCGTTGAGCACCGTCTGCTGATACTGGGAAACACTGGCGTCGAAGTTGGCCACCGCTGCCTTGCGCTGCGCCCGCAGTGCGCCGCCGTGAAAGATCGGCTGCGCCAGCGTGGCGCCGGCGCTCCACACCGCGGCCGGGCCGGTGAACAGGGAGGCACTATGAAATGTGGCGGAGCCGTAGCTGCCCGACACCGTGATGCGCGGAAACAGTTCCGCGGTCGCCACTCCCACCTGCGCCGCGGCCACATGCACCGCAGCTTCCGTCGCCAGCACGTCGGGGCGCTGATGCAGCAGATCGGACGGAATGCTGACCGGCACCTCGTCCGGCAACCGAAACGATGCCAGCGCTAGCGCCTCCGGGGCCTGATCCGGCGTGCGGCCCATCAGCACTGCCAGGGCGTGCCGGGCACGCAGCGCCTGTGCGTGCAGCGCCGGTAGCGATGCGTCCAGCGCCGCGGCGTTCTGCTGCGCCGTGAGTACATCCTCGTGCGATGCGGCGCCGGTGCGGTAGGCCTTGTCGGCGAGGTCCGCCTGTTCATGCGCCAGCTGCGACTGCCGCTCGCCGACCGACAGCGATGCCGAGAGCGCCGATGCGTTCACGGCGCTGATGACGATATTTGCGGCCAGCGCGCGCTGCGCGGCGGCCAATTGATAAGACTGCAGATCCACCTGCGCCGCCGCCTCGCGCACGCCATAGCGCACCGCGCCGAACAGATCGAAGGTATAGCTGAGCTGAAGCTGGCCGGCGAACACGTCGTACAGATTGGTCGGCGGTCCGAAATCCGGGAAGCCGAGCGCGCGCTGGCGACTGACTTGGCCGCCAGCATCGATTGACGGCAACAGCGAGCCGCCCACCTGCGCCCGGTATTCCTGATGCACCGCTTCCAGCGTGTGTCGCACTGCGGCCAGCGACGGATTGTTGCGCAGGCCTTCGTCCACCCAGGCGTTCAGGGTGTCCAAGCCGAACTGTCGCCACCATTCCGGTACGGCCTGAGCGCCCAGCGTGAAGCGTTGTGCGACGCCGTCAGCCGCTACGCTCGTGTCGGGCGGGCCTTCCGCGGCATAGCTGTTGGTCGTGGCGGGGGCCGGCGGTTTATTCAGCGGCGCGAAAGCACAGGCCGCAAGTGCCAGAACGCTTACGCTCAGCGCCACAGTGCTGATGCGACTGCTGCTAGTCATTCGACTGCTGCTGCTGTGTCTCACGCTGCAACCCCCGGAGCCGGCTCATCGGTTCGCACGCGAAACCAGGCCGCGTACAGCGCCGGCAGGAAGAACAGTGTCAGCACCGTGGCCACGGTGATGCCGCCCATCAGCGCGGTGGCCATGGGTCCGAAGAAGTTACTGCGCAGCAACGGTGTCAGTGCCAGCACCGCCGCCGCCGCGGTCAGCGTGATCGGCCGGAAGCGTCGCACGGTGGCGTCGACGATCGCGTGCCAGCGGCCGTGGCCGGCGCGGATGTCCTGTTCGATCTGGTCGAGCAGGATCACCGAGTTGCGCATGATGATGCCGAACATCGCGATGGTGCCGAGCATGGCGACGAACCCGAACGGCTTGCCGAACAGCAGCAATGAACCGATCACGCCGATCAGGCCGAGCGGCGCCGTCAGCACCACGATCAGCGTGCGGCTGAAACTCTGCAACTGAATCATCAGCAGCGTCAGCACGGCGATCAGCAGCAGCGGCATCTGCACGTTGATCGAGCCCTGCGCCTTCTGGTTTTCCTCCACCGGGCCGCCGACCTGGATGCGATAGCCGACCGGCAGGTGACTGCGCACCCCGCCGAGCTTGCGGTCGATCGCGGTGGTGACGTCGAGACCCTGGACGCCGTTGCGCGTTTCGGCCTGCAGCGTGATGGACGGCTGGCGATCGCGCTCCCAGATCACCCCATACTCCAGGCCGTAGCGCACCTGCCCCAGCTGAGCGAGCGGGATTGCCTCGCCTGACGGGGTTGGCATCGCCAACCGCTCGATCTGCTCGGGATTCACGCGCTCGGCGGCCGGTGCGCGCAGGTCGAGCGGAATCAGCTTGTCGCGCTCGCGGTACTTGCTGGTGGTATAGCCGGACAGGCTCATGTCGAGGAATTGGGCGATGTCCTGCGACGTGATGCCCAGCTGCCGCGCCTTGACCTGGTCCACCTCGAAGCGCACCGAACGCTCCGCCGGTTCATCCCAGTCGAACTGCACATGACGGGTGCCCGGTTCGGCCCGCATGATCACTGCCACCTGTTCGGCGATGCCGCGTACCGTCGCAATATCGTCGCCGTTGACGCGAAACTGCACCGGATATCCCACCGGCGGGCCGGTCTCGAGGCGGCTGATGCGACTGCGTAGCGCGCTGAAGTCGCGCGCCAGCAGCGGATCGAGGTAACGCGCCAGCTGTTCGCGCCGCTCGACGTCCTTGGCGGTTATCACGAACTGCGCGAAGTTGGGCTGTGTCAGTTGCTGATCCAGGGGCAGATAGAAGCGCGGCGCGCCGCTGCCGACGAAGCTCACGTAGTTGCTGATCTCGGGCCGATCCTTGATGGCGGCCTCGAAGCGCTTCACCTGCAACAGCGACGCGTCGATCGATGCGCCTTCGGGCAGGCGCAGATCGACCAGCAGCTCGGGCCGGTCGGAGCTGGGGAAGAACTGGCGGGGCACCAGCGCAAAGCCGGCCAGCGCGATGACGAACAACACCACCACCAGGCCCAGCACCAGAAAGCGGCGCTGCAGGCAGAAATCCACCCAGCCGCGAAAGCGGCGGTAGAACGCGGTGTCGTAGATGTCCGGCTCGCCGTCTCGAGGCGCGCCGCCCGGCGTCGCCGCTGCCGGACGCCAGCGGTGCGGCAGCAGACGGCGCCACCATTCCCCGCCCGCCGGCGCGTGTGCGCTACGCTCGGGCAGCATGTGATAGCCCAGCAGCGGAATCACGATCACCGCGGCGACCCACGACAATAACAGCGCAATCGCGGACACCTGGAAGATCGAACGGGTGTATTCGCCGGTGCTCGACTTGGCCAGCGCGATCGGCAGGAAACCGGAAACCGTGACCAGCGTGCCGGTCAGCATCGGAAATGCGGTACTGGTGTAGGCGAACGCGGCAGCGCGCACGCGGCTCCAGCCTTGCTCGAGCTTTACCGACATCATCTCGACCGCGATGATGGCGTCGTCCACCAGCAGCCCCAGTCCCAGGATCAGCGTGCCCAGCGACACCTTGTCCAGGCCGATGCCGAGCATATCCATGAACAGCGCCGTGGCCGCCAGTACGAACGGAATGGAGATCACCACCACCATGCCGGTGCGCACTCCCAGGCTCAGCAGGCTGACCAGCAGCACGATGGCGACCGCTTCGGCCACCGACGCCAGAAAATCATCGACCGAATGCGACACCGCGCGCGGCATGCTGGTGACTTCAGCCAGCGTCAGTCCTGCCGGCAGGCGCTGCTGCAGTTGCCGGGTCGCCCGCTCGAGTGCCTTGCCGAGCTGGATCACGTTGCCGCCGGGTTGCATCGACACGCCGATGCCCAGCACCGGCTGCGCCATGAAGCGCATCTGCGGTCCCGGCGGATCGTCGTAGCCGCGCCGGATGGTGGCGATATCGCCCAGCCGGAAAGTCTGGTTGTTGATGCGCAGCAGCGTGTCGCCGAGCGCATCGGTACCCTCGAGTTGGCCGCTGGGGCGGACAAAGACGCGATCATCGGCGGTGGTCAGCACGCCGGCCGCGGCCACCGCGTTCTGCGCGCCGATCGCCTGCGCGATCTGCTGCGAACTGATGCCGAGCTTGGACAGCCTGGCGTTCGCCAGCTCGATGTAGATGCGCTGATTCTGGTCGCCGAAGTAGTCGACCTTGGCGACGCCGGGCACGCGCAGCAGCTCGGCGCGCAGCTGATCGGCATAGTCATGCAGCTGCGCCGGTGAGAAGCCATCGCCCTCGAGCGCGTACAGATTGGTGTAGACGTCGCCGAATTCGTCGTTGAAATAGGGCCCCTGCACACCCGCGGGCAGCTGGTAGCTCATGTCGCCGACCTTCTTGCGTACCTGGTACCAGGTTTCCGGCACGCGCGCGGCCGCTGCCGAGTCCTTGATGTTGAAGAAGATCAGCGATTCGCCGGGCCGCGAATAGCTGCGCAGAAAGTCGATCAGCGGGGTTTCCTGCAGCTTGCGTGCGATGCGGTCGGTGACCTGCTCCTGTACCTGCTTGGCGTCGGCACCGGGCCAGAAGGTCTGAATCACCATGACCTTGAAGGTGAACGGCGGGTCCTCCGATTGCGACAGGCGGCTGTACGAGAGCAAGCCGAACAACGCCACCATCGCCATCAGGAAGAACACCAGCGACTGGTGACGCAGCGCCCAGGCCGACAGGTTGAACCCGCCTTCCTCGTGGGTACTGTTCGGGTGGGCAGTGCCGGCGCCCGCGTTGCCCGCAGCATCACTCACAGCGGCGCATCCTCGGGATGCGGCGGCGCCACCGGCTCGACCTTCTCGCCGGCAGCTACCGCATGCACGCCCTGCATGACGACCCGCTCGCCTGCGGCAAGGCCAGCGCCGACCAGCACGTCGTGCTCGCCGTAGCGGGTGACGGTGACGCGGCGCAGCTCCAGCCGCGAGTCGGACGGGCGCACCACCCAAACCGCCGGCTGCTCCTTGTCGTGAAACAGCGCGGTGGCCGGTAGGCGCACCACGGGGCCGCTCGGCGCTGGGGCCGACAACGATACTTGCGCGGTCATGCCCAGCGGCAGCTGTTGTCCGGCCGTATCGAGGGCCAGTTTGACGCGATAGGTGCGCGCTTGCGGGTCAGCGGCCGGGGAAATATCGCGCACCCGGCCGCCATAGCTTTTGCCTGGCATCGCCACCAGGCTGACCGTCGCCGCCTGCCCAACCGAAACGCCTGCCAGCTGCCCTTCCGGCACGCTGAAAAACACATCGCGCTCACCCGACCAGGCAAAGCCGAACACCGCCTGGCCGGCGGCGAGCACCTGACCTACCTCGGCCTGCTCGCTGGTGATGGTGCCGTCGTTATCGGCCAGCAGCGTGTTGTAGTGCAATTGCGCCTGCGCCAGCGCCAGTTGCTGCCTGGCCTGATCGCGCCCGGCGAGCGCTGATGCGTACGCGTCGTGCGTCTGATCGAGCTGCAGCTGGCTGATCAGATTCTGCGCCGCCTGCGCCTCGTCACGGTCGCGCTGCTGGGTCGCGAAAGTCAGGCGATGCTCGGCGGCGTCGAGTGCGGCCGCTGCCTGCGCCTGGATCTTCAAGGCATCGGCATCATCGAGTCTTGCCAGCGCCTGGCCTTTCTTCACGTTGTCGCCCAGGCGCGCAGAGCGCGACAGCAGCTGGCCGGCGACCCGGAATGACAGTGGCATTTCAAAGCGTGAATGCACTTCGCCGGGAAAGCGCGCCGCCAGCGCGCCATCCACCGCCTCTACCGGCAGCGCTATCACGGTGTGTGCGGGTTCGGCCGGTGCGCTGTGCTTGCTGCAGCCCGACAGCAGGGCGAGCGAGGCGGCAACGGCGCTCAGCCAGGCGGCCGAAGGCCCAAACGCGCCGCTGGCGCGGCGATCATGACGGCTCATGCGCTACTCCTTCAAGCCACACCGACGAGCGACCGGGCGAGCCCTGGGGACCGGCGCTCGAGACCCGGCCACCGCCACAACATCCATATCTGAACTCTAATACGCATTGGTATTTGAAAGCAACTTTGTATTCTGATGCTGGCGCCGCGAAGACGTGCTAGCATGGGCGCATGGCACGTCGAAGACTCACTCGCGAGGAAAGTCGTGATCTCACCCGCCAGCGGCTGCTCGAGGCCGGCGCGGTCATCATCGCCAAGAAGGGCTTGAACGGCGCCAGCGTTGAAGACATCGCCGCCCACGCCGGCTACACCCGCGGCGCGTTCCATTCGAATTTCCGCAGCAAGGCGGAATTGTTCGTCGAGCTTCTCAAGCGCGATCACCAGGACGTGCAACAGGGGCTGCAGCAGATCCTGAGCGCCGGCCTGTCGCTGCAGGACATGCAGCAGCAGCTGCAGATGTTCTACAGCCAGGTTTACCGAGGCAATGTCAGCTACGTCTTGTGGGCCGAAGCGCGGCTGCAGGCGCTGCGCGATGCCAAGTTTCGCACCCGGCTGAGCGCCTTGCTGCTGGAGAAACGCGACATGATTGCCTATTTCATCACCCAGTTCAGCGCGGCCATGCACCGGCAGCCGCCCGCGCCGGCTGGCGATCTGGCGTTCGCCACCATGGCGCTGATTGATGGCATGCGCTTCTACAATGCCTGCCTGCCGGAGCAACTGCCGGACGCCAGCGTGCAGGCGGCCCTGGGTACAGTATTCAGTGCGACGTTCTTCGACTGAGGCAATCGCGCTCATCCTCGGCGCGCTGGCGCTGCTGCTAGCGCGGTTGCCGGCGGCGCACAGCGCCGCGGCACCGGCACCTGCGCCGGCGCCCGCGCTGCAGCTGCAGGATGACGAACAGCGCCCGCTCGAGCTGGCGCGCCCGGCGCAGCGCATCGTCAGCCTGGCACCCGGGGCCACGGCGATGCTGTTTGCCGCCGGGGCCGGGGCGCACGTGGTCGGCACCAGCCAGTACTCCAACGAGCCGGAAGCGGCCAAAGCAATCGAGCGCATCGGCGATGCCCAGAGCTTCGACCTGGAGCGCATCCTGGCGCTGCATCCGGACGTGGTGGTGGTGTGGAGCGGCGGCACCTCGGCAACGCAGCTCGCGCGCCTGCAAGGCGTCGGTCTTCGCATCTATCGGCATCGCCTGACCGGCCTGGACGATCTTCCATCGAGCCTGCTGCGCTTGGGTCGCCTGGCCGGCACGCCAGCGCAGGCGCAGGCGGCCGCCGCGCAGTTCGGCGAGCGGATCGCGGCGCTGCGCGGCCTCTACCGGCAGGCGCCGCCGGCCACGGTGCTGATCCAGGTGTGGAACCGGCCGATCTATACGGTCGGCCGCACCCAGATCATGACCGATGTGATTCACGCCTGCGGCTATCGCAACGTCTACGAGGACCTTGGCGATCCGGGACCAGCGGTCACGCTCGAGTCGGTACTGGCGCGCGACCCGCAGATCATCCTGGCGCTGCCACCCGACCAGAAAGCCGGGCTCGAGTGGCTGGCCGCCTGGCAGGCCTATCCGTCGATGCAGGCGGTGCGTTCCGGACGCGTGATCTCATGGACCGACCAGCGCCTGAGCCGCCTCGGGCCCAGTATCGTCGACGCGGCCGAGGACCTGTGCCGTGCCCTGCGCCAGCCGCCAGCGCGTTCCTGACACATTCTTGACGCACGGCCGCGGCGCTCGCCATACTCCGGCGCCTATGTCAGTGATCGTCGGGTCCGCCGGTGCGTGGTGGTGGCGCAGCTTCGCTAGCGGAGTGGGCGCTGGACGTTGCGGCATGTCTTAATTCGAATCTAACAGGTACAAGCAAACACCAGACCCATCTCCGGAAGCATCCGGGATGGGTTTTTTATTATTATGAAGCCGCCCTTCGACATCGCCGGCGATTTCGACACACCGGTGTCGGCGTTCGCCAAACTCGCGCCGTTCGAGCCGCGCTTTCTTCTCGAAAGCGTCGAGGGCGGCGAGCGCATCGCACGTTATTCCTTCATCGGCTTTGGCGACGTGCTGCAGGTGCGGCTCGACCAGCAGTCGTTCGTGCTCGGTGACGAACGGCGTGCGCTGCCGCGTACCCAGGCGGAACTGCTCGACGGCCTGCGCACCGCGTTGCGCCGGCTGCCGTCCCCGACCCCGACGCTCGGACAGGTGCCGCTGGCGGGCGGCCTGGTCGGCTTTACCTCCTACGACGTCGTGCGTTTTTTCGAGCGCCTGCCACAACGCCTGGCGCCGCTGCCGGCCGTGCCGCTGCTGCATTACCTGGCGCCGCGCTCGCTGCTGGTATTCGATCACGTCAGCCGCGGCATTGCGCTGCTGCACGCCGGCAGCGACGCGGAGCGCGAATCGCTGCGCCGCGAGCTGATCCGCGCGCTGCGCGGTGCGGTGCCCTTCATCCGCACCGGCGGCGGCTTCAGCGTGCCGACACCGGCGTTGACGCGCGCTGAATACATCGGCGGCGTGCAGCGGGTGCAGGACTACATCGGCGCCGGCGACGTCTACCAGCTGGTGCTGTCATCGCGCTTCGCGGGCCGGCATGCGCTCGACCCGTTCCAGGTCTATCGCGCGCTGCGGCTGATCAACCCATCGCCCTACATGTACTTCTGCCGGCTCGGTGCCATGACCGTGGTGGGCTCATCACCCGAGGCACTCGTGAAGCTCAGCCGCGGGCAGGCGGAGCTGCGGCCGATTGCCGGCACGCGACCGCGGGCCGACGATGCGCTGGTCGATGCACGGCTGGAGGCCGAACTGCGCGCCGATATCAAGGAAAATGCCGAACACGTGATGCTGGTGGATCTGGCGCGCAATGACCTGGGCCGCGTTGCCATCCCCGGCAGTGTGCGGGTCGAACCGTATCGCTCGATCGAGCGTTACAGCCACGTGATGCACATCGTCAGCGGCGTGCGCGGCCAGCTCGCGGCGCAGTGCGACGCCTTCGACCTGTTCGCTGCAACGTTTCCGGCCGGCACGCTGGTCGGTGCGCCCAAGGTGCGGGCCATGGAAATCATCGAGGAGCTCGAGCCGGTGAGGCGCGGCCTGTACGGCGGCACGATCGGCTACTTCGGAGCCCAGGGCGATATGGATCAGGCGATCACGATACGCACGCTGGTGTTTCATGACGATGAGTACAGCTACCAGGCCGGCGCCGGCATCGTCGCCGACAGCATACCGGCGGCCGAGCACGATGAGGTGCTCGCCAAGAGTGCGGCGCTGCTGGGCGCGCTGAAACTCGCGGAGGAGGGCCTGTGAGGGCGCGCTTGCTGCTGATCGATAACTACGACTCCTTCACCTACAACCTGGTGCAGGGGTTCCTGGTGCTGGGCGCGGACGTGCGTGTCTATCGCAACGACGCCATCACGGTGGAAGAAGCGCGCGCGCTGGCCCCGACGCACCTGTGCATCTCGCCCGGTCCTGGCACGCCGCAGCGCGCCGGGGTATCAATGCCGATGGTGCGCGCTTTCGCCGGACTGATCCCGGTGTTTGGCGTGTGCCTCGGGCATCAATCGATCGTCGAGGTGTTCGGCGGCACGGTGCTGCGCGCCGGCCGGCTGATGCATGGCAAGACCTCGCTGATCGATCACGACGAACGCGGCGTGTTCGAGGATGTTGCCGCGGGCTGCGAGGTCGGCCGCTATCACTCGCTGATAGCCGAAGCCGATTCGATGCCGGCCGAGCTCGAGGTCAGCGCCCGTACGGCCGAAGGCGAGATCATGGGCGTGCGCCACCGTCAGCTGATGGTCGAGGGCGTACAGTTTCATCCAGAGAGCGTGCTGACGCCGGACGGACCGGCGATGATGCGCAATTTCCTGCGCTTCAGCGGCGGCGAGCGCGGCGCGGATTGAGGTCACGCTCATGACTGACGCCCTGGTGCTGCGTGCGATGCTCGATCGGCTGCTCGAGCGCGAGAATCTCAGTCAGCAGGAGGCCGCGCAGCTGCTGACCGCGCTGACCGCGCATGACCTGGCGCCGGCGCTCGCCGGCGCACTGCTGGCCGCGTTGCAGGCCAAGGGCGTCACGGCCGAGGAGTTGCGCGGCTTTGCCGGATCGATGCGCTCGCTGGCGCGCCTGCCGCAGCTGCCGGCACTGCCCGACGCAGTCGATATCGTCGGCACCGGCGGGGATCGCTCCGGCAGCCTGAATCTGTCCACCGGCGCCGCGCTGCTGGCGGCTGCCTGCGGACTGCCGGTGGTCAAGCACGGCAATCGCGCGATCTCGAGCCGCGCCGGCAGCGCCGACGTACTGGAGGCGCTGGGGCTGCCGCTGCCGCTGGACGAAACCGCGGCCGGCCGCTGCTTTGCCGCGCTCGGCTTTACCTTTCTGTTTGCGCCCTACTACCACGCCGCCACCAGGAGCATCGCACCGGTGCGCGCGGCACTGGGGGTGCGCACCGTGTTCAACCTGCTTGGCCCGCTGAGTAACCCGGCGGCGCCGCCACACCTGGTGATCGGCGCCTTCAGCATCGCGACCGCGGAACTGATGGCGCATTCGCTGGTCGGCAGCGGCATCAAACGCGCCTTCGTGATTCACGGCGCCGAAGGCTGGGACGAGCCGACACCGATCGGCAGCTTTACGCTGTTCGATGTCGGTGCCGAGAGCGTGCGCCGCGAGCAGCGCACACCGGCCGATTATGGTTTACCGCAGTGCGATGCCGGCGCGCTGGCCGGCGCCGACGCTCCTCACAATGCGCTCGAGCTCACGCGCGTGCTGCACGGCGGCGGCGGCGCGGCGCATCGGCACGCGCTGCTGCTCGGCGCCGCACTGGCGCTGGAAGTCAGCGGCCGCGAGAGTTCCGCCACGCTGGCGATCGCGCGCGCAGCGCAGGCGATCGACGGGGGTGCTGCCGCCGATCTGCTGTTGCGTCTGGAGCGCTTCGGCGCCGAGGAAAAACTGCGTGCGAGTCCCGGCCTGTGAGCGCGGATTTTCTCGCCGCGATGGCACAGGCCAGTCACGCGCGGGTCGCGCGCGCGCAGCAGCTTTGTCCGCAGCAAGAACTTCAGGCTCTGGCCAGGGCGGTGCCGAGGGCACCAGCGCTGCGGCTGTCGCAACACGGCTTTGATCTGATCGCCGAGGTCAAGCGGCGCTCGCCGGCGGCCGGACAGCTCAGGCCAGCCAGCGATGACATCGCCGTGCGCGTGGCCGCGTACGCCGATGCCGGCGCCGCGGCCATCTCGGTCCTGACCGAGCCCAGCCGCTTCGATGGCACGCTAGCGCATGTCACACAGGCGGCGCAGGGGCTGGCGGGGCGCATCCCGGTGATGCGCAAGGATTTCCTTGTCGATGCCTACCAGGTGTATGAGGCGCGGCTGGCCGGGGCGGGCGGCGTGCTGATCATTCTGCGCATGCTGACCCGTGCCCAGATCGAAGCACTGCTCGAGGCCGCGGCACAGCTGGAACTGTTCACGCTGCTGGAAGCTTTCGATGAGGTCGATCTGAAACTGGCGGCCGAACTGGTGCGCGAGCATGGGCGGCGCGCAGCGCTACTGGTGGGGGTGAATTGCCGCGACCTGGTGACGCTCAAGGTCGTGCCCGGCAGGCTCGAGGCGCTGGCGCCGCTGCTGCCGCGCACGGTGCCGCGGGTGGCCGAGAGCGGGGTGTCGACCGGCGCCGACGCGGCGCGCCTGGCGGCCGAGGGCTATGACGTCGCGCTGGTGGGCAGCGCGCTGATGCAATCGGGCGATCCGCTCAAGCTCGCCGCCTCGATGCTGGCGGCCGGGCGCGCCGGCGCACGGGCCTGAGGCTGTCATGTGGCTGAAGATCTGCGGCATGACCGACCCGGATGCGGTGCAAGCGGCGCTGGCGGCACGGGTGGACGCGATCGGGTTCGTGTTCTCGGCGTCGGTACGCCGGCTGGAACCCGCGCAGGCGGCGCAGCTGGCGGCTGGTGCGCGCTCTCGTGCCACCCTGGTCGCCGTGACCTTGCATCCGCAACAGCCGCTGATCGACCAGATAATCCGCGTATTCAAGCCCGACGCGCTGCAGGCCGACCTGTCCGACTTCGAGCGCCTGCGCCTGCCCGATACGCTGGCGCGCCTGCCGGTGCTGCGCGCCGATGTCGCTGCCGGCACCCCGCTGCCGCGCCGATTCCTGTTCGAAGGCGCGCGCAGCGGCAGCGGCGCAGCAGCGGATTGGGAAACGGCCGCGAGGCTGGCGCGTGCGAGCGAACTGATACTGGCCGGCGGGCTCAATGTGCACAATATCGCCGCCGCGATCCGCGCCGTGCGACCCTATGGCGTCGATGTGTCGAGCGGTGTCGAGTCGGCTCCGGGCCGCAAGAGCGTGCAGAAGATCGCTGAATTTGTCGAAGCCGCGAGGGCGGCATTGCAGGGGATGGCTCATGATGCAAATTGAACAGATTGATACGGTGCCGGAACACGAGCGCGCGCTGGCGGATCTGCTGGCGGGGCGTTACCCGGACGAGCGCGGGCGCTACGGGGCGTTTGGCGGTCGCTACGTGCCGGAGACGCTGATTCCGGCGCACGAAAGACTGGAGCGCGGCGCACGCCGCTGGCTCGCGGATGCTGAATTTCAATCCGAGCTGGATCAGCAACTGCGCGACTGGGTAGGCCGGCCGACGCCGATCAGCCCGGCGCCGCACCTGTCGAAGCGCTGGGGCGCGCAGGTGTGGCTAAAGCGCGAGGACCTCGCGCACACCGGTGCGCACAAGATCAACAACGCGCTCGGCCAGGCACTGCTGGCGCGCCGGCTGGGTGCCAGGCGCGTGGTGGCGGAGACCGGCGCGGGCCAGCATGGGGTCGCCAGCGCGGCGGCTTGCGCGCGCGTCGGCCTGCCGTGCACGGTGTACATGGGCGAGGTCGACATGGCGCGCCAGGCGCCCAATGTCGGGCGAATGAAGCTGCTCGGGGCCACCGTGGTTGCGGTCGCGAGCGGCGATCGTACGCTGCGTGCGGCGATCGACGAGGCGCTGCGTGACTGGGTCTCCGATCCGACCAGCAGCTACTACCTGCTCGGTTCGGCGGTGGGCGCTCATCCCTATCCGTACATCGTTCGCGAACTGCAGGCGATCATCGGGCGCGAAGCTCGTGCGCAGATGCTCGAGCACGCCGGTGCGCTGCCCGATCTGGTGGTCGCCTGCGTCGGCGGCGGATCGAATGCCATCGGCCTGTTTCACGCTTTTCTCGGCGATCGCAGCGTCGCCATGCTCGGCGTCGAGGCCGGCGGCCGCGGCGCCGGACTGGGAGACAATGCGGCCACGCTGGTCTACGGCCACCCCGGGGTGCTGCACGGGAGTTATTCGATGCTGCTGCAGGATCGACACGGCCAGATCCAGGAGACGCATTCGATATCGGCCGGGCTGGACTATCCTGGCGTGGGCCCGGAACACGCGCTGCTGGCATCGATCGGTCGCGTGCGCTACGAGGCGGCGAGCGACGATGAGGCACTTGCGGCGGTGAAGGAATGCTGTGAGTGCGAAGGCATCCTGCCGGCGATCGAGAGCGCGCACGCGCTCGCCGGGGCGCGCCGTTGGGCCGCATCGCATCCCGGTACGCGCATCCTGGTCGGGGTGTCGGGGCGCGGCGATAAGGACATGCTGACGCTGACCCAGAGCTTGCTGGCGCCGCTCGCCTCGGCGCTCAAAGAGGCTCAGCCATGACCGCGACATCATCGCCGGCTGGCACCGTGTTACCGCACGAGCGCATCGTGTCGGCACTGCGCGACGCGGCCAAGCATGGCCAGCCGGCACTGGTGGCGTTTCTGACCGCGGGCTTTCCGAGCCGCGAAAGATTTCGCGAACATCTGGCGGCCGTTGCCAGCGAAGCCGATGTGGTCGAAATCGGGGTGCCGTTCTCCGATCCGATGGCCGATGGTGTCACCATCCAGCGTTCCAGCGAGCAGGCGCTGCGCGCCGGCGTGACGCTCAGCTGGATATTGGAGCAGCTCGGGTCGCAGCCGCCGCTGGCCACCCCGCTGCTGCTGATGAGTTATATGAACCCGCTGCTGGCTTTTGGTCTTACGGCGCTGGCCAAGCACGCTGTGCGCGTCGGTGTCTGCGGTTTCATCGTGCCCGATCTGCCATTCGATGAGAGCGAGTACTTGCGCGTGGCACTGTCACCGCACGGGTTGGCGCTGGTACAGATGGTGACCCCGGTGACGCCGCCGGAGCGGCTTGCCAGGGTGGCGGGTGCGAGCCAGGGTTTTGTCTATGCGGTCACGATGACCGGCACGACCGGCAACAAGGCCGCGGCACCGAAGGAGATCGCCGATTATCTGGTGCGCGTGCGCGCGGCGGCCAGCGTGCCGGTGTGCGCCGGCTTTGGCATACGCGCGCGCGAGCAGGTCGAGGCCCTGAGAGGCATGGTGGATGGGGTCATCGTTGGCTCGGCGCTGGTGGAAGTGCTGGAGCGCGGCGAATCGCCGCAGCCGTGGCTCGCGGCACTTCGGCCGCCACGCCGATGAGTGGGTAAACTGTCGCGCCATCTCCGCCTGGAGGTCGTGCAGTGGCTAGTTTCACGGTCGATGAGCGATTCTGTGGCCCACCCGGCTACGCCAACGGCGGCTATTTCGCCGGCCTGCTGGCGCGCTACTCTCCCGACCTGGTGCGCGTGCGAATCGAAAAACCGATTCCGCTGCAGGTGCCGCTCGAAGTGCGCGGCGAGGGCAGCGCAGCGCTGGAGCTGCTGCACCAGGGGGAGATACTGGCCCGGGCGCAGCCGGCGGCCTTCGAGCTGGCGGTGCCGCAGGCACCCGATTATCTGCGGGCGCTGGATGCGTCACGCCATTTCATCGGTTTCGCCCATCACGCCTTTCCAGCCTGCTTCGTCTGCGGCACCGATCGGGCGCGCGGCGATGGCCTGCGCATCTTCGCCGGTGAGCTGTCCGGCCACGACCAGGTGGCTGCGACCTGGGTGCCGGACGTGTCGTTATCGGCCGGCGACGGCAAGGTTCGGCCGGAATTCATGAGCGCGGCGCTCGATTGTCCCGGTTATTTCGCGGCACGAAGCGACGGGGTTGCGATGCTGCTCGGAGAATACAGCGTGCACGTCGACCGCTGCGTGCATATCGATGAGCCCTGCATCGTGATCGGCTGGAGGATAGCGGCCAGCGGCCGCAAGTACGAAGTCGGCACGGCATTGTTCGACTATGACGGCGACCTGTGTGCTCGCGCGCGTGCCGTTTGGATAGAGCCGAAGCCGAGCGCTGGATTCATTCGGCAGGTATAGGGTGCAACATGGCTGAAGGGTTGCTTGGTGGACTGGTCGGGGCAGACGCCGATAAGACCGAGGCAGAGACCTCGGAGGCCCAGGTCGGCGCCGAGGCGTTTGCCGCAGCGGTCGCTGCCATTGCCTCGCGCCAGGATCCGGAGGTCGCGCGCGAGACGTCAGCCTTCCTGCGCGACCAGTCACAGCTGCTGCAGGTGCAGAAGAAGCATCTGCAGGAAGAGCACGCCCTGCGCCTCGCGCATTTGCGCAATCAGCTGCGCGAGGAGAAGATTCGACGCGCGGGACTGAGGCTGCGGGTCGCGTTCCAGCTGTTCATGGCCCTGCTCGCGACGGTCGTTGGCGCAGGCATTCTCGTCATGCTGCGCGATGCCGTGACTTCCCGCAGCGTCGTGGTCGAGTCGTTCGATGCACCGCCGGCGTTGCTTGCCCGTGGCCTGACAGGAAGAGTCGTGGCGGCCGGTGTTCTCGACGAACTGCGCCGACTGCAGAGCGCGACGCGGGCCGACGCTGCAAAGCGTGATCTCGCCAATGCCTGGTCAGGCGAAATCAAGCTTGCCGTTCCGGAATCGGGAGTGTCGTTGGGCGAGCTGTCGCGCATGCTGAAAGCGCGCTTCGGGAATGACCTTCACATCGAGGGCGAGCTTGTCCAGACAGACACTGCCGGGCTTGCACTTACGGTGCGCGGTGACGGCGTTGCGCCCAAGACTTTCACCGGCTCGGCGGGTGATCTCGGCAAGCTGTCGATCGACGCTGCCGGGTATGTCTATGCGCAGTCAGAGCCGGTACTGTGGGCCTATTATCTGCTCAACCGCGGGCGCAACGACGAGGCGATCAGTTTCAGTCGTGAGGCCATTGCCGGCGCGGACAAGGCCGATCGACCTTACCTGCTGAACACCTGGGCCAATGCGACCGCCAGTACCGGGAAGACTCGCGATGCACTCGCGCTGTATCGTGCCGCTATCAGGATAAAGCCCGACTACTGGGTCGCCCACAACAACATCACCCTCGCGCTCGAAGCGCTCGGCGACGAACAGGGCGCCTGGAGGGCGGGCGAGGTGATGCGCCGGATCGCGGGTGGACGACCCGGTCGCGCACCCGAGACCTATTACCAGAACGTCGATCTGCTGGTGTGGAACCTGGGACCCTGGCGCGACGCGATCATCGCCGATGCCGACGCCAATGGCGGCGTGGGAGCAAGTGCCGGATCCGCCGGAATCCAAATTTCAGATATCGAGATCAGGCAGCACGACCTTGCGTCGGCCGACATTACGCTGCAGACCGTAAAGCCAGACCCCACCGATCCCAGCATCCCGGTGCTGAGTCACTTCCTGCGCGGACGCCTGGCGGCGGAGGCAGGCGATGTCGCCAGGGCGGCGGCAGAGATGGAGGCCTTCGGCGCGACATTTGTCGATCCTGGCGTGATGTTTAATTTTCCGGGTTACGCGTGCTGGATCGCGCCCGCCGAGGAAGCCGCGGGACACCCGGAAAAGGCCGACGCCGTGCTCAAGTCAACGGGCACGTACGTGGACTGCTACCGCTTTCGCGCCGACATCCTCGATGGTCGCCGCGACTGGGCTGGCGCGCAGAAGGCCTATGCAGAGGCGGTCGCACTCGCACCCGACTTGCCGGCTGCCTACTATTCCTGGGGCGTGGCCCTCGGCCGCCACGGTGACGTCAGCGGCGCCGAAGCCAGGCTCAAAGATGCTCACGAACGCGGCCCGCACTGGGCGGATCCGCTAAAGGCCTGGGGCGACGTGCTGGCCGCGAAGGGTCGCTTCACGGATGCCATTGCGAAATACGACGAAGCACACAGGTACGCAGCCAACTGGCAGGCACTCAATGATGCTCGCGCGGCGGCGGCGAAGCAGGCGCTCTGAAGCCGTGCGCTCGTGACCGGCACGCAAATTCCTCGCCGCTTGCCCCAGCCGCTGTTCGCGCCGGATGACCGGACCTGCTGCGCCGCTGATGCCGCGTCGCGACCCACGGCCAGTTAGCCGGTGGACAATGGCAAGCAGGCGGCTGCGTCGCTTGCTGCGGTCGCGCCTTTGGCCGGACGCTCGCACCAGGGTGCGCTGGTGGCGCTCTTTTCGGCGCGCATCGCCAGCCTTGCAGGTGCTCATCAGTGCTGCGCTGGTGCTGGTTGCCGCGCTCAGCCTCAACTGGATCTATCAGGTGATCCGCAAGCCATCGGAGCTGTTCTTTCCGGTCAGTGCGACACTCTACAAGTCGCCAGCTGAAACCTGGCGACAATACGCGCCCATTTTCAGGAAGCACGCAACCAGCGTGATGACGCCCGACCTGCTCGCGGCGATGGCCCAGGTCGAGGGTTCGGGAAATCCGCTGGTGCGTACCTACTGGCGCTGGTCCTGGCATACGACGCAGCCGTCGGACGTGTACCGGCCGGCTTCCAGCGCAGTCGGGATGTATCAGATTACCGACGGCACGTTTGCAGAGGCGCGGCGCTATTGCATTCACGATCACGCGGTGGCGCAGGATGGACCCTGGAACGACTGGCAGTCATGCTGGTTCAACAGCCTGTATTTCCGGGTAGTGCCCAGTCACGCGGTCGAGCTGACATCGGCGTACCTCGACCGCAGTGTCGCGATCATTCTCGAGCGTCGCCGGCTGCTGTCGGCCTCGCTGCCGGAAAAGCAGCAGCTGGCGGCGGTGATTCATCTTTGCGGCGCCGGTGCCGGCGATGGTTTCGCGAGGCGCGGATTTCATCTGCTGGATGGCCAGCGCTGTGGCGATCACGAGGTCCACGCCTACCTGGCGCGTGTCAGTTCGATGAAAACCGTGTTCGATCGCCTCGCGGCCGGCTCCTCCGACGAGCGCCCGTAAGGCGAGATCACTGGTTTGTCACCGGGCGGCCACTGCATTGTCATCGCTGCCCCTCCTAGAATCGATCGCAATGCCCGGACGGCACGGTTGAAGGAGGACGGTGATGGCGACTTTATGCGCTGCAGACATCGATTGTTCAGCGCCGCTGCTGCGCGACTGGCTCGGCGGGGACTGGGCGTTGCTGTTTTCGCACCCGGCCGATTTTCAGGACCAGGGGCTGGAACGCGATCGTTGGCTGGAAATCCTGCGCGATGAGTTTCGTGCCCGCCGCGTGAGCCCGCTCGCCTGCCGGGGAGCCCCCGGCGTGCCTGATGGCAGCTGGGTCGGAGAGCTGATCTGCGATTACCGCCTGCTGCGGCTGCAGGCCGCAGGCGAGCACGACGGCGTGATCGACATGGCGGCGCGCAGCCTGCGCGATGAAATCCTGAATTTGACGCCGCGCTTCGTGCTGATCGTCGATGAGTCGCTGAATCGTCGCGGCGTCCTCAAGTACAGCGCCGGCCGCAGCACGGTCTCGCCGCTGGATCTGCTGGCGTCGATCGACGCCTTCAGACGCCGGCCGGCGCGTGCCGAGCTATCCGAACGCCAGGCGGGCCAGGTCGGAGCCGCCCGTGTCAGCAGCGCTGCGCTTGCAGTCGCGTAGAAATTGAGCCGGCGACCTGTCGCCGGATGGCTCGCGCCGTGCCGCGACCACCTGGCTACATAGCGAAACAAAAATTAGTCATGGCAAATGGCTATTGGACCGTCACAATCGGGATGTCTATCGTGGATTGGCTGCCTATCCAGTACCGGAGCCGTCCATGACAGAGATTGCACAAAGCCAGGTGCACGCGCCAAAGCGCGAATCGGCCTGGGCCGATTTCATCAGGAAGGACGACTGGTGGGCAATCTGGATCGGACTCGGCCTGGTTGCGGTCGCCGCCGGGTTGGTGGCCGGCGGCGGCAGCCTCAAATGGCTGGCGGTTGCCCCGCAGAAGTGGAAGGCCTGGCCTGAAGCCGTCGGCCAGCTGCGCGAGCACGCCGCGCAATACCTGGCGCTGTTCGCGCTGTGGGCTACGCTGTTTGGAATCGGCGTCAGCGCGCTTGGGTACAGACTGTCGCGCTTCCTGCCCGCCTTCGCGCTGCTTTATGCAGTCACGCTCGGCCTCTATCTGCTGGGCCAGTGGGAGCAGGCGTCGCACTACAACCTCGAGCCGCCGCTGGTCGCGCTGGTGATCGGCCTGTTGATCGCCAATACCATCGGTGTACCGACATGGGCCGATGCCGGCTTGCGCGTCGAACTGTATATCAAGACCGGCATCGTGCTGCTGGGCGCCAGCCTGCCGCTGACACTGATTGCCTGGGCGGGGCCGGTCGCCATTGTGCAGGCTGCGATCGTGTCGCTGGTGACCTTCGGCGTCATCTACCTTACTGCGATACGCCTGGGACTGGATCGGCGCCTGGCGGCGACGCTCGGGACCGGGGGCGCGGTGTGCGGCGTGTCCGGTGCGATCGCCACCGCCGGCGCGGTGGGCGCCCGCAAGGAGCAGGCCTCGATTGCCATTTCGCTGGTGATCTTCTGGGCGATCCTGGCGATTTTCATCCTGCCGCTACTGGCCCGAGCGCTGCGGTTGCCGACCGGGGTGGCCGGGGCGTGGATCGGAACTTCCGAATTCGCCGACGCGGCGGGCCTGGCCGCCGCGCAGGCCTACGGCGGCTACGCCGGCCACGTCGCCGGCATCAGCGGCAACCCCGACGCCGCCGTCAACGCCTTTACGCTGATGAAGGTGATAGGCCGCGACGTATGGATTGGCGTCTGGGCATTCGTGCTGTCGATCGTCGCCACCACGCGCTGGCAATCCACCGGCATCCGCTCGAAGGCGAATCCGGGCGAGATCTGGCAACGTTTTCCGAAGTTCGTGCTCGGTTTTCTGATCGCTTCCGCGATCGTCACCGTGATCTCGAGCGGCTACAGCTATGCGGACTATAAAAAGATAGTGCAGCCCGCGCTGGTGGCACCGCTGCAGGTGCTGCGGGTCTGGGCCTTCACTTTCACCTTCCTGGCGATCGGTCTGACCACACGCTTTCGCGAGTTCTTCACCGGCGGCGCCCGGCCGTTCTATGCCTTCACCGCCGGTGTCGCAGTCAACGTCGTGCTCGGCTACCTGTTGTCGACCCAGGTGTTCGTCGGCTTCTGGACGCGGTTCGGTCAATGAACGGCTGGGCGCTGACGCAGCACGGTGCGACGCACGAATCGTCGGCGCCAAGTCGTATGGCGCCGGAGGAGCGCTGCGGCAGCTGCCGATATTTCTGCCAGGCGCCGCACGAAATCGAGCGGCAGATGCCGGGCCTGAAGAGCCTCGGATCGATGTTCGCTTCGGTGCGTGCATCCGACGGCCTGTGTCGCCGGCATGATCGTTACCTGGGCGCGTCCAGTCGCTGCGACGACTACGATTCTGAGATCTAAACAGCCATCACACGCACGCCACACCAAGGTCTGTACCACAGCGCCAGTCAAATCCGTGGTCGTGACGCTGGGAAACCAATCAAAACCGATCTTGAGTATCGAAAGACCGGCTAGCGGTATTAGGCCAGGATAAGGAACGCTTCGCCGGTCGTTCGACAAGCGCACGAAGAAGCGACATGGACGTCGCGATCCACCAGTGAGTTGCGCAACTGAAGTGGAGCACGAGCGCCTGTGAAGAGCGATAATACGCTCATGCCGCTCTCGTTCACGCGCACTCTTCCGTTGAAGGTTCGTGCGGAAGCCTACTCATGGCTCAATGCCGCAGCAGTGGAAGTGAACCAGGTGTTCAACTACTGCCGATCATTCCTCTCCAACCTGAATGCACGCAGGCTGAATGCACGCAAGCGTTCCCCGACGCGCGCGCGCGCCGAACAGATGTACGCGCGCGGGTGGCACTCCGATGCGGCAGAAATGTTTCGCGCGCTCGCCGAGCACGGCGATGGGCAGGCACAACTACGCCTAGGCCAGCTGTACGAGCGCGGCGAGGGCGTGCTTCAGAGCTTCGTCGAGGCGGTGCGCTGGTTTCGCACCGCGGCCGAGCAAGGCTCGCCCCCGGCAATGGGGCGGCTCGGAGAAATCTATCTGGTCGGTATGGCCGCCCCGGGCAGCGCGACGCCTGCGGCCCTGTCGCATCTGGAGGCGGGGGCGAGCCACGACTCGCTGCTCAAGCGCCTGTTTCCCCAGGGGCTGGCGGTACCGCAGGATCCTGGGCAGGCCGCGCAGTGGAATACGCGCGCGGCGCAGACCGGCGATGCGGCGGCTCAGGCGCGGCTTGGCCATCAGTATGCGAGCGGGCTCGGAGTGGCGCGTGACTTGATCGAGGCGGAGCGCTGGTTTGCGGCAGCCGCGACCCAGCAGCATCCTGCCGGCCAGCTCGGGCTCGGCCTGCTTCACGGCGGCGGCTATGGAGAGCGCGCTGATCATGCGCGCGCGCTGGCGTGGCTGGAGCTGTGCGCGGCGCGCGGGAACTCGACGGGTCAACTATGCCTCGCCATGCTGCTGCTGTTCGGCGATGGCGTGCCGCACGATGACGCACGTGCGGCAACGCTGTTGGAACGGGCGGCGAATGCGGGCCAGCCGGCCGCCATGTTTCATCTCGGTGAACTGCATCGGCGTGGCCAAGGCGTGACGCAAAGTGCCTCGCAGGCCGAGACCTGGCTGCGTCGCGCGGCGAGCCGCGGATATCTGAAGGCATGGCTGTCGCTGGCGCAGCTGTTTCGGTCGGGCCCGGACCCGGATCTTAGCAGTGCGGCCGCGTTGTGCCGTCAGGCTGCGGATGTCGGCGTTGGCGAGGCGCAGTATCTGCTGGGGCAGATGTACCTCGCCGGCGAGGGCGTGCCACGCGACGCGACCGAGGCCGCACGCTGGCTCGCCAAGGCGGCCGATCAAAACATCACCGCGGCCTATGATCGGTTCGGGGCGCTGTCCGCGGAAGGCTTGGGGCTGCTGCAGGACTTTCAGGCCGCGGCGGACTGGTTTGTGCGTGCCGCCGCGCAGGGCGACGTCAACGCGCTTTATCACCTCGGCACGCTGCAGCTCGGCGGCCTCGGCATTGCGCGCGACCCGCGCGCCGCACACAACTGGTACCGCCAGGCGGCGAGTCAAGGCAGCGGCGCGGCCAGCCTGCAGTTGGGCATTCTCTATGCCACCGGTCAGCAGACGCGCCAGAACTACACCATCGCCGCGCGCTGCTATACCCAGGCCGCGGTCTACGGTGTCGCGGCGGGTCGTTACAACCTGGCGTTCCTGCACTTTCGTGGTCTGGGAGTGCCGCAGGATACCGCGCGCGGTCTGCGGTTGCTGGAAGAGGCCGCCGATGCGGGCAGCATGGAGGCCGCCTGGGCCCTGCATCATCAGTCTACGGCCGGCGAATATTTGCCGCGGGACCTGCAGGCCGCCACGCGCTGGCTGGTGCGCGCCGCAGAGCTCGGCAGTTCAGCCGCCGCGTGCCTGCTCGCGCAGCGGCTGGAGCGCCCCGATCCGGCCGTCCCGACAGCCAAGCGCATCATCGGCTTGCTCACCGCCGGCGCCATCCAGGGCCATGCCGATGCGCAGGCGATGCTCGGGCTGATGTATTTCGAAGGCAAACACCTGGCTGAGGATCAGCGACAGGCGATGCTCTGGTTAAAGCGCGCGGCTAACGGTGGCAATGCCTTTGCGCAAGCCCGGCTGGGCGATATCTTGATCCAGGGCAACGGCGCGCCGGTGGACCGCGACAGCGCTGCGCTCTGGTACGAGCGTGCAGCCCTGCAGGGACACGCCGGCGCAATTGCGGCACTGACCGCGCTGCGCATGGCCGCGGGCACCGGTGGGGATGAGCTGGCGCAGGTGTTTCAGCTGTGGCTGCGCGCCGCACAACAGGGCGATGCCGGGGCGCAGCGTATGATCGGCGACTTCTATCTACGCGGCGTCGGCGTCGAAGCTTCTGTCGCGCAGGCGCGCCGCTGGCTCAGTGCCGCAGCACGTCAGGGCCAGGCGCCGGCGATGGTGCTGCTCGGCGGATTGCTGTTGCAGCACCCCACCGACGGCTCCGAACTGTCGCAAGCAGCCGAGCTGTTTCGGCGCGCCGCAGCCAAAGGCAATAGCGATGCGCAATACAACCTCGGCGTGTGTCTGCGACGGGGCCTCGGTGTGGCCCGCGACGACATGGAGGCCGAGCGGCTCTATAGCAGTGCTGCGGAGCAGGGTCACGTGTCGGCCCAACTGGCACTCGGCTCACTCAAGGCGCAGAGCGCAGCGACGGAGACCGACTGGAAAGAGGCTGCACGCTGGTATCGACTTGCCGCCGATGCCAATCACCCCGCGGCCTTGGCGTGTCTTGCTGAATTGTACGAGCGGGGACATGGCGTCACACGCGACCAGTCTGCCGCGCTCGCGTTGTACCGGCAGGCGTTGGCCGCTGGGCGCGCGGATGCCGTGCGCGCTGTGCAGCGTATCGAAGCAGCCCTCAGACAGCGCACAACCGGTGCCTAGGTTGCTCGCTGTGAGGCGGATGATAGGCCCAGAGCTGGTTTAGCCCGTCAGATCAGCCGAGGTACCAACCGATACCTCACTCGCGTGCGGTAGTTCGAATAGACGGGGTCGGCACCCAGAAAGCGCTCCTCGGCACAGGCGCGGGTGAACTGCAGCGCGCAATCGAGGAGCCACAGGCCGATGTTCCACGGGCTTGGATTGGCGATCGCAAAGCCGAGCATCCAGAACAGTTCGGATGCGTACAGCGGATGGCGCACCAGGTTGTAAAGGCCCTGGGTACGGATGCCGCGATGCGCCGGCACGATGCCGTAGCTGCGCTGCAGCGACAGCAGTGAGGCAACGACGCTGCAAAGGCCCACCAGCTGCACCACGTTGCCGACCGACGAGAAGGCCGAGGGTGCCGTCGGGCGCAGGATCAGAGGCAGGCACGTTCCGGCGAAGGCGAGCAGCCACAGTGGCGGCGATCTGGAGATCGCGGCGGCGTCGCGCTTGGCAATGTACATCGCGACCGACACGGTATTGACGACCAGCAGGCCGAGCCAATTGATCGAGCCGGTGTCGTGGTACTTGCGGTAGCACGCGTAGGCCAGCAGGCCGAGTGCCACGACCACGACGACGTTGGCAACGATCTTGACGGCGCTCGCGAAGAGCTTAGGGAGCATTTGAACTCACGAGGGCTGACTCGATGTCCGCAGGGTCGGCGACCGTGAGTGTCGGCGCCAGGGCCAGAACAGCATGTGATGCAATCTGAGAGGGATTTCGCCGCTTTCCAGTCCCGTCGGCGGGTACTCGTCTGGCTTGGGCGCTCGGTAAGTGCCGAACAGCAGGTCGAACACCGGGAAGAACTGATTGAAATTGCAGTCGTGATGTTCCGGCAGCGCGGAGTGATGCAGGCGGTGGAACTGAGGACTGTTCAAGCAGGCTGACCAGCGCCCGAACCCGACTCGAAGGTTCATGTGCAGGAAGTAATTGTAGAGTCCCAGCGCGGTATAGAAACCCACCACGGTCACATTGGTCTTCACCAACAGGCCGATCAGCGCGTAGATGGTGACGGCCTTCAGCACCATCTCCCCCCAGAAGTGTCGCGGCGCCGTCGAGACGTTCACGGCGGGGTCGCTGTGGTGCAGCGAGTGCATGGCCCAGAGCACCGGATAGCGATGCTGCGCGCGGTGAAACAGGTACTCGCCGCCGTCCATCAGCAGCGCGTAGCAGGGGATCGCGAACACCAATCCCACCCCGGATGCCGGCAATGCGAACAGGCCGCCACCGAGTGCGTTGACGATCAAGGTGGTGGCCGCACCGCTCACAGGCAGCAGCACGGCGTAGATCAGCCGCAGCGACACCACGTAAGCCACGTTAAGGCGCAGGCCGCTGATGCCCTGAGGGCGGGCCAGGCGCAATTGCTCGGTGACAAAGCCGAACGCGATCAAGCCGATCTGAAGCGCCAGAGTTCCCGCCAAGCCGAGCGCCGCACTCATCCAGGTCACGTCACCGCCCTCCCCGACAGCGCCTTGTTCAGCCGGTGGACGCGATCTGACCGCGTCGGCGCGCACGCTCCGCACGCTCGAGCGCGGCGGATCCGAGGCCAGGGTCCGGGCGCTTTGGCCAGTCCGGGACCGAAGATCTTGCCAGCTTGCGGCGATTGCGCTCGCCGTGGCGCGATACCGGCGCCAGACGCGTATATTCGGTCGGACTCTTGCGCATGTAGCGCCGGAACATGCGCGCGAAATAGGACGCATCGGTAAAGCCGGCAGCAATCGCGACGCCCGTGACCGAGGCATTCGACATCTTGAGCAGCTTGCACGCCGATTCGATGCGCAGTCGCATCACGTAGTCGCGGCAGCTGCAGCCGAAGGTCTGGTGGAACAGGCGGCTGAAGCTGTAGCGACTCATGCCGCAAGCGCGCGCGAGCTGCGCGACGCGCAGCCGGTTGGTGTGGTCGCGCCGGATGTTCTCGACGATCCGTTCCATCACCGCCTTCTCAGTGTTGCCGCGCGCTTGCGCTTGCGGGGGCGGCAACATGGTGCCCGGACGTTCGATCTGGCGGGCCACCGGCTCGCGGCGCGCCAACAGCTTGGCGAGTTGCTGCAGATTGGCTTTCAATTCGCGCAGCGGTACCGGCTTTACCAGGTAATTCCAGACGCGGGCGCGAAACGCCCACACCGCCAGCTCCTCGCTGTGGGTCTCGGTGAACATCAGGATTGGCAAGCCGGAGTGCAGGCGCTTGACGCTCTGAAGCAGTTGCAGATCGGCCGCGCTGGGTTCCTGAAAGTCGAAGACCACGGCGTTGGATTGCGATTTGCTGAGCGTAGCCAGGACACGGTTCGGCACACAGGTGCTGACCGCGCACAGGCGTCGGCATTCCTCGAGCAACTCGGCAGGGCCGCTGTTCGAGGAACACGAAATCCACAGCACTCGCAGCACGCCCGTCACTTTGCTCCCGGCCACCATCACTTTTGTGCAGTGACTGTCATAATATGGCGCTGAAAAGTCAAGGCTATTTAACTTATATGACGATTTCGGCGAGAACCGCCCTTAAACCATTGCGGCGCCGCAGAAATCCTCACTATGTCAAATATGCACAAAAGTGCTGGTAGGCGCACAAACGTTCTCGCCAGTGCCGGCTGAATCACCTAAGTTTGCACGATCACGGCGCTGCAGCTCGCTGCCAGGCGATCGATGAGCCCGGGCGGATGAAAACGCAGGGAGACTGACTGGTTATCACAATCTATACATGAGGTGGCTCACGTGAAGACGCTTATCGTTCGGTTTTTAAAGGATGAAGAAGGGCTGACGATGGTGGAGTACGCCATTGCGGGTGCCTTGGTGGCAGCCACGGCAGTCGCCGTGTTCACCAATTTGGGCGCGGCGATCGTGACCCGGATTACTGCACTCGTGGCGGCGGTAAACGCCTAGGTTCGTCAACTGCTGGAGCGAGCGAAAAGGCGACCGCGCCGCGGTGAGCCTTAAGCTAGGAATCTCAACATCGAAACGGTTGGAATTGGCCGATCGCAACGTATCCGCAGTCAGGGCACGCTGTATCAGCGCATTTGACCGGCACACGTCAGGGAGCATCAGATATGAAAGCATTGTTGATCAGGTTTTTTAAGGACGAAGAAGGGCTGACGATGGTGGAGTACGCCATTGCGGGTGCCTTGGTGGCAGCCACGGCAGTCGCCGTGTTCACCAATTTGGGCGCGGCGATAGTGACCCGGATTACTGCACTCGTGGCGGCGGTAAATACTTAAACATCGTCAACGCCTGTAGGGAGGCCGAAAGTCGGGCCGCCGCTGCGCGGTGCCCCTCATGGAGGCGCAGGTCAGGCCATGGCAGCGAGCTGCACCGGACTTGCGAATCCCAAATCGCGGCGGGGGGATATCGACCGAACGCCATACGCCCCGGTGCCAGGGGCGGTGCGTTGACGACATCAATCGTCATAACAGGGAGTATCAGACGTGAAAGCATGGTTGCTGCGTTTTTTTCAGGATGAGCAGGGCCTGACGATGGTGGAGTATGCGATTGCGGGTGCCTTGGTGACGGTCGCCGCTGTCGGCGCGTTCACCAATCTGGGCAACGCGGTCGTGACCCGAATCACGGCACTCGTCGCCGCCGTCAATACCTAGCGCATGAAACAGCCACCGAGCCGCGGGGCATGCATTGATGCATAGCTTCGCCGATCTGTTGTTGCTGTCGGGAATTTTGGCGACCGCGGTTTACAGTGATCTGCGCTGGCATCGGATTCCGAACTGGCTGAGCCTGCTGGGTCTGGTCGCGGGACTTGCCCTGCAAACGCTGGCGAATGGAGCCCATGGAATGGTCTCCGGCCTGTTGGGAGCGGGCGTCGGTCTGGCCTGCTTTGCTCCGTTCTACCTGCTGCGAGCGATGGGGGCCGGCGACGTCAAGCTGCTGGCGGCCGTGGGCTCCTTCATGGGTCCCGAGGGCGCGTTCTACGCGGCCATGTGCTCCTTGCTCGCCGGCGGGGCAGGGGCTATCGGCTACGTGCTATGGCGCGTGGTGCGCGCGGCGATCAGCACCCTGGTGCAGGAAGGACTTGCGGCGGTGGGCGCCTCAGCACTGGTTGCCGCAGGTATCGCGCGACGCGATCGATTGCCGTTCGCCCTGCCAATCGCGGTCGGCGGCATGGCCGCCTGGTGGTACGAAATTGAATCCTCAGGGGTAGCCACGTGGCTTAGAGGGGGCCATACATGAGCGTCAATGCCATCAGCGGCGTCGATGCGATCAGCGACGCCGTTGCCGATCTGATCGGGCCGGTCCTGACCCGCCTGATGGCGGTCGCACCGCGGCCGGGGAGCCTGGAAGCCAGCGGGCTCACCCCGGAGATGCTCGCGGATCTGACCCTGAAGCATCTGCTGCGCGCCGGTTCGCTGACCAGTGCCGCCCTCGGCGAGCGCCTGGGCGTTGCCGGGCCGGTGATGGAGCCGATCGTGCAGTTCCTGCGCCAGGAGGGACGGCTGCAGCTGCAATCGCGCGCCGGCTTCGATCACGAGGTGCGCCTGGCGTTGACCGAGCGCGGGGCCCAGAGCGCCAACGATGCGCTGCGGCGCTGCGGTTACATCGGCCCGGCACCGGTGCCGCTCGAGACCTATACCCACATCGCGCGCGCGCAGACGATCCGCCGGCGCAGCCTTGCGCGCGAGAAGGTCAACCGCTCGTTCCGCGACATCATCATGGCGGATGATCTGTGCGATCGCCTCGGTGTCGCGATGGGATCCGGGCGCGCGATTTTCATCTACGGACCCGCCGGCAGCGGCAAAACCTACATCGCCTCGCGATTGATCGCAGCGCTGCCCGGAGAAGTGCTGATTCCGCATGCGGTCGTGGTCAACGACAAGATCATTCGCGTGTTCGACGCCGCGGTGCACGAGCCGATCGAGCTGCTCGAGGGCAACCGGCGCCTGCTGCTGGCACAGGGATTCGATGCGCGTTTCACGCTGTGCGAGCGCCCGATGATCCTGGTCGGCGGCGAGCTGACGATGGAGATGCTGGACGTGCAGTTCTCGCCCGCCACCAGCGATTACATCGCGCCGCTGCAGATGAAAGCCAATGGCGGTATCCTGGTGATCGACGATCTGGGACGGCAGCGCTTTGTGCCGCAACGACTGTTCGATCGCTGGATCGTGCCGCTCGAGCAGCAGATCGACCACCTTTGCGCCGGTGCGGATGCGCTGTTCGCAACGCCCTGCGATGCGGTGATCGTGTTCGCGACCAACCTGGATCCGGCCGAGCTTGCAGACGAGGCCGTGCACCGGCGTTTGGGCTACAAGATCCAGCTCGGGCCGCTGTCGATCGAACTGTATACGCGCGTCTGGACCGCGGTGTGCGAAGAGATGGGCGTTGCCTTCGATCAGAAGCTGCTCAACTACGTGCTGTCGAAATTATATCCGCCCTCGGGCCGGCCGCTGCTGGCCTGCCACCCGCGCGATCTGATCTGCATGGCACTGGATAAGGCCGCCTACGACGAGCGCGGTTCGCGCTTCGCACTCGAGGATCTGCGCTGGGCCTGGGACAACTATTTCTTACCGAACACCGATGGCGGCGAAGCCGCGGCACTGAGGTAATTGTGGCGCGAGGCAGAGGTCCCATTCTGATCGTGTCGTCGCTGCTGCTGGCAGGTGGCGCCGCCTGGATGGCGAATAAATGGATCACCGCGCGCGCGATGCCCGCCCAGACGGTTTCCTCGAGCCGGGTGCTGACTGCCGCGATGAATCTGCCCCTGGGAACGCAGATCAGCAGCCGGCATGTCGGCAGTATAGAGATGATCCCCGGGCAGGAGCCGGTGGGCACTTTTCACGATGAGAGGGACATCGAGGGCAAGGTTACTTCGGTCAACGTCCCGGCCGGTCAGTTGTTGATGGCATCGATGTTCGCGAAAGAGGGCGAAAGCGCTCTGGCGGCGAATGTCGAGAAGGACAAGCGCGCCGTGACGGTACGCGTCGATGATGTGATCGGGGTCGCGGGCTTTCTGTTGCCGGGCAATCGCGTCGACGTGGTCGCAACCCGCAAGGATGAGCGCACCCAGGTCGTCACGTCCGAGACGATCCTCAATAACATCAAGGTGCTCGCGGTAGATCAAAGCGCCGCGACCAACTCCAATGAACCGGTGGTGGTGCGAGCGGTGACGCTTGAAGTGACGCCGCAAGAGGCCGAGACGCTGCTTAAGGGGAAAGCGGCGGGCGCGATCCAGTTGGCGTTGCGTAATCCGCTCGATGACAGCGACGCCCGCCACAAGCAGCCCGAGACGGTCAAAGCGGTGGCCAAGTTGCCGGTCAAGGTTCCGGCTCCGGAGCGCGATCCGTCGATCACGGTTATCCGCGGCACCAGCATCGCGCACGAAGCGGAGCGCGAATAGACCTATGTCGCATCAGGGGGCAACGATCAGAATGAAAAAAACGGGATCGGCGACGCCACGGAGCCGACGCCTTGCGCTGCTCGCGGCCGGTTTGATCTGCAGCATGGCTACCGTCGCGCAAACGCAGGCGCCGGTGTCGCCGCTGCCGGCGCCGCGGCCGCCGGCGGTAGCACAGCCGCCGCTGATCTCGGGCGGCGCCACGATCGATCTGGCGGTGCCGCTGTATCAGTCGCGTGTGGTCTCGGTCGTCACGGCGGCCAACCGGGTGTCGGTCGCGAACCCCGATGTCGCCGACATCGTGGTGATTTCACCGACCGAGCTGTACGTGCTCGGCAAGGATCTGGGCACCACCAACGTGCTGCTCTGGGATCGTGACAATCATCTGATCGGCGCCATCGACGTCGAAGTGCAGCATGATCTGAACAGTCTCAAGCGCAAGTACGCCGAGCTGCTTCCCGGCCAGGCCATCGAGGTGCGCGCATCGCAACGCTCGATCGTGCTGTCCGGTCGTGTCACCGACGCGGAATCCCTGAATGCCGCGCAGCGTATCGCGGAGACTTATCTGGCGCAGGTGCAGACCGCCAAGCAGACCGCAACCTTCCAGCAGAGCTCGTCGTCGCGGCGGGAAGACAAGACGGTCGGTGAGGTGATCAATCTGCTGCAGGTGGGCGGTACGCAGCAGGTGATGATCGAGATCAAGGTGGCCGAGATCGCGCGCACCGAGGTCAAGCGACTCGATGCGCAGTTCAACTCGATCGCACAGGGCCTGGGGCATTGGACCGCAGGCGGCGTCAATGGCGGCGCCACATTTCCCAATGCGATCTTCCTGCCGCAGAACGCCAATATGCCGATATTCACCAATCCGGCGCAATATGGCCCGGCGATCGACGAGTTCCAGCCGACCACGATGGCGATCCAGAACCAGGGTCTGTTCGCGAGCTTTCTGGACAAGAATTTTCTGTTCAATCTGGCCCTGGACGCCGCCACTCAGCAGGGCCTGGCCCGCATTCTGGCCGAGCCGACACTGACGACGCTGAGCGGACAGGAAGCCAATCTGCTGGAGGGCGGTTCCTTCCCGATCCCGGTGCCGCAGAACAACAATACCGTGACAATCGCCTTCAAGGATTTCGGCATCGCGGTGAAGTTTCTGCCGGTGGTGCTCAACAGCGGGCACATCAATCTGAAGCTGAACATCAGTGTCAGTGAGCTGGCGAGCACCAACACGGTGACGCTGGGTGTCGCCGGCAGCTCGAGCGTGTTCGTGATCCCGTCACTGAGCGAACGCAGCGCTTCGGGTGTGGTGGAGCTCAGCGACGGACAGACCATCGGACTTGCCGGGCTGCTGGACGAGACCACGACCACTCTTGTGAACAAGTTCCCGGGGCTCGGCGAGATTCCCGTGCTGGGAGCGTTGTTTCGCAGCCAGAACTACCAGAAGGGTGAAACCGAGCTGGTGATTCTGGTGACGCCGCGCCTGGCGCAGGCCCTGCCGGTCGGCAAGACCCGCCTGCCCACCGACTCGTACACCGAACCCTCCAATTGGGACTACTTCGGGCGCGGTCGGCTGGAAGGCACCGGCCCGAAGACGCCTGACACAGGCGCTCCCGAAGGGACCACCAAATAATGTCACACAGGATGGACACCATCATGCGCCACTTCGCTTTCGCCGCTGCGGCGGCCGGGCTGGTCCTGAGCGGCTGTGCTGCCCAGACGCCGCTCCAAGCCGACTACGGCAATTCGGTCAGACAGATGCAGAGGTACCAGGTCTACGACCGCAGGACCTTGTTTAAGCCGAATGCTGCGCCGGTCGAAGGCGCCGATCCCGACATGCTGAATCTGGCGGTGCAGTCGCTGCGCACCGAAAAAGTTGATCGCGCACAGGTCTCGCAGCCAATGACGATCAACATTGGCAGCCAGACCGGGCAGTAGCGGCCATGGCACGTCAACGCGAACGCGGGGCAACGATGGTGCTGGTGGTCGTGGGCCTGTTCGCCCTGATCGCGGTCGCCGGCCTGGCCATCGATACGGCGCATGTGCTGCTGAACAAGTCACGTCTGCAGAGTGCGCTGGATGCCGCAGCGCTGGCCGCCGCGAAGGTACTGGATCAGACCGCGTCGACTGCGCAGGCGAGCGCGGCGGCCGGCAGTGTGTTTACGCTGAACCTCGCGCAGTATCAGGAGTTGCAGAACGCGGTCGGCGGGGGCGTCGCGCTGACGACCGAGTACTCGTCGACGCTCATTCCGTTCTCAGCCGGCACCACGCCGGCGGCGTTCGTACGCACCTCGATTACCGGATTTCAGACATCGATGAGTCTGGTCTCGGTGCTGGGGATCAGCTCGATCGCGGTCGCGGGCAATGCCGTCGCCGGCCCGAGTCCGGCCGTGGTGCAGGAGTGCAACATCATCCCGGTCTTTGTGTGCGGGAACGCTGCAGCGGGGGGCAACGGACTCCATGGCTATACAGTGAACCAGGTAACGGCTCTCAATGAACAGTCGGGTGCTGCCATCGGGCCCGGTAACTTCGGATATCTTGCATTGGGCGGTAACGGTGCGAACACATTACGCTCCAACCTGGCGGGTAACTATGCCGCTTGCGCCTCGATCGGCGGTTCGCTCACGACGAAGCCCGGCGTGAACTCAGGTCCGGTCTCGCAGGGCATCAATACACGGTTTAACATCTACCAGGGCCCGGTGTCGCCCGCCCAATACCCGCCGGACGTGATCAACAGCGCGGCGCATCAGACCAACCTGTCGATCGACGCGAACGGCAACGCGATTCAGGCCGGCCAGATCGTCACCACCGGCAGCCAGCTGACGTTCAACTACGCCGACTACCAGGCGTTGGTGGCGGCCGGCAGCTACGACACGCCGCCGTTACCCAGCGGTACGGCGGCGTTCGGCCGTCGCGTGATGGCAGCGCCGGTCGGCGATTGCACCGGTTTTGCCAACGGCAGAAGCACCGTCACCGTGAATGGTTTCATCTGCGTGTTTCTGCTGCAGGCGTTGACCGGCGGCGGAAAGGACCCGATCTTCGGCGAGGTCATCAACAGCTGCGATGCCGGCGGCCGGCCCGGTGTAGGGTCCAGCAACGTCGGACCACACATCATCGAGCTGTACAAGAGCGCCGGGAGCCCGGATTCATGAGCCGCCAGCACTCTGGTCACGCCCGGCATCCCCCGCAGCGCGGGTTCGCGATGGTCGAGTTCACGATCGCGGCGCCGGTGCTGCTGTTTCTGATGTGCGGCACGGTCGAGTTCGGCCAGTACCTGATTCAGTACAGCACGCTCAACGATTCGGTGCGCAACGCCGCGCGTTACGTCGCCGGAGCGGCGCTGGATAGTACCGGCGCGCTGCTGCAGACCGGCGGCGCCTGGGGCACGATCGTGACGCACGGGCAGAACCTTGCAGTCCACGGCAATATCGCCGGCACCGGCGCCGCGCTGCTGCCCGGGCTCACGAGCGGGCAGATCACCGTGACGCAGAACGCGGCCACCGACAATATCACCGTGACCGCAGCCTACCCGTATCAATCGGTGTTCGGCGCGCTGATGCCGACCTTCATGGGCGGCAGCATTGCGACCAACTACACGATGACCATCTCGACCACGATGAGGGCGCTATGAAGAAAATGCGCGGCGTGTACATGGTCGAGTTCGCGATCAGCGCGTCGATCCTGATGATCCTGCTGTTCGGCTGCATCGAATTCGGTCGCGGCGTCTATACCTTTGCCGCATTGAACGAGGGCACGCGCCGCGCCGCGCGCCTCGCCGCCGTCTGCCCGATCAACGACCCGGCGATTACGGCCGCGGTGAACTTCCTCGGCGTCCCCGGATTCAACAATGGCAATGTGACCGTCACTTATCTCGACGTCAATGGTAACTCGCTGGGCGCAGCACCGGCGCTGGTCAACGTGGCCTACGTGCAGGTGAGCGTGGTCGGCTACACCGTGCCGCTGTCGATCCCGTTCGTGAACCCGACGCTGTTCGCGCCGCCCTTCACCGTCACGCTGCCGGCCGAGAGCCTCGGGCTTTCGAATACCGGGGTCTCCACCGCATGCTGACGCACGTGCTCATTGCGGGCCGCAAGGGCAGCGCGCTCGAGACGCTCAAGACCTATCTGCACGGGGTGCCGGGGATCAACGTACGCGTGCACGTGATCGCCAACGGCCATATCGATCCGCTGCACAGCGTCGCCGATTTCGCGCCGGATATCGTGCTGCTGCACTTCGAAGCGCATCGGACCGCGGAGCTGTCGGCATGGGCCGCGCGCCCCGCGGCCGGAAGGCCGCCGCTGATTGTCGTCGGTCCGGGCGGTCACGCCGATGCCACGCGGCTTGCGATTCGCAGCGGTGCGCGTGATTTTCTGCCCGAGCCGGTGGACCGCGCCGACCTGGTGGCAACGGTACAGCAGGTCTGTGCGGAACTGCACGCGCAGGCCACCCAGGGACGTGGCACTGTCCATGCCTTTGTGGGTGCCGCGGGCGGTGTCGGCAGTTCATTCATCGCCGCGAACATCGCGCACATGCTGGCGGCGCATGCGCGCCGGCGCACCGCGCTGGTCGATCTGGATCTAAATTTCTCGCCCACCGCGCACCATCTGAATCTGACTTCGCAGCGCGGCCTGCTCGAGGCCCTCGACGAAGTGGGATCGCTGGACGCGGATGCCCTGGCGGGCTTTGGCTCGCGACATGCGAGCGGTCTGCAATTATATTGCTCGACGGCGCAGCACGCCGTGCCCAGTAAGGATGTGCGAACCGATCGAGTATCCGCTTTCATCGCCCTGCTGGCGTCGCTTAATCAGGACGTCGTAATCGATGTACCGCATGCGATCGACAATCTGACCGCCAACGCCTTTGGTCTCGCGGCAGAAATCTACATCGTGTTACAGCAGTCGACACTGCACGTACGCAACGCCACGCGCCTCATCCGGATCCTGCGCGACGAGCTGGCGGTGCCGCCGCAACGGCTACGCATCATTGTCAACCGTTACGCCAAGAAGGCGCTGCTGCAGCTCGACGACATTAGCCGCGCGCTCAGCCTGGAGATTGCCGCAACGGTGCCGAGCCACTATGCGCGGGCGCTCGAGAGCTCCGACGCCGGGGTGCCGCTGTACGAGGCCGATCGGGCTGCAGCCATCACCGCCTCGCTGGTGGGGATCGTCGCCCAGATGACCGGCGCCAAGGCCGCGCGACCGGGGCTGTTGCGGCGCGCATTGCCCTCATTCTTACGGAGTTGAGCATGAGCACGAGTATCAGTCTGAAGGATCGTCTGGGGATCGAAAGCGACGGCGAAAGCGGGACTGATCGTCTGCGGGTGCTCACGCCGCTGGAGCTGGAATGGAAGCAGCGCATCTACGACCGGCTGCTCGAGGTCGCGGATCTTACGATACTGGGCTCACTCGAGAAGCGTAAGGCGCGCACGCAGATCCGGGAGATCGTTCAACGGCTGTTCACCGAACAGGGCGCTCCGCTCGCATTGCCGCAACGGCAGTTGCTGGCGCGACGCATCGAAGATGAAATCCTGGGCTTAGGTCCGCTGGAGCCACTGCTCAGCGATCCCACCATCTCCGATATTCTGGTCAATGGCGCCAAGTCGGTGTACGTCGAGCGGCGCGGCAAGCTCGAGCAGACCCCGATCACCTTTCACGACAATTCACATCTGATGAACATCATCGATCGCATCGTCTCGGCGGTTGGACGGCGGGTCGACGAATCCACGCCGATGGTCGACGCGCGCCTGGCGGATGGCTCGCGCGTACACGCGATCATCCCGCCACTCGCGATTGACGGTCCGATACTCTCGATCCGGCGCTTTGCGGTCGACCGCCTCGGGATCGCCGATCTGCTGCGCCTCGGCACCCTGACCGAGGCGGTGGCGAAGGTGCTGAGAGCCGTGGTGCTGGGGCGGCTCAATGTCGTGATCTCCGGCGGCACTGGCGCGGGTAAGACGACCATGCTCAACGTGCTGTCGGGGTTCATTCCGTCCACGGAACGCATCGTCACGATCGAGGATTCCGCGGAATTGCAGCTGCAGCAGCCGCACGTGGTGCGGCTGGAGACCCGGCCGCCCAACATCGAGGGCAAGGGCGAAGTCCCGCAACGCGAGCTGGTGCGCAACAGCTTGCGCATGCGCCCGGATCGTATCGTTGTCGGTGAGGTACGCGGGGCCGAGGCACTCGACATGCTGCAGGCAATGAATACCGGCCACGACGGTTCGCTCACGACGGTGCACGCGAATACGCCCCGCGACGCGCTCGGGCGCATCGAGACCATGGTGTCAATGACCGGAATTTCATTCCCGATCCGCGCGCTGCGCGCGCAGATCGCCTCCGCGGTGAATATCGTCATTCAGGTGCAGCGCGGCGAGGATGGCCGCCGGCGCATCGTCAGCGTGCAGGAGATCAGCGGCATGGAGGGTGACATCGTCACGATGTCGGAGCTGTTCACGTTCCGCCGTTCCGGTATCGACGCCGATGGCAACATCGACGGTAGGCTCGAGGCCACCGGCGTGGTGCCGGCGTTTCATCAGCGGGTCACGATGCGCGGCATCGATCTGCCGGTCAGCGCGTTCGCGCTACCGGGCGGCAAGCAGCGATAGGGGCCAGGAGCCGCGCATGAACACTACGGTCGTCGTCACTTTTCTCGTGGTGGTGTTCGCCGCGGTGTTCATGCTGATGCTGGGGCTGACGACGCCGGCAAGCGGTCAATCGCGCACGCGGCGCATCCTGCGCCACCGGCTGGAGCGGATCGGCGCCGACGCGCACCAGGACATTGCCTCGATCCTACGCGAGAAGTACCTGACCTCGCTCTCGCCGCTGGAACGGCGGCTCGAGGAGCTGCCGTTGATGGACAAGATCGCCGAGATGAGCGAGCAGGCCGGGCGGACAACGCCGGCGTACCAACTGGTCATGACATCGCTGCTGCTCGGTGTGGTCGGTGGGCTGCTCACCGGCGGCTTGCTGCGCAGCGGCTTGGCCGGATTGATCGCCGCGGCGGTCGGATTCGGGGCGCCGTATATGCAACTGTCGATGCTGCGGCGGCGACGTCTCAACAAGATCGAGGAACAACTGCCGGATGCCATCGATGTGATCAAGCGCGCGCTGCGCGCTGGCCATCCGTTCAACGCCGCGATCAAGCTCGTGGCCGACGACATGGATCAGCCGATCGCGCGCGAGTTCGAGCTCACATTTTCCGATCTCAACTTCGGCAATGACGTGCGCCGCGCGATGCTCGGATTGCTCACCCGCGTGCCCAGCGTTACCGTGATGGCGCTGATCACCTCGGTGCTGGTGCAGCGTGAGACCGGCGGCAACCTGGCCGAGATCCTGGACCAGATCGCGAAGATCGTGCGCAGCCGTTTCCGATTCGAACGCAAAGTGCGCTCGCTGTCGGCCGAAGGCCGCATGTCCGCGTGGGTGCTCGCGCTGGTGCCGCTCGGACTGGTGGTCATGATGTCGATTGCCTCGCCGGGCTATCTGCCGGTGCTGTTGAAGAACCCGACCGGTCACAAGCTGCTCTATGGCGCCGGTGTGCTGGCGGTGATCGGCGTGCTCTGGATCCGACGCATCATTCAGATTCAGGTGTAATGCCATGCTCGAACAATTGCAGAGCGGCCTCGCCTCGGGCCCGCCCATTCTGATCACGATCGCGGCTGGGGTGGCGGCGCTGATGTTGTTCTGGGGCCTGGCAGCGGTGATCGGCCGCCGGCTGGATCCGGCGCGGCGGCGTCTGCGGCAGATCGCCGGCGCCGGCGACGGGCAAGCCGATGTCGGGCTGGGCGAGATCGTTGCGGGGGTGTTGCAGCCGGTTGAGCGCTTTGTACTGCCGCAGGGGGCGGAGCGGGAGGGTACGCAGCAGCGGCTGCAGTACGCCGGTTATCGGTCGGCCTCGGCGGTGACCACCTTCTACGCGATGAAGCTTGCCCTGGCCACGCTGCTGCTGCTGAGCTGGTCGGTGATCGCCTCGTTGCTGCCGAAGCTGACCTGGGGACGCATCACGTTCATTGCGATCGTGGCGTGCTTCGTCGGCATGCTGCTTCCCAGCATCTGGCTCGATCGCAAAGTGAAGACGCGGCACAAGCTGCTGCGTGACGGCTTTCCGGATGCGCTTGATCTGTTGAATGTGTGCGTGGAATCCGGCCTCGGCCTGGCGCAGGCGCTGCAGCGGGTTGCGGATGAACTGGACGTCAGTCACCCGGAGCTCGCGAGCGAGATAGCGCTGGTGACGGCGCAGATGCGCGCCGGTGTCGAGCGCGAGACCGCATTGCGGGGCCTGGCGACCCGCACCGGCCTGGACGATGTGCGTGGGCTGGTCAGCCTGCTGGCGCAGACGCTGCGTTTTGGAACCGGTATTTCCGACGCGCTGCGGGTCTATTCAGAGGAATTTCGCGACAAGCGCATGCAGCGTGCCGAAGAGGCCGCGGCCAAGATCGGAACCAAATTGATCTTTCCGTTGGTGATCTGCCTGTTTCCATCGTTCTTAGTGGTGGCGATCGGACCGGCAATCATTCGACTCGCCGAGGCGTTCGGTGCCACCGTTGCCAAATAGAACTGTGGCGATTCTGGCGGCAGTGCCACTGCTGCTGCAGCTGGCGGGTTGCGCGAGTTCGGCGGGCACGCGCGCGGACACCAGCGCGACCACGGCGGCCGCGCCGGCCAATCCAGCCGCGGCCGATCCGATGGCCAAGCCGGACAAGCCGGACAAGCCGGACAAGCCGGACAAGCCGGACAAGCCGGTCCATTCGAACACCGCCGCGGACACCAAGGCATTTGCCGAGGCCGTCAAGCGCGGCGACAAGGCCTGGCAGGCGAACGAGCTGGATCGCGCGGTGTATTACTACGTGCTGGCGCTGGAGCGCTCGCCGCAGGACGCGCCGACGCTGGCCAAGATCGGGGCGATCAAACAACAGCGCGGCGAAACCGCTCTGGCGGAGAAGGCGTTCGAGATGGCACACACGGCCCAGCCCGACGAGCCGCGCATCGCCGAGCGCCTGGCGCAGCTGTATATGCAGCAGGCCAAAGTGGACAGCGCCGCGCGGATCTACAGTGAGGTGCTGGCGCTGCATCCGCAGCGTGCCCGCTCGCTGGATGGCATGGGCGAGGTCTGCATCCTGCGCACCGACTACGTGCAATCGATTCACTACTTCGATCAGGCGCTGCAGGCCGATCAGGCGGACGCGGCCAGCGTGCTGACCCACCGCGGCTACGCCAAGCTGCGCGTGCTCGACCTGCCGGGTGCCGAGGCGGATCTGCGGGGCGCGCTGGCGGTGACGCCGCGGCCAGACGCGTGGCGCTATCTGGCCGACCTGCAGGTGCGCCAGCACGACAATGCCGGGGCGTTCGCGAGCCTGCTCAAGATCATGGACAGCGCGCACGCCTACAACGAGATTGGTATGGTGCTGTTGAACATGAACAGCTACGGCGATTCCCAGGCGTACTTTGCCAAGGCGATCAGCGCCTCGCCGACCTGGTACGAGGAAGCGCAGAGCAACCTCGAACTGGCGGAAGAGCATCTGAAGAGCCACGCCGAGGTAGGGGGCGCGGCGCGGTAGTACCGCCGCCGCCAGGATAATCAGGACTAAGGGGAGACTTTGAATGTACGGGCGCGTAGCGATAATTACCCTGTTTCTGATCGCCACCGGCGCGGCGAGCAGCGCGCAGGCGAGCGGGGTCACGACTTATGGCACCGGGCTCAAGTCGTGCCAGGCCTATCTGGATGCCAGAGAGCAGCAAAACGCGGACGAGGTGGCCTACGTCGATTGGCTGAGCGGCTACCTCTCCGGAGTAAACGCGACTGCCAGTCGCACCAACAACATCCTGGCCGACTCGAATCTCAAGGACGCCGTGTCCTGGGTCGGAAGATACTGCCGTGCGCACACGATCAACTCGTTCGCCGCGGCCGCGTTTGCGCTGCTGATGGGCGCGAGCTCCGCGACGGCAACGCAGGCCGCCGAGCCGATCAGTTATGGCGCCGGATTCAAGTCCTGCGGAACGTATCTGGACGCGCGCGAGCAGCGCAATAGCGATGAGATGGCTTTCGTGGATTGGTTGGGCGGCTATCTGTCCGGAGTCAACGCGATATCCAAAGGCACCACCAACATTCTGGGAACCTCGGACATTACCGGAGCGATCTACTGGCTCGACAATTTCTGCCGCGAGCACGCACCAGCGCGATTCGCCGCGGCCGTCGATGCGCGTGTGGCCGCCGGTATCACGGCCGTCGCCGTAGCCACGCCGCCGTCCATGCGATGAGACCGCCGAGTCCGATCAGCAACCCGAACCAGCGCGGATAGAGCCGCAGGCCGAACCACAGCACGGCACCGAGCACCAGCGCGGCGCCGCCGGCGGCATGATCGCTACCTGGGAGCGGCGTCGAAGTGCGCCGACTTCGAGCGCCGCGTCTGATGCCAATCCATCTGCTCCAGTCAGCTCAGAGCGTCACCGAGTAGCACCGCGAGTGCATCGTTGTTTCAAGCGCTGGTACCGAAGCCGCATAGGTTGCATGTCGGGGCTCTTACATGCGCCATAACACTGTCTATATCTAGTATAATAACTGGTTATAATTGACTTATATTATTGTTTTATATATATTTATTAAATTGCTATTCTAGTCTTTAATCTAGTCATGAGTGCCTCTCTGGTTACCGTCGTCGCGGAGCGGCTCGCCCTCGGGGCGAATTCTGCCGCCGAGTTGATGCAGGCCTTAGGCGTCTCGCAAACCACAGTATCCAAGGCGCTGCGAGTGCTTGAGCGCAGCCAGCGCGTGTTGCGTATGGGCTCGACGCGAGGGGCTCGCTACGCGTTGCGCCGGCGCGTGGCAGCGATCGGTTCGCAATGGCCCATCTACCGCATCGATGAGCAGGGCACCGCTCAAGGGTTGGGAATGCTGAACGCAATTCAGCGCGACAATTATTACGTCACGGCGGGTCCTGGCCGCATCCCGGGTCTGTTCCAAGGTCTTCCGTACTATTTGCAGGACGCCCGGCCGGCGGGGTTCCTGGGGCGGGCGATACCCGCCGCTTATCCGGAACTTGCATTACCACCTCGTGTGCTCGATTGGACGGACGAGCACTTCCTCACCTACCTCACGCAGCGCGGGGCCGACGGCGGTGGAAATCTTGTCGTGGGAGTGGAAGCACTCAATCGGCATCTCGCGGCGATCAACTCGCCGGCCGTGGTGGCAGCGCAGAAGCGCGCCGCGCACTACCCCACTTTCGCGGCGGCCGCCATGGCCGGCGCGCCGCCAGGTTCTTCGGCACACGGTGAGAATCCTAAGTTCACTGCCTGCGTTGCCGAGGGCGATCGACAGAGTCATGTCATTGTGAAGTTTTCCCCACCGCGCTCGACCCCGACGGGGCAGCGCTGGTCAGACTTGCTCACGGCTGAATATCTGGCGCACCGCGTGCTCGAGGAGAACGGCATCGCTGCCTGTAGTTCACGATTGCTGGATTGCGGTGATCGGGTGTTTTTGGAATGCGATCGATTCGATCGAATCGGTGCTCACGGCCGACGTGGAGTCGTATCGCTGTTCGCACTCGACAGCGCGCGCTACGGCCAACTGGACAGCTGGGCTGCAGGTGCCGAACGCCTCGCCGCCGATTCGCTGCTGTCGGCTGAGGATGCCGAGCGGATTCGATTCCTCGATGCCTTCGGTGCCCTCATCGCCAACACGGATCGGCATTTCGGCAACGTGACGTTGTTCGATCAGCACCAGGGGCTGTTCGAGCTCGCCCCGGTGTATGACATGCTGCCGATGCTATTTGCGCCGCAGGACGATCAGCTCGTGCTGCGGCAGTTTGAAACGGTACCGGCCAGAGCGGCATGGCTATCTGTGTGGACACGCGCCCACACACTCGCCGAAGTCTATTGGGACCGGGTAGCTCAGGACCTGCGAATGAGCGAAGATTTTCGCCAGCTTTGTAACCAGAGCCTGGCAGTGCTCCGAGCGACGTCGCGGCGCGCAGGGCCGGTCGCCGCGAACTGATCGACCAGAGAGCGCTACGGCCGAAAGCGCCGAATAACGCGGTGGCAGCGCCAATCAGAGCTATCGCTCGTGCTGCCTGTAGGCGATGTTGCCGGCACGCCTGGCATAGGCGTGCTCGAGGATTTCCGAGAAACCGTGCGCCGTCGCGAAAATGTCCGCCTGGCCCGAGCTGCCGAGTTCTTCCTCGACCAGACGCTCCTCTGCCTGCTCATGATCCTCCAGCGCACCGTCACGGCGGATATGTTTTATCAATACGCCGTGCTTCTTCAGCTCATGGCACACCAGAATTGTGCGATGGCAGGTCAACGGGTCCTGTTCAGCGCACATCAGGGCGACGCGATACCTTTGAGCGCCAGCCAGAACGCGCTCGATACCTGCGGCGAAGGCTGGCAACTTCGCAATCTTGTCGTAGATTGCACGGCCGTCGACGTAACACTCCGGCTCGTCCCGTCGTGCGCCGAGTTCCCGGCCAAGAAACACATAACCCATGTCCACAGCCGTAAGGCTCGCCCGCACAGGATCTTTGGAGAAATGCGGGAAGCGTGCGCTGTACGGCCGTGAGCGCACGTCCGCCACGACCTCGACACCGTGGCGCTGCAATTGCGCGATGAATTCCTCGATCGATTGAGAGGAGTGACCAACGGTGTAAATCCGCTGCATGACTACGCATTCTGGCCGTTCCGCGCCGGCTGTGACGGTCTGTTGGATCCGCTGCGCCGGGAGCGTTGCGTTGTCAGAGCCGTCGTTGTAGCCACGCCGACATCCAGGTTACCAGCCCGCCGGCGCCGATCAGCAACCCGAACCAGCGCGGATAGAGCCGCAGGCCGAACCACAGCACGGCACCGAGCACCAGCGCGGCGCCGATCAGGATGCGGTCGCTGCGACGGCTCTGCTCGGCGTGCGCCGCGCGCAGCTGGTCGAGCGCGCTGCTATCGAGCGCCAGGCGCAGCTTGCCGTCCTGCGCCTGCTCGATGGCGCGCTTGATCAATGGCGGCAGCGCCTTCAGGATCTCGAGGGCATCGGGAAAACCGCGGCGCAGCTCGCGCAGCACGCCGCGCGCACTGACGCGTTCGCGCATCCAGCTTCGCAGCACCGGGCTGGCGGTGTGCCAGATATCGAGTTCGGGATACAGCTGGCGTCCCAGCCCTTCGACATTCAGCAGCGTCTTCTGCAGCAGCAGCAGCTGCGGCTGGATCTGGCCGTCGAAGCGCCGCAGCGCCTCGAACAGGCGCAGCAGCACCGTGCCGAAGGAGATCTCCTTCAGCGGCCGATCGAAGATCGGCTCGCAGATGGTGCGCACCGCCGATTCCATCTCATCGACGCGGGTGCCGGGCGGTACCCAGCCGGACTGCACGTGCAGGGTGGCGACGCGCCGGTAATCGCGATCGAACACTGCCAGGAAATTCTCCGCGAGGTAGCGCTGGTCGCGCAGATCGAGCGTACCGACGATGCCGAAATCCACCGCGGCGTAGCGCGGTCGTGCCGGATCGTCCACCAGCACGAAGATGTTGCCCGGATGCATGTCGGCGTGGAAAAAGTTATGGCGGAACACCTGAGTGAAAAAGATCTCAACACCGTTCTCCGCCAGCCGCTTGAAGTCGGTGCCAAGCTCGCGCAGCCGCTCCAGATCGCCGATCGGAATGCCGTGGATGCGCTCCATGACCAGCACGTCGTTGCGGCAGTGATCCCAGTAGATTTCGGGCACGTACAACAGCGGCGAGCCGGCAAAATTGCGCTTGAGCTGGGAGGCGTTTGCCGCCTCGCGCATCAGATCGAGCTCATCGAGCACGGTTCTCTCGTATTCACGAACGATCTGGATCGGCTTGAGTCGGCGGCTCTGTATCCACCAGCGTTCGGCCATGCCGGCGATCGTGTAGAGCACTTCCAGGTCGAGCGCGATCGTCGCCTTCATGCCCGGCCGCAGCACCTTGACGATCACGTCGCGGCCGTCGGCGAGCCTGGCCGCGTGCACCTGCGCGATCGATGCGGCGGCGAGCGGCAGTTCCTCGAAGTCCACCAGCCGCCGGTCGAGCGACTCGCCGTAGGAGCGCTCGATCATCGCGCGCGCGATCGCGCCCGGGAACGGCGGCACGTTGTCCTGCAGCTTGGCCAGCTCGTCGGCGATGTCGGCGGGCAGCAGGTCGCGGCGGGTGGACATGGCCTGGCCGAATTTGACGAAGATCGGGCCGAGCTCCTCGAGCGCGAGGCGCAGGCGGGCGCCGCGTGTCAGATCCGAGCCGCGCTGGAACCAGGTCCAGGGCGAGATGAAGAATACGAACCGCAGCGGCCGATAAAGATGTGTCGCGCGTACAAAATCATCCAGCCGATGGCGCACCAGCACCCGTTCGATCTGCACCAGCCGGGCGAGTACGCGCAGGCGCATCAGGGCCGCTCCATCAGCGTGGCGCCATCATCGTGGCGCCGTCAGCATGGCTGCCGGCCGCCGGCGAGCAGGCGCGCGCGCTGCTCGAGAACCCCCAGCCGCGCCTCGATGCGATCGAGCTGTTCGCGCAGCTGATCGACGCCGCGCAGGTAATGTTCAGACTCGGGCCGCGACACCAGGTCGCCGCTTTCGTGCGCCAGGTACTCGGCGACATTTCGGAGCGAGGTCCAGGCAGCCGTACGCGTCCAGCCGACGGCGGCGCGCATGCCGCGCAGTGCCAGATGGGCGCCGCTGCGGCCCAGCACCCGGGCCATGACGGCCTCCAGGTCGGGCCTGAGCAGCCGGCCGAGTTCGCGAAACTGCTGCGCGATCTCGGCGTCGCCCTCGATCCGCACGTCGCCGCGCTGGATCACCGCCTCGCCATCCGCGCCGGTCAGCGCCAGCAGCGACAGCGGCGCACCGACGATCCTCGCGTCCGCGCGAGCATCAGCCGGGAGCGAGCGCAAAGCCTTGAGCGTGCGGCCGGTGGACTCGACCACGGTGCTGAACGGCGTACCGCTGACCTCGAGCGCCAGCCGCCGGCCCCGCAGCGCGGCGATCAGTGAGGTGGCGCGAGGCGAGTCGGCCATGGCTCGCGCCACTGCCCGGTCGAGCAGGCGCTCGATCACGACATCGGCCGTCGCTGCCATCATCAGTACCGGTAGCCGCGGTGTACCGCCACGATGCCACCCATCAGGTTGTGGTAGCGGCAGCTTTCCAGGCCGGCGGTTTTCATCAGCTCAATCAATCCCTGTTGATCCGGATGCCGCCGGATGGATTCGGCGAGGTAGCGGTAACTCTCGGCGTCACCGGCGACCGCACGTCCGAGCCAGGGCAGCACATTGAACGAATACAGGTCATAGAGGCGGCCCAGCGCCGGTAACACCGGCTGGGAGAATTCGAGTATCAGCAGCTGCCCGCCCGGTTTGAGCACCCGACGCATCGACGCCAGCGCTGCGGCCTTGTCGGTGACATTGCGCAGGCCAAAGGCGATGGTCACGCAGTGGAAACTGCTATCGGCAAAGGGCAGGCGCTCGGCGTCGGCCTGCGCGTAGCCGACGTTGGCTACCACGGCACGGTCGATCAGGCGGTCGCGGCCGTGGCGCAGCATGCTGGCATTGATGTCGGACAGCACCACCAGCCCCGACTTGCCGACCTGGCGCGCCAGTCCGGCGGCGATATCGCCGGTTCCTGCGGCGATATCCAGGGCGCGGTCGCCGGCCTTAAGTCCGGTCAGTGACAGCAGGAACTGCTTCCACAGCCGATGGGTCCCGGCCGACATCAGGTCGTTCATCAGATCGTAGCGGTCAGCCACCGAGTCGAACACTGCCCGCACCCGCCGGGCCTTCTCGCGCCACGGCACCCGCTGGAATCCGAAGTCGGTGCTGTCTGGGCGGTCGGGGCTGTTGGGGCTGTTGGGGCTGTGTTGGCTCATCGGAGCTACCATAACGAAGGAACCCGTCATTCTATTAGGGTCACCATAATCCTACGGGTTAGTTGCTGGCGGAAAGGACCATTTTGGTCTTATATATCCCCGGGCGTCTGATATTTCATGTATCTGGAATTGGTCCAAAATGCTGGCAATCCGGCTGCAGTTCCCCCAGAATCCCGCTCCGGTTGAGCGCCCAAAAAGGCCTCAATCGAGTGGGGGTCTTGTGAAGATTTGGCCGGGCGAAACCGCCCGGCCTTTCTTTTTTGTACTGCAAGCAATGCAAGACATGCGCGGCCCGCGGCCGCCTGCCGGTTTTTGCGCCACCGCTAGCGTGCGGGGTTGGAGCGTGCGACACGCGCCCGATACGCGGCCCATTTCTGTTCGCGCTGCGAACCGAGCTCGTGCAGGTACTTCCAGGTGAACAGTCCGGTATCGTGGCCGTCGTCGAATACCAGCTTCACCGCGTACTGGCCGATCGGCTCGACCGCCGTGATGCCGACGTTTTCCTTGCCGATCACCAGTACGCCTTCGCCGGCGCCATGCCCGCGCACCTCGGCTGAAGGCGAATGCACGCGCAGATATTCAAACGGCAGTTCGAAGCGACTACCGTCGGTGAAGCTGACTTCCAGCAGCCGCGAGCGCTGGCGCAATTTGATTTCCGTCGCTGAGATCTCCGACATGGGTCATTCGCATCCTGACGGTTGATTTGCTATACAAGAACCATGAACCCGACCGACACCACGCATCCGGATTATTACCACCGCGTCGTCGATTGTCAGTGGGGCTGCCCGGCACATACCGATGTGCCGGAATACATCAGGCTCATCGCGCAGCAACGCTACACCGACGCCTACATGCTGAATCGGCAGTCGAATGTGTTTCCCGGCATTCTCGGTCGCGTGTGCGATCGCCCCTGCGAACCGGCCTGCCGGCGCGGTCGCGTCGAGGACAAGCCGGTCGCCATCTGTCGATTGAAGCGCGTCGCCGCCGACCTCAAGGGTGAACTCGATGGGCTGCTGCCGAAGGCCCCGGCCACCGGCAACGGCAAGCGCATCGCCTGCATCGGCGCCGGACCCTCCTCGCTGACGGTTGCCAACGACCTGGCGCCGCTCGGCTACGCGGTGACGATATTCGAGCAGAACGGCGTACCTGGCGGCCTCATGCGCAGCAACATCCCATCGTTCCGGCTGCCGCAGACGGTGCTCGACGAAGAGATCGGCATGATTCTCGACATGGGCGTGACGCTGCGCACCGACTCGCCGATCGCAAGCCTCGCCGAGCTGCTCGCGGTCGGCGGCTATGATGCGGTGTTCGTCGGTTCCGGGGCGCCGAAGGGCAAGGAGCTCGAGCTGCCGGGCCGGCACGACACCGACCGGATTCATATCGGCATCACCTGGCTCGAGTCGGTGGCCTTCGGCCACATCGGCTCGATCGGCGAACGGGTGCTGATCATCGGCGTCGGCAACACCGCGATGGATTGCTGCCGCACGTCGCTGCGCCTGGGTGCCAGGAGCGTCAAGGTCATGGCGCGCAAGCCGCGCGGTTTCTTCAAGGCGTCGGCCTGGGAGCTCGAGGATGCAGAGGAAGAGAACGTCGAGATCATCGTCAATCATTCGCCGAAGTCGTTCGTGATCGAAGGCGGCCGACTTACCGGCATGCTGTTCGAGGAGATGGAGTACGAGCTGGAAGCCGGCGTCATCAAGCGCGAGCGCGTGGTCGGGCAGATCGTGATCGGCTGCGACGACGTCATTCTGGCGATCGGCCAGGAGAACGCGTTCACCTGGATCGAGCGCGACATCGGCATGAAGTTCGACAAGTGGGGTCAGCCGATCCTTGACCCGGTCACTTTCCAGTCGACGCTGCCGCAGGTGTTCTTCGGCGGCGATGCGGCGCAGGGGCCGAAGAACATCATCTGGGCGGTCGAGCACGGCCATCAGGCGGCGCTGTCGATCCACAACCTGTGCAGCGGCGCGGCGGTGAGCGAGCGGCCGCAGCGCGGCGTGACGCTCTCGAGCCGCAAGATGGGCATGCATGAATGGTCGTATAAGAACGACTACACCATGCTCGAGCGGCGTCTGATGCCGCATGTATCGCTCAAGGAGCGCTTCAAGAAGCTCAACATCGAGGTCGAACTCGGTTTCACCGTGCAACAGGCGGCACAGGAAGCGCAGCGCTGCCTCAACTGCGATATCCAGACGGTATTCGAGGCCAAGCTGTGCATCGAGTGCGATGCCTGCATCGACATCTGTCCGGTCGATTGCCTGACGATCACGCACAACGGCGAGGAGGCCGAGCTGCGCGCGCGGCTGCGTTCGCCGGCGCTCGAGCCGACGCAGCTGCTGTTCGTGTCGGAGTCGCTGCCGCAGACCGGACGCGTGATGGTCAAGGATGAAAACTTGTGCGTGCACTGCGGCCTGTGTGCCGAGCGTTGCCCGACGGCGGCTTGGGACATGCAGAAGTCGACGATACACTGGCCGCAGGCCGCCGATGGGGGTCATTCATGCCGGGCGCCAAAGCTCAAGACCGCGTAAACGACTTCGTCATCAAGATCGGCACCGTCAACGGCACCGGCTCGGCCAGTGCCAACGGGCTGCTGATGAAGGCCATCTTTCGCAGCGGCGTGCCGGTGGTCGGCAAGAATTACTTCCCGTCGAACATCCAGGGGCTGCCGACCTGGTACGAGATCCGCGTCACCCGCGATGCTCATCGCGCCCGCGCCGGTCACACCGATATCATGGTGGCGCTCAACGCCGAGACCTATGCGCGCGACCTGGCGGAGGTGGCGTCGGGCGGCTACTTCATCTATGACTCCACCTGGCCGCGCGCGGCGCTGCTGATGCGCGACGACGTCACCGTGGTCGGCGTGCCGCTGGCACGGCTTTGTAACGAGAACTTTCCGGGCGTGCGCACCCGCATCCTGATGAAGAACATTTGCTACGCCGGCGTGCTGGCGGCGCTGTGCCATCTCGACCTGGAACTGATTCGCACCCTGCTGGCCGAGACCTATTCGAAGAAGCCGAAGCTGCTCGACGCCAATATGAAGGCGATCCAGCTCGGCTACGACTATGCGCGCGAACACTTCGCCTGCCCGCTGCCGCTGCGGGTCGAGAAGATGGACGCCACCGCCGGGCACATCATCATCGACGGCAATACGGCCGCGGCGCTGGGCTGCGTGTACGCCGGCGCCACGGTCGGCGCCTGGTATCCGATCACGCCGTCGACCTCGTTGATGGATGCCTTCAAGGTCTTCTGCGACAAAATGCGCATCGATCCGGACACCGGGCGCAAGAACTACATCATGATCCAGGCCGAGGACGAACTGGCCTCGATCGGCATGGTGATCGGCGCCGCCTGGAACGGAACCCGCGCGTTCACCGCGACCTCCGGCCCCGGGCTGTCGCTGATGCAGGAATTCCTCGGGCTCGCCTACTACGCCGAGGTGCCGGCCGTGGTGTTCGACATCCAGCGGGTGGGACCCTCGACCGGCATGCCGACGCGCACCCAGCAGGGTGACCTGCATTCGGCGGCCTACGCATCGCACGGCGATACGCGCCAGGTGTGCCTGTATCCGGCCAATCCCGAGGAATGCTTCGAATTCGCGGTCAAGGCGTTTGATCTAACCGAGCGGCTGCAAACCCCGGTGCTGGTGCTGTCGGATCTGGACATCGGCATGAACGACTGGATGTGTCCGGAATTCAAATGGGACCAGAACTACCAGCCCGACCGCGGCAAGCTGCTGGACGCCGAGCAGCTCGCCAAGATCGACCGCTTCTGGCGCTACTACGATCACGACAATGACGGCATCCCGCAGCGCACGCTGCCGGGCGTGCATCCGAAGGGTGCCTACTTCGCGCGCGGCTCGGGTCATTCGCAGTATGGCGCCTACACCGAGGACTCGAAGGAATACCAGGTGGTGGTCGACCGGCTGCGCAAGAAATGGCTCACTGCCGCGCGGCTGCTGCCGAAGTCGATCATCGAGCGCTGCGACATCAAGACCGAGATCGGTATCGTCTCGCTCGGCAGCGGCGATGCCGCGGTGCACGAGGCACGCCTGCGGCTGGCGGCCCAGGGCATCCACACCGATTACCTGCGGGTGCGCGGCTTCCCGTTCAGCGACGACGTCGAGCCGTTCCTGCAGTCGCATCGCATCAACTTCGTGGTCGAGCAGAATCGCGATGCGCAGCTGCGCTCGCTGCTGATCCTGGAAACCGGCGTGGAAAAAACCCGCCTGCGATCGATCCTGCACTACAACGGCATGCCGATCCCGGCGAGCTACGTCTACGATGGCGTGGCGGCGGTGATCACACCGGAGCGGCCGGCCGCGCAGCTGGTCGGCTGACGCGCGCTGCGCGGGAGCACCCTATGACATTCATGGCAAAACCCAAGATCACGCATCCGGAAATGCCGCGGAACGTGCTCGGCCTGACGCGGCGCGACTATGAGGGCGTCAACTCGACGCTGTGTGCCGGCTGCGGCCACGACTCGATCACGGCCGCGATCGTGGAGGCCTGCTGGATGGACGCCGTCAGGCCGCAGGACGTGGTGAAGCTGTCCGGCATCGGCTGCTCCTCGAAGACCACCGCCTACTTCGTCAGCGGCGGACACGGATTCAACTCGGTGCACGGCCGCATGCCCTCGATCGCGACCGGCGCCAGCGCCGCCAACCGCAACCTGACCTACATCGGCGTCTCCGGCGACGGCGACACGCTGTCGATCGGCCTGGGCCAGTTCTGCCATGCGATCCGGCGCAATCTCAACATGGTCTACGTGATCGAGAACAACGGCGTGTATGGGCTGACCAAAGGCCAGTTCTCGGCCTCAGCCGACATCGGCAGCACTGCGAAGAAAGGCGAAGTCAACAACCAGCCGCCGATCGACCCGGTGCAGCTGGCGATCACGCTCGGCGTGTCGTTCGTAGCCCGCAGCTTCTCCGGCGACAAGGCGCAACTGGTGCCGCTGCTGCAGGCGGCGATGCATCACCAGGGCTTCTCGCTGATCGATGTGATCTCACCGTGCGTGACCTTCAACGATCACGAAGGCTCGACCCGCAGCTACGCCTACGCGCGCGAGCACTACGAGGAAATGGTGCACACCGACTTCGTGCCGCCGGCGCGCGAGATCGCCGTGGACTATGCGCCCGGCGAGACGCTGGCCGTGAGCATGCACGATGGCAGCCGCGTGCTGCTCAGGAAGGTCGAGGCGCAGTACGACGCCACCGATCGCGCCGTGGCGCTGCAGACCATCCAGCAGCGGCTCAAGCATGGCGAATACCTGACCGGACTGCTCTACATCGGCAGCGATCAGCCCGAGCTGCACGCCCTGAATGGCACTCCCGATAGACCGCTGAACCAGATTCCCTACGCCAGTCTCAATCCCGGCCCGCAGGCGCTGGCGAAGACGCTGGCGACATTTCGCTGATCAAGTGGCTGGCGTGGCTGGCCATGAGTGCCATCATCGTGGCACTGCTGGCCACGGCCGGCTACCTGGTACACACCCGCGCCCCGCGCACTGAGGACACCGCGCAATTCGGGCGCGTGCGCATCTACCCGCCGTGGCTGCGCTCGACGGGGTTCATCTACCTGTTCTCGGATGGGCGCGGTTGGAAGCAGACGGAAGAGGAAGCGGCGCGTGATTTCGCGCGCGCGGGCAATCTCGTGGTCGGTATCGATGCGGCGCAGTTCCTGGACTGGGCGAGCCGCCAGCGGCCGAGCGACTGTCTCTATATGCCAGGGCTGCTCGAGGACTACAGCCGTGCGTTGCAGCGCGCGATGGGCACTGCCCGCTACCTGGCACCGGCACTGCTCGGCCACGAGCTGGGGGCGACGCTGGTCTACCTGGCGCAGCTGCAGGCGCCGCCGCTCGCCTTCAGCGCCGCGGTGGCGATCGATCCGCCGAATCAGATCGCATTGCAACGCCCATTCTGCGATCACCCGCCCGCCACTGCCGCCGCCATCGGCACCGGACAGATCATCCGCCCAGAGCGGCTCGGCCCTAATGTTGCAGCCCGGGTGCTGCTCGATGGCGCCGCGAGTGCCGGCGAGCGCGGGTTTGTGATGGGCATTCCCGGCGGTGCGACAGCGGCGGTCGCTCCCGGCGCCACGCTGCATGGCGCCTACCGGGCGGCGCTGTCGGGCATCGATGCCGAGCGCAGTCGCAACGGCGTCGGCGACCTGCCGCTGGCGGAGGTTCCCGCGCCGGCCGCGCAGCGTGACGCCTTCGCGATCATCTATTCGGGCGACGGCGGCTGGCGCGATCTGGACCGCAGCCTCGCCGGCGTGCTCGCCTCCAAGGGCATGAGCGTGGTCGGTGTCGACGTACTGCGCTATTACTGGACGCAGAAAGCCCCGGCGCTGGCCGCGAGCGACCTGGCGCGCATCATGCGTTACTACCAGCAGCGCTGGCAGAAACAGAAAGTCGTGCTGATCGGTTTCTCATTCGGCGCCGACGTGCTGCCGTTCCTGGTCAGCCGTCTGCCGGCCGACCTGTCGGCCGATGTCAGTCTGCTGTCGCTGCTCTCGCCCGAGCGCCACACCGCGTTCGAAGTGGAGACCACCGGCTGGCTGGGTGTGCATAACAATGCCGGCATGCCGATCGCGCCTGAATTGCAAAAACTGTCGGCGCTGCATCTGCAATGCATCTACGGCCGGGACGAAGCCGCGGACAGCCTGTGTACCACCAGCGCGGCGGGGGCGTCGGGCGCCATGGTGCTGGCCAGGAGCGGCGGCCATCATTTCGATCAGAACTACGGCGAGCTTGCCGACCAGATCCTGGCGGCCGTGCCATGAGAGGCGCTTCGATACTGGCGCTGCTGGCGCTGCTGGCGCTGCTGTTGGGCTGGCTTGAGATCGATGTGGCGCACGCGCTCGCGCAGCCGACGCGCTGGCACTGGGCCGCGATCCATGGCCACCGGATGTATTACGCGGAGCGCGGCAGCGGGCCGACGCTGGTGCTGCTGCACGGCGGCGGGGATTCCGGCGAGCATTCGTTCGAACGGCAGCTCGATGCGTTTTCGCAGCAGCATCGGATTATTGCCCCCGATCAGGTGGGGCAGGGCCACACACCCGATGTGACCGGGCCGCTGAGCTACACCTCGATGGCGCAGGACACCGCCACGCTGCTCACGTCCCTGAAGCTCAAGCGGGTGGACATCGTGGGCTTCAGCGATGGCGGCATCCTGGCGCTGATGCTGGCGATCCGGCATCCCGAGCTGGTGCGCCGGCTGGTGATCAGTGGGGTGAATGTCACGCCCGAGGGGCTGACACCGGAGCAGCTGCAGGGGCTGCGCGACGCGCAGATCGCGAAGCCAAGGACGGTAGATGAAAACTTGCCAGGCTGTGGCTGACCTCGCCCACTGAGACCGAGCTGAGCCTCGCGATGCTGTCTCAGATCGAGCGGCCGGTACTGGTGATCTCCGGCGATCGCGATGCGATCACGCTCGAGCACACGCTGCTGATCTTTCATGCGCTGCCGCACGCGGAGTTGTGCGTGCTGCCGGGTACCGACCATGCCACGTTCTCGGGTCGGCCGGAGTGGCTCAATCCGATCATCAGCGCGTTTCTGGATCGGCCGGAGCAGACCGCCACCCGCTAACGGCACCCCGGCTCAGTCGGTACGCTAGCGCACATACAACCGATCAGCGTACGCGGATACTGACCAGTGCTGAGTTACCGTTCCCGACGTTCGAGTCCCCGATTCCTCCAGGAGCCACTTGTGGTTCCCCGCTTTCGAGCAAGGCCCTCGAATGAGAGATCGACCACCGACCGGCACCAATAGGGTGTTGGCAAGCATCCCCGCTGAAGACTTCAGGCGCTTGCGAGGTCAGCTCGAGCTCGTGACACTGAAGCTTGGGCAGATCCTGTATCAGCCGGGTAAAACCATCCGGCACGTGTATTTTCCCATCAACTGCCTTATTTCCCTGCTCACGGCGGTAGACAAACGCCGAACGCTCGAGGTTGGCATGGTCGGCAATGAAGGCATGGCCGGAATGCCCTTTATATTAGGCGTCGGCGTCTCCGGGGTACGCGCCCTCGTTCAGGGCAGCGGCACGGCGCTGCGCATGCCGTCGCCCGCCTTTCGCATCGAATTCGACCAAAATCCGTCGCTGCAGCAGGCGCTGTACCGATATACCTATGCGCTCATGGCACAGATCTCGCAGACCGCGGCGTGCAACCGCTTTCATGACTCGCACGCGCGTCTGGCCCGCTGGCTGTTGATGACGCGCGACCGTTTGCGCTCGGACGAGTTTCCGCTAACACACGAATTTCTCGCGCATATGCTTGGTTTGCGGCGCGAAGGGGTCACCGATGTCGCCAGAGCGCTCAAGCGGCGAAAGCTGATCGCCTATAAACGCGGGCAAATGCACATCCTCAACCCCAGGGGGCTCAAGGCGTCGTCGTGCTCGTGCTATCAGGCGGTAAACGCCGTTTTCAAGCGCACGCAGCGTTGGCCGGCCGCGGCAGGGCCGCCTGGAAACGTTCGGGCCTGATCATTGCAACAGACCGGGCGCAAGCCCAGGCCGTCGCTCGCAGCGCTGAGGCTGCCCCGATGGGACGCCACGAGCTGCCGCGCCAAATGCAGGCCGATCCCAGGCCCGCCCCGAGATCTGAATCACCGCCCGCGTGTTTTGCCTGCCTCATGGTTGACACATACTATGTGCGCTAACGCACATAGAGATTATAATTAGAAAACACGATTCGCCTGGCGTGATGGCGACAAGACAGGAGCACCATGCCGTCCGTTGCGGAGCCCGAGCAGAACCATCTGCTGAAGGCCTTGTCGCCGGCGGAGCGCGCGCGAGTGTTTCCTCATCTGAAGCTGGTGTCTCTGCCTCTCGGGAAGGTTCTGTATGAATCAGGTGACACCCTAAAACACATCTATTTCCCAACTGACTCGATCGTTTCGCTTCTTTACGTGCTCGAGAATGGCGCCTCGGCGGAGATCTCGGTCGTCGGTAACGATGGCGCCATCGGGCTAGCGCTGTACATGGGTGGTGAAACCACAACCAATCGTGCAATCGTGCAAAGTGCCGGCACCGCCTACCGGCTGACCGGCATGCGGCTCCAACTGGAATTGGGCCGTCACGGCCAGCTGCTGCACGTCCTGTTGCGCTATACGCAGGCGTTGATCACGCAAATGGCCCAGACCGCTGTCTGCAACCGGCACCACACCGTGCACCAGCAATTGTGCCGCTGGCTGCTGCTGTCGCTCGATCGCCTCCCCGGCAACAAGATGATCATGACCCAGGAGCTGATAGCCAACATGCTGGGCGTACGGCGTGAAGGGGTGACGGCGGCCGCCGGCGAGCTGCAGAAACTCGGCGCGATTACCTATCACCGCGGGCACATCGCAGTGCTGGACCGTAAAAAATTGGAAAAGTGCTCCTGCGAGTGCTATCGGGTCGTAAAAGCAGAGACCGACCGGTTGGAAATGTCGCAGGCGGCCACGCGATGACAGGCCGGAGCGGATGCGCCAGGAGCTGAGCCCACGTCAGCCAACGGCAACGCCGGTGTCGCTTTTTGGCGTCGGTTTCCCAGACGAACCGGCATGCGGAACGATTAGCGTGCTGACCACCCGATCATTAGATCCGCCGCGGGGAATGTCGATAATTAACATGCATGAACAAATGGTGACATAGCGGAACTTCCGGTCCTGCGTTCCGTCAGTCGAACAGCACCTGAAGGCTTTCATCGGCGCCTTCAATGGAGGTCCACGTGAATCCACCGTACCTGCTGGCACAGCAGCCCAGTGCGCTGCCCGCGCCGTCACCGCGCTCACGGCCGCATCCGCCGCAGCTCAAGGGTGGCGATCCGGCGGTGCGGGCGATGACCGATTTCCTGGATGACCCGCCGCGCACAGTCGCCGAAGACGCCGGCCTGGAGGAAGTCATCGATCACATGTTCCGGCTGGGCGTGCGCGCATTCCTGGTGGTACACGATCGCTCGGTCATCGGACTGATCACCGCGGAAGATGCCCGTGACGCACGCCGCGCGCAGCAGCGGCGCGGTGCTGCTGCGCGTGCCCTGCGCGTCGCCGACGTCATGACGCCTTCGCCCGAGGTGCCGGCGATCGACTGGCAGACCGTGCAGGACTCGCGCATCAGCGACCTGATTGAGATCTTCGAAGGCAGCGGCGTGCGCTACCTGGTCGTGCTGCAGACCGAGACGTCGACCTGGAGCACGGTACGCGGGCTGATTCATCGCCAGCGGCTCGAGCGCCGCCTCAGGCGCGGCTAACAGCCCGGGCAGCGGCCGCTGGCGCGCGCAGCCGCAATGCGATTATTGTTCAGGCATGACGATTGTTGGAACCCCGCTGTCGGCATCGGCGACGCGCGTCATGCTGCTGGGGGCGGGCGAACTCGGTAAGGAGGTCGCGATCGAACTGCAGCGTTTCGGCTGCGAGGTGATCGCCGTGGACCGCTACGCCAATGCGCCGGCGATGCAGGTGGCACAGCATGCCCACGTGATCGATATGCTCGACGGCGCGGCGCTGCGCGCACTGGTCGAGCGCGAGCGGCCGCGACTCATCGTGCCGGAGATCGAGGCGATCGCGACGCCGATGCTGCTGCAGCTGGAGGCGCAAGGCTACGGCGTGATTCCGACCGCGCGGGCGGCGCGCCTGACCATGGATCGCGAGGGCATTCGCTGTCTGGCGGCCGAAGAACTCGCGCTCGCCACCTCGCCGTATCGATTCGCCGGCACCGAACAGCAGTACCGCGCCGCGATCACAGAACTTGGCTTGCCGTGCGTGATCAAGCCGGTGATGAGCTCCTCGGGCAAGGGCCAGAGCCTGGTGCGCGAGGCGTCCCAGATCGACGCCGCCTGGCAGTACGCGCAGCGCGGCGGCCGCGCCGGCGCCGGACGCGTGATCGTGGAAGGCTTCGTGCGCTTCGACTATGAAATCACGCTGCTGACGATCCGGCACGCGGGCGGCACCAGCTTCTGCGAGCCCATCGGCCACCTGCAGATCGACGGCGACTACCGCGAATCCTGGCAGCCGCAACCGATGACGGCGCTGGCTCTGCAGCGCTCGCAGCACATCGCCGCTGCGATCACGGCCAATCTCGGCGGCACGGGTGTGTTCGGCGTGGAGCTGTTCATCGCCGGCGACCAGGTCTGGTTCAGCGAGGTGTCGCCCCGGCCGCACGATACCGGACTGGTGACATTGATCTCGCAGGACCTGTCCGAGTTTGCGCTGCATGCCCGGGCCATCCTCGGATTACCGATCCCGGTGATCCGCCAGCGCGGTCCGGCGGCCTCGTGCGCACTGCTGGTGGACGGCAACTCGACCAGCATCCGCTATACCGATGTCGATCGCGCATTGGCCGAACCGGATACCGCACTGCGGCTGTTCGGCAAGCCGGAAGTGCGCGGACACCGGCGCATGGGCGTGTCGCTGGCACTGGGCGCGAGCGTCGAGCAGGCGCGCGCCAAGGCGCGGGCGATGACGGCCATCCTGCGCGCCGGCGTGCGGCTCGACTAGAGCGCGCCGTGCCGGAGCTGCCCGACATCACGCTCTACCTGGAGGCGCTTGCGGATCGGATCGTCGGCCGGCACCTCAAGGCCGTCACGCTGGTCAATCCGTTTCTGCTGCGTACCGCAACACCGCCACTCGCGGCGGTGGCGGGGCGGCGCGTCGAGCAGCTGCGCCGCGTCGGCAAGCGCATCGCCATCGGACTGGAAGGTGAGCTGTGGCTGGTGCTGCACCTGATGATCGCCGGTCGCCTGCACTGGTATGCCAGCGGGCAGAAGGTCAGTGGCCGCGCCGCGCTCGCTCGATTCGAATTCGACAGCGGTACGCTGACGCTGACCGAAGCCGGCAGCAAGCGCCGTGCCTCGTTGCATCTGCTGGTCGGCGATGCGCAACTTGCACGCATCGATCCGGGCAGCCTGGATGTGTTCGCGGCCGATCTGGCGGCGTTCGGCGCGCGCCTGAGCCTCGAGCATCACACGCTCAAGCGCGCGCTGACCGATCCGCGCCTGTTCAGCGGCATCGGCAACGCCTACTCGGACGAGATCCTGCATCGTGCGCGCCTGTCACCGCTGGCGATGACGCATAAGCTTGGCGATGAGGAGGTCGCGCGCCTCTACCAGGCGACGCGCGCTACGCTCGAGCAGTGGACCGAGCGACTGCGCGGCGATGCCGGTGCCGGTTTTCCGGAAGGGGTGACCGCCTTTCGTCCCGGCATGGCCGTTCACGGCCGCTATCGCCAGCCATGCCCGGCGTGCGGGACGCCGGTGCAGCGGATTCGTTACGCCGAGAATGAAACCAACTACTGCCCGCGCTGCCAGACCGAAGGCCGCGTGCTGGCCGATCGCGCACTGTCGCGACTGCTCAAGGACGACTGGCCCCGCAGCGTGGATGAACTCGAGCGGCTGCGGCCCGCCGATGGCCGCTGACGAGCTTGCGCAGCTCTCATAGCCGGCTTTGCACCCAGCGTACGATGTCCGCGGTTCCCATGGCCCCTGGCTGGCGCGCGACTTCACGGCCGTCCTTGAACAGTGCCAGGGTAGGGATACTGCGGATATTGAATTGAGCCCCGAGTGCCTGCTCGGCCTGCGTGTCTACCTTCGCCAGCCGCACCCGCGGTTCCAGCAGCCCTGCTGCCTCGGCGTAGTGAGGTGCCATCATCAGGCACGGACCGCACCAGGGCGCCCAGAAATCCACCAGCAGCGGAATATCGTTGCGCTCAACGTGGGTCTGGAAGTTGGCACTGGTCAGTGCAGTGGGATGAGCGGTGAATAGTGCCTGGTGGCAGTTACCGCAGTTCGGTTTCTGCTCGAGGCGTTGCTCAGGTATCCGGTTCACGGCACTACAATGCGGGCAAACCACGTGCAGCGCTGCGTTCATCGGAAAATCCATCCCGTATGCTAAAAAATGGCGTGACGCGCGGCATTATATCGCTGGCAATCTGATCGGCCCGGTTGAAAGACAGCGCAGCAAATCCGGGCGCTGCTACACTGCGGTGACAGGCTTGTCAGCCAAGGACGCCGCATGAATGCATCAAGATTGGCCGCGATCGTGTTGATCGCAGCCGGGGTACTGGGGCTGGTCTATCACGGCTTCAGCTACACCAAGGAGTCGCACGAGGCCAAGCTCGGTTCGCTGGAGCTGTCGCTGCAGCACAAGCAAAGCGTCGACGTACCCGAGTGGTTGAGTGTCGGCGCCATCGTCGCCGGGGTCGCACTGCTGCTGTTTGGTGCTCGTAAACCCTAGCCGGGGCTGGAATCGCCGGGCCGGAATCACTAGACTGCGCGCGCGCTGCATTGGCGTCGCTGTCAGCAGGAGTACCAAGTGGGTAAAGGTGATCGCAAGACCCGTCGCGGCAAGATCTATCGGGGTTCGTTCGGCAAGAGCCGGCCGAAGGATCCGAGCAAGAACAAGGGCAAGAAGGCCCCCAGGAAGTCCGCGGCCAGGAAGTAGCGCTGACAGAGCGCGAGCGGCGTCAGCTCCAGACATCGCTGCTACCACGTACCAACCGATCCAGATCGTCCAGCGCCACGCCTTCGCCCCTACAGGATGTAGCGGCTCAGGTCCTCGTCTTTCGCCAGGCTGCCCAGGTGCTCATCGACGTACTTCGCGTCCACCGTGAGGCCTGGCTTGCCGGCCGCCCCTGCTTCACCGAGCTGGTCGGCATCGTAGGAGATGGTCTCTAGCAACCGCTCCATCACCGTGTGCAGGCGCCGGGCACCGATATTCTCGGTGCGCTCATTGACCTGGCAGGCGATCTCGGCGATGCGCCGCACGCCGTCGGCGGTGAATTCCAGCGCCACCTGCTCGGTGCGCAGCAGCGCCCGGTACTGCGCCGTCAGTGATGCATCGGGCTCGGTCAGGATGCGCACAAAATCTTCCACCTTGAGCGAGTCGAGCTCGACGCGGATCGGGAACCGGCCCTGCAGCTCCGGGATCAGATCGGACGGCTTGGACGTATGAAATGCCCCCGATGCGATGAACAGCACGTGATCGGTCTTGATCGAGCCGTACTTGGTGTTGACCGTGCAGCCCTCGACCAGCGGCAGCAGGTCGCGCTGCACGCCCTCGCGCGACACGTCGGCGCCGATAGTCTCCTGACGTCGGGTGATCTTGTCGATCTCGTCGATGAACACGATGCCGTTCTGCTCGGCATTGAGCAGCGCGCGCGCCTTGAGTTCCTCTTCGTTGATCAGCTTTGAGGCCTCCTCCTCGATCATGATCTTGACCGCTTCACGCACCTTCACCCGCCGGGTGCGCGTGCGGTTGCCGCCCAGGCCCGACAGCACCGACTGCAGCTGCTGCTGCATCTCCTCCATGCCGGGTGGCGCCATGATCTCCACGCCCATCGGCATCGAGCGCACTTCGATTTCGACCTCACGCTCGTCGATCTCCCCGCGCACCAGCATGTCGCGCAGCTTGTGGCGCGTGTCGGCATCGCGCGGCTGCGCCGGCTCGTCGGTCGAAAAGCCGAGCATGCGCGGCTTGGGCAGCAGCGCGTCGAGCACCCGGTCGACCGCGGCCTCGCGCGCGCCGTCGCGCACCCGCGCCAGCTCCTGCTCGCGTGTCATCTTGACCGCGACATCGGCCAGCTCCTTGATGATCGAATCGACCTCGCGGCCGACGTAACCGACCTCGGTGAACTTGGTGGCCTCGACCTTCACGAATGGCGCCTGTGCCAGGCGTGCCAGCCGGCGCGCGATCTCGGTCTTGCCGACACCGGTCGGACCGATCATCAGGATGTTCTTCGGGGTGATCTCCTGGCGCATCGGCTCATCCACCTGCATGCGCCGCCAGCGATTGCGCAGCGCGATCGCCACCGCGCGCTTGGCGGCGGCCTGGCCGACGATGTGCTTGTCGAGTTCCTGGACGATGGCACGCGGCGTCATGCGCGCAATTCCTCGATCACGAGGTTGCGGTTGGTATAGATGCAGATGTCGGCGGCGATGCCGAGTGCGCGTTCGACGATGGTGCGCGCATCCAGCTCGGTGCTCTCGGTCAAGGCGCGCGCGGCGGCCTGTGCGTACGGGCCGCCCGAGCCAATCGCGGCCGCGGCAAACTCGGGTTCGATGACGTCGCCATTGCCCGAGATGATGAACAGGTTCTGCGGATCGCCGACCAGCAGCAGCGCCTCGAGCCGCCGCAGATAGCGATCGGCGCGCCAGTCCTTGGCCAGTTCGATCGCCGCCCGGGTCAGGTTGCCGTATTTCTCGACCTTGCCCTCGAAGCGCTCGAACAGCGTAAACGCATCGGCGGTGCCGCCGGCGAAGCCCGCCAATACCTTGTCGTTGGACAGGCGCCGAACTTTACGGGCATTGCCCTTCATGACGGTATTGCCGAGCGTTACCTGGCCGTCGCCGCCGAGCACGATCACGCCGCCGCGGCGCACGGCCAGGATGGTGGTTGAGTGGGGATCGAAGGGGTTGTTGTCCATGCCAATTGGCTCAGCCGCGGCGTTTGGCGCGCGGATGGGCCTGATCGTATGTCTGGGCAAGATGCTGGAAATCAAGGTGCGTGTAAACCTGGGTGGTGCTGATGTTGGCGTGGCCCAGCAGCTCCTGCACACCGCGTAAATCGTGACTGGATTCAAGCAGATGGGTGGCAAACGAATGCCGGAACATGTGCGGGTGCAGGTGCTGCGGAAGCCCCGCGGCCCGCGCAAGCGCCGCCACCCGCAGCTGCACCGCGCGCGGCCCGAGCGCGGCGCCGTTGCGGCCGACAAATACCGCCTGCTGCTCCGGCGCCGCCATGGCAGCGCGCGCCGCCAGCCACAGCTGCAGCGCCTTGATCGCCATTGAACCGACCGGGGCGATGCGCTCCTTGCTGCCCTTGCCGAGCACCCGCACCTGGCCGCTCTTGAGGTCCAGGTCGCGCAGCGTAAGTCCGGTCAGCTCGGCGAGCCGCAGGCCGCTGGAGTAGAACAATTCCATCAGCGCCAGGTCGCGGATTTGCAGCGGGCCATTCGGCCGGTGCGCCAGCAGCTCGCTCATCTGATCGACGTCGAGGGTATGCGGCAGGCGCCGCACCGCCTTCGGGGCGCGGATGTCGAGCGCGGGGTTGCGCTGTAGCGCGCCTTCACGCAGCAGGAAGCCGAAGAACGTGCGCAGCGCCGCCAGCCGGCGCTGGATGCTGCGACCCTGAAGGCCGCGCGCATGGCTCGCGGCTGCGAAGCTGCGGATATGCTGGTGATCGAGCTGCGCCCAGTCCTGTATGCCGTTGCGATCGCACCAGCCGCGCAGCGCGCCGAGGTCACGGCCGTAGGCGGCCAGCGTGTGCACGGAAAGGCGGCGCTCGGTACCGAGGTAGCGCTCGAAGCGCAGCAGCCACTGCGTTGACTGCGGAGTCATCTCCGCGCGCGCTGGGTTCAAGTGCGCGCGAGCGCGTCGGTGATCAGCTCGCCCATGCGCCACAGGAACTCGGTGCTCATGCCGGGGTGGAAGCGATCGCGGTCGACGCTGCCGAGCGCGAGCAGGCCCGCCGGCGTCTGGCTGCCGAGCGGAATCAGGGCCACCGAGCCGATGTTCGGTGCTTCCAGGCCGAACAGGAATTCGCGCTGGGTATCGCGAATCTGCCCGCAGCGCGGCTTGCAGGCGGCGAACAGGCTGTCGAAGCTGCGAAACGCCGGATCCTCGGCGTCCACGCGACGCAGGAAACACTGCGGCGCGTCGTCGTCCGGCAGGCCTGTGGAGGCCAGCACCAGCACCGTGTGGAAGGTGTCGAAGTCCTCGCGCAGGCTGGCTTCGATTTCAGCGACGGCGGGCCCGGCGCCGCTGGTGCGCAGCAGCCGGCGGGTAAAGCGATGAATCTTTTCCGCCAGCACGTTGTTGGCGCGCGCGACCTGCACAAACTCTGCCAGCTTCTGATCCTGGCTCTGGATCTTCTCCCGCAGTACTTCCACCTGGCGCTCGATCAGCGACACGGTCGAGCCGCTGCGCGGGTGCAGCAGGCGCAGCCGCGTCAGCAGCTGGGGATGCTGCTCGAAGAAATCCGGGTTGCGGTGCAGGTACTGTATGACCGCCTGCTCCTCGATCGGTTCGGCCGGAATTCCGCGCAGCTGATTGCTCGTCATCCTTGTTCTCTCCGATCGTGCTCAGATCTCGACGCGCCCCTCGAAAGCCTGCTGTGCCGGGCCGGTGAGCCAGATGGACTGTCCCGGACCGTCCCAGTGTACGCTTAACGTGCCGCCTGGCACACGTACCTCGACCTCGGCGCCGAGCAGTCCCAGGCTGCGGCCGACCGCCACCGCCGCGCAGGCACCGGTGCCGCAAGCCTGGGTCTCCCCGACACCGCGCTCGAACACCCGCAGGCGGATATGTCCCGCGTCCTTTATCTGCATGAAGCCCACGTTGACCTGACGCGGGAAGCGCACACTGTTCTGCAGAGCGCGCCCGATCCGATCCACCGGGGCGCTCTCGATGGCCTCGACCCGCAGTACCGCATGCGGATTGCCGATCGTCACGGCGCTGATCTCGACGTTCTCGCCGGCGAGCGCGACGCTGTAGGTCGAAGATGCGGCCGGTGCATCAAACGGCAGCGATGCGGGATTGAAATCGGGCACGCCCATGTCCACCGACACGCGGCCGTCGGCGAGCACGTGCGCGTGCAGCAGGCCGCCGACGCTGTCCATCGTCAGCGTGCCGCCGTTGCCGCCCCTGCGCCGGTGCAGCAGCAACGCTACACAGCGCGCGCCATTGCCGCACTGCTCGACCTCGCCGCCATCGGCATTGAATACGCGGTAGAACACGTCGGCATCGCTGCGGCGCGGCGGTAGCAGCACCAGCGCCTGATCGAAGCCGATGCCGCCATGACGGTCGGCGAGCGCACGCCATTGCGCAGCGCTCGGCAGGCTGGCTTCCGACGGCAGGCTTAGGACGATGAAGTCATTGCCCAGACCATGCATCTTGGTGAAATCGACGCGCATGGCGGCAAGAATACTAGATCCGAAGGAGTGGCAGACCCCTTCGGCCTGCGGCGCACAGGTCGTTACCGGGGCGGGCGCTACTGTCCTTTGCAGGCCGTTTCCATCTCGAGCTTGTTGGCCAGCCGCATCTTGACGGCCTCATCGTCGGTCAGGAATTCCTGCGAGCCGTCGGGGCCGGTCTTGTAGATGCGGCGCGCCTGTACCGAGTCGTTGTAGATATCCTGGGCTTTCTTGCACTGGTCGGCGCGGGTGCGGGCGACGTCATTCTGCACCGCCCGCGCGGCCGCTTCCTGCTCGAGCTGTTGATGAATCTGGTCACCGGTTTGGGCAGCCGAAGCCGCCGCCTTGCTGCCCGGGTTGCTGGCGCGGTTGCTGCTGGCGGTCGTGACCGGAGCCGAGCGGATCGGGGCGTGCAGGCCGGTGATACGCACCAGCTGTGAGCCCGGGGTGGGCGTATCGCTGTACTGCACGTGACCCTGGGCATCGACCGAGCGGAACACATCGGCCAGCGCCGCGGATAGCGGCAGCCAGGTCAGGATGGCGATCGCGGCGGCACGGCGCATGGGCTTAAGGTCTCCAGCTCTACAGGGTGAGTATCAGGCCATACTCTACGGCTGCGGGGTGACGGGCGTCACATTCATATCGCGGATCGCTGCGCGCGGTCAAATTGGGCGGGCGGTGTGGGAAAACGGCGCCCGGGCAGGGTTTTTTTTACCCCTGCCCGGGTTGCCCGGTTTCCAAAGCCGCGGCGAGGCTCGCCGGCTATTCGATGCTCTCGCCGTGCTGCGTGATGTCGAGACCTTCGCGCTCCTCATCGGCGGTCACGCGTAGCCCGATGGTCAGGTCGATCAGCTTGAGGATGATGAGGCTGCACACGAAGCTCCAGATCAGTGTCGCGATGACGCCCTTGAGTTGCAGCAGCACGCTGCCTTGCGCGCCGCTGATCTGCTGGCTCACCAGCGCCCCGGTCAGCAGTGCCCCGACGATGCCGCCGATGCAGTGCACGCCGAAGGCATCGAGCGAATCGTCATAGCCAAAGGCCTTCTTCACCGAGGTCGAGGCGACGAAGCAGATCACCCCGGCGGTGACCCCGATGATCACGGCCGAGTCCGGACCGACGAAGCCCGAGGCCGGTGTGATCGCCACCAGCCCCGCCACCGCCCCCGAGCAGATGCCCAGCACGCTGGGCCTACCCTTGATCAGCCACTCGGTGAACATCCAGGCCAGCGCCGCGGCTGCCGTGGCGATGTGCGTGGCGGCAAAGGCCATCCCGGCCCGCCCGTCGGAGGCGACCGCCGAGCCGGCGTTGAAGCCGAACCAGCCCACCCACAGCAGCGACGCACCGATCACGGTCAGCGTCAGGTTGTACGGGGCCATCGACTCCTTGCCCAGCCCCTGGCGCTTGCCGAGCATCAGCGCAGTCGCCAATCCGGCAATACCGGCATTGATGTGCACCACCGTGCCGCCGGCGAAGTCCAGCTGCGTGGCGTTCAGCCAGCCCGAGGGCTCCCACATCCAGTGCGCCACCGGGCAGTACACCACCAGCAGCCAGATGCCCATGAACCACATCATCGCCGAGAACTTCATCCGCTCGGCAAACGAGCCGCAGATCAGTGCCGGGGTGATGATTGCGAAGGTCGCCTGGAACATCGAGTACACGCTCTCGGGAATCGTCACACCCAGGTGCGAGACACTCAGCTTCATCGCATCGTGCATGTACACCATGCCGTTCAGGAACATGCGGTTGAAGCCGCCCACATAGGGTGTACTGCCGGGAGTGAAGGCCATCGAGTAGCCCACCGCCCACCACAGGATCGTCACCAGGCAGGTGATCGCAAAGCTCTGCATCAGTGTCGACAGCACGTTCTTCTTGCGCACCATGCCGGCGTAGAACAGCGCCAGCCCCGGCACGGTCATCATCAGCACCAGGGCCGTGGAGGTGAGCATCCAGGCGGTGTCCCCGGAATTGATATCCGAGAATTTCACGATGGTCGGCTCGGTCGGGGTGGCGGCGGGCGCCCCGGCCGCCGCCGCCGTGGCCGCTGCGGGCGATGCAGCCGCTGGAGCTGCCGGCGCCTCATCGGCCCACGCCCCCTGCGGCGCCACGCTCAGCATCAGCCCCAGCAGCGCTGCCGCCAGCGCTGGCGCCAGCGCCTGCGGCCCTGGGCAGGCGAATCGGTTCACCCGGGTGTTGACGTTTTGTTGCCTGCGCATCGCTTGCGACTCCCAGCTTTTCAGTCGTGCTTATGTGGCTGCGGTGCCGGTTTCCCCGGTCCGGATCCGAATCGCCTGTTCGAGTTCGCCGACAAAGATGCGCCCGTCGCCGGTACGGCCAGTCCTGGAGACGTTGGCAATCGCCTCGAGCACCGGCTCGACGATGGCATCATCGACGGCGATCTCGACTTTGGCTCGCGGGCCGAATTGAGCTTCATAGACCTCGGTGACGGTCACGCCCTGTACGCCAAGCTGAGCGATCGCCTGGCGCAGCTCGTCCAGCTTGAACGGGCGCACGACCGCGGTGATCATTTTCATGAGGTGCATTTCGCAATGATCGAACCCTGAATCCGGCGTGCGGCGGCGTTGTCGGTGCGCGTATTCTTGGCGTTGTCCATGAATGCCCGCTGGAGCCTCGGTGCAGAATCTGTGCCACGATCAAAGTGGGCAAATCCGCGGCTTCGGGCGCTCGCCAGGCGCGGACGCGCACTATTATGGACGGCGCCATGTTAAGAGGTGGTCCGTTTCGGAGCAAAGGATTCTAGGGGACGGGACATGGACGACTTTCGTATCGACGATATTGCACGGCGACTTCTTGCAGCCCTGCCGCAAGCCGCCCAGACCATGCGGCGCGACATCGAGAGCAACTTTCGCGCCGTGCTGCAGTCCAGCCTGGGCAAGCTCGATCTGACGACGCGTGAGGAATTCGAGGTGCAGTCCAAGCTACTCGAGCGAACGCACGCGCGCATCGAGCAGCTCGAGCAGCGCATCGTGACCCTCGAGCAGCGCCTGAGCGCGTTCGAGCAGGCGACGCCGCCGGTCGCCGACTAGAGCCTTACCCGGCGCTGCGCTAGCCGGGCGATGAGCCTCGCGAGAATCCTGAGCCGCACGCAACTCGGCCTGGAAGCACCGCTGGTGCAGGTCGAGCTGCACGTCGGGCCGGGCCTGCCCGGATTCACGATTGTCGGACTGCCGGCGCCGGTGGTGCGCGAGAGCCGCGAGCGCGTGCGCGCCGCGCTGCTGAATTCCGGGTACCAGTTTCCCGCCGGCCGCATCACGGTCAATCTGGCGCCGGTCGAGCTGTCAAAGCAGGGCGGGCGCTTTGATCTGCCGATCGCGCTGGGCGTGCTGATTGCCAGCGGCCAGCTGTGCACGCCACAGCGCGCCTTCGAATGCTACGGCGAGCTGGGTCTGGCGGGCGAACTGCGGCCGGTCAGCGGCCTGTTCCTGGCTGCGCTGCATGCCGGGCAGGACGGTCATGCGCTGCTGGTGCCGGCCGCCAATGCCGGCGAGGTCGCGCTCAGCGCTCACGCTGCCGCCTGGGGAGCCGCGACGCTGCGCGAAGCGGTCAGCTTGCTGGCGGGGCAGCCGGCAGATGCAGCGATGCGGGTGCTGCCGAGCGGTAACGGTGCGCTGGGAGGCGCACCGACGCCGCCGGCACTGGCCGACGTCGTCGGGCAGTGGCAGGCCAAGCGTGCGCTGATCATCGCGGCGGCCGGTGGCCACAGTCTGCTGATGGTAGGCCCCCCGGGCAGCGGCAAGAGCATGCTGGCCGCGCGCCTGCCGGCTCTGTTGCCGCCGCTGTCGCAGGCCGAAGCGCTCGAGGTCGCGGGCATTGCCTCGGTGTCCGGATTGCAGCTGGATGCCAGATGCTGGACGCGACGCCCGTTTCGCGCGCCACATCACACCGCATCGGCCCATGCCATTGTCGGCGGAGGTCCGCTGATTCACCCGGGGGAGATCAGCCTGGCGCACCGGGGCGTGCTGTTTCTGGATGAGCTGCCGGAGTTCGATCGGCGGGTGCTCGAATCGTTGCGCGAACCGCTCGAGACCGGGTCGATCACCATTGCCCGGGCCAGGTCGCGCCTGGCGCTGCCGGCCCAGTTTCAGCTGGTCGCGGCGATGAATCCGTGCGCCTGCGGCTACCTGGGTGATTCGATCCAGGCCTGTCGCTGCACGCCTGCCGGCATCGAACGCTATCGACAGCGCCTGTCCGGCCCGCTGCTGGATCGGGTCGATATCCGCATCGACGTACCGCGGCTTGCGGTCGGGGAGCTGCTGCACGCCGCGGTTGGCGGCGGCGCGGCTGCCCGGGAGGCGGATCCGGGGGCGCAGGTGCAGGCGGCGCGTGAGCGCCGCCTGAAGGCGTCGGGGGAGCTGAGCGCGCGCCTGTCGGCGCCGCAACTTCGGCAGTGCTGTGCGCTGTCGGCAGTGTCGGAACGCCTGCTACGGCGCAGCTGCCAGCAGCTCGGGCTGTCCGGCCGCGGCGTGCATCGGTTGCTGGCGCTCGGCCGCACGATTGCCGACCTGGCCGGTAGCGAGCCGATCGAGCCGCCGCACCTGGCCGAAGCGATCCAGCTGCGCCGGCCGTTGCTGTAGATCCGGGAGACCGCGGCTTACTGCGCCAGCGAGAGCATGTAGTCGACGCCCTGCTTGACCAGGTCGTCGGGCAGATCAGTCCGGCCGCCTTTGGCCGGCATGACCCCGGTCTTGCCGTTGTAGCCGTTGAGCGCGTGCTGATAGAGCATCGCCTTGCCTTCGGCGATGCGCAAGGCCCAGGCCGCCTTGTCGCCCGCCTTGGGCGCCCCCGCCAGCCCGGCACCGTGGCAGGTCTTGCAGACCGACTCGAACAACTCGTTGCCGTTCTTCGGCACTGCCATCGCAACCGCCGCACCGGCGCCGGCCGGCGCCTTGATCGCCATGGCCGAATTGTCCTGCCCTGCCACCGCTTCTTTGCTCAGCGGCGAGGTAGTGCGCTGCAGGCTCGCCAGATACATCGGGTCCTTGTAGACATCAACCACCTGGGTGCGGCCCGCCACCGCCCGCGCCAGCGCGAACAACAGGATCGTGATGGCCACCAGAATGCCGATCACGACACTGAAAACGTTGATGAACTGGGAGTCCTGTTTGCTCACGGGTGCCAACCGATATTGTGCTTAGTGGGTAGTGCGGAAATTATAGCCTATGGCGATCCGGTGCTCACGCCGCCGCCCATGCTGTTTCTATCCCTGCCTCGCGAACGCGATAGGCGCTGCTCGGCAGAATCAGCCAGGGCGATGACTCGTTCCCGCAGACGGAGGTCCGACACCTGGACCCGATCAGGATATTCCGGGCCGCATTCACGTCCCGGTCGTGCAACTCACCACAGTCGCGACATATCCATGATCTTACAATCAACCCATTGACCCCCCGCGGACCACTCAGGGCCCCGCAGGTGGAACAGGTGACGCTGGTGTTTCTTTCGTTGACGACTTCAAACGTCCTGGCAGCCTGCTGGCTCTTGTACTCCAGGAAATTCTTAAGCAGCCCCCAGCCTGAATCCAGCACGGACTTCGCCATCCGTGTCCTGGCCAGTTTAAGGCTACTCACGTCGCCGACGCTGATGTGCTGATACCGATCGACTATGCCCCTTGAGAACTTGTGCAAGGCATCTGCCCGGCAGCGCGCCGCCTTGCGATGAATGCGTTTAGCTTGGCGCTTGTGGCCACGGCGCTGGGCTGAGGCCAGCTTCTGGGCGTAACCCTGCGTCCAGCGGCCGGCAGCCAGACGCTCGCCATCACTCGTTACCGCAATGTCCTTCACCCCCAGGTCAATGCCGACGGCCTCCAGGGGTGCGATGCTCTGCTCAGCCTTAAGCTTAACCGGCACACACAGCCACCAGTCCCCGAGCGCATCCTGGGCAAAGCAGCCCGCCTGCCATTTGATC
>JABCZO010000004.1 GCA_013289615.1 Gammaproteobacteria bacterium
CCTCGATCCGAACATCCACTGGGCGCACGGTATGCGCGGACTGGCCTACCTGGGGCTGGGAGAATTCGAAGCGGCCCAACAGTCGTGTACGACGCCGCCGCTGTCCTGGGTGGGCCAATTGTGCATGGCAATCGTCTACGACAAGCTGGGACGAAAGGCCGAAGCACAGGCGCTGGTCGCGCAGATGAAAGCCGAGTCAGGCGATGCGATGGCCTACCAGTACGCGTCGATCTACGCACAGTGGGGCGACGTGGCCAGCGCGCTCGACTGGCTCGATACTGCCTTCCGCTTGAAGGACCCGGGCTTCGCCTGGTTGAAAGTCGATGCCCTGCTCGATCCGTTGCGTAAAGAGCCGCGATTTCAGGCGATCGAGGCCAAGCTGGCCTTTCCGCCCTGAGCGACCGGATAGCGCCATGGCCGAGGAAACACGCGATCTAGCGCGCTTGGATCAGGCAGCAGCGCCACCGGTGACACCGCACTCCAGCAAATTGCCGAATTCCGCCGCCGGCACCGGGCGGCTGAAATAGTAGCCCTGACCCTGGGGACAGCCATACTCCTGCAGCAGCGCAAGCTGCTCTCGCGTTTCCACTCCTTCGGCCACGACCCGCATCTGCAGATTGTCCCCCATGCCAATCACGGCAGTGACAATACCGGCGTCGTCCTTATCGGTAGTCAGGTGTCGCACGAAGGACCGATCGATCTTCAGAGCGTCGATCGGAAAGCGCTTCAGATAGCTCAAACTCGAATACCCAGTGCCGAAGTCATCCAACGCAAGCAATACACCGATTTCCTTCAGTTCCCTGAGCACGTCTGCAGTAGATCTCGAATCCTCGATGAGGGCGGATTCGGTCAGTTCCAGTTCAAGGCAGTGCCCGGGCAGCCCCGTCTCTGCCAGAATGGCGCGCACGCCCGCCGCGAAACCCGGGGTGCGCAGCTCCACCGCGGAAATATTTACCGCTATGCACACCGGCGACAGGCCCGCGGCCTTCCACACCTGCGCCTGGAGGCAGGCTTCGCGCAGCACCCAGCGGCCGATTGGTACGATGAGGCCGCACTCCTCGGCAATGGTGATGAATTGTCCGGGCGCAACCAGCCCCTGGTCCGGGTGGCGCCACCGAAGTAACGCCTCGATGCCGGTGATACCCCCGGTCGCCAGGTTGACCTTGGGCTGATAGTGCAACAGCAATTCCCCGCGTTCAATCGCGTGGCGCAATTGATCCTCGAGTGATTGGCGTTCAATGGCGCGTGCGTTCATTTCTGACTTGAAGAACTGAAAGCCGTCGCGCCCAGTGTCCTTGGCGTGGTACATCGCAAAATCGGCCTTCTTCATCAACGTCTCGGCATCCAGTCCGTCATCGGGATAAATCACGATACCGATGCTTGCCGTGATATGCAGTTCATGCTGGTCTATCTGGTGGGGTTCTCGCAAAGCTTGCAGTATCTTCTGCGCCGTCACCGCTGCATCCTCCGAGTGCCTCATCTCCCACAGAAGGACCACAAATTCATCGCCGCCTTGCCGGCTGACAGTGTCCGAACTGCGCACGCAGGTGAATAGTCGCCTGGCCACCGATTGCAGCAGCCGATCGCCGACAACGTGGCCCAAGGAGTCATTGATGTGCTTGAAACGATCGATGTCCAGATACAACACCGCCAGCATTCGATGGTGCCGGCTGGACAGCTCTATGGCCTCGATCAACCGGTCATTCAATAAGATGCGATTGGGCAAATCGGTGAGGCTGTCATGCTGCGCCAGATAGGACATTTTCAGAGTCAGCGCGCGCGCTACACTGACATCGTGGAATACCATCACGGCGCCCGTCACCGCCCCTCGTCGATCATGGATCGGGGCTGCTGAATCCTCGATTGCCGCTTCTACACCGTCGCGTCGGATCAGGACGCAGTTGGGAGGCAGGGCTACGGTCTTGTCCTCGCGAATTGCCAAAGCCATGGGATTTTGCGACGTCTCACGCGTGGTGGAATCGATTATTCGGAAAACCTCCTCAATCTTGTGACCCGCCGCTTCCTCCTGAGTCCACCCGGTAAGTCGTTCGGCGATCACATTCAGATAGGTGACATTTCCGGCAATGTCTGTGCTTACCACCGCGTCGCCAATAGAGTTGAGCGTGACCAGGGCGCGCTCCTTTTCCTCAAACAATGCCTCGGCATTTACCGCGCGTTCGATCATGCTGCTCACCGCTTTTGGCAACAGGTAGGCATCGAGACGGTTCTTGAATAGATAGTCCTGCGCTCCTGCCTGTACCGCCAGCTTGGCGGTGGTCTCGTTTTGCGAGGAGGTGAGGATCAGGATCGGAACCCTGGGTGCCGCGCCGTACAGGCGTTCGAACGTGGCAATGCCGCGGCTATCGGGTAGATACAGGTCGAGCAATATTGCGGCGGCGCCATCCAGCCTTTCCAGCCCGTCCGAGCAGCGCCTGACCCAGTCGACTTCGAAGGGCAGGTCGGAGGAATTTCTCAGGGCGTCGAGAATGCTGCTGGCAGCCACTTCATCGTCCTGTATCAAAAGTATCCGTTGAGACATGGTGATTGCCCGTGTGCGCCAAATTTGGGTGTGACTTCAGTGCAGCACATTCACGCGCGGCCGTATGTACGAAAGCGCACGCAAGAAATGCGCAGTGCAAAAGCTGATGTCCTATGCGACTTGCGTCACACCATCGATACGACATAACACCCCGCGGCCCCATGGCGACAGGAGCCGGCGTCCTGCCGGCATTCGGGTAGCACGAAGGTGTCGAAACTTAGATGCAACTTGCACCCACTGGCGTCGACAGACCTGTAGCGAGTGGCTGGGCGCCGACTGCGGGTTGCCTTGATGCTGTGGGCGATCAGGTCGGCCACGTGCTCCCCTGGTGATGACGCCGGCAACCTCGGTCCCACGTGCCCGTGGTGGACCAGCGCGTGTCCGGCGAACAGCAGGTTGCCAATCAGGCCGATCAGATCCCGAAACAGCATGGCGCCAGGGCCAAAGAGTCGGGCAAATCGGTGGTCGCTTTTGTCTCGTGCGATACTGGTTCTTATGGGCCTGGCTCGTAAATCGCGCGTTCCGCCATTCGCCACGGTCCAGGCGTTACTTCTGATTGCCGGTTGCGCGGTGGGTCCCGACTTTCGAAAACCGGCCGCTCCGGAAGTCAGTGATTATACGGCCCATCCACTCTCGACCACCGTCACCACCACGAACGTGCAGGGAGGGGAAGCGCAACGCTTTGCCAACGGAGCCGACATCGCCGGCGACTGGTGGACCTTGTTTCATTCCAGGCCGCTCAATGAGCTGATCGACCAGTCGCTCAAGAGCAGTCCCGACCTCAAGGCAGCGCAAGCGGCGCTGTCTGTGGCCAGGGAGAATGTGCTGGCTCAACGCGGTGCTTTCTATCCCAGCGTCACAGGCAGCTTTTCGGCCAGCCGCCAGAGACAATCGGGACAGATCGCACCCACCACCAACTCAAACGTCCTTCTATACGATCTTTTCACCCCGCAGGTCACTGTGTCCTATGTGCCGGATGTGTTCGGCCTGAATCGCCGGACCGCGGAATCATTGCAGGCGCAGCAAGACCAGGTTCGCTTCCAGATGATCGCGACCTACACCACGTTGACGGCCAACGTAGTGGTCACGGCGATTCAGCAGGCTGCGGTGCAAACTCAGATCGACGCCACGCGGCAACTTATCGACATCAACGCCAACATGCTGCAGATCCTCAAATACCAGTCTGCCAAGGGCTATGCCAGTGGACTCGACGTTGCCGCGCAGCAATCGCAGCTCGCACAAATGACTGCAACACTGCCGCCGCTGCTCAAGCAATCAGCTCAGCTGAGCGACCTGCTGGCGGTCCTGGCCGGCCGGTTTCCGAACCAGGCGACAGGCGGAGAATTCGAGCTGTCGAGTCTGCAATTGCCGCAGGAGCTGCCGCTGAGCCTGCCGTCGGAACTGGTCGCGCAGCGTCCGGATGTGCTGCAGGCTGAAGCAAACCTGCATGCGGCCAGCGCCAGGATTGGAATCGCGATGGCGAACCGACTGCCCAATATCGAACTGACGGCAAATGCCGGCAGCACCGCGGTGGCGATCGATCAGCTGTTCACGTCGGGTACCGGCTTTTGGAGTGTAGGCGCGGCGGCAACCGTGCCTATTTTCCAGGGCGGGACACTGCTGCACCAGGAGCGCGCCGCCAAGGCGGCATACGTTCAGGCCTCCGAGCAATATCGCAGCACCGTCCTGACTGCCTTTCAGAATGTTGCTGACACTTTGACTGCGCTTGAGGAAGATGCCGAGGCGTTGAAAGCGGCGGCGGCCGCCGCAGACGCCGCCACGGTCACACTGGATCTGGCGCAACGACAGCTGCAGGACGGCTACGCCGGCTATCTGGCGATGTTGAGCGCCGAGCAGGCCTATCAACAGAGCCGGATCAACCTGGTCCAGGCCCGAGCCAATCGTTATGCCGATACCGCGGCGTTGTTTCAGGCGCTGGGCGGGGGCTGGTGGCACCGTACGGACTTGGCCGATGACAAGAAAGAAAAGTAATTCGGTTCGCGAAACGTCCGGTCCACAATGCCGGATCCGATTCACACACGCACTGGCCGTTACCGTGGCGGCAATCGCCGCGGTGCTGTCATCCACCGCCTGTTCACCCAAAGCCGACGACAAATCGCAGACCTCGTCGATGACGGCCAGCAACGTGACGCTGACGCCGGCGCAGCGAGAAAACATTCATCTCTTTGCCGTCCAGCAGGCAAAATTCCGCAAGTCGATCGAGACCACCGGGGTGGTTGATTTCGACAACGATCAGGCCACCAGCGTGTTGGCACCTTTCTCCGGTCCGGTGTCGCGGCTGCTGGTGTCTCTCGGTGCCCAGGTCAAGCAAGGCGATCCGCTGGCCCTGGTCGATTCGCCCGATTTTGCGACCGCCATCGGCACCTATCGCAAGGCACTGGCAAGCGCGCGGACCGATCGGCGGCTGGCCGACCTCGACAAGGATCTCATCCAGCACAACGGCGTTGCCCAGCGCGAAGCGGAGCAGGCAGAAACCGACGCTCTCAATGCCGAAGCCGACCGCGACGCCGCCCTGCAAGCCCTGGTGTCGCTGAAGGTCAATGCTGAGACCATCAAGGATATTCAGGAGGGGCGGCCGGTTCCGCGCCTCGAGGGAATTATTCGCTCGCCGATCGCCGGTACCGTGGTGGAAAAACTGATCACACCCGGAGAACTACTCCAGGCGGGTAGCACGCCATGTTTCACGGTTGCCGACCTTTCGCGCGTCTGGGTCATGGCACATATTTTTGACTCGGATCTTGCCTCGGTCAGCCTCGGCGACGCGGCCGACGTAATCACCGGAATTGGCGCGACTCACTTTTCCGGGACAGTGGACAACATCTCAGCGCTGGTGGACCCCGACACCCGCTCGGTGGCGGTGCGTGTGGTGGTAAGGAATCCGGGCGACTTTCTAAAGAAACAGATGTACGTGCGTGTGCTGATTCAGGCGCACCAGGAAAGCACCGGGCTGCTGGTTCCGGTGTCGGCGATTTTGCGTGACGATGAGAACCTGCCGTTTGTCTATGGCGCGCAGCCCGACGGTAGCTTCGCGCGGCAGCGCGTCACCGTCGGCTATCGTGCCGGGGACCAGTATGAAATCAGTGCCGGTCTGCAGGCCGGCGACAGAGTGGTGATCGAAGGGGGTATTTTTATTCAATTCATGCAAAGTCAATGAGCGACCCGCTGCCGCCAACCGGTTCTGCATCGCGAACGGCTTCGATCATCAACCGAATCGTGATCTCGTCATTGCGGCAGGGCTTTCTTGTCGTGCTCATGACGTTGATGCTGACCGGCCTGGGGTCGCGCTCGCTGGAGCGCCTGCCGGTGGATGCCTATCCCGACCTGTCGCCTCCGTTGGTTGAGATCATCACTCAATGGCCCGGGCATGCCGCCGAGGAAATGGAGCGGCTGATCACGGTGCCCGTGGAACGAGAGATGAACGGGATTCCGCTGATGACGAGGATCCGCTCGATCTCGCTCTATGGATTGTCCGACGTCATCCTGACTTTTCAAATCAGCACGGACAATTACTTCGCCCGCCAGCAGGTTTTCAACCGCTTGGGCGATCTCAGCCTGCCGAGCGGCGTGGCTCCTTCGGTCGCGCCGCTGTCGGCGCCGTCGGGCCTGATCTACCGTTACGTGCTGCAGAGCCCCGACCGCTCGCCGATGGAACTCAAGACCTTCGAGGACTGGGTCGTCGAACCGCAATTCAAATCCGTCCCCGGTGTCGCGGATGATTCCGGCTTTGGCGGCGGGACCATGCAGTACCAGGTGCTGCTCGATCCGGCCAGGATTGCCGCGGTCGGCCTGTCGATAACGCAGGTGGAGGCCGCCCTGGCGGCCAACAACGCCAACGCCGGCGGCGGGTTCTATTCGCAAGGCGGTCAGTTCTATTACGTGCGCGGCATGGGCCGCCTGAGCACTCTGGAGGACATCGGCAACGTGGTGCTGGCCGTACACGATGGCACGCCGGTGTTGCTGAAGGACGTCGGCCGCGTGGTCATCGGAATCGCCCCGCGCCTGGGCGAGTTCGGCTACGAGAAACAGGACGACGCCGTCGAAGGGGTGATCCTGCTGCGGACCGGCGAAAAAACCCAGGACGTTCTGAAACGGGTCGAAGCCAAGACCATCGAACTCAACAATGGGGTGCTGCCCACGGACGTCAAGGTCCTGCCGTTCTACGACCGCAGCGACCTGATCGCGCTGACGACTCAGACCGTTGAACGAAACCTGCTGCGAGGCATGTTGCTGGTGATCGTAGTCCTCATATTCTTCCTGTACGATTTTCGTGCAGGATTGATAGTCGCCGCGACCATCCCGCTGGCGCTGCTGTTCGCGTTTGTCTGTCTCGACCTGCAGAACGCCTCGGCCAACCTGCTGTCCATCGGCGCGGTGGATTTCGGCATCCTGGTGGATGGCGCGGTCGTGATGGTGGAAAACATCTTCCGCCAGATCGCAGCGCGACGTGGAACTCCGCTCAACGTCAGGGAAATCATCACCGCTGCGGCCGCGCAGGTGGATCGCCCGATTTTCTACGCGGTCGCAGTGATCGTGGCCAGCTTCCTGCCGATCTATGTCTTGTCCGGGCCTTCCGGGACGCTGTTCAAGCCGATGGCGGACACGATGGTGTTCGCGTTGATCGGTTCCCTGATCATTACGCTGACATTGCTGCCGGTGCTGTGTGCGTGGTTCATGCGCAACGGCGTGCGCGAGCGACGCAACGCCGCCTTCGAAGTCATCAAATCTGCGTACACCAAAGGCCTCGATCACTGTCTCGCCCACCCCTGGGCGACCACATTCGCCTCGGCAATTGTGCTGGCGGCGTCGCTGCTGCTCATTCCGTTCATCGGCGCCGAGTTCATGCCGCACCTGGACGAGGGCGCACTGTGGGTGCGGGCAACGATGCCCTACACCATTTCGTTCGACGAATCGGCGAAGATCGCTCCCAAGGTGCGCGACATATTGCGCTCTTTTCCCGAAGTCACCACGGTCGCCTCCGAGCTGGGGCGACCCGACGATGGCACTGATCCGACTGGTTTCTTCAATGTCGAGTTCTACGTCGGTCTCAAACCTTACGCGCAATGGACCGGGCTTTATCGCACCAAGCCTGGGCTGATCGAAGCCATTAACCGCAGGCTCGAGGAATTTCCCGGAATCAATTTCAACTACACCCAGCCGGCGGAGGATGCGGTGGACGAGGCGGAGACCGGCCTTAAGAGCGCGCTGGCCGTGAAAGTCTTCGGTGCCAACCTGGATACGCTCGAACAGAAGGGCAAAGCCATCAAGCAGGTATTGGAGCAGGTGCGCGGGATCCGTGAGGTGACGCTGGTGCGGGAACTCGGCCAACCGAGCCTGACCATCAATATCAACCGCGCCCGCATTGCCCGTTACGGCGTGAATGTTGCCGACATCAATGGCTTGATTCAGACAGCCGTCGGCGGGGACGTGGCTACCCAGGTGGTGCAGGACGAAAAGCAGTTTGATCTTGTCGTTCGCCTGGAACGCCAGTACCGGGATAACTCAGAGGAGATCGGAAACATCCTGGTGGCCACGCCCGCCGGACAGCAGATCCCGCTCAAGGAGTTCGCGGACATCCGGGTGGCGAGCGGCGCCTCGTTTATCTACCGCCAGGACAATTCGCGCTATATCGGCGTGCAGTTCTCCGTGGAAGGACGCGATCTGGCTGGTGCGGTGGGCGATGCCATGCAGCAGGTCAACGCCAAGGTTGCCCTGCCGCAGGGCTATCGGCTGGATTGGGGCGGCGAGTACACGGAATACACGACTTCGCGACGGCAATTGAATGTCATTTTACCGCTGACCTTGTTCCTTATTTTCCTGCTGCTGTTCGCGCTCTACAGCAATTTCAAATTTCCGTTCATCACGGTGCTCGGCGTGCTGCTGTCGGCACCGGTGGGCGGAATCGTTGCACTGTGGCTAACCGGCACGCCGTTTTCAGTCTCATCCGGCATCGGTTTCCTGGCCTTGTGCGGCGTGTCGGTACAGACGGCGGTCGTCTATATTTCCTATGTGAACGAACTTCGCGCAAACGGTACCGCCCTGCCCGAGGCTATTCGTGAGGGCGCGATCCTGCGGCTGCGACCGATCATGATGACCGCGCTGGTGGCGGCGTTGGGCCTGTTGCCGGTGGCATTGGCCACCGGTGTTGGCACGGATTCCCAACGGCCGTTTGCGCTGGTCATTGTCAGCGGCCTGTTCTCGCGACTTCTGATCAGCGTTTTCCTGATGCCCGCGCTCTATGTGCTGGTAGCGCGACCCGGGGATCGGCTGGAGGTGTGATGCGGGACCGGTCGTACCGGCGCTTTCATTACCACTTGCTTCGGGGCCTGCTCACTCAGAACGGCGGCCGCATCGCCCACTTGCCCGAATCCTTGTCCTTGTAGAACCAGGCGCCCGGAATGTTGTTATACATCGACGCACCGATATTCGCCGATGCGACCTTGACGTCGAAGGAGCAGTTGTAGCCCTTAGGGGTCGGACTGTCGCAAGCTTCCTTCTTGAAGAAAGTGATCGTGATCGGATCCCCGGCGGGTTCGCCGGGCGGGTGATTCATCGCATACAACATAGCTTCCTTCATCTGTGCTTCCGAGGGCTCCTGGGCCGCTGCTCCGCCGCAGGCCGAAATTGCAAACGCCAAAACGAGTCCTAAGGTAATTTGTGTCGAACGCAAGCGCATGGTCAGCTCCCCTTTTTTTCACGATAACGGTCTGCCCGACGAGTGATGCATTTTCGATGTTAGCGCACACGGCGGCAAGCCACGATCATTTCGGCATACGGTCTTCTCGCTACGGCGCCTCGCCCAGGTTCTTCGCGAGAAACGTCTCGACTCGCGTCCAGAAATCGACATTGTCCTTGAGGGCGCTCCAACCATGGCCCTCATCGCGGTACACGACCCATTCGACGTTCGAATTGCCTTTCCTGACGGCGTCGCGAAATTTGAGGCCATGCACCATCGGTACCCGATAGTCGTCGGCACCATAGGCCATCAAGAGCGGCTGTTTCAGGCGTGCGGCTCATTCGATGGGCCGACCGCGAGTTGCATGCGACGGTCGAGCGATATCAACAGCGCGAAATGCTCCCCGTCCGGCGACAGTTCAACGCTTTTCACCTGCGGATTACGGAAAAAATCCGCAACCGGAGGGAGCATCTCCCGCGCTTCATCGGCCGACGCCCCGGTACCGAGCCAGATCGACGCCAGGATAATGAGGGTGCCGCTGAAACGGGTAAGCGCTTTCATCTCGTATTAGTTTTCAACCGGCGCCCGCCGAGCAACTGGATGAGAAGTTTCAACCGATGTTGCGGTCGTTGCCGATTGCCGAATCAAGACGCACGGTCTGCGAAAATTGCCTGCGGTACTCACCAGGGCTCACACCCACCTTCCTGCGGAAGTGATGTCGTAACGTTGTGGCTGTTCCAAGTCCGGTGCGTGTTGCAATGTGGTCGATGGAAAGCCCGGTGCTTTCCAGTAGCTGGCGGGCGCGATCCACGCGCATTCGCGTGATCCAGTCCGCCGGCGTCATGCCAGTAGTCGCCCGGAACCGGCGCATGAAGGTGCGCTCGCTCATCGCGGCCAGTCGAGCCAATTGGGCAATCCGCAGCGGCTCGCCCAGCCGGCGCGTCATTTGGTCGAGCAACGCGGACAGGGACCCGCGCTCGCGCTGATCGACCGGCCGCTCCAGAAATTGCGCCTGGCCACCATCGCGGTGAGGTGGGATCACCAGTCGGCGAGCCACGTGGTTCGCAATCGCCGGTCCATAGTCGCGCCGAACCAAATGCAGGCACATGTCAAGGCCGGCAGCGCTGCCGGCCGATGTCAGAATCTGGCCTTCATCCACGTAAAGGACGTCCGGATCCACGATTACGCGCGGGTAGCGACGCTGCAGTTCCTCGGCGTAACGCCAATGGGTAGTTGCACGTTTACCGTCGAGCAAGCCGGTTGCGGCGAGCACGTATGAGCCGGAACAGATCGAGAGCAGGCGCGCGCCTCGGCAGTGTGCCGTGCGCAGTGCATCAATCACCGGCGCCGGCACCGGGACGCCGATGCCCTGCCATCCCGGAATCATGATCGTGCCGGCCGCAGCGAGCCGCTCCAACCCAGCGTCAACTTTCAGGCTCAAACCGTACTGTCCCGCGACGCTGCGAGCTTTCATTGCGCAGGTTTCAAACCGATACCAGCCCGGGCCGAGTTCCGGCCGGGCCAGGCCAAAAACCTCTGCGGCACAGGAAAACTCGAACGCGCACAGGCCGTCGTAGGCCAGGGCAACAACCAGCGGGTTGAATGTTCCGGGGCGGCTTTTTGGCTTTGGCATGATTTGATCGATCAATGGCAATCCCGCCAATTGTGCGCTTCGGTCGCGTTGGCAACAATAGTGCAAGCCAATCAGCAAGGACACCTGCCATGCCCAATGCCGTAACGCTGGTACCGGCGGCTTCGCCGAACGTAGCGCTTCAACATTTCGAGTCACAGCTCGCGTTCGAGACTGACTGCTGGGACACACACGAAGCAATGCGCAGTCCCGACCCGGGTTTTGTTCTATTGGATGTACGCAGCCCCGGGCTGTTCGAGAAGCACCATGTACCGGGAGCAATCAATCTACCGCACGGCAAGATTATCGCCTCGGGCATGGACTCCTATCCCCGTGACACATTGTTCGTCACGTATTGTGCGGGTCCTCATTGCAACGCTGCGGCACGTGCGGCGGCGAAGCTTTCCGGTCTTGGCTTCGCCGTGAAGATCATGGCCGGCGGCGTCACTGGCTGGATCTCCGAAGGCTTCTCGCTAGCGTCGGGCATAGCGGTCTGATGGTGTCGTCCAGCGAAAAACGGCCGGACCTCTACCTCGAGCAGCATGAGCTGTCGCTCTGCTTTGGCGGACAGGGCATGGACCCGTAGGAGCAGAATACACAGCAATCGCCCAGTTTTGGCCGCAGCAGTGAACCGCAGCCTCGGCATTCGTAGAAATACTGGCACGAGTCAGTCGGCATCGTCTCCGTTTCGCGGTGGCGACACACGGGACAGGTGAGTTCACTGAGCAGTTGCAGCTCGGTCATGGGATGACTCCAGATAGCGCCACGCTTGGCCTGATCAAGCATTCAGCGCGGGCAGCACGAACGCGAATGTAACACCGAGCAGCAGGCTTGCCACGGCGAACCCGTACAGCAGCACACTGATACGCCTTAGGCGTCGACACGATCGCGCCGCGTCGGGATCGGGTGGACACGGCATGGAGCGGCCGTACCAGAGCGCAACACCACTGATGGCCAGAGCGGCGATCGCTACCCCGAACACGAGCGGCTTGTGCTCGCTCAGCCAGACGAGCTGGGGCACTGCCGTCACCAGGCCGGCCAGCGCCGCACCAGCCCCAAGTGCCACGAGCAGCGCCGGCAGCACGCAGCACACCAGCGTCGCCGAACTTGCGAGCAGCGCACCAGCCGCCAGGCCGGCGTTGCGTGAGTGTGCGGGATCTACCCGGCTCATGGCTTGGCCTGCTTGACACGCTTACGCAGATCCGCGATGGGCGTGTCCGTGCGCTGGATGCTCTTGACCGCGTAGCCGGCGTTCGTGAGTGCACGGCGAAGCTCGGCGTCCGCTATGTCCTGGCCGTCTTTCAAGGCGACGGCGACCAGCTTATGCTCGAGGCTCACGACCACGTCGGCAGTCGCCGGGAATTTGCGCAACTGCTTCTCAATGCCTTGCGCGCAGAACGCGCAAACGAGGCCGTTGACGGTCATCTCGATGGTGGCAGCATGAACGGACGCAGCGGCCGCGAGCAGGAGTGAGATCAGGAGTCTGGATAGGAGTTTCATCGGTGAGTACCTCTAGAAATTGAACATCGCCATGGCCTGGAGGTTGCCGCCGTTGGTGACGCCGGCTTCGACCCAGGCACCGCCTTTGAACAGCCGCAGCAACAGGGCCGATTCGACTCCCCGATGAATCCCACCGGTGTACTGGCGAGCCTGGACGAGAAACCAGCTCGCGAGGCCGTCATAGTCGTGCTTGTAGGGGGCGAGTCCGAGCTGCAGCGTGTCGATCCGATGCGAGAACGCCGAGGATCCCTGCCAGTCCGTCTTCAGTGAGGCATAGACCCGACGGGTCTCGTAGTCCGCCTGGGCTCCGGCATTTTCGGCCAGGAGCGTGCCGGAGAACGTGTCGCCGGTCGCGCTACCCAAACCACCCCAGGCAAAGACATTGGCTTGCGCGTCATCGAGGTTCCAGCGGCGAACCAGGTAGTTGAGGCGCGCGTAGCTGATACGGCGCACCTTCGTCGTCTCATCGCTGTCGAGTTCGAGGTGCCCACCGCCGACCGAGACATCGTAGCGCGGGGCGTAGAAGACCTGCTCCTCCGTCATCGTGCCGGCGCCATACTCGACCATTACGGTCGTGCCGTCGGCGAACGCGATGGGCTTGGCGACGGCGCGGCCGACGAGCACAAGCGCACCGGCCAGGCCGATAGACCAACGAAACATGAAGTATTCTCCGAACTCGTCCGGACTGACTGCGCGCGCAGCGCAGAGCACCACACTGGACGGCGCGGGCGCCGCTCAGTGCACTACCTCAGGTGTGGCGTCAGACGATCGGGGGTCGGAGTTGAGGGCCGGGGCTTTCCGTGGCATATGACACGGAACCCGACTCCCGGGGCAGAAGCTGTAACGGCGGTGCCGGTAGGCAGACGTGGCAGGAGAGTATCGCCGTAACGGCGCCAGCGCCGGGGCAGCAGGGCCCAGCCAGCAGGCCGGCAGGGCAGCACGAGGATCTTTGCGTGGCGTCGTCGGATCCGTGGCCCGGACAACAGCTGGCGGGCCCCCCCAGCGCCGATCCCGCCGCAGTTATCGCGGCCGCGTAGGATAAAATGGGCCCGTGCAGGCCCACCAGTATGATCAAGAGCGCGACCAGACGGCGGTTCATGGTCCGAGTGTACTCCGAGCGCGACCTTGGGAAACGCGCTGCCTACCGGATAGGAGTGCGGGATCATCGACGAGTTCCCGAAGCGTGACTGGTTTCTCGGTCAGTCACTCGCGTCCGGCCAGCGAGCTATCCGCGGCAGCTTGCGTGCGTCGTTGGGGGTCGGGTACTGCGCTGCGTTGAGCTGCATGGCGAGAAAGGTGTAGTAACCCACGATTCCGGTCATGTCGACGACGCCCTTGGTGCCGAAGCGCGACTTGGCGCGCTCGAACGTCGCATCGGAGACCTGCTGCTTCTTCAGCAGTTCACTGGCGTAGTCGTACACGATCTGTTCGTCAGGAGTCAAGGCAGGCGGTCGTCGGCCGTCTGCAATAGCATCGGCGACTTCCGGTCGAATGCCAGCCTTCAGTGCGATCGGGTAGTGCACGGACCATTCGTAATCCTGCGTCCATTCGCGGGCCGTGATCAGAATGGTGAGCTCGCTGAGCGTAGTGCCGATAGCCGATTTGTATCGCAGGTAGTCGCCCATTGCGCGCGCCAGCGTCATCAGCTGGGGGCTATGCATCATCGGTTCGAACGGGCCGAATACCGGGACTTTGCGCTGCGCCTCGAAGTCGGCCGCTGCCTGCTTCTGTTCCGTTGTGTACTGGGTCGGAGGAATCGTCGGCAGCCGCTCCTGCGCCATGGCGGGCAGAGCAATGAAGGCCCACAGGCCGGTCATCGTCTCGAGACGTAAGTTCATTTGCGAGTCTCCGACGCGGATTTGACAGCTTCGTGACGCTTGGCTTGCAGCCAGCTCGCTCATTCACCCATTCAGCCAAGCCTCGGCCAGCCGCACCCACATCGAACCGCCCAGCGGGATCAGCTCGTCGTTGAAGTCGTAGCTCGGGTTGTGCAGCATGCACGGTCCCATGCCGTGACCGCCAATGCGATGGCTGCCATCGCCATTGCCGATCAGAAAATAGCAGCCAGGCTTTTCCAACAGATAGAAGCTGAAGTCTTCAGCCCCCATCGTGGGCTCGGCCTCCTGTACATTCTGCGCACCGACCAAATCGCTCAGCACACTGCGCACGAACTCGGTTTCCTTTGGGTGGTTAATTGTGGGCGGATAGCTTCTAGTGAACTTGAACTCGCACGTGGCTTCGAAGGTCTGGCAGGTGGATTCGGCGATATGCCGCATGCGCCGCTCGATCATGTCCAGCACCTCCAGGGTGAAGGTCCGCACCGTCCCCTCGAGCTCACAGGAGTCCGGCACCACATTGTTGGCCTCTCCGGCTCGGATGATCGTCACCGAGATCACGGCCGCGTCTATCGGGCGCTTGTTACGGGTTATGACGGTCTGGAAAGCCTGTACCATCTGGCAAGCCACCGGCAGCGGATCGATACCGTAGTGCGGCATTGCGGCATGCGAGCCCTTGCCGCGGATCGTGACCTTGAACTCACTGCTGGAGGCAAACGCCGGCCCGGATTTGATCGCAAACTGCCCGACCGCCATGCCGGGCCAGTTGTGCGCGCCGAAGATCGCCTCCATCGGGAAGAGCTTGAACAAGCCATCCTTGATCATTTCCCGCGCGCCGCCGCCGTCTTCCTCGGCTGGCTGAAAGATCAGGTACACGGTGCCGTCGAAGTTGCGATGACCGGATAAGAACCTGGCGGCGGCCAGCAGCATGGCGGTGTGACCGTCGTGGCCGCAGGCATGCATCTTGCCTCGGTGCACGCTGGCGTGAGCGAATGTGTTGTGCTCCGTGATGGGCAGTGCATCGATATCCGCACGCAGGCCGACCGCACGAGCACCGCTGCCGTTCTTGACGATGCCCACCACTCCGGTCTTACCCAGGCCCCGATGCACCGGGATGCCCCAGTCTGTGAGCGCCTGGGCAATCAGGTTCGAGGTGCGCTGCTCGTGGAAGCTAAGTTCGGGGTGAGCATGAATGTCCCGCCGCAGCGTCTGCATCGCAGCCGCGTCGGCCAGGACGGATTCGACCAGCTTCATGTCGAGGCCCTTAACGGGCGTTGGTTCGCTCATCAATGAATCTCCTCGGGCTCGAAAACTGACCCGCGATTTCGGTGGTGATCATGCGTGCACAGCCGCGGTGATCGCGTTTGTTTTCACCGGGGCGGTTTCCGGCATCAGTGAAGCGGTTGCCAGCCCCAGCAGCAGAGCGCCCATCCAGTACCACGCCGGCGCCAGCGGATTGCCGGTGCGCTGAATGAGCCAGGTAATGACGAATTGCGTCGAACCACCGAACACCGAGATCGCGAACGCATACACGGTGGCGACCACGCCGGAGCGTATTCGTTTTGGCAGTCCTTCCGTCAATGCGACAATCACCGGCGGGCTGGCGATCGCGAACAGCACAGCGATGAGCCCCATCATCGCATAGACAATCTGGACCGACGGATAGTGATTGACGATCCAGAAAGCCGGGAAAACGCATACCAGCGTCAGCGCATAGCCGGCAATGATGATCCTCTTGCGGCCGTGGCGGTCGGAGAGAAGTCCGCTGATCGGGTCGAAGGCAATGGCGCAGATCGAGGTGAAAACAATAAGGCCGAATGACACTTCGGCCGGCAGGTGCAGCGTGTTGAGCGCATAGGTCGTCATGTATTCCAGAACATAGGAACCGATCGTACTGCATGAGAGCAGGACAAGGCCGAAAGCGATGATCGGTAGATGCGGTCCAAGGCGTGTGCGACGCCGAAGCGCGCCGCCGGTCGCATCGGCCGCCAGCGCAGTATCGTCCGCGGCGTGCAGAGTTTCCGGCAGTCGGTGGCGCATGAACATACCAAACGGCACGATGATCACGCCGATGAGAAATGCGATCCGCCAGCCCCAGTCTTGCAGATTCTCGGGGCTCAATGTGGTCGAGAGCGCTACGCCTACCAGCGCGGCAAGCAGGTTGGCCGCGTCCTGCGTGGCAAATTGCATGGAACCGTACAGTCCGCGTCGGTTCGGAGGTGCCGCTTCCACCATATAGGCGGTACTCGGGCCTACCTCGCCGCCGAGAGCAAAGCCCTGAATGAGCCGGAACAGGACTGCCAATATTGGAGCGGCGACACCGATCCGCGCATAGGACGGGGTGAGCGCGAGACCCAGCATGCCGATGCCCATCATCATGAAGGAAATCAGCATCGCGGCCTTGCGACCGATCCGGTCGCCGAGCGTTCCAAGCACGATTCCGCCGATCGGACGGGTGACGAATCCGATCCCGAACGTCGCCAGCGACAGCAACAGGCTCAACGAGTTGTCGGTTGAGGGAAAGAACGTCCTGCCGATATAAACGGCAAACAGTGCATAGCTCAAGAAGTCGTAGAACTCCAGGCCGTTGCCTATGAACACTGCAACGACGTAGGACGCCGGAATGGCTTTACGGGGCGCAACGGTAGTCGCTTCACTCATGGGACGATATCGGTGCTTGCGCGCTCATCGGCTCTACCCGCGTGCTGCTGCCATCGCTGCAAGACCAGCATCCGTGCATCCTTATTGACCGTGCGATACATCCAGCGTAGCGTGACGACAGAACTCGTTCGCGGCGTGAGATGGCGCACTCGCTTTGATTATGTTCAATTTTTGGTCTGCTGGCTCGCCTTTGTTTCTCGTCGATCAGCCTCCGGTCTGGTGCCAGGAGACACCGGGCCGCTACCACACCATCGATGTACATCGTGTCGATGCCGGATGGGGGGTCCGATTCGCGATCCGCGGCGCGCAGCCCCACTTTGTCTACGTCAGGTAGAAGAACAAGCCGAACCCGACGACTGAGCTCAGGCTCCGGCAGTCTCAGCGGGTGGGCCCGAGGTAGGTATCAAACCAGGCGAGGGTCTCCTTGATGAACTCGGTTGCCGGAACCAGGTGACCTGATTCGTAGACCAGCATTTTCTTCTGATCCAGGGGGGTTCCCAGCAAACGAAACATCGGCTTTTGCGAGGATTCGACCGGAAAGAACATGTCGTATTTCCCGTTCAGCATCAGCACCGGTTGCGTGACTCTCGGCAGGTAGTTGATCTGGTCGGCTTCAGGCAGGGCCTTCTGCATTTCCATCCCACCGACGTTCAGTACCACGACTTTGACGCGCTTCTCCACCGCAGGAATGATTCCGCCCATGAACCCACCCCAGCTGATGCCGAGATATGCAACCTTATCCGCCTTCATGTCCTTTCTGGTTTCAAGATAGTCGATCGTTCTCGAGTATTCCTTCACCCACATGATGAGGTGGTCCTTGTAGCGCACGGTCAGGTCCTGGCTATCTGACTTCAAGTCGTCCTGCCGCTCATACGTCCCCTTGTAAATCGGGAAGATCAGCGCCCGCCCACTCTTGATGATGAACAACAGGCGGCTGTTGATCAGCGTCGGCTCGAATCTGCTCTCGTGAATTCCATTGGAACCGGAGAAAAAGACGACCGGCTGCAGTGCTGCCGTGTAGTTCTTGGGCAAGAAGATGTAGAGCACCAGGCGTTCGTTGTTGTAGCCGGCATCGATCGATACGACCTCGGCGTTCCAGGCGTCGGTCTCCAGGGTTTTTTCGATCGTTGGCCCGAGCGGAGTCCTGTCATATACGAATTGACGGGAGAAACCGGCAAAGGCCAGGTCGTTAACCGGCTTCTCCTTGGAGTAGTCCCTGAAGTCCATCGAGATTGATTGCCTGAGCGCGGCCACGGAAGAATCGTCGGCAAGTTCCTTGATGCATCGGAAACCATTGGACTCGCTGCGATCGAGCGCCGGCTGCGTGAAGCTGTCGTTGAACGCGTACGACGGATCGGTCCAGCCGCCGCCCAAAATGAAGTGCTGGTTTGACTTACCACGTTGATTGAAGGTCCACTCGCGTGCGTTGCCCGCAAGATCGTACACCCCGAAGGTGCTGAAGCCGGCGAGGCTGCCAACCACGCTGGTCGACTTGCCGCTGAAATTGCTCAGCGGCAGGAGAAACTCCGAGCGGCTCGTATCCGCCACGGCGGCCCAATGAAATACAGTCGGTAATTGTTTGTGCGCGAAGGCAGCGTACGCCGCCGCCTCATACCACGACACGCCGGTCACTGGGTGATTCTCCGTACCGTCGGGGTAGCTTCCCGCTTCCCACGTTGCGGGCCCTTGCCGGCCGGTCCGGTCCGTGAACGTCGCCAGTGCTGCCTTCAGCGGAATTACCCTGGCGTCCTCCAGGATCGGAAAGGTCCAGTACGCCTCGTTCGTATAGCCGCCGGCATCAACGAAGGCCTTGAACTGCTTGTTCGTGACCTCGAACTTGTCGATCAGGAACTCAGGCACGTCTCTGGGTCCGTATTTCTCTATGCCCATGATTTGCATCTCGGTCGTTGACTTCGGGATGCGCACCATGTTCTCGGGCAGGCTTCCGGTCGAATCCATCCTCAGATGCACCACGATCGGCCGGATCCCAAGGCTAAAACTGGGTGCGGCGAGTTCGATCGTCTGATAATCCGGCTTCCTGACTTCCATACGCAGGTAATCGCGCGGCACCTTCACATCCTTGAGCGGAGTCACTCCCGCCGACCGCCACTCGGCGGCAGGGGTGTCGTAATCCTTCCAGAATACCTCGGCGCCCGGCGGCTCGGTCTCGATCGACACGCTAGTGGCGATTGACGGCCACAACTTGGCCAGGGTTGGATCGTTGGGTAGATGCTTCTCCACCTCCACGGCCATGTCGAAGATCTGTCTGTTGCTCCGAAACATCGTGGCCGCTATGTCCTGGATCGCGGGCAGCAGGACGTTTCGAGCATGTTCCTTCTTTTGCCACGGCGGAATCAGCGCGACACCGGCGATAACCAGCAGCAGCGCGGGAATGGCCAGTTTAAGGAAGCCAAACCCGCGGGTTCGGCTGGTTTTCGGTCGGGCCGGCGCCTGCGGCTCCTCACTGTGCCTGGTGTTGGCGATCACCGACGGCTGGGGCACGACGCTCGCCGGTACGGCGCAAGCCGCACCCGCGCCTCCCGACATCAATCCGCGTACACGCTCGACGAAGCTGGCCGGCGTCTCCCCACCCGGGAGGCGCGTCCATTGCACTTCCCGGAACCTCTCAGGTACGCGAGCAACGGCATCCGGCGTCGCGTCGATCACCACCGGCAGCAAGAACGCCGTGTCATCGGCCATGTCCAATGTCCGGCCGACCGCCAGGTTCCACTCGCGCCGGAAATACCCCTCTTCGCGCGCCTGCGTACTGGCCGAGATGATCGGCAGGAACAGTCTGCAGCCCTTGATCTGCCGTCGGATCGACGCATCCCAGGCCTCGCCACCGCGCAGCTCGCTCTGGTCGAACCAGACCTCGATCCCGGCTTGCTCGAGCGCATGGGCAATTCTGCGCGCCGCCTCAGCATCCTGGGACGCGTAGCTCAGGAAAATGGCCTTCGAGGAAGATCTCTCAGCACTCACTGGAAACGCGGTCTCCGCCAAAGCCAGAGCCTTATGACTACATGACGCCATTGCAGACGTGATTGCCCAGGGCGCATCTTATCGCAAGAAAATTGCCCGCTGCTGTCATCGCGTGGCCGATTGCTGCTTGCGTCCACGCGCGGGAGTTCCGCTTTGCTTGCCAACAGCGGACGCGTCCACGAACATAGTCAAAGACCAGGGGGAACTGACATGGCAGAAGGCTAGCTCGACGGGGGGCAGAAGTCCTGAGAGGGGCGGCGCAGACGGTCACCAGAGGCAGCGACGGGTCGCTGGCGATCCACGGGCGCTCTCGATAATTGGCGGAGCGAAGGAAAGGGGCCCAGATTTGCTGCAAATCAATCTGGGCCCGCTTGGGTGAACCTCGACGCTGCGCGGGGTCATTCATCGCGCAGCGTGGGGTGCTAGCGACTGCTCTGAGCGGCAATCATGATCGGCAGCGGCTGGCGGTGCTTCGCGTTGTACACCACGGTCAGCGCCGGTTGATCGACGCTAGTCACAGCGCCCGCGATGGCTTTGTGAACGCAGGCAGCCACATTCATTTTGGACACGGCGTCACCGCGGTCCAGAGGCCAGCACACCCCTTCGGCCGCCGCGTGGATGCGGTTGTACAGCGCGGCTGCGCCCTGCGGAGTCGATATGTTGAGATCCCCGTATTTCACTATCGTCTGAAGGAACTCGGCACCATCGGCAGCGGTGGAAATGGTGGCGACACCCGTGGTGAGAACGCCGAAGATCGCGCTGGCGATAAAGCCACGAAGGCTCTTGGAAGTGGTCATCGTGTTCATGATCGTCTCCTGAATGGTCGTTGAAGGTTGATTTTGCGATCCGTCATGGTCTGTCGTGAGGCGGTCTAAGGCGGCCGGATTGGGTTGCTGAGCCGACCTAATTCGCTCTCTCACCCATCCAGACACCTTCCGGCTGCCGAACCCGACATCGGGGCCAGAAATTGCGTTCCACGAGCCGTGCGGACGCGTTAACTTGCTGAATATCGAGGTATTCCAAGGCGCCAAGACAACCGATGAATCAGCTCACAGAGTTGCTGGGACGAATCCAGGCGGGCGACACGCAGGCGCGCGATGCGCTGTTTGCAGCCGCCTACAGCGAACTGCACCGGTTAGCACACGCGCGCTTGCGCGACGGCGGGCGCAACACGGTGCTGGACACGACCTGCCTGCTGCACGAGTCGTACCTGCGATTCGTGCGCGCCGGGGAACTTCGTGCCGAGAACCGCCGGGCGTTTTTTGCCTACGCTTCGCAAGTGATGCGTTCAGTGATCGTCAATAGCGTGCGCGAGCGGATTGCGCAGACCGGATTCCGAATTTGCGCTCTCTAATTCAGTCGAGCTGCAGCTTCTGCAAGGTCATGCTTTGGAGGCGCTGGCCATTGCTCAGCACAACTCGGGAGCCCGGGGTTTTTATGACCTCGCGACCACCGAACATTCTCTGGGTCCTGCCAGAGAGTCCCAGCAGGCACACAATGATTTAATTGACGGATACGGCCGAGCGGCGCCATACCAGGTCGCCGAGGTCTATGCCTGCGCGGCGAGAAGGACAAGGCCTTCGTATGGCTTGAGCGTGCCTACCAGCAGCGCGACGCCGGTGCTTTGCAACCTGCACGCTGACCCGCGCTTCGCCGACATGGTGCGCAAAATGAATCTGCCGGAGTGACGACGGGTCCGGGCCGGAGGTGGCGAGGATTGAGGTCTCCTGCGTGACATCCAGGTACAGCGGCTCGATATGGCCGTCGACTAAGCCCCCACCTGCATCGGGTCCCGCAGAGCGGCTGGCTGCAAAGACGTGCCAGCCGTTTTGAGCCAGGGCGCATGCCATTGCCGCATCTAACCCGGCTGAGCCGCCAGTGACCTACGCAACGCGGGAGCGCACGGAAGCGAGCTCAGAATCAGATGAAGTCATGCGTCAACTCACTGGTTCCGCAGCCCAGTCGCTAGGTTAGCAATTAATGTGAAATATTCTCCGGACGCGCCGTCGCTGAGTGACGATCTCGCTCGGAACCTATCGCAATGAAACTCGATGTGTCTGCGCGGTATCGAACCGCCTGCCAGCCCATTTCCGCCCTAGCCGACCTTGGCTGATCGGCAGGACCTGACGACTGGGTTCAGATTCTGGGAAGGCTTGCCCGACAGCCGACAATCAGGTCGTATCAGCAGGAATCCTCGCAACAGGTGCGATATAGCGCTTGGCTCACATCATGACCTGACATAACTGGATAAGATCGATCGAAATCGTTCGTGTGCGATGCAGCAGTAAAGTGCAGCCTGCCGTTCATGCCGCGACCGATGCGTCGAAGCCCGGTGAGCAGCAGTCGACGCTAAGGGGCGCAAAGTGACGAACAATGTCTATCCAGCCGAGGCGGCGAACGCGCACGAGCGCGTGCACCACGGCCTGACCGCGATCACCGGCGCGGGCAACGGTCGAGATAGGCCCGGGACGGCGGCCAGAGCCCGGTAAAGATCGTGAACCAGCGGTCTCACCCATCGACCCAAACACCGTCCTCAGTGGCGGCGCCAAAGACGAGTTCCCCGTTTGCGATTGTCTGGATGTTTGCCGCGATCGTGCTCAGTCTGCTAATCCTCTCAAATTTCAGCTTCGGGCTACTGTCGTCGGTGCGTGCGTATGTCGGCGGGGAGAGCTTGTGGTCTAAAGCCCAGAAGGATGCCGTCTATCACCTGCAGAAGTACGCAAGCAGTCGCGCCCCGGAGGAGCTGCGCCAATTTCGCGCCGACATCGCCGTCCCCCTGGGAGACCATGAGGCTCGGCTCGAGATGGACAAGCCGAATCCCGATGTCGAAAAGGTCCGGCAAGGATTTGTCCGCGGCGGGATCCATCGCGATGACATCAACGGCATGTTCAACCTGTATCGTAGATTTGCCTGGGTCAGTTTCATGAAGCGGGCGATTCGAGCCTGGGACGCGGGCGACCACTACATCGCTCAGCTCGACGAGGCCGGAACGCTACTGCAGCGTGAGATCGAGTCTCCTTCACCGAGCGCCGACAAGGTCCAATCCATACTGGCCAACGTGTTCGAGATCAACGAACATCTCACCCCCATCGAGAACCAATTCGTCGAGGCCCTGGGAGACGCCTCGCGCACGACCTACCGATTGCTCCAGGACATCATGCTTGCCACAACCCCTGGGCTGCTGATGCTTGGAATCGTGTTATCACTGCGCATACTTCAACAAAGGAAGCGCGCGCAGGCCTGGGTCAATCACATCGCCTTTCACGACGATCTTACTGCCCTCCCCAATCGAGTGATGTTGAACCAGCGCCTTGAGCAAGCGCTGAGCCGGCACCGTCGCGCCGGCTCGCAGCTAGCGGTTCTGTTCATGGACCTAAACCGCTTCAAGGTGATTAACGACTCGTTGGGGCACGAGGTCGGAGATACTTTGCTGTGCCAGGTTGCCGACCGCTTGCGGACCCAGTCAGGGGTAGGCGACACGGTGGCGCGGGTTGGGGGTGACAAGTTCGCCCTGCTGACCGAAAACCACGAAAATCTGATGGACATCTCCACCTGCGCGCAGCGGCTCATCGAAAAGTTGAACGCGCCTTACGTGCTCGGGAGCAAGGATTGTCACGTCACATTAAGCATCGGGATCAGCGTATTCCCCACCGACGGCAACGATTCGCAGGCACTGCTGAAGGCCGCAGATGTGGCCATGTACCGGGCCAAGGCGGCGGGGCGAAACAATTACCTGTATTACTCGCCATCGATGAACGTGCATACCGTGGAACGGCTGGAGCTCGAGTCGGACCTGAGCCGTGCCTTGGAACGGGGCGAATTCCTGCTGCATTACCAGCCCAAAGTGGAAACCATGACCGGTCGGATCACGGGGACCGAGGCGCTGTTGCGCTGGAAGCATCCGCTCCGTGGGCTGGTACCGCCGATAGACTTTATTTCTCTTGCCGAGGAGACCGGGCTGATCGTACCTATCGGTGAATGGGTGCTCGCCACCGCGTGCGCGCAAACCAAGGCTTGGCAGGATCAGGGCCTGACGAAGCTCAGTGTAGCTGTCAACCTGTCGGCGCGTCAGTTTGCGGATCCGCAGCTCGTTCCGATGTTAACCCGGGTCATCCACGCCAGTGGGCTTGAGCCGTCATGTCTGGAGCTGGAAATTACCGAAAGCATGGTCATGTCGTACGCAGAAAGCGCTGTACTCGTGCTCAAGAATTTGAAATCGTTCGGCGTGCAGATCGCGATTGATGACTTCGGAACAGGCTATTCATCACTCGCTTACCTTAAGCGCTTCCCCATCGATACCCTCAAGGTGGATCGCTCGTTCATACGCGATATTCCCGCCGACTCCGGTGACAGGAAAATTACTCGCGCCATAATCGCCATGGCACATAGTTTGAAACTGAAAGTGGTGGCAGAGGGGGTGGAGACTGCAGATCAGCTGAAGTTTCTCCGGGCCCAGCGCTGTGACACAGTTCAGGGTTATTTCCTCCACCGCCCGCTCCCACCGGCTGAGGTGGCGGACGTTCTCAAGCTTAATCGGCTGGACCGCGTGGTTCGTTTGGCGATGCACGCTTGAGGCGATTGGCGATCCGATGACAACGCAGAACGACTGCTAGGCTCCGCCGGCGACTCTCTTGAGCGCGGCGAAGCGGCCGGTCGGCGAGAGATCTTCGCGCTCCGCCTTGGCGGTCCAAAGCGCGTTACGCCTGGCGACCAACGCGCTCGTGGACAGTTGCTCCAGGGAACCGGCTGTCGCAAACAGGAAGCCCTGCCCGGCAACACAACCTAGACTGAGGAGTGCGGCGACTTGCGGTTCGAGTTCGATTCCCTCGGCCACCGTATCGAGTCCCAGCGATTCAGCGAGGGTGATGACAGCGCGCGCGAGCTCCGGACCGTTGTAGGTGTTCGTCAGGCGGCTAACAAACGACTGATCGATCTTGAGTATGTCGATCGGAAACCGGTGCAGATACGAAAGCGACGAGTATCCGGTGCCAAAATCGTCGATCGCGAGCCGGACGCCGAGCGCCTTCAATTGGCGCAGCCGCCCCAGGTTCGCTTCCGTGTTGTGCATGATCGTGCTTTCGGTCAATTCGATCACCAGGTTTCCCGGCTCGAGCCCGGACTCCTCCAGCGCCTGCGCGACGTCCTGCACCAGGTCGCCATGCTGCAGGTGGCGACCGGAGATATTGACCGCGACCCGCAGTCCGGCACCACCCGCCACGGAACTGCGCCAGGTGCGCAGTTCACGGCACGCCCGCCCCAAAACCCAGCGACCGAGTTTCACTATCTGGCCGCAGTCCTCGGCGATTTGGATGAACCGACCAGGCATCAGCACACCAAGCTCGGGGTGGCGCCAACGCACGAGCGCCTCCACGCCCAGGAGGCTGCGGGTGCCAAGGTCGACGACCGGCTGATACTCGATGAAGAACTCTTCATTGGCTAGCGCGCGGCTGAAGTCCGCTTCCAGACGTATTCTCTCGTGTAGCAGCTCCTGCATCTGCGTCTGGAATGTGACAAAGCGGTTCTTACCCGCGGCCTTGGCGTGGTACATCGCAATGTCGGCTTTGCTGAGCAGCGCCTCGGCGTCCGATTCAAACGCCGAGAAGGCCACCCCGATGCTGGCCGACACGCGCACTTCCGTCGCGCTGAGCGTGAACGGCTGCCCAAGTCCCTCGATCAACGAGGCGGCCAGACTCTCGACCTCCGCGATCGTCGTAATCCCCTCGAGCAGAATGGCAAACTCGTCGCCGCCGAGCCGCGCTACGGTGTCGGAGAAGCGCGTGGCCTTGACCAGCCGCTGCGCCACCGCCTGCAGCAGTCGATCGCCGGCATCGTGTCCGAGCGAGTCATTGATGTTCTTGAAATTGTCGAGGTCAAGGAACATCACGGCCGCCTGATGTCGACCCCGCTGCGCCAGCGTCAGGGCATGTTGGACTCGGTCGCGGAACAGGCTTCGGTTTGCGAGCAGCGTCAGCGGGTCATGAAACGCCAGCTGCCGCAACTGCTCTTCGAGCGCCTTGCGCTCGCTGATGTCGCGGAAGTTCAGCGCAAGTCCCTGCACCGCCGGATCATCCGTCAGGTTGCTGCCGACTATCTCGAGCACGTAGCGAGCGGTGCCGCGTTCAATACGCAGCTCGACCGGGCCGACGGGCCGCCCGGGCGTCGCGGCGACCTCGGCGAGGAACGCCTTCAGTCGCTCGCCGTCATCGCCAGCCCAGAGGTCCAGTAGATTTTTCCCGGCGACATCTTCCGGACTCAGGCCAAGTGTGCGCTCGGAGGCGGGAGATGCAAAACGTAGAGCACCGTCCACGGCGACGATCATGATGACGTCGGAGGCGTTCGCGATCAAAGAGGCGTAACGATCCTCGACCATGCGGGCTGCGCGTCGCTCGCGTGTCAATGCGTCCTCACGCAGGACCAGCCCCTGGCGCACCATCACCAGCAATGCGAGGCCGAACACGACTATGGTCATGACGGTCGCTGGATTGCCGATGTCACCGCGCGTGAACGACACGAGCACGAGGAACGCGGTCAGCATCGCAGCGAAAGGCAGCGATTGCGCCAGCGAATCCGATGTGCTTGGCGCGGCCAGGGCCGTGGTCGTGCGCATCTGCTCGCGTCCGGCGACTGCCAGCGGCACGTAGCAGGCGACGTACAACACATCCTGGAGAGCGCCAGGCAAATAGCCGCCTCTGATCTTCGCGATCGACCACATGATGTCGGCAAGAAACATCGTCGCGAACCCGACTAACAGCAACAGTGGGACGCGCCGGCCACCAGGGTTGGCAGCACCTGCCAGGAGCAATACACCCAGCGTGAGCAAAAAAATGCAGTCGAGCGCTATGTAGGTTTGGCTCAGCGCATTCTTGATAACGTCGATCTCGGTACCCGACGCGGCGGTTCGGATCACCAGGAACCAGAAGAAAGCGCCGAAGCCGACCACAAGAATCATGACGTCGAGTGAAAACTGCACCCAGCGTACTCTCACGGCCGCCGCCCGGATCATAAACCCTACCGCCGCGAATAAGGCGACATAGAACGCGAGGTAGAAAATGTCGGCAATTCCCGGAAACGGATCGCGGCCGTGCAGCCATGAGCTAACGCCAATGGTCGTGCCTACAAAGTCCAGGGCGAGCGCGATCGACAAGCATCGCCATGCCGTGCGCGGCGTGCCTGGAGCCAACCGGCGCGCCGCCACCGCGGCGACGACCACCGCGACGAGAAGTGCTGGCGAATCGGCCAACAGGCCCACGTAATGTGTGATCCGCTCGCCCCCAAGCCCGGTCAACATCCAAACCGCGCAAATGACGACGTAGATCACGAGCCCGACGCAGAGTTTGTCGATCCAGCGTGGTGCTGTTTCGGAACAGTTTTTCTGCGCAGATCCCACTGTAGGGCCTACCTGATACACCTTAAAGTGATTCCTCCGCGCGGCTGGCCATGCGGCTGCAGCATGAGTCTGCCGTCATGTACCAAAATTGGGCCCTCGAGGCGCTACTGGCAAGGGAGACGCATACGCGTTGCGATGCAGGTCTCGTTCGGGCTAGCGAGATCCTGCGCGAGTTAGCTATATTTTGCCGAAGGGGGTGAGATCCAGGCCCTGCGCTCTGCGCCTTTTCGAAGCGAGTGGGGCGGCTCGCGCTGATTTGCCGGTCATCGGGAAAACACGACTCCATGTGGGTTCGCGGACCCTTTCCAGCCGTGCGGCCACTGCCGGTCGTCGAAGCTGAAGCCAGGCTTGCCGCCCGCATCATGGAATGCCGTGTCCATCGTGAGAACACCTGTAGCTTGATCAAGTTTCAGCATGAACAGGCGGTGGTCGTCGCCATATCCGGTCACGACGAGGCGCTGTGTGCGTGCGTCCCATCCAGTCCAATGAGGCAAGAACTCCTCTTCGATGGTTAGCCGCGACACCTCAACCGGTTTTGATGGATTGGAAATATCGAGCACGATCAGGCCATGCGTAACGCGTACGGACTGAATAAGATAATGGCCTACGATGGTGGGGACCCCACAGTAGGCGCCCGGGAATACGTGCACCAACTGCGACTTCGGGTGCTTTGTGGCGATGTCGGTAATGCGCTCGATGCCGCAGGCGAGTGTCTGCACGAACACGGAACCGTCTGGCCCGCGCCGCGGTTCCTCGGGATCGATCTCCCCGTAACGCCGTCCCCCGGTATCAAAGTACTCCGTCTTCAGCAGTTTGAGATCCGACAACCTCCACACCTGGTACGTATGACCGCGGGGGTCCTCATCATGCATCGATGAGTTTGTCACGACGACACGATCGATTTCCGGGAGCACAACAAGGCTGTAGGGCATTAGCAGCGCATCGGGAAATGCCGGGTCCGCTGAACTTGCTGCACGGATCACCTGCCCCTCGTCGTCGATCTCGACCAGGCCGCCGGAATTACCCATGTGAATATCGCCACCGGTGTGCTGCATGTGCTGGAAGCTCGCCAGCACATGACCGTTGGGCAGGCGCAAGAAGGAGTGCGGATGAATGTAACCCGCCATGTCGGCAAAAGAGCCTGCCACCTTAGGGCTCAAGGGGTCACGCAAATCGAAGATAAAGGTTCGTCCCGCGAGATGGTCATTGGCAAACAACAGGGCGCCTTCCGGCATCGTGTACTCGGTATGGTGAACCTGCATGCTCACCTGATCGGTCACGGCCGTCGTGATCAATTGTCCATACGAGACTGAGTCGGGATCGGCGTCGATGACCGCAAGGAAATCGTTGCTCTTGTGCGACACATCTCCGGCCCAGGCGAAAAGGTAATGACCGGGCGCGGCCGGTTTTTCGGCGGCGTGCGCTGGCAATCCAAGGACCAGCAGCGCCAGAACCAATCCACTCGCAACCTGCGACATCGAGTTACTCGTCCAGCGAAAAGACCGTGGTGCCAGGCGCTCATGATATCAGTAGCAGCAGCGGTCACGACCGGCGCTGTGCTCCGGAGCGGGCGCTGACGCCGTGCCGTCCAACATCGCTCCTGCGTGTCTCACGGAAAAAAAGCCAATAACGTTGGACATTGCACAACACTCAGCGTAGGGTCAACGGTGGCTCGTGACTCTTTCTTCTTGCGAGTATCTATTGGCTCGGGCGCGATTCTGGCGCCACTCTCGCCAGCCCGCAATCCGACCGGTCCTCCGAACTAGACAGGCATGCCGCGGTATGCGTTGCCTGCGAGTTGATCGTGTGGACAGCACGCGTAGTGCGTGTCCCGGCATCTGCGCGATCATCCCGCTGTATGGCAAGCACGCCGCGACGGCTCTTTCCATTACCAACCCAAGCAGCTAGTGCGAACCCGGCGGACACTTGATGAGTCGTTTTCATGAGTACTCAGCCTCGTAGCGGTCTGAAGTCCACTGCGCCCACCAGCGTTGGTCGGAACGCCATGAACCCATCTGGTGCCAAGGATTTCGTGGAATACCAGGACGATCTGGCAAGCGTGGAAGCGCTCACGGTCGCTTTGCGCCGAGCGCGCGTTCAATCGGACGCCGCCAGTCGCGCCAGGCGCCCCCTGCTGGCCGGGGCCCACCGCGATTTGCGCGAACCATTGACGGCAATGCTACGGCTCAACAGCGACTGGGATGTTCGGGGAACCGATATGGTGGCAGTAAGAATGATCGAACAACAGCGTCAAGCGCTCGACGTGATGGCCGATCTCATTGACGGGTTCCTGACGATCGCCGAGCCCGGGATAGCGCGACAGCCCGCGCTGCTCACCAACCTTGCGTCGCGATTTGCCGCCGGAAAACGGCGCGAGGCGAGCGCAACGCTCACACCGCGCGCTGAGGAATCGTCAGCCGACCGGTCCATTCTATCGACTGTGGGCAGGACCGGGGTGCCGGCGCTCGGGCCGGCGTCCCGCGCGCGCCGCATCCTCGTAATCGATGAGGACCGAGGGGCTTTGGGCGCCTTACGGATCTATCTGTTATGCGCGGGATATCGGGTGCTCGCGGCAGCTAACGCAGACGAGGCGCTCGACCGAGCCAGGATGGCGCAGATGGCGGCATCGCTCATTGACATCATCATCGCGGATTCAGACCTCACTGGCGACGATGACGGCCTCGCGGTGATCGAGAAAACGCGTCTATTGTTGGGCTACAGCGTCCCCGCGATATTACTGACGACTCAAACGTCCATAGAGATCGGCAAGCCTGCGCTGGTCGCCGAAGTTTCTCTGCTGAGAAAGCCTGTCAACGTGGATGAGCTTAGCGCCGTGATCGGCGAACTGCTCAGATGTCCAAGGCGCTCTCGCCGCGCTCATCTGAGAACTACAGACGCGAAGCTGGGTCACGACGAACCCAACCCAGAGGTAGTCTGCTGACGGACTTTTAAAGTCATTGGACTGATACTTACCCAAAGGGCCGGAGCCAGCTGGGCTCCCCTGTATCAATGTTTGTGAGGATCCTTGCATGAGCAACCCATACCCAGAACCACACACCTCGCACCACTTTCAGGGACTGATTCTCCCCGCACACCCGACCAGCGGCACCGAAGATGACGACGATGGCCGAAACGATGAACACGCGGGTGAGAATGAGGCATCGGTGTGCGCGGACAACGAAGGCACCGAAACCCCCGAGGAGTTCGAGGTCTACTATAAGGATAGTTTAGGTCATCCTGATGATGACGATGCCGACGAAGAGGTGGACGAGTAAGAGGCGGCCTTGCGCGCTTTGTATTCTGGCGGAGAGGGTGAGATTCGAACTCACGAAAGGCGTTAGCCTTTGCCGGTTTTCAAGACCGGTGCATTCAACCGCTCTGCCACCTCTCCGTCGAAGCCGCGAAACGCAGCCTCATTTTACCGCAGTTCCCGCATAGGCCGGCGCCTCGATCGGCACTTCCGTGAACCGTCTGGCGACCAGCACCGATAACGTATTACCAAGCACATTCATCCCGGTGCGCCCCATATCCAGGAAAACATCGACCCCCGCCACCAGCGCCACCGCCTCGGCCGGCAATCCCAGGGCCAGCAACACCGTCGACAGCGCCACCAGCGAGCCGGACGGCACGTTGGCAACGCCCTTGCTGGCGATCAGCGCAGTACCGAGTATCGTCAGCAGCTGCGGCATCGACAGCTGTAATCCATAGGCTTCGGCGATGAAGGTCGTTGCAATTCCGATATAGAGCGCCGAGCCGTCCAGATTGAAGCTATAGCCGAGCGGCAATACCACCGATGCGATGCGATTGGGAACACCGATCGCTTCGAGTTTTTCCAGGTGCAATGGCAGCGCAGCTTCCGAGGAGCGCGTGATGAATCCCAGGAATACCGGACCTGCCATCTGTCGCGTCACGAACAGCGGCCGCTCGCCTATCAGGCCGAATCCGGCAATACACAGCAGCGCAAAGATCGCATAGCCGAGGTACATCACCGCCACCAGCTTCGCCAGCGCCCACACGGTCACCGAGCCCTGGGTGGCGAACAGCCAGGCGATCACGCCGAACACCGCGATCGGCGCCAGCGCGATGATCCAGTTGGTGATCCGGAACATCACCGCCAGCACGCTTGCCAGCACGCCAGCCATCGGCCGGGCGCGCTCCTCACCGATTGCCGCCAGCCCGAGGCCGAACAGCACCGCGAATATCAGCGTCGGCAGGACTTTCTGCTGCGCCATCGCGGCGACGATATTCGACGGGATCAGATCCAGCAGGAACTTGGTCCAGTCGATGCCGGCGCCGAGGCGTGCCGGCAAGTCGGCCGGCGGCGCCAGGTGCAGCCCGATGCCGGGATGAAACACGACGTCGAGCGACAGCCCGATCACGATCGCGACGGCGCTGGCGAAGTAGAACCAGCCGAAGGCGACCAGCGCGACCCGGCCCAGGCGCGGCGCATCGTGACCCATTTTCATCGACCCGAGCGCCACGGCGCAGAACACCAGCGGGATCACGATCATCTTGACCGCGGCAACGAAGGCGACGCCCAGCGGCTGCATGGCGGCGCCCGCGGCCGGCCACAGCAGTCCGGTGAGCAGTCCGAGGATCACGCCGACGGCAACCTGCAGCGGCAGGCCGAATGCCGGCCAGCCTCGTTGAGGCCTGTCGTTGGCCGTCATCGCAATCGCGGCGCCGGTGAGAACTGCAACAGCGCAGTCACCAGCCGCTGCAGCAGGTCACGCAGTGGCGCGGCGCGCGTCTCATCGTAGCTGCTGCGATCCTCATCCATATAGCACCCCTGTGCCAGTTCGATCTGCAGCGCCTGCACGCCATTGGCGGGCGCGCCGTAGCGCCGCGTGATGTGACCGCCTTTGAAGCGGCCATTGACGACGAACGTGAACTGGCTCTGGGAGGCCAGGATATTCAGCAGCGGCAGGATCAGTTCCGGATCGCACGAGCGGCCATCGTCGGTGCCGATATTGATGTCGGGCAGCCGCCCGGTGAACAGTCGCGGCACGTAACTGCGTATCGAATGCGCATCGAGTAGCACCGCCCGACCCAGTCGCCCCCTGGTATCGGCGAGCAGGTCGGTCAGCGCCCGGTGATATGGCTGCCAGTAGCGCGACAGCCGCAGTTCAATTTCGCTGCCGGGCAGTGCGTCCACACCACTGCCGTACAGCGGCTGGCCGGCAAAGCTGTGCGTCGGACACAGTCCGGTATGGGTCATGCCCGGATACAGCGCGGCGTTGTCCGGCGGTCGGTTCAGATCGATCACGTAGCGCGAATAGCGGGCCGCGATCACGCTGGCACCGAGCTCCGGCACGAAGTCATACAGGCGATCGACGTGCCAGTCGGTGTCGGTCAGTGCGCGCGCCACCGGTGTGAACTCGCGTTCGACGGCTTCCGGAACCTGGGTGCCGACGTGCGGCATGCTCACGATCAGCGGGGTGCGGCCGCGCACCAGCTGGAATACTTCAGGCTCAGGGTTGCCCATCGGTGCCGGCCGCTTCAGGTTTCGAACAGTTCATCATCAAGCAGCGCGCGCATCTGGCCGCTGACGACGAGTTTTTTCGCCAGCTCGATGTCGGGCGCAAAAAAACGATCCGCGCCATACGGCGCCACCTGCGAGCGCACCAGGCGCACGGCGCGCTCGAGCCGGCGCGCACTCCTCATCGGCCGGTGAAACTCGAGCCCCTGGGCCGCGGCCAGCAGCTCGATGCCTATCACGGTGGCCGCATTGTCTGACATCTCGAGCAGGCGCCGCGCCCCGTGTGTGGCCATCGACACATGATCCTCCTGATTGGCGGAGGTCGGGATGCTGTCGACGCTGGCCGGGTGCGCCAGCATCTTGTTTTCCGACACCAGCGCGGCCGCGGTGACCTGCGGCACCATGAAGCCGGAATTGACGCCGCTCTTGTGCACCAGGAACGGCGGCAGGCCGCTCATCTTCGGGTCGATCAGCAGCGCCAGGCGCCGCTCCGACATCGAGCCGATCTCGGCGATCGCCAGCGCCAGCTGATCGGCCGCCAGGGCCACCGGCTCGGCGTGGAAATTGCCGCCCGACAACACCTGGCGCTCGCGCGCGAATACCAGCGGATTGTCGGTCACGGCGTTGGCTTCGCGCTGCAGCGTCACCGACACGCTGCGGATCAGATCCAGGCACGCGCCCATGACCTGCGGCTGGCAGCGCAGCGAATACGGGTCCTGGACGCGGTCGCAGTCCAGATGCGATGCGCGGATGTGACTGCCTGCCAGCAGCGCTCGCAGGCTGGCGGCGACGCGCCGCTGTCCGTCCTGCCGCCGCAGCACGTGAAGCCGATCGTCGAACGGAACATCGCTGCCCTTGAGCGCATCCACCGACATCGCGCCGGCCACCAGTGCCGCCGCGAACACATTCTCGATTGCGAACAGGCCCGCCAGCGCCAGCGCGGTCGACACCTGGGTACCGTTGAGCAGCGCCAGGCCTTCCTTGGCCGCGAGCCGCAGCGGCTTGAGCCCGATCCGCTGCAGTGCCTTGTCCGCGCTCATCACGCGGCCATGCATGCGCACCTGACCGACGCCGATCAATGCCGCCGCCAGATGCGCCAGCGGCGCCAGATCGCCCGAGGCACCGACCGAACCCTTGGCCGGTATGCACGGATAGGTCTCGGTCTCGAGCAGGCGCTGCAGCGAGCGGATGGTCGCCGGCCGTACGCCGGAGTAGCCCTGCGCCAGGCTTGCGATCTTCAGCACCAGCACCAGCCGCACGATCGCATCCGCCAGCAATGGGCCGGTGCCCGCCGCGTGCGACAGCACCAGGTTTCGCTGCAGCAGCTCGAGCTCGGCGCTCGGAATCTGCGCCTGTGCCAGCAGGCCGAAGCCGGTATTGACGCCGTACACCGTCTTACCGCTGGCGAGCACGCGCTCGATCGCCAGCGCCGATCGGCGTACGCGCAGCCACTCGCGCCGCCCGAGCGCCACACGGGCCGGCGAGTGCAACGCCCCGCGCAGCGTCGTGAGTGCAAGCGCAGGTCCCAGCACAATGCGGACTGTACGGGCCACCCGGGCCATCAGCCACGCCCGTCGCTGGGGCCGCCATCGCCGGCGCCCAGCATCGGCATGCTCAACTTGTGCTCGCGCGCGCAGGCCATCGCCAGCGGATAGCCGGCGTCGGCGTGGCGCATCACGCCGCTCGCCGGATCGTTCCACAGTACACGGCCGATCCGGCGCGCAGCCGCAGGCGTGCCATCGCAGACGATGACCACGCCGGCGTGTTGCGAGTACCCCATGCCAACGCCGCCGCCGTGATGAAACGACACCCAGGTGGCGCCGCTGGCGGTGTTGAGCAGGGCGTTGAGCAGCGGCCAGTCGGACACCGCATCCGAGCCGTCGCGCATCGCTTCGGTTTCACGGTGCGGACTGGCCACCGAACCGGAATCCAGGTGATCGCGGCCGATCACGATCGGTGCTGCCAGCTCGCCGGAGGCCACCATGTCGTTGAACGCCAGGCCGAGCCGATGCCGATCGCCCAGCCCCACCCAGCAGATGCGCGCCGGCAGGCCCTGAAACTGAATGCGTTGCGCGTCCATATCGAGCCACTGGTGCAGATGCCGGTCATCGGGCAGCAGCTCCCTGACCTTGTCGTCGGTGCGCGCGATATCCTGCGGATCACCCGACAGCGCCGCCCAGCGAAACGGACCGACGCCACGACAGAACAGCGGCCGGATGTATTCCGGCACGAAACCGGGAATTTCGAAAGCGTCCTTGACGCCCATCTCGAACGCCACCTGGCGAATATTATTTCCGTAATCAAACACCGGCAGCCCCAGGCGCTTGAACGCCAGCATGCTCTGCACATGCGGCACCATCGATTCACGCGCGGCCGCGGCGACGCGCTTCGGGTCGCTGCGCCGCAGTTCCTCCCACTGCTCGACCGACCAGCCGATCGGCAGATAGCCATTGACCGGATCGTGGGCCGATGTCTGATCGGTGACCGCATCGGGGTGCACCTCGCGCCGCAACAGCTCCGGTAACACCTGCGCCGCGTTCGCGCACAGCCCGACCGACACCGGCTGGCGGCTGCGCTTTGACGCCTGGATGATCGCCAGCGCCTCTTCCAGACTGTGCGCACGACGGTCGAGGTAGCCGGTCGCAAGCCGCTTCTCGATCCGTGATTCCTGGCATTCGATCGCAAGCATCGAGGCGCCCGCCATGGTCGCCGCCAGCGGCTGCGCGCCACCCATGCCACCCAGGCCCGCCGTCAGGATCCAGCGCCCGCGCAGGTCGCCGCCAAAGTGCTGGCGGCCGAGTTCGACGAAGGTCTCGTAGGTACCCTGAACGATGCCCTGGCTGCCGATATAGATCCACGAACCCGCGGTCATCTGGCCGAACATCATCAGGCCCTTGCGATCGAGTTCGTTGAAGTGCTCCCAGGTCGCCCAGTGCGGCACCAGGTTGGAATTGGCCAGCAGCACCCGCGGCGCATCCTCGTGCGTTCTGAAAACCCCCACCGGCTTGCCCGACTGGATCAACAGCGTCTGATCGGCCTCGAGCAGCTTGAGGGTGGCGACGATCCCCTCATAGCACTCCCAGTTGCGCGCCGCCTTGCCGATACCGCCGTAGACCACCAGATCCTCCGGCCGCTCCGCTACGTCCGGATCGAGGTTGTTCATCAGCATGCGCAGCGGCGCTTCCGTCAGCCATGACTTGGCCGTAAGTCGCGTGCCGCGTGGGGCGCGAATCACCCGTGCTGGCGCAGTATGTGGAAAATCATTCGGCATGGTTACTCACCCGGCAATGAAGCCATCAATGCAGTTCGCAGCGGCAGCTTGAGACGCTCGAGCGCGGCGCGGTAGCGCGCATCGATCTCCGCTTCCTGGGCATGCCGGCCGTCGCGGATCACCCAGCGGCCGCCGACCATCACCTGCCTGGCGAGCGGCGCCATCGAGCCAAATACCAGCGCACTCAGGTAGTTTTCCGGCGGCAATTGCGGCCAATCGCCCTCGCTCGAATCAAAGGTTACAAAATCCGCGCGCCCCGGCTCGCTCACTGCCGGCCCTGACCGGCCGAGCGCCCCCCAGCCGCCCTGCAGCACTGCGCGATACAGCCGGTCAGCGACCATCGGCTCGCTGCCGGAGGCCAGAACATTGCGGCGGCCGCGCAGCAAACGCAACGCCCATTCCAGCTGGCGCAGCTCCCCCCAGGCATTGCAACCGATATTGCTGTCCGAGCCTATAGCCAGCCGGCCGCCGGCGTCGAGAAAATGCGCTGCATCGGCACAGCCATCTCCCAGGTCAGCCTCGGTGGTCGGACACAGCACCAGCGTCGCGCCGCTGTCCACGATCTGCGAAAGCTCCTCAGCCGTCGTATGGGTGGCATGCACCAGCGCCCACTGCTTGCCGATGAGGCCGCGCTCGGCCAGAAACGCCACCGGCGTGCTGCCGTAATGAGCCCGGCAGGCAGCCACCTCGGCCGGCTGCTCGGCGACATGGATATGAGTGACCGCGCAGCGCCCATCGCTGGCCAGCTGCGAGGCGACGCTGGCGATCGTGTCGATATCCACCGCGCGCAGGCTGTGGAACGCCACGCCCAGAGCGATCTGCCCGTCCGACGGGTAGCGCCGCGCCAGTTCGCTCCAGTCCTGCATGAATTGCCCGCTGGAGCGGATGAACGGTGACTGCCCGGGCGTCGGTGCCGCGCGGCCGAAGTTGCTGTGCTGATAGAGCGCCGGCAGCAACGTCAATCGAATGCCGGTGCGAGCCGCGGCGCGCGCGATTGCCACGTCGGCATCCAGTGCCGGGCTCGAACCGCGCGCCAGCCGGTGCAGATAGAGAAACTCGGCGACGCCGGTGTAACCGCCGCGCAGCAGATCGAGGTAACAGCGCGCCGCGATCGCCTCCAGTTCCTCGTAGCCGATCCGCGCGGCGGCGGCGTACATCGCCTCGCGCCAGCTCCAGAAGTCTTCCCCCGAGGTGCGCGCCCGCTGCGTCCAGGCCGGCAGCAGGCGCTGGAACGCATGGCAATGCGCGTCGCCCAGGCCCGGCAGCGTCAGCCCGGGCACATACGCCGCCGAGCGCGCGGCGGCCGATGGCTCGGTTCCCAATTGTTCCGCGGCCGATGGGCCGGGCGTCATGCGCGCGACCCTGCCTTCGTCATCGATCTGGACCGCGACATTGGCCCGAAAGGCGCCGTCGATCCACAGATTGGCAAATGTGACTGTTAGCATCAGGACTGGCGCCGCCGGCTCGGGTACGCGATTCTAGCGGCGCCCGACGTTAATTACTCATTGCGCAGCCCATGCCGCCACCGACCTCGACGACTACTGCTCCAACCGCGGTCGCTGACGCTGGCGTCGCTGGCGTCGCTGGCGTCGCTGGCGTCGCTGGCGCGCCCGTGGTACGGGTGTTCGTGCGCGCGCGCCTGCTCACCGTGCGTGCCGGCGCCGCCGAGGCGGGCGGGCTCACGGGCGGCATCGATCGGCACGACAGCATTGCGGCGGTCGATGGGCGCATTGCCGCCATCGGCAGCCAGGACGAGCTCCGGCGCCGCTTTGCCGATGCGGAGGTGATCGATCTGGAAGGCCGTCTGGTGACCCCAGGGCTGATCGACTGTCATACCCATATCGTCTACGGCGGCGAGCGTTCCGCGGAAATGGAGCGCCGGCTCGCCGGCGAGAGCTACGAGAGCATCGCCCGCGCCGGCGGCGGCATCCTCAGCACCGCGGCGGCCACCGCGCGCCTGGGCGAGAGCGAGCTGGCAGCTGTCGCGCTGCCGCGCATCGATGCGCTGCTGGCCGATGGCGTGACCACGCTCGAGATCAAGTCCGGATATGGGCTCGAGCTGGAAGTCGAACTGCGCTGCCTGCGGGCGGCGCGTCGCATCGCCGCGCTGCGGCCGCTGTCGGTGAGCGCGACCTACCTGGCCGCCCATGTCGTGCCAGCAGAGTTTCCGGGCGGCAGCGACGGCTATGTCGAGCGCATCTGCTCGCAGTACCTGCCGGCGGTCGCCGCCAGTGGCCTGGCCGACGCGGTGGACGCCTATTGCGAAACCATCGCGTTCTCGGTCGAGCAGGTGGCGCGGGTATTCGAGTGTGCGCGAGTCTTGGGGCTGCCGGTCAAGCTGCATGCCGACCAGCTCTCCAACATGCATGGCGCCGCACTCGCCGCGCGCTTCGGCGCGCTGTCGGCCGACCACCTTGAATTCTCCGACGCCGCCGGTGTTGCAGCGCTGGCGCGCGCCGGCACCGTTGCGGTGCTGCTGCCCGGCGCTTTCTATTTCCTGCGCCAGCGGCAGGCGCCGCCGGTGCGCGCGCTGCGACAGGCCGGGGTACCCATGGCGATCGCCTCCGACTGCAATCCGGGCACCTCGCCACTGTGCTCGCTGCTGGCGGCGATGAACCTGGCCGCGGTTGAGTTTGGGCTCAGCACCGACGAATGCGTGGCAGGCGTTACGCGCGAGGCGGCGCGTGCGCTCGGCGTGCTCGCCGACCGCGGTACCATCGAAGTGGGCAAGAGCTGCGATCTGGCCATCTGGAATGTGGAGCAGCCGGCCGCACTGGTCTACTCGCTGGGCGGCCAGCCGCTGCACCAGCGTGTCTGGCGGGGCGGTCGCCTGCCGACATGCGCGGCAGCGCCGTCGACTGTTCGATGATGGGTGACGGCGAGACAGCGTCGATCAGGCGGCGACTGCGTCGGTCCTCAGACCGCGTTTCAGCAATCTGGCGAAGTCCGCGGGCGGCACCGGCCGGCTGAAATAGAACCCTTGACCCACGGGACAGCGCAGCGCCCGCAGGAACTCGAGTTGTACCCGCGTTTCAATGCCTTCTGCGACCACCCGCATGTGCAGACTGTTGCCCATGCCAATCATCGCTCGCACGATATTGGCATCGTTGGCATCGGTGGCAAGATCCCGGACGAACGACTGGTCGATCTTCAAGGTGTCGATTGGAAAGCGCTGCAAATAGCTCAGGCTCGAGTAGCCCGTCCCAAAGTCATCGAGCGCAAGATGCACACCCATGGCTCTTAGCTCGCGCACCACGGCGACGGTGGACTTCGCCTCCTGCATCAGGAACGTCTCGGTCAATTCGAGTTCCAGGTTATGCGCTTGCAGGCCGGTGGCCGCCAGCGAGTCAGCTACGCTCGATACGAAATCCAGCGCCCGCAATTCGACGGCGGAGACGTTGATCGCAACGCGTATCGGCGCCAGGCCGCCATCCTGCCAAACACGAGCCTGGCGGCATGCCTCGCGCAGTACCCAACGGCCGATCGGTACTATGAGACCGCATTCCTCCGCGATTTCGATGAACTGGCCCGGAGCCACGAGCCCGCGCTGCGGGTGCCGCCAGCGGATGAGTGCCTCCACGCCGACAATTGCACCGGTGACAAGATCGACTTTCGGCTGGTAGTGCAGCAATAACTCTCGGCGCTCGATGGCCTGGCGCAGATCGGCCTCGATCGCCTGCCGCTCAGTCGCACGGGCGTTCATTTCCAGCTGAAAGTACTGGTAATTGTCACGCCCGCATTGTTTGGCGTGATACATCGCGAAATCCGCATTTTTCAACAGCGTGTCCGCATCGGTTCCGTCTTCGGGATACGTGACCATGCCGATGCTCGCAGTGACGTGGAGTACATGCTGGTCGATGTAGTGCGGCTCGCGCAGCGCCAGCAAGATCTTTTCCGCGGTCAGGCGTGCATCCAGTGCCTGCCTCTCTTCCCAGAGCAGCAGCACGAATTCATCCCCACCCGGGCGGCTGACGGTGTCGGAACTACGCACGCAGGTGAATAATCGGCGCGCCACGGATTGCAGCAGGCGGTCGCCGACGATGTGACCCAATGAGTCGTTGATGCGCTTGAAGCGATCGAGATCCACAAACAGCACTGCCAGTTTTCGCCGGTGACGATTCGACAGGACTATTGCTTCGACCAACCGGTCGTGCATCAACACCCGATTGGGAAGATCGGTCAGGCTGTCATGCTGTGCCAGGTAAGACATCCTGAGCGTCATCGCCCGCGCCGCACTGACATCGTGGAATACCACTACCGCCCCGGTCACCCGTCCTCGACGGTTGTGGATCGGAGCTGCGGAATCCTCGATAGCAGCCTCCACACCGTCGCGCCGGATCAGAACGCAGTTCGGAGTAAGCGCTACCGTCTTGTTCTGCCGGATCGCCAGCGCCACAGGATTTTGTGCGCTCTCGCGGGTACCGCCATCGACGATTCTGAACACTTCCTCAAGCGGACGGCCTATGGCCTCCTCCTGTGGCCAACCGGTCAGGGCTTCAGCGATTGCATTCAGATAGGTGATGCGGCAGGCAACGTCCGTGCTCATGACCGCATCCCCGATCGAATCGAGCGTGACCAGGGCGCGGTCATTCTGTTCAAACATCGCTTCGGAGATTGCCGCACGTTCGATCATGCTTTCGAGCGCTTTGGGCAATAGAAAACTGTCCAGGCGCGCCTTGAACAGATAATCCTGTGCGCCACACTGCACCGCCAGCTTGGCGGTGTCTTCGTCCTGGGGATCGATCAGCATCAGGATCGGAATGTGGGGCGCGGCACGGAACAGCCGCTGGAAGGTTTCCATGCCGCGACTGTCGGGCAGCAACAGGTCGACCAATATCGCATCAGCGTCCGCCTGTCTGGCCAGGCCCTCAGCGCAGCTCCTGACCCATTCGACCTGGAAGGTCGCATCGCTGGAATTACCAAGTGCCTCGAGCACCGCCTTGGCATGCGGCGCATCGTCCTGGATCAGTAGTATGTGTCTTGGCATGAAGAGCCAGGTGCGGCGCAAGGTACCCTGGGGCACGACAGTGACAGTGAAACACAGCGCACCGGGGAGGTATGTACGTAAGCACACATTGGTACCCGCAGCAGCGATTTATCTGTCTGTCAGCCGCCAGGTCGCGGCACAGCAATGACGGCTCGACGCGCGCGGGCATCCGATTATTAAAATCCTGCCAATCGATCACCCTTTGGCGCATCCTTGGCTGCATGGTGTCGCAGATGCCGGCATGACCCGTCTCAAACAGCATTCCGCACTGGCTCTCGTCGTGATACTGACTGGCACTGTCTGCGCCTGCGCGGTGTACCGAAAATGCGGAATCCCCGGCTGCCCCGGCGATGCGACGATCACCGCTGGCGTTCAGGCGCAGATCGAGCAGTATCCCGCTCTGGAGGCTCCCAACTCGGTCCGCGTGCAGACCCTGGATCATGTGGTGTACTTGAGCGGTCAGGTCGACACCGACCTTGAGCGTTCCATCGCCGAGTCGGTCGCCGTCCAGGTCGCGGGCGTGACGCGGGTGGTCAACTCCATCAGCCTGAGCTATGGCGGCCGATAAATGAACCCAGTGCGGCGGTCCGCGCAGCGGCGGCACGCCGCTTGATGCGCCGTCGTAGCCGCACGATCCGTCGTTGTATTCGCTGTTTCTCATTTAACATATGCTCGGCCTGCTGCAGGAGAGTACTGTGCGCGTCGCTAGCGACAGCCCGGAATGAGATACCCATGAGCTGCGATCGTGCAAAGTCGGTCGCAGGCCCGCTCGACGCGCTCGTGCCCGATCGGAGGGCGTTCTGAAGGCGGATCAGCCCGAGAGCGCTCAAGTCCCCATGGGCCGCTCACCGCATCACCGCAAGCGCACCTGGTGGCTCGGCCTGGGGCTGACCGGTGCCCTCGCCGGGATCGGAATGTCCGCCGCCCAACTTCAGGGATTTCAGCGCCTGGGATTGAGCGGTCTCACCGTGACAATTGCCCTGGGCATCATCGCCGGCAATACAGTCTTCCCACGCATGGCTGTTCACACGGCCACTGGTGTCGATTTCTCGAAAAGCACGCTACTGCGCGCCGGCATCATCCTCTATGGGTTTCGAATCACCTTCCAGCAGATCGGCCAGGTCGGTTGGGCCGGAGTACTGATCGATGTGCTGATGGTCGGTCTGACCTTTTTGATTGCGGTGTACCTTGGCACCCGTGCGTTCAGACTCGACCGGCAAACCTCCATGCTGATTGGCGCCGGCAGCGCTATTTGCGGTGCGGCAGCTGTGATGGCCACCGAACCGATTGTGCGTGGCCAGGCGCACAAGGTCTCGGTGGCGGTGGCGACGGTGGTGGTGTTCGGAACGCTCGCGATGTTCATCTATCCGTTGCTGTACGCCCACCTGGGGTTGTCGCAACACGCCTTCGGCATCTTTGCGGGCTCCACCATCCACGAGGTGGCACAGGTTATCGCTGCCGGCAAGAGCGTGAGCGACGAGGTCGCCGGGATCGCGGTGATCGAGAAGATGCTGCGGGTCATGATGCTCGCGCCGTTTTTGCTGCTGCTGTCGGCTGCCCAGGCGAGTCGGGGTTCCGGCGGCCATGCCGCCCGCGACAGCGCCGGCACCGCTCGCGCCTACGTGCCCTGGTTTGCGCTGCTGTTTATCGGCGCCAGCGCGATGAATTCCCTGCAGCTATTGCCGGCCGGCCTCGTAAGCTCGCTGGTTCAGGTCGACACGCTGCTGCTCGCGATGGCCATGGCAGCCTTGGGCTTGCGTACGCATGTTGGAGCAATCCGGCAGGCCGGCGTCAAGCCGTTGCTGCTGGCCGCGACGCTGTTCATTTTCCTTGCCGTAGGCGGCTATGGCGTCAACCGGATGGTCGCGCAATGGCTGGGCTAGGCGGCGCCGCGATGGGCTAGGCGGCGCCGCGATGGGCTAGCCGAGGCCGCGAGCCGCCGCGTCGATCACCGCCATGCCGCCCATGTAGGGCCGCAGCACCGCCGGCACCTCGACACTGCCGTCCTCGTTCTGGTAATTCTCGATCACCGCTACCAGCGCGCGGCCGACCGCGACGCCGGACCCGTTGAGCGTATGCACCGGCTCGGGCTTGCCGCTCTCGGGGTTGCGCCAGCGCGCCTGCATGCGTCGCGCCTGGAAAGCCTCGCAGTTGCTGCACGATGAGATCTCGCGAAACCTGTTCTGCGACGGCAGCCACACCTCCAGGTCATAGGTCTTGGCGCTGGCAAAGCCGGTATCGGCGCCGCACAGCGCCATTACCCGATACGGCAGCTCCAGGCGCTGCAGCACCGTCTCGGCGTGCCCGCGCAGCTGCTCGAGCGCCGCGTATGAATCGCCCGGCCGCACGATCTGCACCAGCTCGACTTTCTCGAACTGGTGCTGGCGGATCATGCCGCGCGTATCGCGGCCCGCAGCGCCCGCCTCGGAGCGGAAACATGGCGTGTGCGCGGTGAACTTCAGCGGCAGCGCCTCGGCCGCGACGATCTGATCGCGCACCAGGTTGGTCATCGGCACTTCCGCGGTCGGGATCAGATACAGAGTGTGCTCGCCGCGCACCGCGAACAGATCCTGCTCGAACTTGGGCAGCTGGCCGGTGCCGACCAGCGCCGGGCTCGACACCAGATAGGGCGGGTAGATTTCGGTGTAGCCATGCTCCTGCGTGTGCAGGTCGAGCATGAACTGCGCCAGCGCACGCTGCAGCCGCGCCAGCCCGGCGCGTATCACCACGAACCGGGCCCCCGAAATGCGGCCCGCGGCTTCGAAATCCAGCAGCCCCAGCGATTCGCCGATCTCAACATGGTCGCGCGGCTGGAAGCTGAATGGGCGCGGCACGCCATAGCGACCGACCTCGAGGTTGGCGCTCTCGTCGGCCCCGTCGGGCACCGACTCGTGCAACAGGTTCGGCAAGTCGAGCTGCCAGCGCTCAAGCGCAGCCTGCACCGCGCCAAGTTGCTGCTCGGCCTCCGACAACCCCGCGGTCAGCTGCTCGGCCTGGGCGAGCAGCGGCGCGATATCCTCGCCGCGGCCGCGCGCCTGTCCCACCGCCTTGGCATGGTTGTTGCGCGCCGCACGCAGCCGGTCGGTCTCGATCTGCCAATGGCGGCGCTGCTCTTCGAGCCCCCGCCATGCACTGACATCGAAACGGTAGCCGCGCCGCGCCAGCAGGCGCGCCACCTCCTCGGGGGCCGAGCGCAGCAGCTTGGGATCGATCATGACTTGCCTTCGTCGGACGTCGGTCGTCGCAAGCGCTCCAGCGCTTCGCCGATGCGCTGCTCCAGGCCGCGCGCCGTCGGATGATAATAGCGGCGGTCGGGCATGTCGTCGGGCAGGTAGCGCTCGCCGGCGGCGTACGCCTGCGGTTCATCGTGCGCGTAGCGATAACCGCTGCCGTGGCCCAGCTCCTTCATCAGGCGCGTGGGCGCGTTACGCAGCCGCAGCGGCACATCGAGCGACCCGTAGTGCTCGACATCCGCACGCGCCTCGGCCAGTGCGGTATAGACCGCGTTGCTTTTGGCCGCGACCGCGAGGTAGAGCACCGCTTCGGCCAGTGCCAGCTCGCCTTCCGGACTGCCGAGCCGCTCATAGATCTGCCAGGCATCGAGGGCGATCTGCAGCGCGCGCGGATCGGCCAGGCCGATGTCCTCGCTGGCCATGCGTGTGATGCGTCGTGCCAGGTAGTGCGGATCACAGCCGCCATCGAGCATGCGCGCGAACCAGTACAGCGCAGCGTCGGGATCGGTGCCTCGCACCGCCTTGTGCAGCGCCGAGATCTGGTCGTAGAACTGATCCCCGCCCTTGTCGAAACGGCGCCGGCCGCCGCTCGCGATGTCCTGTGCCTGCGCGAGCGTGATGAGCTTGCCGCCGGCAGCCGCGGCCACGGCGGCGGCCAGCTCGAGCATGCCCAGTGCGCGCCGCGCGTCGCCATCGGCCGCATGCGCCAGCAGCGCCAGGGCGTCATCCTCGATCGTGAGCTCCTGGGCGCCCAGTCCGCGCTCGCGGTCGCCGAGTGCGGCCTGCAGCAGCGCTCGCAGTTCCTCTGCGCTCAGCGCCTTGAGCACGTACACCCGTGCACGCGACAACAGTGCACCGACGATCTCGAACGAGGGATTCTCGGTCGTGGCACCGATGAATGTCAGCGTGCCGTCCTCGACATGCGGCAGAAACGCGTCCTGCTGCGCCTTGTTGAAGCGATGCACCTCATCGAGGAACAGCACCGTCGGCTGTCCCTCGACCGCGCTCTGCCTGGCAAGCGCGACCGCGTCGCGGATGTCCTTGATGCCCGCCTGTACCGCCGACAGCGCGATGAAGCGCGCGCTGGAGCGATCGGCGATCAGGCGCGCCAGCGTCGTCTTGCCGGTGCCGGGCGGACCCCAGAGAATCAGCGAATGCGGCTGGCCATCGGCAATCGCCTGGTACAGCGGCTTGCCCGGCGCCAGCAGGTGGGTCTGGCCGACGAATTCCTCGAGCCTGCGCGGCCGCATGCGATCCGCCAGCGGCCGCCAGTCCTTGCCGCTGTCGGCGAGCCGCAGCGGCTGTTGGGTGGAATTGCGCTTGGACATGGCAGGGGCGGCTACGACTGCGGCGTGCCGATCACATCCACACCGGCCGGCGGCTTGAACTGCAGGTCGGAGGGCTCGATGCGGGCATTGCGTTCGCTGCGCGAGAAATCCAGCCGCACGGTCTGGCCGAGCCGATCGGTCACCACCATGCGCGCCAGCCGGTCGCGCGCAAAGCCGAGCTCCGCATGGCTGAAATCCGCCTCGGCGCTGCGCGGCTTGACGCTGACCCAGTCGAGGCCATCGTGGGTACCGGCCGCGCCGATGTCGAAGCTCTCGTGCAGCTGTGTCGCCGAGCCCGACAGCAGCATCACCGGTGTCGCCGATAGCGCGGCGGCCATCGGCTTGACCGAGACCTGCGCCAGCTCGCGGTCATAGAACCAGAGATTCTTGCCGTCGGCGACCAGCAGCTGGCCGCGCTCGCCGCTGCTGCCAGTCGCGGCGTCCGCTCGCGGCTGGTAGTCCCAGCGGAACCTTCCCGGCCGCAGCACCTGCAGCGTGCCCGCGCCAGTCTCGGTCTGGGTGCCGCGTGCATCGGTGACAGTCTGGGTAAAGGCGGTGCGCAGGCTGCTCATGCGATCCAGGTAGCGATCCAGCGCCGTGTCGCTGCCGGAGGTCGCGGCCGCCGCCGCGCCGACGGTTAGCAGAAAAATAATCCCCGCGCCCGCCAGTCGCAGCTGTTGCAAGCTCTGCTGCCACGCACGCGCTGGCGTTATCATTGACATCTGCTGGCGCACCGGTGATCAAGCCGGCGGCGGCGCCAGCACTTCACGCCCGCCATTGGACTGCAGCGGTCCGACGATACCCGCCGTCTCCATGGCCTCGAGCATGCGTGCGGCGCGGTTGTAGCCGATCTTCAGGCGCCGCTGCACGTACGAGATCGATGGCTTGCGCTCGCTGGTGACGATCTTGACCGCCTCGTCGTACAGCGGATCCTGCTCCGGATCGCCGCCGAGCGCGCCGTTGTCGTCATCCTCGCCGCTGATGCCCGGAATCGGCATCGACGGTCCGCGCAGCACCTCCTCAATATAGTTCGGGCGCGCGGCCTTCTTCAGCCCCTCGACCACGCGATGCACTTCCGCGTCGGAGACGAATGCGCCGTGGATGCGGGTCGGCATCGACGTGCCGGGCGGCAGATACAGCATGTCGCCGTGACCGAGCAGGGATTCGGCGCCCATCTGGTCGAGAATGGTGCGCGAGTCCACCTTGGCTGAGACCTGGAATGCGATGCGGGTGGGTATATTGGCCTTGATCAGCCCGGTGATCACATCGACCGAGGGCCGCTGCGTGGCCAGTATCAGATGGATGCCCGAGGCGCGCGCTTTCTGCGCCAGGCGCGCGATCAGCTCCTCGACCTTCTTGCCGACGATCATCATCAGGTCGGCCAGCTCGTCGATGATCACCACCACGAACGGCAGCGGTTCGAGAGTCGGGATCTGGCTCTGGTCGATGCCCGGATCGTTGGCCGCGTGCTGCAGCATGATCGGATCGCGGATCGGCCGATTCTCGGCGATCGAATCCTTGACGCGGCGGTTGTAGCCGGCGATGTTGCGCACCCCGAGCGTCGCCATCAGCTGGTAGCGCCGTTCCATCTCGGCCACACACCAGCGCAGCGCATTGGCCGCCTGCTTCATGTCGGTCACGACCGGCGACAGCAGGTGCGGAATGCCCTCGTAGACCGACAGCTCGAGCATCTTCGGATCGATCATGATCAGCCGCACATGCTCGGCGGTGGACTTGTACAGCAGGCTCAGTACCATGGCATTGAGGGCCACCGACTTGCCCGATCCGGTGGTGCCGGCAATCAGCAGGTGCGGCATGCGCGCCAGATCCGCCACCATCGGCACGCCACCAATGTCCTTGCCGAGCGCCAGCGTGAGCGGCGAGGCGACATCCTCGTAGGCCTTGGAACGGATGATCTCGCCGAGCGTGACCACCTCGCGCTTCTCGTTCGGGATCTCCAGTCCCATGACCGATTTGCCGGGAATCACCTCAACCACGCGCACGCTGATGGTCGACAGCGCGCGCGCCAGGTCCTTCGACAGCCCGCTGATCTGACTTGCCTTGACCCCCGGGGCCGGTCGCATCTCGAAGCGCGTAACCACCGGGCCCGGATGCACCGCCACCACGTCGACGTCGACGCCGAAGTCCTTGAGCTTGATCTCGACCAGGCGCGACATCGCCTCGAGCGCCTCGGACGAATACGAGGATTGGCGCTCGCCCGGATTGTCGAGCAGATCGAGGGGCGGCAGTTCACGTGCCGAGGGCGGGTCGAACAGCGGCACCTGCCGCTCCTTTTCGACCCGCTCGCTCCGCGCCGGCGCCGGCGCCGGCGCCTCGATGCGTGGCGCGATGCGCGGTGGGGCGCGCCGGTATTCGGCCTGCAGCGCTTCCTTGCGCTCGAGCTTGGCGCTGCGGCCGGCGTTGACCGCGCGGCTGGTGAACCAGCGTTCACGCACCCAGTGCAGGGCGGACCAGCTCCAGGCGCCGAGCCGATCCATCAGCGTGAACCAGGACACGCCGAAGGCGACCGCCGCGCCAGCCATCCAGGCGGCCAGCAACAGCAGCGTCGCGCCCAGCAGATCGAGGCCGGAGACAAGTGCCGGGCCAGTGGCCTTACCGACGATGCCGCCGGCTCCCTCGGGCAGGTTCCCCTGGCTCCAGTGCAATGCGGCCAGCGCACAGCTCGCCATCAGCACGATCACGAAGCCGGCGCTGCGGATCGCAAGATTCAGCCGTGACTGCTGCTCGCCGCCGGGCTTGGCAGTCAGGCGCCACGCTGCCGCGCCGAGCATCACCGGCAGCAGATACGCCGGCCGTCCGAACAGCGACAACAGCGCGCTGGCGAGCCAGGCGCCGACCGGCCCGACGCGATTGTAGATCCCCAGGTGCGTGCCGCTGGTTGAATACGCGCGGTCGTGCGCATCGAAGCTCAGCAGCGCCACCAGCAGCACCAGTGCCAGCACCGCGAGTGCAATGGCTGCGCCCTCGCGCAATCCGCGCGCAACGGCGGTGGAAAAGCGCAACGGTGCGCGGCCCTGGGCGGTGGATTCGGCCACGGAATAACAATCCTCACTTAATGATATGACTTGGCCTGCGGGTCCGGCTTACTTACCATGCATCATTCAACTTTGGAGATCAGCGAGTACGGCGCGACAATGAAAGGAAATTGTACATGACTCCGCCGCTGCACCGCCGCCTGATCGTCCTGGGCTCGGGGCCGGCGGGCTATACTGCCGCGGTGTACGCGGCGCGCGCCAATCGCGCGCCGATGCTGATCAGTGGCCTTGAGCAAGGCGGTCAGCTCATGACCACCACCGACGTGGACAACTGGCCCGGCGATGTCGAAGGACTGCAGGGGCCGGCGCTGATGCAGCGCATGCTCGAGCACGCCGAGCGCTTCGCCACCGAAATCGTCGTCGATCACATCGAGCAGGCAGACCTGTCGGTGCGCCCGTTCGTGCTTACCAGCGGCAGGACGCGCTATAGCTGCGATGCACTGATCATCGCCACCGGCGCCTCGGCGCGCTACCTGGGGCTGCCGTCGGAGGAAAAATTTCGCGGCCGCGGCGTCTCCGCCTGCGCCACGTGCGATGGCTTTTTCTTCCGCGGCCAGCGCGTCGCCGTGGTCGGCGGCGGCAACACTGCGGTCGAGGAGACGCTGTACCTGTCGAACCTGGCCGAGCATGTGACGCTGATCCACCGGCGCGACCGGCTGCGCGCCGAGAAAATCCTGCAAGATCGCCTGCTCGAGCGCGCGGGCGCGGGCAAGGTGAGTCTGGTGTGGCACCACAGCGTCGATGAGATCCTCGGCGATGATGCCGGCGTTCACGGCGTGCGCATCCGCTCCACACTCAATGACACTGCACGCGACATCGCGGTGAGCGGGATCTTCATCGCCATCGGCCACACGCCCAACACCGAGCTGTTTCGCGGTCAGCTCGAGATGCGCGGTGGCTATCTGAGTGTGCACGGCGGGGCTGATGGCAATGCGACCGCGACCAGCCTGGCCGGCGTGTTTGCGGCCGGCGACGTCGCCGATCACGTCTACCGTCAGGCCGTCACCTCGGCCGGCTCGGGCTGCATGGCGGCGCTCGATGCCGACCGCTACCTCGAGCAGTTCGACCCGGGCCGCCCCTGAGGCACGCCCAAGGAGTCTCCTCGCCAGTGCAAGTCCGGCTCCTTACCCGGGTGAGCGACATCCCCGCCGCGCAATGGAATTCGCTGGCTGGCGACTATCCGTTCCTGCGGCACGAGTTTCTCTCGGCGATGGAGGACAGCGGCAGCGTCAGCGCGCGCAGCGGCTGGATTCCACGGCATCTGGTGCTGCTCGATCAGCACGGGCTGGCGGGCGCGGCACCGCTGTACGAGAAGGCCCACTCCTGGGGCGAGTTCGTGTTCGACTTCGCCTGGGCGCGCGCCGCCGAACAGGCCGGCATGGACTATTACCCCAAGCTGGTGTGCGCGGTGCCGTTCACACCGGCGACCGGCCCGCGACTGCTGTGCCGTGCCGATCTGGCCGCCGCGCCGCTGCGCCTGGCGCTGCTGCGCGCAATCCGTGAACGGCTTGCCGCCAAGGCGCTGTCCTCCGCGCACGCGCTGTTTCTGGATGCACCGGCGCGCGCTGCCTGCGAGCAGGACGGCTGGCTGTTGCGGCGCGACTGCCATTTCCAATGGCGCAACCGCGGCTATCGCGACTTCGACGATTTTCTGGACGGCTTTTCGGCCGACAAGCGCAAGAAGGCGCGGCGCGAGCGCCGCCGCGTCGCCGAGCAGGGCATCGAATTTCGCACCTTGCGCGGCGATGAGCTCAGCGAGGAACTGATCGAGCGCGTGTTCCGGTTGCACGAGGTCACCTTCCTGCGTCACGGTCACACCCCGTACCTGAATCGCGCGTTCTTCCAGCGCATCGCGCGCTCGCTGGCTGCCAGCTTCCTGGTCAAGCTGGCGCTACGCGCCGGCGAGGTGGTGGCGGTCGCGGTGTTCTTCCGCTCCGCCGATACCCTCTACGGCCGCTATTGGGGCGCCGACGCGGACTACCACAGCCTGCACTTCGAGGCCTGCTACTACCAGGGCATCGACTATTGCATCGACAACGGCCTGGCCGCGTTCGAGCCCGGTACCCAGGGCGAGCACAAGATCGCGCGCGGCTTCGAGCCGGTGCTGACCTGGTCCGCGCACTGGATCACAGACCTGGCGCTGCGGCGCGCGATCAGTGCCTACCTGGCGCGCGAGGGTCAGGCAATCGACGCCTACGCCACTGAGGCCGATGCGCACGCGCCGTTTCGCAAAGGCGAGCTCACGCCGACGCCGCGATGATCACCTGGCTGTCGCCCGACGACCCGCCGGAACGCTTTCCGCCGCACGAGGCGGCACTGCGCGACCCGCCGGGGCTACTCGCTGCCGGCGGCGATCTCAAGTACGAGCGCCTGCTGGCGGCTTATGAGCGCGGTATCTTTCCGTGGTATTCGCCCGGGCAGCCAGTGCTGTGGTGGTCGCCCGATCCGCGCGAGGTGCTGCTGCCGCAGGAATTTCACCGCTCGCGCCGCTTCAGTCGCAGCCTGCGCACGCGCGGCTTCGAGTGGCTGGCCGATCGCGATTTCGCCGCCGTGGTGAGCGCCTGTGCCGCACCGCGCTCGCGCAGTCCCGGTACCTGGATCACCCCTGAAATGTCCGCCGCCTATTGTGGCCTGCATCAGCGCGGGCTGGCTCACAGCTATGAAATCTGGCACGCCGATCGCCTGGTGGGCGGTGTCTACGGCGTGCACCTCGGCCGCGTGTTCTTCGGTGAATCGATGTTCAGCCGCGAGCGCGATGCCTCCAAGGCCGCCCTCGCCGGCCTGGTGCAGCGCTGCACGGCGCTCGGCATCGAGCTGATCGACTGCCAGCTGCCCTCCGCGCACCTGCGCAGTCTGGGCAGCCGTGCAATGCCGCGGCGCCAGTTCCTGCGCTTTCTGCAGCCCGCCTAGAGGCCGGATGCAACCCGCATTGCATTGGGTGCGCCCTTTATGCGTAAATTCGCGCCCCTTAGGCCACGCAGCGCCGCATGCCCAAAGAAGACGCCATCCAAATGGAAGGTGAGGTCGTCGAGACCCTGCCCAATACCACCTTCCGCGTGAAGCTGAAGAACGGTCACCTTGTGACCGCGCATATCTCCGGAAAGATGCGCAAGAACTATATCCGCATCCTGACCGGTGATGCGGTGACGGTCGAAATGACCCCCTACGATCTGTCGAAGGGCCGCATCGTCTACCGCGGCCGCTAGCGCAGCGCGGCCCGCAGCGACTCCTAGGCGGTGACTTCCGCCTGCGCCGCCGGCGCGTATTCGAGCTGCAGCGCACTCTCATCGGCCGACACCGACACCCGCACCTGGCCGCCGCCGACCAGCTTGCCGAACAGCAGCTCCTCGGCCAGCGGTCGCTTGATGTACTCCTGAATCACGCGCGCCATCGGCCGGGCTCCCATCTTCGGGTCGTAGCCCTTCTGCGCAATCCAGCGCCGCGCCGCCTCTTCGATGTTCAGTACCACGCCCTTGGGCTCGAGCTGGGCCTCGACTTCGATCAGCAGTTTGTCCACCACGCGCTCAATGGTCGCCTCATCGAGCGCGGCGAACTGGATCACCGCATCCAGGCGATTGCGAAACTCGGGTGAGAACAGCCGCCGTATCGCTTCCATGCCGTCGGTGGTGTTGTCGGCATGGGTGAAGCCGATCGACGGTCGGCTCATCTCCTGGGCGCCGGCGTTGGTGGTCATCACGATGATGACATGACGAAAATCCGCCTTGCGGCCGTTGTTGTCGGTCAGCGTGCCGTGGTCCATCACCTGCAGCAGCAGGTTGAAGACGTCCGAATGCGCCTTCTCGATCTCATCGAGCAGCAGCACGCAGTGCGGATGCTTGGCAATCGCCTCGGTGAGCAGGCCGCCCTGATCAAAGCCGACATAGCCCGGTGGCGCACCGATCAGGCGCGACACCGTGTGCCGCTCCATATATTCCGACATGTCGAAGCGGATGAATTCGATGCCGAGCGCGATCGCCAGCTGGCGCGTGACCTCGGTCTTGCCGACGCCGGTGGGACCGGCGAACAGCAGGCTGCCGACCGGCTTGCGCTGATCGCCCAGGCCCGAGCGCGCCATCTTGATGGCGGCCGCCAGCGTCTCGATCGCCTGATTCTGGCCGAAAATCACCAGCTTGAGATTGCGCTCGAGGTTCTTCAGCAGGTCACGGTCGGAGGCCGAGACGTTCTTGGCCGGGATCCGGGCCATGCGTGCCACCACATCCTCGATCTGGGCGACCTCGACCCGCGCCTCGCGCTCGCCCACCGGCCGCAGGCGCAGCCGGGCGCCGGCCTCATCGACCACGTCGATGGCCTTGTCGGGCAGATGCCGTTCGTTGATGTGCCGGTCGGCCAGCTCGGCGGCCGCCCGCAGTGCCTCGTCGGTGTACTCGACGCCGTGGTGCTCCTCGAACTTCGGCTTCAGTCCCATCAGGATCTCGACCGTCTCGGCCACCGAGGGCTCGGCCACGTCGATCTTCTGAAAGCGACGCGCCAGGGCATGGTCTTTCTCGAAGATGCCGCGATATTCCTGGTAGGTGGTCGAGCCGATGCAGCGGATCTCGCCGTTGGCGAGCACCGGCTTGATCAGGTTGGAGGCGTCCATCACGCCGCCGGAAGCAGCCCCTGCCCCGATGACCGTGTGGATCTCGTCGATGAACAGGATCGCCCCGGGCTGCTTCTTGAGCTCGTTGACCACCGATTTCAGGCGCTTCTCGAAATCACCGCGGTACTTGGTGCCGGCGATCAGCGCGCCCATGTCGAGTGCGAAAATAGTGCAGTCGGCCAGCACTTCGGGCACCCGGCCTTCCACGATCAGTCGCGCCAGCCCTTCCGCGATCGCGGTTTTGCCCACGCCGGCCTCGCCCACGTACAGCGGATTGTTCTTGCGGCGGCGGCACAGGATCTCGATGGTGCGCTCGATCTCGAGCTTCCTGCCGATCAGCGGATCGATGCGCCCCTCCTGGGCCTGGGCGTTGAGATTGACCGCATACTTCTCGAGCGCGCTGCCCGACTCATTGTCGCGCTCGCCCTCGACCCCGGCATCATCGCGCTCCTTGTCGGCTTTCGACTCGCCGGTACGCGACAGGCCGTGGGAGATGAAATTGACCACGTCGAGCCGGGTGACCTGGGCGCGCGCCAGCAGGAATACCGCGTGGCTCTGCTTCTCGCTGAAGATCGCCACCAGCACGTTGACCACGCCCACTTCTTTCTTGCCGCTCGACTGGACGTGAAACACGGCGCGCTGCAGCACCCGCTGGAAGCCGAGCGTCGGCTGCACTTCGCGCTCCTCGCTAGGCGCCAGGCGCGGCGTATTGCTCTCCACGTGCTGCTTGAGGTCAGCGCTCAGGCGCTCGATGTCGGCGCCGCAGCCCTCGAGCACCTCGCGCACCTTGGGTGCGTCGAGGATGGCGAGCAGCAGATGCTCGACCGTGAGGAATTCGTGACGCGCACCGCGCGCCTGGTGGAAGGCCTGGTTAAGGCAAAATTCGAGCTCGCTCGACAACACTGCTCCGTCTCTCCCGCGGATGGTTCAGGTTTCCTCGAGCGTACACAGCAACGGGTGCTGATGCTCGCGCGAGTAACTGGTCACTTGCGACACTTTGGTCTCTGCGATTTCGTATGTAAAGACTCCACACACACCTTTGCCACGGGTATGCACTTCCAGCATCACCCGTGTTGCCGTCGGCCGATCCATGGCGAAAAATCGCTCCAGCACTTCGACGACGAACTCCATCGGGGTGTAGTCGTCGTTGAGCAGTATGACGCGATACAGCGGCGGCTGCGCCGTCTCCGGCGGAGCCTCCTCGACTATTACACCATGCTCGGGGCGATTAGATGCTCTGTGCTCCGTCACGTGAAAGGCGCCCCGTCACAAAATCGCAGCGGATCTGCAGCGCGTCTGTCATTGAAGTCTAATCCACTGGGACGCATCGGTGTATCTGCCGATAGAAGCGCCGGGCGGTGTCGGCATTGAGCGACGCACGGAACTAAAAGAAATTAGACGAAACAAACACTTGAGAGCGCCAACGAGTGCGCCGTATCATGTCATACCTAGGCGCTCCCCCGGAGCTTGTAATTGGCCAGTGCGGTACTTTGGATCGATGAGCTCAAGTCTGTGCAGGGACTGACGCGGTTGTTCGCAGACCGCGGTGCGCAGCTGGCTGCGCTGCTGTTGCTGCTGGCCCTGGGGGTCGACGGCGCCCTGATCCTGACCCGGGCCCTGAGCCATGGCCCGGACCTGCCCCCGCCCGGCATCGGTGCCGCCCCGTCACTGCCGCGCATGAGCGTCAACCCGACGCTGCAGCTCGCCACCATCGTCAACGCCCATCTGTTTGGCGCCGGCGCGGTGGCCGGCGGCTCGAATGCCCCGGCGACCAGCATGCCGCTGATCCTGGCGGGCGTGATCGCCGACCCCGACCCGGGCAAGGGCGTGGCGATCATTGGCGAGAACGCGGCCGCCGGCAAACTCTACGCGGTCGGCGCGGCGATTCCCGGCGGCGTGCACCTGCATGCGGTGTACAGCGATCGGGTGCTGCTCGAGCGCAATGGAGGCCTGGAGACGCTGATGCTGCCGCGCACGCCCATGTCCGGCAGGCCGGCGGCGCCCACGGCCACAGCCGCACCGCGAGCGGTCTCGGGGCGCGACCCGGCGACCCTGCTGGCAGGCCTGGTGCGGGTGCAGCCGGTATTCAACCAGGGCAAGCTTACCGGCTATCGGATCTTCCCGGGCGGCGCCCGCGGCACCAGCGCCTTTACTCAATTGGGGCTCAAGTCCGGGGACCTGATCGAGGCGGTCAATGGCACCGCGCTCGATGATGCCGCGCGAGCGATGGAAGTGCTGCAGACCTTGTCCTCCTCGGCCACCGCCACCGTCACGGTGTCGCGCAACGGCCAGCCGCAGGAGGTCAATCTTAATCTTGCCAACCTTAACCTTGATGCCGATTCGGGTGACAATGCCGCGCCGGGCCAGGCAGCGGCGGGGCAGAGCGCCGGCGGCACGGCGGGTGAGCCGGCAGCCGCCCCCACCCCTGGGGTCCCGCCTCGGGGCCGCCCGGCCCCGAATTTGAATCTGAGCACTGCGCCCGGCGCCCCGGCGGCCTCCGCAGGCACTATGAACGCCGCTGCGCCCGGCGCCGATGCGCCGGCTGCGCCACCCGCGCCCAGCGGCAGCGGCAGCAGCGAACGCGACCGCTAGCACATACCCAGGAATGAGCACTGATGTCCCATAGACCAACGATCGTTCGTGCGCCGCGCCGGCCGCGCCAGCTCGCGATCGTGCTCGCCGCGCTGGCGTTAAGCGCGCTGGCGCTCGGCCAGCAGCAGGGTGCGCAGCACGTCATCGCCGCGGGCGATCACCCCTCCACGCAGCGCATTACGCCGAATTTCAAGGACGCCGACATCACGCAGATCATCGAGGCGGTCAGCATGTCCACCGGCAAGAACTTCATCGTCGACCCGCGCGTGCGTGCGCAGGTGACGATGCTGTCGTCAACGCCGATGACACCGGACCAGTTCTACCAGGCGTTCCTCGCGATCCTGCAGGTGCATGGCTTCGTGGCCGTGCCGGCCGGCAATGTCGTCAAGATCATTCCCGACGCCAACATGCGCCAGTATCCGGCCAACGACCTGCCGCACAGCGTGAGTTCGACCTCGGATGAACTGGTCACGCAGGTGCTCGCCGTCAAGAACGTCGGTGCCGCGCAGCTGGTGCCGGTGCTGCGGCCGCTGATGCCGCAGAATGCGCAGCTCTCGGCGGTCACCGGCGCCAACATCCTGATCATCTCGGACCGCGCCAGCAACGTGAATCGGATGATGCGCATCATTGCGCGCATCGATGAGGTCGGAAATCCGGACGTGGACGTGATCACGCTGCGCAGCGCCACCGCGGCCGATACCGCGCGGGTACTCAATTCGCTGCTGGCGCAGAGCGGGGAGACCGGCGGCAGCCTCAAGATCGTCGCCGACGATCGCTCCAACAGTATCCTGCTGAGCGGCGACGACAACATACGCATGCGCGTCAAGGCGCTGGTGACGCACCTAGATACGCCGGTCGATACCGGCAGCGAAACGCAGGTGCGCTACCTGCGCTTCTCCGACGCCGAGGACCTGGCGACGCGCCTCAAGGAGCAGATGTCGGGCACCAGCAGCAGCAGCAGCAGTTCCACTGCCGCGATGGCCGCGCTGCTCAACCGCCAGCCAACCCAACCGCAGCCGAACGCCCAGGGCAACACCCCGCCCCCGGGCGCGGCCACGCCGGCCGCCGCCGGCGGCTCGGCCACCATCTCGCTCGCCGGCGGCACCGCCACCATCTGGGCCGACAAGGCCAACAACGCGCTGGTGATCACCGCCGGCCAGCGCAGCATGCGTGCGCTCAATGCGGTGATCGACAAGCTCGACATCCGCCAGCCGCAGGTCTATGTGGAGGCCATCATCGCCGAGGTGACGGTCGACAAGACCGCGGATCTGGGCGTGAACTGGGCCATCGACGGCACCAACAGCAGCGTCGGCGTCGGCGGCTTTGTGTCCCCGGTCGGCGGCAGCTCGATCGTTGACCTGGTGACCGCGGCACTGGGCGCCAGCGGCAGCGCCTCGGCCACCACCGGCACCACGACCACCAGCACCAGCAGCCTGTCGGATGCCACCCTCAACGGCACCACGCTCGGCATCGGCCGGCTGAAGGCATCGGGCGTCAACTTTGCGCTGATGCTGCGCGCGCTGCAGGGCGATTCGCGCACCAATATCCTCGGCACCCCGTCGGTGGTCACGCGCAACAACCAGGAAGCCAAGATGGAAGTGGCCCAGGAAGTGCCGTTCCTGACCGGCCAGTACTCCACCACCAACGGCACCGGCAGCGCCTTCCAGACCATCCAGCGCGAGGAGGTCGGTACCATCCTGACGGTGACCCCGACCATCAGTGAAGGCGACACCGTGCTGCTCAAGCTGCAGGTCGAGAGCTCGAGCCTGGCTGCCAGTTCCCAGGGCGCGGTGGACCTGATCACCAACAAGCGTGCGATCACCACCAGCGTGCTGATCAAGGACGCCGGCACGCTGGTGCTTGGCGGGCTGATCCAGGACAGTGTGACCAACGGCGAGCAGTCGGTACCGCTGCTGGGCAGTATTCCGTTCATCGGCGAGCTGTTCCGCACCCGCAATACCGAGAAGACCAAGACCAATTTCCTGATCTTTCTGCAGCCGCACATCCTGCGCAACGACGCCCAGGCCTCGGTCGAGACCGACGCCAAGTACGAATACATCCGCGATCAGCAGCGCCTGCTCAACAAGGACCCGCGGGCGCTGCCGCTGCAGCCGTATGCACCGTCGGATCCGCTGCCGTCGATGGAAAACGGCCGCACCTCGAGCGGCATCCTCAGCCCGGACGCCGACTCGGGGCGCAAGCCCACCAGGAAGCCGGACATCAGTGGCGCTGCCAGCTCCGGCGGCAACGCCGCCGCGCCGGTGGTAACACCGTATGGCGGCACCGGCAGCGCACCCGATAATTCCGCCCCCGCCCCCGCCCCCGTCCCCACGCCGGCCCCGGCCAGCGGTGCGCCGCAGTGAGCGCGGTGGTCGAGCAGGCGGCTGTCGACTATCGGCTGCCGTTTACATTTGCCCGCCGCCACGGGGTTCTGGTGCGCGGCATCGAGGCGGGAGTTGCCGATTGTGTCTATCGCGCGCCGGCCTCGCCGGTGGCGCTGGCGGAGGCGCGGCGCTTTCTGCGTCTGCCGGTCAGGCTGACGATGGTGGACAGCGAGGCCTTTGACGAGCTGCTGCGCAAGACCTATGAAGGCGGCGGCGAGTCGATGCAGATCGGTCTCGACGACACCACCGATCTGGGACAGCTGGCGCAGGAACTGCCCGAGCAGGCCGATCTGCTCGAGAGCAACGACGATGCGCCGATCATCCGCCTGATCAACGCGGTGCTGACCCAGGCGATCCGCGAGAACGCCTCGGATATCCACATCGAGCCGTTCGAGAATCGCCTGGTGGTGCGCTTTCGCGTCGACGGCATCCTGCGCGAGGTGCTGCAGTCCCGGCGCGGCGTCGCCCCGCTGGTGGTGTCGCGCATCAAGGTCATGTCCAAGCTCGACATCGCCGAGAAACGCCTGCCGCAGGACGGGCGCATCAGCCTGCGCATCGCCGGCCGCGCGGTCGACGTGCGCGTGTCCACCATACCGTCCGGACACGGCGAGCGCGTGGTGCTGCGCCTGCTGGACAAGCAGGCCGGCCGGCTGGAGCTGGATTCCCTCGGCATGGGCGAGCACACGCAGCAGCTGATCGACGAGCTGATCCACAAGCCGCACGGCATCCTGCTGGTCACCGGCCCGACCGGCTCGGGCAAGACCACCACGCTGTACGCCGCGCTCGAACGGCTCAACGACAACACCCGCAACATCATGACGGTCGAGGATCCGATCGAGTACTACATCGATGGCATCGGCCAGACGCAGGTCAACACCAAGGTGGAGATGACCTTTGCGCGCGGTCTGCGCGCGATCCTGCGCCAGGACCCGGACGTGGTGCTGGTCGGGGAAATCCGCGATCTGGAGACCGCGCAGATCGCGGTGCAGGCGAGCCTCACCGGACACCTGGTGCTATCGACGCTGCACACCAACACCGCTGCCGGCGCGCTCACCCGGCTGCGCGACATGGGCATCGAGCCGTTCCTGCTGTCCTCGAGCCTGATCGGGGTGCTGGCGCAGCGCCTGGTGCGCGTGCTCAGCCCCGAAACGCGCCAGGCGTTTCCGGCCGGCGAATACGAGCGCCGCCTGCTGGGACTGGAGCCGACCGAACCGTCCCCGACACTGTACCGGCCCGGCCGCGACCCCGGCGGCGGCTATCGCGGCCGCACCGGCATCTACGAGTTGATCCTGATCGACGATACGCTGCGTACCATGATTCACGACGGTATCGGCGAGCATGAGCTGGAACGCTACGCCCGCAAGTTCACCCCGTCGATCCGCGATGACGGGCTGGGACGCGTGCTCAAGGGCCAGACCACGGTCGAAGAAGTCCTGCGCGTCACCCGCGAGGACTAGACTTACCGCCCATGGGCGCATTTGAGTACACGGCCCTCGACGCGGGCGGCCGATCGCGCAAGGGCGTCATCGAGGGCGATACCCCGCGGCACGTGCGCTCGCTGCTGCGCGAACGGCAGCTGATGCCGGTCACGGTCGAGGAGGTAGCGGCGCGCGAATCGCGCCGGCAGCGCGGCAGCCGCTTTGGTTTTGCGCGCGGCGTGTCGGCCGCCGACCTGTCGCTGATGACGCGCCAGCTGTCGACCCTGGTACGCGCCGGACTGCCGCTCGAAGAGGCGCTGCTCGCGGTGTCGCAACAAACCGAGAAGCCGCGCGTGCAGAGCATCCTGCTCGGCGTGCGCGCCAAGGTGATCGAGGGCCACACCCTCGCCACCGGCCTGGGGGAATTCCCGCGCGTGTTCCCCGAGATCTACCGCGCCACGGTCTCGGCCGGAGAGCACTCGGGCCACCTCGACGCGGTGCTGGAGCGGCTGGCCGAATACACCGAGTCGCGCGAGCAGATGCGCCAGAACCTGATGGGCGCGATGCTGTACCCGGTGGTGCTGACGATCATGTGTTTCACCATCGTCTCGATCCTGCTGACCTACGTCGTGCCCAAGGTGGTGGACGTGTTCGAAGCCAATCACGCCAAGCTGCCGCTGGCCACGCGCGTGCTGGTCAGCGTCAGCAGCTTCCTGCGCAATTACGGCATCTGGCTGGCGATCGCCATCGCCATCGCCGCCTTCGCGTTCTGGCGCTCGCTGAAATCGCGCGCCACGCGCCGGCGCGTGCACCAGTGGATGCTGAGCCTGCCGCTGATGGGCCGCATCGTGCGCGGCGTCAACACCGCCAGCTTCACCCGCACGCTGAGCATCCTGACCGCCAGCGCGGTGCCGGTGCTCGATGCGCTGCGCATCGCCAGCGAAGTGATCATCAATCTGCCGATGCGCGATGCGGTCACCGAGGCGGCGGCGCGGGTGCGCGAGGGCGCCCCGATCGGCCGCTCGCTGGCCGCCAGCCGGCTGTTTCCGCCGATGACGGTGCATCTGATCTCCAGCGGCGAGTCCAGCGGCCAGCTGCAGACCATGCTGGAGCGGGCCGCGACCAACCAGGAGCGCGAACTGGAGGGCCTGCTGGCGGCCCTGGTAGGGCTGCTCGGGCCGCTGCTGATCGTGGGCATGGGCCTGTTCGTCATGGGCATCGTATTTGCGATGCTGTTACCAATTTTTGAAATGAATTCGCTGATCCGATAAACCGAACGTTGCATCGGTTTTTGAATCGCATTATTTTCCGTCCCGAGGCTGACATAACGACAGGTCAACAACCAGGTGATCTCGTAGATCTTAAAGGCCATGGGCGGCAATACCGATTCCGACGAGTTCGAGGAAGATGACGCGGAGCAGGTCGCGGGCGATGACGATCTCGACCTGGACCGCGCCATCAAGGACATGGAGATCGCCAAGCGCCGCAGCGTTAAGGTTGGCGAGCCGGCCTGGCGCAGGCTCGAGCAGCGCCTGGAGCAGAAGCGCACCGCGGAACTGATCAGCGACTTCGAAGACTACGATATCGGCGACCCGGGCTCGCGCGCCGGACCGCAGGCGAACGGCGGAGCCAAGTCGCGACGCTAGCTGGCCCTGGCGGTGCCAGCGCCGGCCGCAGCCGGCAGCGCCGCCACGCCCCGCCGCAGCACGCCCACCACGACACCCTCGATCAGCATCGATTCCTGCGTCAGATCGACCCGGATCGGATCGAACTCAGGGTTCTCCGGCAGCAGCCACACGACGCTGCCCTCCTGCTTATAGCGCTTCACCGTGACCTCGTTCTCCAGCCGTGCGACGATGATCTGCCGGTTGCGCACCTCACTGGTGCGATGCACCGCCACCAGATCGCCGTCGATGATGCCGGCATCCTTCATGCTCATACCGACCACCTTGAGCAGGTAGTGCGGGCGCGGGTGAAACACGGCCGGATCGACCCGCAGGTGCTCAAGGATGTTCTCTTCCGCCAGCATCGGCCGGCCGGCAGCAACGCGGCCGACCAGCGGCAATGCCAGCTGCTCGCGCATCGTGTCGCGCAGCCGGATGCCGCGCGACGCCCCCGGCAGCAGCTGGATGACGCCCTTGCGTGCCAGCGCCCGCAGGTGCTCCTCGGCCGCATTGGGCGAGCGAAATCCGAGCTCGGCGGCAATCTCGGCGCGCGTTGGCGGCATCCCGGTTTCGCTCAAGGCTCGCTGGATGAAGCGCAGTACGTTGGCCTGGCGCGGAGTCAGATCGGACATACTGTAATTATATACAGTAGTACCAACCGGCTGCAACCGTCAGCGCGCAGCAAGCCGATGCAGCCCCTCGATGCCCGATCGCTGATGAGCGATGACGGCTGGCTGCCTCCCTGGCGGGCACGCCATCGACGCGCCGAACGACCGGTAACGGGGGCACGGGTGTGTGCGCAGCGTGCAGCGGTGGCGCGGCGGCTTTCCGTGTGCTAGCGCACCGAGGACTTTGCGGGCCGCGACCATGCTGACGCGCGACCAACGAGCCTCGATGCGCTGTGCGCGATGCGAGCGCGCAACAGCGAGCAAACATTCATGCCGGGTTCATTATCGGCCGGATATCCTGTTGAACTGTCGGCCCCGGCTGACAGACGTAATTCGATGTGGCTATTGCATTCGTAGGTCAAATTTGGTCAAGTTGTGGCCCGCAAAATCGTACCGCCGCGCAAACGTTCGGTGCGATGCGGTTTATTTCAGTGCAAGTCAAAGGGGATTTAGATGAACAATTCAATCGTAGTGAAGCTGGCCGCCGCCGCTCTGGTGGTGGGACTCGCCGGCTGCACCGACCTCAAGCCGCTGCAGGCCGAAGTCGACACGCTGAAGCAGCAGGTCGGTCAGCTGCGAACTGATGTGGACGCGGCGAAGGCGTCGGCCGATGCCGCTTCGCGCGCTGCCAGTGCTGCGCAGAGTTCTGCGAATCAGGCTTCCACGGCTGCGAGCGGCGCACAGAGCACGGCCAACCAGGCGCTATCTGCGGCCCAGGCGGCGCAGGCTTCGACCGATGCGACCAACGAGAAGATCGATCGCATGTTCAAGAAGTCGGTTTCGAAGTAATTTCGGGCCGGACCTTGAAGAAAAAACGCCGCGATTCCAGCGGCGTTTTTTATTGAGCAAATAGTCGGTAACCGCCCCGCCGCGGCCTGCCGGCTATGGGGCTGCTGCCGCGTGGGCGTGCCGCGCACACGCCGCTATTTGCGCTGTGATCGGCCTGTCGATCACGCCAGCATCAATATCGCAGCAGCGCCGATCCCCAGGTGACACCGCCACCCAGCGCTTCCAGCAGCAGCATGTCGCCACGCTTGATGCGCCCATCGCGCACACCCACATCCAGCGCGAGCGGCACCGAGGCGGTCGACGTATTGCCGTGGTCCTGCACCGTCACGATGACGCGCGCCATCGGCAGGCTGAGCTTTTTCGCCACGGCCTGGATGATTCGCATGTTGGCCTGATGCGGCACCAGCCAGTCGATGGCGGCTTTCTGCAGACCGTTCGCCGCCAGCGTCTCATCGACCACGCGCCCGAGCAACGTCACGGCGAGCTTGAATACTTCGCTGCCCGCCATGCGAACGAAATCCCCGGCCGCCATCGCCCCGGGGGCCGCCCCGTGTGACGGGCCGCCGGTGCAATACATCAGGTGCTTGTAGCTGCCATCGGCATGCAGGTGGGTCGAGATGATGCCGGGCTGCTCGGATGCTTCCAGCACCACGGCGCCGGCGCCATCGCCAAACAGGATCGCGGTACTGCGATCGTTCTGGTCCACGATCCGTGACAGCACCTCGGACCCGACCACCAGCGCGCGGCGCACCGAACCGGTGCGCACGAATTTGTCGGCGACCGCGAGCGCGTAGATGAAGCCGCTGCAGGCGGCCTCCAGCGCAAACGCCGGGCCGCCGTGACAGCCCAACCGGTCCTGCAGCAGCACGCCGGCGTTCGGAAATATCAGGTCCGGGGTGGTGGTGCCGTAGGAAATCATCTCGATGTCGCGGGGCGTAAGTCCCGCCGCGGCGATCGCGGCGCGCGAGGCATGCTCGGCCATGTCCACGTTCGATTGCCCTTCGGGCAGGATATGGCGGCGCTCGATGCCGGTACGCTCACGGATCCAGATATCGCTGGTATCCATGCGCTGCTCGAGATCAAAATTGGTAACGACGATATCCGGCAGATAGCTGCCGGTGCCGATGATGCGCGAAAACACCGTCTAGGCCCGCCGCGGCGCGGCGTTATTCCGCGCTGTCCGGCTCGGCCTTTTTCTCTATGACGCGGCGGCCGCGATAGAAACCATCGGGTGTCACGCAATGGCGCAGGTGCTGCTCACCCGACTGCGGATCGGTCGACAACGCCGGCGTCGACAGCCCATCGTGAGAACGGTGCATGCCGCGCTTCGAGGGTGTCTTGCGGCTTTTTTGTACGGCCATGATCCAAACTCCTGCAACAGATCCGGAAACTAACTCTTGGTCTTGCCGCCGCCATCCAGCAGCGCGCGCAGATCCGCGAACGGGCGCACCGTCGCCTCCCCGGTCGCAGCCTGCGGCGGCATCGCCGGCTCGCTGCCGCGCAGCGCCGTGGGTCGGCCGGCGGAGGCCTCACACTCGCCACTGTCGGGGTGCAGCGGCACGACCGGCAGCGCCAGCAACAATTCCTCGGCCGCCAGCGCCGCGAGACTCAGGCGCCCTTCCGCGGCCAGATAGGTCTCCCACTCGACCGGCGCGGCCTCTGCATCGGCCTCGGACTCCACCAGCAGCACCGGCGAACTGGTTTCGATCGGCACGGGCATCGGCCCCATGCAGCGCTGGCAGACCAGCTCCAATTGCGCCCGCAGCGCGACCTGCGCCACCATGAATCCCTGCTCGCGGCCGAATTGCACCCGCGCATGCACCTGGCCGCCACCCAAAATCATCTCGCCCGGAAGGCCCGGCAGCTCAGCCACAGGGATATCCAAGTCTAAGGTCGCGCGAGCGTCCGCTAGCTTTCTGACGTCGCGTAGCTTGGAGGCGGCGCCCGGCATGGGCCGCGTATAATAGGTTCAGTGGCGCGGCAAGTCAAAAAACACGGCGATGCCAAGCCATTGATTCGAAATTCGTTTTCACGCCGCACATGCTGCCCCTGATCCTGGCCTCGACCTCGCTGTATCGGCGCGAGTTGCTCGCGCGCCTGCCCCTGCCCTTCCAGTGCGCAGCGCCGGACGTCGATGAGGCCCCGTTGCCGGCAGAGAGCCATCCGGATCGGGCCGTGCGCCTGGCACTGGCCAAGGCGGCCGCAGTGGGCGCGCGCCATCCGGATGCCACCGTCATCGGCAGCGACCAGGTCGGGGTGTGCAAAGGCGAACTGCTCGACAAACCCGGCGATGCGCTGCGTGCGCGCTCGCAGCTGCAGTGGCTGTCGGCCGCCGCCGCGACCTTCCATACCGCGGTGGCGGTGCTGCAGGTGGAGCGCGGCAACATCCTGCAGTTCGTCGACACCACGACGGTCTATTTTCGCGCCCTCAGCGACGCGGAGATCGAGCGTTATATCGCGATCGACAAGCCGTTCGACTGCGCCGGGGGCTTCCGCTGCGAAGCCCTCGGCATCACTTTGTTCAGCCGCGTGGTGTCGGAGGATCCCACCGGCCTGATCGGCCTGCCGCTGATCGCGGTGGCGCGCGCGCTGCGGCAGCTCGGCTACCAACTGCCGTGACTGCCTGCCCGGTCAGGGCTGCTTGTCGAGGATGTACGACAGCCGGGTTTCGTGTACCGGATCAGTGTCCACGACGTGCATGGTCTTGCCGTCACCCGACACGGTCGAGCGGATGATGCCTGTCACCTTGCCGTCGCGCTTGTCGATCTCCTCGATGGTGTCGGAGCCGATGTGCTTGAGCGATACCACCGTGTGGCCCGGATCGCCTGCCAGCGGATACTCGTTGCCGTCGAACTTCGCATCATAGCTCTGGCCGTTCCAGCTCATCTTCAGCGACTCCGCGCTCATCGCATAGCTGATGGTGCGGCCGATGTCGCCCATGTCCGCTACCTTGTCGATCTGCCAGGAGCCGGAGGCCGGATGCGCCCCGGCCGGCGCCGCACCGACGCGCTTCTCGGTATAGCTGGCGGTGTAGGGCTGCCCGCCGCTGCTGTTGGTGAATCTGACGACAAGGCTGGCGCCGCCGTCCGAGACCGAATAACTTGCGCTAGTGATCGGTTTGCCGGCGCGCTTGCTCGCGACCTCGAAGGAGGTCGGGCTCAGCACCCGCACCGCCACCGCATCGTAGTAGTCGTGGCCGCTGACGCCCTGGTCGCTGCCATCGGCCTTCACCTTGATCTCGGGCACGCAGCTGCTGCAGCGATACATGCCCTGCGTGATGTCGAACACTTCCGGTTTTCCGGAAGCCTGGAACGATTCGACCCGCGTCTTCCAGGTGCCGTCGAAAGGCCCCTGGGCAAACGAAATCGCGGGCACCAGCAGCAACAGTCCCGCTACGATCTTCATCAGGGGCACTCCCGGGAATGGTGTTTCGCGCGGCAGTTTACTCTCTCGCCGGGCGCGCCGGGCGCGCCGGGCGCGCCGCGCGTGTGGCGCGGCTGCGCTTGCTGCCGAGCTGATCGAGCACGGCGCGCAGCGGTGGCGGCAGCGGCGCGCTGAAGCTTTGCTCGCTGCCGCTGTCGGGCCAGACGAACGACAGGCTGTGCGCATGCAGGAACATGCGCCCAAGTCCGAAGCCGGCGAGGACCTGGTTGAAGACTTCATCACCATACTTCGCATCGCCCGCGACCGGATGCCCGCAGTAGGCCGCGTGTACACGGATCTGGTGCGTGCGGCCGGTATGGATGATCGCCTCGATCAGCGAGGCGCGTGCGCCGTAGTGCTCGATCAGCCTGAACTCGGTCAGCGCATTCTTGCCGTGCAGGTCCACCTTGACGGTGCGCTCACCGCCCACCCGCAGATCGGTGCGCAGCGGCGCATCGATTTTTTTATGCCCGAGGTTCCAGTGACCGGCCACCAGTGCCAGATAACTCTTCTGCACCGCGCCGTCGCGCAGCAGCGCATGCAGCGCGCGCAGTGCCGAACTGCGCTTCGCCACCAGCAGCAGGCCGCTGGTGTCGCGATCGAGCCGATGCGCCAGCTCGAGCGTCTGCTGCGGACGCGACGCGCGCAGCGCCTCGATGACGCCGAAGGACAGGCCGCTGCCGCCGTGCACCGCGATGCCGCCCGGCTTGTCGAGCACCAGCAGCCGTTCATCTTCATGGATGATCGCGTGCTCGATCGCCGCGATCATGCCGGCCGGAACTCGCCGCGGCGCATCGGGCGCGACTTCGCGCACCGGCGGCAGGCGCAGCGAGTCGCCGGCGGCCAGCCGCTGCGCAGGATCCGCCCGGCGGCCGTTGACGCGCACCTCGCCGCGGCGGATCAGCCGAAACAGGCGACTGCGCGGCACGCCAGGCAAAAGCCGGCCCAAGACCTTGTCGAGACGCTGGCCCTGCTCGTTGGCGTCGATGGCGACGTGGCGCACGGCGGATCTGCGCCCGGGCGGCTCGGGCTGTGGGTCGATCTGGGTCAAAGGGAGCTCCGGAGGTGCAAGCGGCGCTTTAAGTGTTTGTTTCCAGTAGCGTCTGTGTCTATAATCATGTCGTTGTCCAAGGCCGGACTCCCACATCTTCAAGGAACGGGTCCGGGTGATGGCAACGAGACTGCGGCCAAGCGCCGCATGGTAGTTGGTCCTCGAAATCGAGGCCATCGCGCATGAGTCGGCCGATCTGGTCCGCGCTCGCCCACGTTGCTCCTCCGCAAGTTCGAGCCCACGAGCGCGCCGCCGGTCAGTGGACCCCAAGGTTTTCCGGCGCGCCGCCGATGTAAGGGCGGCCACGAGTCACTAGCACGTAAGTCGATGACACAAAATCGATGACACATCTGACGCGCCAATCGATCTTCGGGTGTTCCGCTGTCCATGGCGGCTGCGAGTCTGTGCCCCCACAAGTGCACATTCCGGCAACCGCGGCCTCTCATCCAATTCTGGCAGAGGCAAATGAAAAGAATGTTAGTCAACGCGACCCAGCAGGAAGAGCTGCGGGTGGCAATGGTCGATGGACAGAAACTGTATGACCTGAGCATCGAGATTCCTTCACGGGAACAGAAAAAAGCCAACATCTACAAAGCCCGCATTTCGCGCGTCGAGCCCTCGCTCGAGGCGGCGTTTGTCGACTACGGCGCGCAGCGGCACGGCTTCCTGCCGCTGAAGGAGATCTCGCGCGAATTCTTTCGCGCCCAGCCGCAGGGCCGGCTCAACATCCGTGAACTGGTGAGCGAGGGCCAGGAACTGCTGGTGCAGGTCGAAAAGGAGGAACGCGGCAACAAGGGCGCTGCGCTCACAACGTTCATCAGCCTGGCGGGGCGATTCCTGGTCCTGATGCCCAATAACCCGCGTGCCGGCGGCGTATCGCGCCGCATCGAGGGTGAGGATCGGGACCAGATGCGCGAGGTGATGAACCAGCTGAACGTACCCGACGGCATGGGGGCCATCGTTCGCACCGCCGGTGTCGGCCGCTCGGTCGAGGAGCTGCAGTGGGATCTGGATAATCTCAATACCCAGTGGCAGGCGATCGCCGAGGCGGCCAAGGGCCGCGGCGCACCGTTCCTGGTGTACCAGGAGGGCGATGCGGTGACGCGCGCGTTGCGCGACTACCTGACCGACGATATCGGCGAGATCCTGGTCGATGACGAGGGCGCATTCCAGAAGGGCCTGGAGTACATGCAACGCTTCATGCCGAACGACACGCAGCGCCGGCTCAAGCTCTATGTGGACGATATTCCGCTGTTCACGCGCTACCAGATCGAGAGCCAGATCGAGTCCGCCTACGCACACAAGGTGCAGCTGCCCTCGGGCGGCAGCCTGGTGATCGACTACACCGAAGCGCTGGTCTCGATCGACATCAACTCGGCCCGCGCCACTCGCGGCGCCGACATCGAGACCACCGCCTGCAACACCAATCTCGAGGCCGCGGATGAGATTGCGCGCCAGCTGCGCATTCGCGACATCGGCGGCCTGATCGTGATCGACTTCATCGACATGGAGTCGCAGAAGAACCAGCGCGACGTCGAGGAACGGCTGCGCGAAGCGATGCGCATGGACCGGGCACGCATCCAGATCGGACGCCTGTCGCGCTTCGGACTGCTGGAGATGTCGCGCCAGCGCCTGCGGCCGAGCCTGGGCGAGTCGAGCCACCTGGTGTGCCCGCGCTGCAACGGCATCGGCAGCATTCGCAGCATCGAATCGCTGGCGCTATCGATCCTGCGACTGATCGGCGAGGAGACGCGCAAGGACCGCACCGCACGCCTGATCGTGCAGGTGCCGGTGGACGTGGCCACCTATCTGATCAACGAGAAGCGTGACGCATTGCGCGCCCTCGAGGACAAGTCACACGCGCAGATGGTGATCGTGCCGAATCCGCACATCCAGACCCCCGAGTACTCGATCCGGCGGGTGCGCGACGACGAGGCGCAGCTGGCCGAGAACTCCCAGGTCAGCTACCAGATTCCGGCCGCCCCGGCGGTGGTCGACGCGGCCGAGCGCGACCGCAAGCCGGTCGCCGAGCAGCCCGCCGTGGCCGCGTTGCTGCCCAAGACCGCCGCACCGGTCGTGCCGCCGGCCGCGCCCAGGCACGCGCCGCCGATCGAACAGGCGCCGAGTACCGGGTTCTGGGGCCGGCTGAAAGGCCTGTTTGCGCCGCCGGCCGCCGCGTCACCGCTCGGCGAGGCGTCCGGCAGCCCCAGTCCGGAGCGAGAACCGGCGCGCGAGCCGCGCCGCGCCAACAGCGAGCGTGGCGATCGCGGTGCGCGCGGTGGACGTGGGCGCGACCGGCGGCCCGATCGGCATGGCAGCAGCCGCGGCCGCGACGAGGCGCGGCACGAGCCCCGGGGTGGCGTCGAGCGCGGTCGCGACGAGCCACGGCGCGAGCCGCGACGTGACGAACCACGCCGCGATGAGCCGCGGAATATGGAGCCGCGACGTGACGAACCGCGCCGCGATGAACCGCGGAATATGGAGCCGAAACGTGACGAACCGCGCCGCGATGAACCGCGGCAAATGGAGCCGCAGCGCGAGTCCTCACACGAGCCGCGCGAGGCAGCCCCTGAAGGGCCGCCGCTGAGCGACCGGCCGCCACGCACCGGACGCTCGCGTCGCGGCGGCCGACGCCGACGTCGCGGTGCCGGCAATCGCGACCAGGGCATCGGTGGCCAGGGCGGCGCCGCGGGCGGCGCCGACCAGTCGATCGACAGCCAGACCGGGTTTGGTGGGGACAACGGCCAGCAGGAGATGGGTTGGACCGGATCAGCCGCCGACACGAGCAGCACGCATGGCCCCAGCGAGGCCCCGGTGCACAGTGCAGCTCGCAGCGAGCCCCCTGCCTACGCCGCGCCGCAACGCCCTGACGAGGCACCGTCACGCCTGTCCGAACCGCCCGGCACCGAACACGCGCCTGCCGCCCCGGCGCCGGATCATCGCCCCCAGGTGGCGTGGTCTTCGGCGCCGCCATCCACACCGGCCGACCACGACGCCGAGCGCCCGCCGCGCGAGGACTAGCGCGCCCTCAGCCGGCCGCCGCCAGTAGCGCCTCGACGGTCGCGAGGTCGGCGGCGGTATTGACGTCCTGCCCCGGTGGCACGAGGGCGTCGGCGACGCGGATATCCATGCCGTGGTCGAGTGCACGCAGCTGTTCGAGCTGCTCGAGCAATTCAAGCGCGCTCGGCGGCAGCGCGGCGATGCGCTGCAGCGCTGCCACGCGATAGGCGTAGATGCCCAGGTGCCGGCGGGCGCCGGCGTAGCTGGCCTGGCTATCGATTCCGGCCGGAGCACTGTCGCGCGACCACGGAATCGGTGCGCGGCTGAAATACAGCGCACGCTGCTGCAGATCGCTGACCACCTTGACCACGTTCGGATCCAGCAGCGCGGCCACGCTGGCCAGCGGCACCGCCAGGGTCGCGATGTCGGTGCCGGCGCGCGCGGCCAGCATCGCCGCCACCTGATCGATCAGCGCCTCGGGCATCAGCGGCTCATCGCCCTGTACATTCACCACGATATCGGCGTCGCGCCAGTGCTCGCGGCGCGCGACCTCGGCGATGCGGTCGGTACCCGAGGCGTGCGTACTGGCGGTCATTCGCACCTCGGCCCCGAAGCCGCGCGCGGCGCGTGCAATGCGCTCATCGTCGGTGGCGATGATGACCTGCACCGCGCCGGAGCGCTGCGCCCGCTCGTAGACCCACTGGATCAGGAGCTTTCCGGCCAGCGGCAACAGCGCCTTGCCAGGCAGGCGCGCGGAGCCATAGCGTGCCGGCACGACCACCCGGTACATCGCGGGCTAGCGCTCCAGCAGCGCGTCGTCGGCGGCGAGCACGCGCGCTTCATCCTCGAGCATCACCGGGATGTCGTCGCGGATTGGAAAAGCGAGCCGATCCGCGCGGCAGATCAACAGCGCCTCCGCGCGCTGGTAGCGCAGCGGGCCCTTGCACACCGGACAGGCCAGAATATCGAGCAGACGTGCATCCAAGTGATTCTCCCGCGAATACGGCGGCTTCTAAGGCGCCAGACTGCGCTGCAGCCGCGTCAGCAGCGCCGCGCCGTCGGTGCCGGCAAAACTCGCAGCAACTGGCAGATACCAGCGGTTGGCTGCCGCGAACCGGCGGCATTTTACCGCATCCTTCTCGGTCATCAGCAACGGCAGATCATCGCCGAACTCAAGCTCGGCCGCGCAATAGGGATGGTGGTCCGGAAACGCATGCGCCACGACCGTCAGTCCGGCAGCCGCAAGCTGCGTGAAGAAGCGCTGCGGATTGCCGATAGCGGCGATCGCGTGCACGCGCCTGCCGGCCAGGCTCGACAGCGCCATGGGCTGCCCGTCGCCGGCCAGCGGCCGCAGCCACTCACCGCGCAACCGCATAACAAGCCCGCGCTTCAACCCCGCCCCCTGCAGTGACACGCCACCCTCGCCGTTGATCACGACCGCATCCACCGTCGACAGTCGCTGCGGTGGCTCGCGCAATGGACCGGCCGGCAGCAGGTAGCCGTTGCCCATGCCGCGCGCCGCGTCGATCACCGCGATTTCGAAATCGCGCGCCAGCCGCAGGTGCTGCAGTCCGTCGTCGGCGATGATCACGTCGACGCCGGCGCCGAGCAGCCGCTGCGCCGCGCCGACCCGGTCGCGCCCGATCGCGACCGGCATACCGGTGCGCAGCCGCAGCAGCAGCGCCTCATCGCCGACCACGGCCACGTCGCTGTCGGGCGCCACCAGCTGCGGCGCGCGGCCGGCCGCCGCACTACCGCCGTAGCCGCGCAGCACCACCCCCGGGTGCAGCCCGCGTTCGGAGAGCTGCTGCGCCAGCCAGATCACCAGCGGCGTCTTGCCGCTGCCACCGACGCTTAGGTTTCCCACCACGATGACCGGCCGCGGCAGGCGGTGACTGTGAAGCCGCCCGCGCGCATAAGCCGAGCGCCGCAGATGCACCAGCAGGCCAAACAGGCGTGCCAGCACGCGCAGCGGCCAGGGCGGCAGCGCGCGAGCGTACCAGATAGCCTGCAGCCGCGCGGCCAGTGTCCGCCTAGGCACTGAACTGCAGCCGGTGCAACTCCGCGTAGACACCGTGCTGCTCGAGCAGCTCGGCGTGCGCTCCGGACTCCACCACCCCGCCGTCGCTCATCACCAGGATGCGATCGGCACTCTCGATGGTCGATAGTCGGTGCGCGATCACCAGCGTGGTGCGGCTCTTCACCAGCCGATCGAGCGCGTCCTGGATGTGCCGCTCGGCCGCGGTATCGAGTGACGAGGTCGCCTCATCGAGGATCAGGATCGGCGTGTCGCGCAGCAGTGCGCGCGCGATCGCAATGCGCTGGCGCTGGCCACCCGAGAGCAGCACGCCGCGATCGCCCACCATGGTGTCGAGGCCCTGCGGCAGCTGCTCGGCGAACTCCATGACGTAGGCGGCGCTGGCCGCCGCCAGCAGCTGCTGTTCGCCGATGTCGCTCGCCCCGAACACGATGTTGTTGCGGATCGATTCGTTGAACAGCACCACCTCCTGGCTCACCAGGCTCATCTGGCGGCGCAGGTCGGCCAGGCGGTAGTCGCGGATATCGACGCCGTCGATCAGCACCACGCCCGAGGTCGGATCGTAGAAGCGCGGCAGCAGCGAGACCAGCGTGGACTTGCCGCTGCCGGAACGCCCGACGATCGCCAGCGTGCTGCCCGCCGGCACCGTCAGGTTGACCTGGCGCAGCACCGCGCCGTTCTCGGTCGCATACTCGAAGCTGACGTCGCGAAATTCGACTTCGCCGCGCACCCGCCGGGGCGCGTAGCTGCCGCCCTGCGGTTCGCTTGGCCCGTCGAGTACGGCGAACACGCTGGCACCGGCGGCGATGCCCTGCTGCAGCGGACCGGCGACGTTCAATATGCGCCGCAGCGGCTGCGACACCAGCATGGCTGCGATGATGAATGGGATCAGATCGGCGACCGTCATGGTGCCGGCGGCGATCTCGCGGTTGGCGATCAGCAGCACGGCGGCGAGCCCGAGCGCGGCCAGCATCTGCACGATCGGATTGCTGATCGAGCGCGCCGAGATCAGCCGCACGTTGGTGTGGCGATTGAGCTCGTTGGCCTGATCGAACAGCCGCAGGATGTGCTCCTGGGCATTGAACACCTTGACCACGCGATGGGCCTCGAGGGCTTCCTTCGATACGCGCGTGACGTCGCCCATCGAGTTCTGGATGCGGGTGCTGTAGCGGCGAAAACGGATGTTGACGTTGCGCACCAGCCAGGCGATGACCGGGGCGGCCACCATCAGGCACAGGGCCAGGCGCCAGTTGAGGTAGAACAGCGCCCCGACATTGAACATGATCGCGAGCGAGTCGCGGATCATCACCGTCAACGAATCGGTGGTGGCCGCCGCCACCATCTCGGCATTGTAGGTCAGGCGGTTGAGCTTCACCGCCGAGGACTCGCGATCGTATTGCGCCGTCGGCAGTTGCAGGTAGTGGGCGAATAATTCGCCGCGGATCGCCTTGACGACCTGCCGGCCGACCCAGAACGGAAAATAATTGGCGAGGTAATCACCCACCCCGCGCGACAGGAAAATCAGCAGCACGCCCAGCGGCAGCCATCGCAGCACGCTCTGGTGCTGTTGCAGCGCCAGCGCATCGTGCAGATAGGTCTTGGTGAAGAACACCGTGATCAGATCGCTGCCGGCGTACAGCACCATGCCCACGACGCCGACCAGGTACATGGCGCGATAAGGCCAGGCGTAGCGCAGCAGCCGCGCATAGATCTTGCGCGCCCGCTGCACGCCCTCCGGCGCTGCAGCAGCACCCGTGGCAGCATCGTTCAAGGCGGCGCCGCTCCGGAGTCGTTCACCGTGGCAACGTTCATCTGCGTGAAGCCGAGCCGACCCAGCACATCCATCGCCGTGACCACCGCCTGATGGCTGGCGCGGCCGTCGGCCCGGATGGTCACCGGCGCGGCGCGCGAGCTGTTACCGACGCTCTTGAGGATGGCCGCGCGCAGCGTGTCGGGGCTCGAATTGATCAGCTCGCGCGAGTTCACCAGGTAGGAGCCGCCGGCGCTGACCGTGACCACCAGTCCTTCGTCGGCCGGGCGCTGCGTGGGCAGCGAACTCGCCTGCGGCAGGCGGATTCGCAGCCGGCCCTCGGCGGTGAAGTTGGATGACAGCATGAAGAACACGACCAGCAGCAGCACCACGTCGATCAGCGACACCACGTTGATCTCCGGCTCCTCACTGCGACGCGGCTTGAATTTCATGGTTGCGTTGGCGAAATCCGGTGCTCGAGCCTTTAGCTCGGCGCCGCCTGGGGCGCGGCGTCGTTGCGCGCCGCGTGCTCGACCGCGTCGGCCAGGCGCAGCGCATGCTTTTCCATCTCGACCACTATCCCATCGACGCGACCGCGCAGATAGCGGTAGGCGACCAGCGAGGGAATCGCGACGCACAGTCCGGCCGCGGTCGCCACCAATGCCTCGGCGATGCCGCCCGAGAGCATGCGCGGATCTCCGGCGCCGCCGGCGTTGATCGCATTGAAGGCCTTGATGATGCCGGTGACGGTGCCGAGCAGCCCGAGCAGCGGCGACACCCCGGCGATGGTGCCCAGGGTATTCAGGAAACGCTCCAGCTCATGCACCACATGTCGCCCGGTATCTTCGAGCCGCTCCATCAGCACTTCGCGCGGCCGGTCGCGGTTGGCGAGCCCCGCCGCCAGCAGTTTACCGAGCGGCGAATTCTGCTCCAGGGCGGCGATGACCTTGTCGTTGATCTGATTCGCTTCCACCAGCTTCCAGACCTTACGGGTCAGATCCGGCGGCAGAACGCGTCGATCTTGCAGGGTCCAGAGCCGCTCCAGGATGATCGCCGCGGCGACGATCGAGCACAGAATGATGGGCCACATCAATGCCCCGCCCGCCTGCACGATTTCCCACATCTGCCAGTGCCACTCCTGTGACTTTGCTCACGATTTAGGCGAGGGCATGATACCTAAAGCGCCCGACCGGCAGCGCAGTTTCGCTACGCCGCGCTTATGAGTGCGGCGCGCCAACTGCTACAGTGGCATGGTCATGTCCCGAAGAATCGTCAAATACATTGCGCGGCTGATCCACACGCGGCGCCACAAGTGGTACCTGAGCATCTTCGGCGAACGGCTCACCGATTCGCGCCTGTGGTCGCTGAACCGCCACGCGATCACCGCGGCCTTCGGTGTCGGCATCGGCGTGAGCTTCATCCCGCTGCCGGTGCATGTGCTGCTGGTGGTGCTGGCGGCCATCACCTGGCGGCTCAATGTTGCGGTCGGCATTGCCGCCGCCTATATCGTCAATCCGCTCACCATGGTGCCGATCTATTACTCGGCCTACCGCGTCGGCGCCTGGCTGCTGCGCTATCGCCCGCGTCACTTCGAATTTCATCCGAACTGGAACTGGCTCGAGCACGGTCTGGGCCCGGCCTGGAAGCCGTTCCTGCTCGGCTGCCTGGTGTGTGGCATCGTCACCGGCCTGACCGGACGCTTCGTGCTCGAGTGGAGCTGGCGGCTGGCGACCCTGCACCGCTACCGCCACCGCAGGGAGCGGCGTCGGGCTTATAAGCTCGCCGGCTGACGCAAGCGGCCGCCGCTGAGTTCCAGCACCCGGTCCATGCGCGCGGCCAGCCGGCCGTCGTGCGTCACCACCACCAGGCTGGTGCCAAATTCACGGTTCAGATCGAGCATCAGCGCGAATAGCTGTTCGGCATTGCGACCGTCGAGGTTGCCGGTCGGCTCATCGGCCAGTACCAGCGCCGGTGAGGTCACCAGCGCGCGTGCCACCGCGGTGCGCTGGCGCTCGCCACCCGAGAGCTGATGCGGCCGGTGATTGAGCCGCTCGGCCAGGCCTACGCGCGTGAGCAGGTCGCGCGCACGCGCGGCGGCACTGGCGCTGCGCTCGCGCCGTACCAGCAGCGGCATCGCGACGTTTTCCAGTGCCGAGAATTCCGGCAGCAGGTGATGGAACTGGTAGACGAAGCCGATGGTGCGATTGCGCAGCGCGCTGCGCTCTTTCTCCGCCAGCGCGTGAATGTTGCGTCCAGCCACCTCGACCACGCCGGCATCGGGCCGGTCGAGTCCGCCCAGGATCTGCAGCAGCGTGGTCTTGCCCGAGCCCGAGGCACCGATGATCGCCAGCCGCTCGCCGCGCGCGACCGTGAGTTCCACGCCGGTGAGCACCTCGAGCGTGGACGTGCCCTCGCGAAAGCTGCGGCACACCGCGCGCGCCGTCAGTACCGCAGCGTTACCGATGGCCTCAGTCATGCCGCAGTGCCTCGGCCGGTTGCGTGCCGGCGGCGCGCCAGGCCGGATACAGCGTCGCCAGCGCACATAGCACGAACGCCACGCCGCAGATGCGCAGCACATCGCCGATCTCGGCATACGCCGGCAGGTCGCTCATGAAGTAGACCTTGGCATCCAGAAAGTGCGTGCCCAGCGCACGCTCGAGCACGTGCACCAGCGCCTCCAGATTGGCCGCCAGGATCAGGCCGAGCGCCGCCCCGGCGCTGGTGCCGGCCAGGCCAATGAACGCGCCCTGGATCGAGAACGCCGCCAGGATATTGTGAGGTCCGGCGCCAAGCGTACGCAGGATCGCGATGTCGGAGCGCTTCTCCTTCACCACCATCACCAGCGCGGCGACGATGTTGAAGGCGGCCACCGCGACCACCAGCAGCAGGATCACGAACAGCATCGACTTGGTGATCTCGATCGAACGGAAGAAATTACTGTGCACGCGCGTCCAGTCGCTGACGAAGTAGCCACCGCCGAGGCTCAGCGCCAGATCGCGCACCACGCGCGGCGCCTGGAAAGCATCCGTGAGCGTCAGCCGCACGCCGGTGACGCCATCGCCCATCTGGTAGACGCGCGCAGCATCCTTCAGCTGCACCAGCGCCAAGCCACGATCGTATTCGTACATCCCGGAGTGGAAGATCCCCGCGACCCGGAAGCGGCGCATGCGTGGTTCGACGCCGGCCGGCGTCGCATTGCCCTGCGGCGCAATCAGCACCAGGTCATCGCCAACCGCGACCGCGAGCGCGGCGGCCAGCGCATCGCCGAGGATGATGCGGTAGCCGCCGTCGCTAAGATCCTCGAGGCGGCCGCCGCGGATGCGTTCGGCCAGCCCGACCGCGCGCCGTTCCTGCTCCGGCAACACGCCGCGGATGGTGGTGCCGGCGGTGTGCGCACCATGCATCAGCAGCGCCTGTGCCTCGATGTACGGTACCGCCGCCTCGACACCCGGCAGCGTCAGTGCCTGTGCCTGGTCGCGCCGCCAGTCGTCCAGCCTGCCGCTCAGTCCGGTGAGCGTGGCATGCGAGGTGACGCTCAGGATGCGCATCCTGAGCTCACGCTGGAAGCCGTTCATCACCGACAGCACGACGATCAGCACCGCAACCCCGACCGCCAGCCCGAGCGCCGAGACCAGCGAAATAAAAGACAGGAAGCCGCGTCCGCGCGTCGAGCGCAGGTAGCGTGTGCCGAGCAACCATTCGTAAGCCAACGCCGCGATCACTCGTAGCGCAGCGCGTCGGCCGGCGGCGTACGCGCGGCGGACAGCGCCGGGTACACCGTGGACAGCAGCGTCAGCGCGAATGCCGCGGCGCTGATCCAGGCGACGTCATGCAGGTGCAGCTCGGCGGGAATGCTGGTGATGTAATAGACCTGCGAATCCAGAAACTGAAAATGCAGCAGCCGCTCGAGCAGCGGCACGATGGTGCTGACATTGCGCGCCAGCCCCACACCCAGGACGATCCCGGCGGCAACCCCGAACCATCCGATCGCCAGTCCCTGGACGATGAAGGTCTGCATGATGCTGCGCGGCGAGGCGCCGAAGGTGCGCAGGATCGCGATGTCGGTGCGCTTGTCGTTCACCACCATCACCAGCATCGCCACGATGTTGAACGCCGCCACGCCGACGATCAGCAGCAGGATCAGCGCCATCATGGTCTTCTCGATGCGGATGGCGCGAAAGTAGCTGGCATTCTCCTGGGTCCAGTCGCTGGTGGTGTAGCCGCTGCCCACCGCGGCACGCACCGCCGGCATGAACTGATCCACCTTCAGCGCGTCGGTGAAGCGCAGGCGCAGGCCGCTCGCGCCCTGCGCCAGCGGCGCGAAGGCGCGCACATCGGCGAGCTGGGCCAGCACCAGCGTATTGTCGTGGTCCTCCAGGCCCGCCTGGAACACCCCGCCCACCTTGAACTCGCGCAAGCGCGGTTCCGGCGTGCCATTGGCCGTGGCCATCGGCACCAGCAGCGTGACCGCATCGCCAAGCTGCACGCCAAGCTGATCGGCGATGTCGCGCCCCAGGATGATCGCATTGCTGCCGGGCTGCAGCGAGCCGAGATCGCCCTGCACCAGCAGCGGCCGCACATCGGCGACCGCGGCCTCCAGAGTCGGATCGATGCCGCGCAGTTGCACCGGCAGCATTTCCGGCTGGCGCACCGCCAACGCCGTGAGTTCCATGTACGGCGCCACGCCGACCACGCCCGGCAGGCGCTGCAGCCGCGCGCGCAGCGCGGCATCGGCATCGCCGGCAGCCTCGCCGGTGGCCGTGACGTGAGCCTGCGCGTTGAGCGACAGCAGCCGCTCGCGCAGCTCGCCTTCAAAGCCGTTCATGACCGACAGGATCACGATCAACGCGGCGACGCCGAGCGACACGCCGGCGAGCGACACCCAGGTGATCAGCGAGACGAAGAACTTGTGCTGCCGCGAGCGTACGTAACGCAGACCGATGAAGACTGACAGCGGCTGAAACATGCGCTTGGCATTAAAGCACAGCCCCCCGTAAAACAGGACCTGGATCACAAAACCGGGCCGGTATGCAGGCGGCGAAGTCCGCACGCTGTCGCGCCGGTGCTATAGTTCTGCCTCTGGCCCAAGCGTACAGGTGCACCATGACTGGCACGAAGAACCTTGCAGTGACCCTGGCCATCGGCCTGGGCACGGCGCTCGCCGCCATGTTCGCCGGCGCCGCGCAGGCGGAGACGGTGGCCAACGGCGACCAGGTCATGGTGCGCGAGTCGGATCTGCCGCGCCCGGGGCGCGGCATGACGATGCACGCGGTCGAGGCCAAGTTCGGCGCCCCGGCGGCGCGCCATGAGGCGGTCGGTGAGCCGCCGATCTCACGCTGGGATTACCCCGGCTTTCGGGTGTTCTTCGAGCGAGACCGCGTGATCCACGCCGTGGTCGATCCGGCGTCCTAGCGCTCGCCGCTACAGCTCGCGCAAGCCGGCGGTGACCGGCAGGCGCGCCGCGCGCAATGCCGGAAACAGGCCGCCGATCAGCCCGATCGCCAGCGCCCACTTAAGCCCCGTCCACAGTACCGGCGGGGACACCTGAAACGCGAACACCACCTGGGTGAAGTTCTGTCCCAGCGTGGAGACCGTGTAGTGGTTGAATATCACCCAGGTCAGTGCCGCTCCGAGCAGCCCGCCCGCGAGCGCCAGCAGCATGGTCTCCAGCAGCACCGAGAAGATCACCGGCAGCGCACGAAAGCCTATCGCCCGCAGCGTCGCGATCTCACGGCTGCGCGTGGCCACCGCCGCGTACATGGTGTTGAGCGCGCCGAACACCGCGCCGATCGCCATGATCGAGGCGATGGTGATGCCCAGGATGCGGATCAGTTTCGATAGCGCGGCCGACTGGTCGGTGTAGTAGCTGCGCGTGGTCTTGGCATCCACCGTCAGCCGCGGATCACTGGCCAGCGCGGCCTTGAACGCATCGAAGGCATCCGCGCCGGTCAATCGCACCGTCACCGCGGCGGTACTGCTGCCGCGCCGGTAGGTGGCGGCCATCACGTCGGTGTCGGCCCACAGCTCCGAGTTGTGTGCATCGCCCGAGTCGAACGCACCCACCACGGTCCAGGTCTGGCCGTTGAGATTGAGCGTTGAGCCCAGCTCGAGCCCTGCGAACTGCTCGCGTGCGCCCTTGCCGACGATCATCTCGCGCAGCCCGAGCCCGAATTTGCGACCGGCGATGATGCGCACGTTGGGGCGCAGGCTCCAGGCACGCTCGCCGATGCCGCGGATCTCCACGTTGGCATCCAGCCCGCTGCTCTTCTTCGGCAGCGATGCCACCAGCACCAGCTCGGGCGAGGCGATCGGCTGGCCGTGCGCGTCGCGCAGCACCTGCGGCGCCTGCGCCACCAGATTGGCGCTGTCGTGATCGAGCACCGAGTTGATCTCGGTCTGCGAACCCGCGCGCAGCACGATCGCCGTGTCATCGGTGCCGCCCTGCTGCAAGGCCGCCTCGAAGCCGGCGGCCATCGCCAGCAGCGCCACCAGCACCGCGACCACGCCGGCGATGCCCACCACCACCACCGAGGAGGCACCCAGACGCTGCGGGATCGTCGCCAGTCCGACCTCGGTGACCGACCAGGCCTGATGCCCGATGCGCGTCGCCAGCGTCCACAGCACCGCCAGCAGCAGCACGGCCAGCAGCAGCCACCACGGCGAGAGCACCAGCAGCGCCAGTGCCACCGCGGCGATGATCAGGCTGGCGATGAGCGATCCGAAGCGGCGCAGGCGTGACTCTCGCATCGCGGCTTGCCGCTAGCGCCCGGCCAGCGCATCGACGATGCGCAGACGCATGCCGCGGCGCGCCGGCAGCGCACCGACGATCAGGCCGATCAGCACCATCAATCCAAGCCCGCGCAGCCAGATACTCGCGCCGACCCGGGTCATCGGCACCGCCGTACCCACCGCAGCGCGCACCGCATCGACCACTAGACCTGAGAGCACCAGCCCGATCGCGCCGCCGAGCAGAACCAGCAACACCGATTCGGCCAGCAGCAGGCCCAGTACGCTCTGATTGGAGAAGCCGATGGTCTTCAACACCGCCAGCTCCGGAATGCGCTCGCGTACCGCCTGCGCCATGGTGTTGCCGGTCAGCAGTATCAGCGTGAAGAACACCGCGCCCATGATCGAGCCGACGATCAGGCCGATGTCGCCGTACTGGCTGACAAACGCCGCATTGAAGGCCTGCTCGGTCTGCGTTTTGGTCTCGTGATCCGAATTGGTGGACAGCGCATCGACCGCGCTGGCGACCTGCTGCGCGAGCTTGCGATCGCTCACCTGCGTGATGTACCAGCCGACAGTGCCGTTGCCGAAGGCGCGTGCCTCGTCAAAATAATCCCAGTTGAAGAACAGCACGCTCTCCTCGGCCTTCAGCTTGGGATTGGTAGCCCGGAAGATGCCCACCAGGTCGAAGGTCCAGGCGTTGGCACCGCCCTTCTGCGGGAAGATGGTCGCCTGCAGCGGTATCTTGTCGCCCAGCTTCCAGTTGAACTTTTTGGCGAGGCCTTCCCCGACCACCGCGCCGGTGCGGGTATTTCGAAACGCGGTGCGCTCGGCCGGCGACAGCTGCCACTCCGGGTACAGATCGAAGAAATTGTCGGCCACCGCCTCGTTGGCGAAGAAATTCTTTGGATCCTGGTAGATGCCGCCGAACCAGTTGGCGTAGGTGACCTTCGCCACCCCGGGCAGCGCCTCGATGCCCGACAGCAGGCTCTTGGGCAGCGACAGCGTGAAGCTGATCTTCGATACCGTGACCAGCCGATCGACCCCGGCGATGCTGCTGGCGGCATTGGCAAAGGCGCTGCGCACCGAGTCGAGCAGGCCGAACAGCAGGAACGCCGCCAGCACCGACAACAGCGTGAAGATGGTTCGGGTCTTGCGCCGGAACATCGCGCTCCAGATCAGCCGCAGATACTTCACGACGCCGCCTGCTGCAGCTGCTCCGCCAGGCTGCCCTTGTCCAGGTGCAGCGTGTGCTTGGCGAATTCAGCCGCCTTCGGGTCATGCGTCACCATGATGATGGTCTTGCCATGATCGCGGTTGAGCTGCTGCAGCAGCGTCAGCACTTCTGCGGCCGATTGCCGGTCCAGGTCGCCGGTGGGCTCATCGCACATCAGCAGCGTCGGATCGGAAACGAAGGCGCGCGCGATCGCCACGCGTTGCTGCTGGCCGCCCGACAGCTCGCTCGGCTTGTGCGCGGCCCGATCCGCCAGTCCGACCAGCTCGAGCGCGACCGCGGCGTTGCGCTTGCGCTGCGCTGCCGACAGGCGCGTCAGCAGCAGTGGCAGCTCGACGTTCCTGCGCGCCGAGAGCATCGGCAGCAGGTTGTAGAACTGAAACACGAAGCCGACGTTCGAGGCGCGCCACCTGGCCAGGGCGCCCTCCGACAGCCGATCGATGCGCTTGCCGCCAATGGTGATGCTGCCGTCGGTCGGCGAGTCGAGGCCGCCGATCAGGTTCAGCAGCGTCGTCTTGCCCGAACCCGAGGGCCCCATCAGCGCCATGAAATCGCCCTGCTCGATATCCAGTTGCACGTGGTGCAGCACCTCGATCTTCTGCCTGCCGCGCTCGTAGATCTTGCTCAGGTTCTGTAGTTCGACCAACGCGCCCATACGTGCCTCACTGTTTACTGATGACGATCGCCGCACCGTCGTTCATCGGCTGCGGCGGGCTGCGTACCAGCTGGGTACCGGCCGCCAGGCCCTCGACCAGCCGCAGATCCCCGAAACTCTGCCTCGGGCTGACCGACCGCGCGCGCGCATGGCCACTATCGATGACGAATACGACGCTTTTACCATCGCGCTCGACGATCGCCGCCGCCGGCACCAGTACCCCGTGCGTCGCAGCGGCTGCGCCGGCGCCGGCGCCGGCGCCCGCGCCCGCGCCCGCGCCCGCAGCGGACGCATTTCGATCGGTAGCGGCCTCCAGGAACGACACCCGCACGCCCATGTCGGGCAGGATACGAGGATCCTTCTGCTCGATCGCGACCCGCACCTTGACCGTGGCCTTGCTTCGATCCGCGGTTGGAATGATCGCAATCACGTGCGCCGGAATGGTCCAGTCCGGATAGGCGTCGAGCACCGCCTGCGCGCTCTGCGCCGGCTGCACCCGGTGAATATAGGCCTCATTGACGTCGACCTCGATTTCCAGCGAGTCCATGTCGACGATCGTGCCGACGCCGGTGCGCGTAAAGCCGCCGCCGGCCGAGATCGGCGAGATGATCTCGCCCGCCTGTGCGGCCTTGGCGACGATGACGCCGGAAAACGGCGCGCGTATGGTGGTGTAATCGAGCTGCACCTGTGCGCCGCGCAGCGTCGCCTCGGCCAGCTGCGCCTGCTTGCGCTGCGACTCGACCTGCGCGGTAAGGGTCGCCACTTGCGTGCGTGAGGTCTCGAGCGCCTGTTGCGACACCAGCTTGCGATCGATCAGGTCCTCGTTGCGCTGGTTGTCGCGCCGCGCCTGCTCGAGTTGCGCCTGGTATTGCACCAGCAGCGCGCGCGCCGCCATCAGCTGTGCCTGCGCCTGCGACCAGCTGGCCTTCTGCGCCGAATTGTCCAGCTGCGCCAGGATCTGGCCGGCCGTCACGTGTTCGCCTTCCTCGATCAGCACCGCAGTGAGCGCGCCGGTGATCTGGGCCGATACGGTGGCTTCCCGGCGCGCAGTGACATAGCCGGTGGCCTGCAAAATGGCGCTCGGGCCGCCGCCGGCGCTCGGCGCCAGCGCGCTCGCGCTGTCCACTTCAAAGCGCGGCGCATGCAGCAGCAGGTAGGCAGCGAGCGCTGCGGCCGCCAGGCCCAGCAGCACGATCAGCGCGGCCAGGCGCCAGCCGCGCCAAGGGCTTGCACCGTGCTCGCCAGCGTCGCGATCGATGCGCAGCTCCTGCAGCAGCCTGCTCTTGTCGGACTCGCCGGCCAATGACCACTCCCAAAACTTTGGCGATGCGAACGCGGGCCGCACATAGAACATCCGGCCGCCGGAAAAATCAACCGCGCGCCTGCCCCAGCCCGGTGGCGCCCTAACGTAGAAGCAGGCCTTGATGCAAGCTTGTATTCGCGGCGCAGCGGTTTAAGCTCGCGCGCTTCACCACGCTCACGCCGCCATCGACGCCTGCCCGCCGTTCATGCCAACCCTGCTGCACCCACCGCTGCCCTTCGCTGCCGCTTCGCCCTGGCGCTGGAGCGGATTGCACGGCAGCGCACGCGCCCTGGCACTGGCCGAGGCGGTCAGCAGCGATAAGCGCCCGTGGGTATTCGTTGCCGCCGACACGCGCGAGCTGGAGCGACTGGCCGAGGAACTGCGCTTCTTTGGCGGCGCGGCGCTCGAGATCCTGACGCTGCCGGACTGGGAAGTGCTGCCGTACGACATATTCTCCCCGCATCCGGATATCGTCTCGCAGCGGCTGCGAACGCTGTCGCGCCTGCCGCAGCTGGCGCGCGGCATCCTGCTGCTGAGCGTCGACAGCCTGCTGACGCGCCTGCCGCCAGTCAGCTACGTACAGGCACGCAGCTTCGAGCTCAAGACCGGCGCGCCGCTCGCCATTGAGCCACTGCGGCTGCAACTGGCCTCGGCCGGCTATGCCAGTGTCAGCCAGGTCACCAGCCCGGGCGAATTCGCATTGCGCGGCTCGCTGTTCGACGTGTTTCCGATGGGGATCGAACAGCCGGTGCGCGTGGATCTGCTGGACGATCGCATCGACTCGATCCGCCGTTTCGATCCCGACACGCAGCGCTCGCTCCAGAGCATCGAGCAACTGCGATTGCTGCCGGCACGCGAACTGCCGCTCGATGCCGAGGCAGTCAGGGCATTCAGGCGCCGCTACCGCGCACGCTTCGAGGGCGATGTGACGCGCATGCCGATCTATCGTGGGGTCAGCGAAGGCATCGCGCCGCCCGGGATCGAGTTCTACCTGCCACTGTTCTTTGAAAGCACGGCACAGATCACCGATTACCTGCCGCCCCAGCTGGTGGTGGCCAGCGACTGCGATATTGGCGCTGCACTCGAACAGGCCTGGCAGGGCATCGGTGCGCGCTACGAGGACCGGCGCCACGATATCGAGCGACCGCTGCTGCCGCCGGCCGAGGCGTTCATCGAGCCGGCCGCGCTCGCCGGTGCGCTCGCGGCCCACGCCAGCGTGCGCATCGAGCGCTTTGCCGGCGTCGAGCTTGCGCCGTCGCCGTACTCGCACGATTTTCACAGCACCGCCCCGCCCGAGTTGCGGCTCGATGCACGCGCCGCCCACCCGCTCGCGCCGCTGACCACATTCCTCGGCAGCTACCCCGGGCGCGTATTGATCGCCGCCGACTCTCCCGGGCGGCGCGAAGTCATCGTCGAGATGCTCAGCGCCCATGGCCGCCGTCCGCGCGGGCTGCAGTCCTGGGAGCAGTTCGCCTCCGGCGATGCGCTGCTGGCGATCTGCGTCGCCGAGGACGTCGCCGGTCTGGCGCTGTCGCAGCCGCCGCTGCTGCTGCTCGGCGAATCGCAGCTGTTCGGCACCCGCGCGCGCCAGGAGCGGCGGCGGCGGCGCAGCGCGCTGGCGGATCCGGCCGCCATCCTGCGCGATCTGCAGAGCCTGGAGCCGGGGGCTCCGGTGGTGCACGAGACCTACGGTGTCGGGCGCTACGTCGGCCTGCAGCTGATGGAAATCGGCGACCAGAGCGGCGAATTCCTGGCGCTCGAATATCGCGACGGCGATCGCGTCTACGTGCCGGTGCACGCGCTGCATCTGGTGAACCGCTACACCGGCGGTGCGCCCGAGAGTGCACCGCTGCACAAGCTCGGTACCGACCAGTGGGCGCGCGCGCGCCGTCGCGCCGCCGAGGCGGTGCGCGACGTCGCCGCCGAGCTGCTCGACCTGCACGCACGCCGCGCGGCGCATCAGGCGGCACCGCTGAATGCCGGCGAGCTCGAGTACCAGAGCTTTGCCAACGGCTTTCCGTTCGAGGAGACCGCCGATCAGGCCGAGGCGGTGCGCCAGGTGCTCAAGGACATGCAGGGCACCAAGCCGATGGATCGCGTGGTGTGCGGCGACGTCGGCTTTGGCAAGACCGAGGTGGCGATGCGCGCCGCCTTCGTCGCCGTGCAGTCCGGCCGCCAGGTCGCCGTGCTGGTGCCGACCACGCTGCTGGCGCAGCAGCACGTGCAGAGCTTTCGCGACCGATTCGCCGACTGGCCGGTACGCATCGAGGTGCTGTCGCGGTTTCGCTCCGGCGGTGAGAGCGCCGCGGTGCTCGAAGGGCTACAGCGCGGCACCGTCGACATCGTGATCGCCACGCACCGGCTGCTGCATGCCGATGCCCGCTTTCGCAATCTCGGCCTGGTCATCATCGATGAGGAACATCGATTCGGGGTGCGCGACAAGGAGCGGCTGAAGACCCTGCGCGCCGAGGTGCACGTGCTGACACTGACCGCGACACCGATCCCGCGCACCCTCAACATGGCGCTCGGCGGCCTGCGCGAGCTGTCGCTGATCACGACCCCTCCTGCGGGGCGCCTGACCATCAAGACCTTCATCACCGAATGGCACGCGGCGACGCTGCGCGAAGCGGTGCTGCGCGAGCTGCGCCGCGGCGGCCAGGTCTATTTCGTGCACAACGAGGTGCAGAGCATCGAGAAGATCGCCGCCGAGCTCGCGGCGCTGGTGCCGGAGGCGAGCGTGCGCATCGGTCATGGCCAGATGCGCGAACGCGAGCTCGAGCAGCTGATGGTCGACTTCTACCATCGACGCTTCGACCTGCTGGTGTGCACCACCATCATCGAGAGCGGCATCGACGTGCCGAGCGCCAACACCATCCTGATCAATCGCGCCGACCGGCTCGGCCTGGCGCAGCTGCACCAGCTGCGCGGCCGCGTCGGTCGCTCGCACCATCGCGCCTATGCTTACCTGCTGGTGCCATCGCGCAAGGCGCTGAGCGGCGATGCGGCCAAGCGCCTGGAGGCGATCGAGTCGCTCGAGGATCTCGGCGCCGGTTTTGTGCTCGCCACGCACGACCTGGAAATACGCGGCGCCGGCGAATTCCTCGGCGAAGCGCAGAGCGGCGAACTCAGCGAGGTCGGCCTGAGCATGTACCTGGACATGCTCGAGCACGCGGTGCAGGCGATGCGCGCCGGCCGCGAACCGGCGCTCGAGCGGCCGCTGGCTGCGAGCAGCGACATCGAGCTGCATGTGCCGGCGCTGCTGCCGCAGGATTACGTGCCGGATGTGCACCTGCGCCTGGCGCTGTATCAGCGTATCGCCGCCGCTGACGCCAGCGTGCTGCAGGACATGACTGCCGAGCTGATCGACCGCTTCGGCGCGCTGCCGGAAGCTGCGCACAACCTACTGCGCCTGGCCGCGCTGCGCCTCGACGCACGCACGCTCGGACTGCGCCGCCTTGACCTCGGGCCGGCCGGCGGCAGCGTGCAGTTCGAGGAAGACAATCGCGTCGACACCGCACGTGCGCTCGCGCTGGTGCAGCGTCCGGGCAGTGAGTACCGGCTCGAAGGGCCGTTGAAACTGCGCATCACGCGCGCGCTGGCGAAGCCCGAGCAGCGCTTCGAATATGCGCAGCGCCTGCTGCAGTGGCTCGCCGGAGTCGAGCCATGAGGGCGCCGGCCCCTGCTAGGATAGGCGGCACGATGAACCCCGCTGCGCCAGACTGTGCTTTTGCGACCGACGACCACCGTGGCCATCGCAAGCGCCGGGCCGCCGTCACGGGCGCGCTGCTCGCGCTGCTGACGCTGGCACCGCTGGCACCGCGGGCACAGCAGAGCCCCGCCACCTCCTACGGCGTGGAAGTGATCGTGTTTCGCGTCTCCGGCGCGCCGTCCGATGAGGACTGGGACGCGGTGCCGCCGGGGCGAGGATTTGGCAGCAGCGCCGCTCGCGGTGGCGGCAGCCCGCAGGTGCTGCGGGTGCTTCCGCCGAGCGACTATCGTCTGGGCGCGCTCGAGGCTTCCCTTAAGGCCAGCGGTGCCTGGCGCTCGGTGGCCCATGCCGCCTGGGTGCAGACCGCGGCGAACTGGGGCACGCATGCGGGCATTTCGCTCTCGGACGTCGGCATCAATGTGCCGGGCCTGAGCGGCATGGTGTATCTGGAGCGCGCACCGATCTATCTGCATCTCGGCTTCGACGTGCGCCTGAGCGCCGGCGCCAGCTACGCCATCAGGGAAATGCGCAGCGTGCGCTATAACGACCGGCAGTACTTCGATCACCCCGCCTTCGGCATCATCGCCGTGGTGACGCCGATCAAGCGCGGTGAGGCTGCCCCGACACCCTAGGCGCTGATCACGAACAATCCGATCACGCACAGCAACCCAAGGAACCACGCGATGCTGCGCAGCGTGGCCAGGTCGGCCAGGTAGCAGGCCAGGTGCGCGACGCGTGCGGCAATGAAGCCGATGGCCAGCAGGTTCGCACTGGCTTGCGGCCCACGCACCAGGTGTGCGATCAGCACCGCGGCGGCAAACAGCGGCAACGCCTCGAATGCATTCATCGAGGCCGCATTGGCACGGCGCCGATAGCCCTGCTGCTGCGCCAGCCAGGCGCGCGGGTCGCGGTTGTCGAAGGCGACGCCGGCTTTGGCAATCACCGTGGCCACGTAGGGCAGCAGGCCGGCGACCAGCACGCACCACAGCGCAACGCTCATCGCGGCCCCGGCGGCAGCGTCATCGAGCTGCCCAGATAGCGCGTCCACACCTGCGAGCGGCCCAGCAGCGCGAAACCGATGAAGCCGCGCACCTGCAGCCGGTCCTGATCGAGGCGCTCCAGGTGGCACTTGTAGGTGCGGCCGCTGTCGGGATCGTAGATCGTGCCCCCGGACCACTTGCCGCCGCCGTCGTATTTCATCGCCTGAAGGATGGTCTGCCCGAGCAGTGTCTGCGCGCGCCTGGCCTGATCCGGATTGTGCTGATCCAGGCGCTGCGGATCGTTGCCGCCGACGATCCGGCCCTGGTAGCTGCCATCAGCTGCGAGGCTGATCTGAATGATGCCGTCGCGCGGCTCGGTCAGCCAGTTACCCAGAATCTGCGATGCCGGATCATCGCCGGCTGCGGCCGGCGCCAGTGGCAGGCCGAGTGCGGCCAGCAGGCCCAGCGTGGCCAGCAGCATCGGCCGGCAACCCGAATTCGCATGCATGAGCATCTCCCGGCCCTGCGGGCGCGGCCGCCAGTCTACGCCGCCTCAGCTGATCTCCTCTCCCTGGGCGATGGCGACCCGCTCCTCGCCGCCTTGCTTGGCCCGCTGCAGCGCTCGCGTCGCCGCCTGTATCAACTGCTCCATCGAGCGCTCGGCGGTCGGATTCAGGCTAACCGCGCCGATGCTCACGCTGACGAATTTCTGGCGCGACGCGCGCGGATGATGGATGTGCTGGCCGAGCACCTTGCGCGCCACGGAGTTGGCGAACTCGGGCACTGCGGCGACGTCGCCGTTACGCACCAGCGCGACGATGCAGCCACCTTCCCAGCGCGCCACCAGGTCCGCGCCGCGCTTGAAGGATGCACCGATGATGCCCGCGACACGACGAATACAGGCATCGCCGGCCGGCCGACCGTAGGTGTCGTTGTAGCTGCCGAGTTCATCGATGTCGAACATCATCAGCGTCAGCGGCTGCGCCTCGCGCACGCCGATCTGCCAGTCATGCAGCAGCAGCTCTTCGAAGTAGGCGCGCGAGTGCAGGCCGGAAAGACGATCCTCGCGCAGCCAGCTCGGCAGGCCCGGCGCGCGGCGCAGATCCGCGCGCGGCGCACGTTCACCGACATCGCGATGGAAACCCACGATGTGGGTCACGCTACCGTCGCCGCCGCGCATCGGCTGAATCACCACCTCGTTCCAGAACTGGGTACCGTCCTTGCGATAGTTGCGCATCAGCGCACGGCAGGACTGCGCGCGCGTGATCGCCTCGCGCAGCCTGGTGCGCCCTTCCTGCTCGCGATCCGAACCCTGCAGGCGGCGCAGGTCCTGCCCGATCAGTTCATCGGACGAGTAGCCGGTCAGGTGCTGGAACGCGGCATTGGCATAGATCACCGGCTGGTCGGTGTCGCCGGATTCGCACACGACGATGCCTTCGGGCGCTGCATCCAGGACCCCGCGCAGGAATTCGACTGACCACTCGCCCATTGTTCTTATGTGCCTCCCGCATCGGCGCCCTCGGACTTGAATGTCAATTCCGGCGGCGGCGAGGCGCTGCGTACCAACCATTCTCGCGCGCTTTGCCAGGCCGCGGAAGCGCTCAGGGTCTCAAAACTAGTGTGTCGGCGGCCGCGCATGCGCACCAGGCGCAGCTGCGAGGCGGGATCGATCTCCAGCTTGAGGCGCTTGAGCAATCGCTCCACCCCCGGGCGGTCATTGCAAACCGGAAGTACGTCACATCCGGCGGCCAAAGCGCGCCGTGCGCGCTGCAACAGATCTCCCACCGCCGCGGCGCCGCCCATGGTCAGGTCGTCGGCGAACACCAGGCCGCCGAACTGCAGCTCGCTGCGCAACACGCCGTTGATCCAGCGGCGCGAGAAGCTCGCCGGGACCGAATCCACGGCCGGATACAGCACATGCGCCGCCATCACGGCCGGCAGGCCGTTGGCAATCAGGCGCCGGTATGGCAGCAGATCCTGTTCCATGTCCACCAGCTGGCGCCGATCCACCGGCAGCGCCACGTGCGAATCGGCCACCACGGCGCCGTGGCCAGGGTAGTGCTTGGCGGTGGCCGCCATGCCGGCATCGCGCATGCCGTGCGTATAGGCGATTGCCAGCTGCGCCACGGCCGGCGCCTGGGCATGAAAGGCGCGATCGCCGATGATCTCCGATAGTCCGTAGTCCAGGTCCACGCAGGGCGCAAACGAAAAATCCAGGCCGCAGGCCGCCAGCTCCGCGGCCATCAGCCAGCCCAGCGCGCGCGCCATCGCCAGCCCCTGCTGCGGGTCGGCGTCGAAGGCATGGCCGATGCGGCGCAGCGGCGGCAGCTCCGAGAAGCCGGGCCGGAAGCGCTGCACCCGGCCGCCCTCGTGATCGACCGCGATCAGCAGTGCGGGACTTCGCAGCGACTGGATATCGGCCACCAGGGCCTGCAGCTGCACCGGATCGGTGTAGTTGCGGCTGAACAGAATGACGCTTCCGACCAGCGGATGCGCCAGCACCTCGCGGTCGGCCGCGCTCAGCGTCGTGCCGGCCACATCGATCATCAGCGGCCCCAGGCTCATCGGGCCGCCTGCAGGTTTTCCGGCCAGTGACGAAACGGCTTCTGCGACAGCCTGAAATTGTAGTAACGCTCGTCCTGCGTCACTTCGACACCGAGCCACGGCGGCCTGGCGAACACCGTATCCTCCGCTTCCAGTTCCAGCTCGGCGATCACCAGTCCGGCGTTGGCGCCCAGGAACTCGTCGATCTCCCACTCGCTGCCCTGGTAGACGACGATGTGGCGCCACTTCTCGATCAATGGGCCCTCGCACAGCCGGTCGAGCATTTCATTCGCCTCCATCGCCGGAATGACCACCTCGTATTCGGCGCGCGACAGTGCGCGCGTCATCGCCTTGACCGACAGCCAGCCGATGTTGCCCGCCAGGCGCACGCGCACCGAGGCGCGTGGCGTGTTGGCAATATAGCCCTGGCGCAGCAGGGTCTTTTGCGACACCTGCTCACGCCAGGCGTCGTTAGCCAGCCGGAACTTGCGCTCGATCTCAATGCCCATGCGCCGATCCTGGAGTGAGCAGTGCCAGCGACTCGACATGCGCGGTGTGCGGGAACATGTCCACCACGCCGGCCGCCTGCAATTCAAAACCATGCCACTGCACCAGCAGACCGATGTCGCGCGCCAGCGTGTCCGGATCACACGACACGTACAGCAGCCGCTCGGGCGCCAGGCGCGCGATATGCGGCAGCATCGCCAGTGCGCCGGCGCGCGGCGGGTCGAGCAGCACGTGGCTGTAGCGGCGCGCGAGCCACGGCGCCGCGCTCACATCGGCCGCAAGATCGGCGCTGAAGAATGTCGCGTTGGCAATGCCGTTGCGGTGCGCATTGCCGCGCGCGCGTTCAACCAGCCCGGCATCGCCCTCGACGCCGACCACGCTGTGCGCGCTTCGCGCCAGCGCGAGCGAGAAATTCCCCAGTCCACAATACAGGTCGAGCACACCGGAATCGGCGCTGAGCTGCAGCAGCTGCGCTGCCTGCGTCACCAGTGCCCGATTGACGGCGGCATTGACCTGGATGAAATCGGTCGGCAGGAACTCGATCTCGAGCTGCGCCTGCGGCAGCGCATAGGACAGCCGCGGCGCCGGCTCGGTGAGCACGCGCACCGTGTCGATGCCGCCGCTCTGCAGATAGAAGTGCACGCCGTGCAGCAGCTCGAACTCACGCAGGCTGATGAGGTCGGTCGCCGACGGCGCTGCCAGCACGCGCAGCACCAGCGCCACCGCCTCCTCGCTGATCGCCACCTCGATCTGCGGCAGCTGCGCATGGATCGACAGCTGTGTGATCAGCGCCGACAGCGGCAGGATCAGCCCGTCGAGCGGCGGCGCGAGCACCTCGCAGCGCGCGATGTTGGCGATGCGGTTGGAGCTGCGCTCGCGAAAGCCGACCAGCGAGCGTTCCTTTTGCCACACGTAGCGCACGCCGAGCCGCGCGCGGCGGCGGTAGCCCCAGGGCGGGCTGGCGATGGCGGGCAGCCAGCGCGCGGGCGCCAGCTGCGCGACGCGCTCGAGCGTGTCGCGCAGCCGCTGTTGCTTGAGCTGCAGTTGCGCGCCGCTGTCGAGGTGCTGCAGGGCGCAGCCGCCGCAGACATCAAAATGCGCGCAGCGCGGTGTGATCGGTTCGAAATTGGCGGCGAGCGCCGCATCCGCGCCGATCACGTCAGTGCCTCCCAGGCCTTGAGGAACTGGGCGTGGTGCGGCTCGCCGGAACTGCGCAGCAGCGCGCACACGCGCTCCAGTTCTGCATCGAGCCCGGCACGGTCGATGCGAGCGCGCAGGTACTGGAAGCGCAGATAGATCAGGAAGGTATTCAGTACGTCGGTTTCGCAGTAGCGGCGCACGTCCGCCAGGCCGCCTGCCAGATAGGTATCCCAGACCTTGTCGCCCGAGAATCCGAGCTTGCCCGGGAAACCGAGCAGCGCCGCCACATCGGCGAGGCTGGCGCGGGCACGCCCCTGGAAGCCCGCCAGCACGTCCATCAGGTCGAGGTGGCGCCAGTGGAAGCGGCTGAGATAGTTGTTGTAGCGAAACGCGTTGTCCTCCTCACCGGTTTCCCAATAACGCGGCGCCTGCACGCCCGCCTTCAGCGAGCGATAGTGCAGCACCGGCAGATCGAAACCGCCGCCGTTCCAGGAGACCAGGTCGGGGGAGTATTTTTCGATGCCATCGAAAAAACGGGTCAACAGTTCCGATTCGCTCGATTGCAGATCGCCCAGGCTCCACAGCTTGAGCTGCTCGCGGCTACGCAGTATGCAGGCGATCGCGACCACGCGCTGCTGGATGTGCGGCAGGAATTCGCTGCCGCTCTCGGCCCGCTGGCGGGCGAACATCGCCTTGGCAACCGCGGCATCCTCCAGTCCGTCAAGGCCGTACAGCCGCCGTCCCAGCTCGACGTCGGGCACGGTTTCGATGTCGAACACCAGGCAGTTCATCGGACCGAGCCGCGCTTCGACACCGAACCCGCCGCCGCGCGCACCTTGCCGGCGCGCACCTTGCCGGCGCGGACCTTGCCGGCGCGGGCCCTGCCGGCGCGGACCTTGGGGGCGCGGCGCAGCAGCACCGCGACCGCGACGATCAGGCCCGCCTCATCGGTCAGCGTGACATGGCCCTCACCGACGCCCAGTCGGCGCCGCAGCCGCTCGCCGCGCGCCGAGTAGATGACCTCGGGCTTACCCCAGGCGTTCTGCACCACGCCGACGTCGCGGATCCAGACACCGTGCGCAAAGCCGGTCCCCATCGCCTTGACGATGGCTTCCTTGGCGGCGAAACGCATCGCCAGGAAACGCTCCGGCCGCCGGGTGAGTTCGAACTGCCGCCGCTCCTGCGGCAGCAGCAGCCGGTCGAGCAGATGGGTGCCGAAGCGCGCGTAGCTCGCGTGCATGCGCCGGGCCTCCAGGACGTCGATACCGATGCCGAAGATCATGCACGCGCCGCAAGCATCATCGCCTTCATGTCGCGCACCGCCGCGGCCAGTCCGTCGAACAGCGCCCGCGCGATGATCGCGTGACCGATATTGAGCTCGACGATTTCTGCGATGGCCGCGACCGGCGTGACATTGTGGTAGTTCAGGCCATGACCGGCGTGCACCGTAAGTCCGCGGCTGGCCGCAAAGCGCGCCGCCTCGCGCAGCCGCTCGAGCTCGCGTGCCTGGGCCGCGCCGCTGCTCTCAGCATACAGGCCAGTGTGCAGCTCGATCACCGGCACGCGCGCGGCGACCGCGGCCTCGATCTGCGCTTGGTGCGCGTCGATGAACAGCGAAACGCGAATCCCGGCACCGGCGAGGCGAGCGCAGGCCGCGCGCAGTTCCGCCCCGCCGGCCACCACATCCAGGCCGCCTTCGGTGGTGAGCTCGGCACGTCGCTCGGGCACCAGGCAACAATCGGCCGGCCGCAGAGCGCAGGCAAATTCGATCATCGCGCCGGTCGCGGCCAGTTCCAGGTTCATGCGCGTGCCGAGCAGACCCGCCAGCAGCCGCACGTCGCGTTCCTGGATATGCCGGCGATCCTCGCGCAGGTGCAGCGTGATGTTGTCCGCGCCGGCCTGCTCGGCCAGCAGTGCGGCCTGCAGCGGCTCCGGATAGCGCGTGTGCCGCTGCTGGCGCAGGGTGGCGACGTGATCGATGTTCAGACCGAGCGCAATTGCCTGATGCATCAGCCAGTGCGCTCCCTGCGCGGGTAATTGAGGATCGAGCGGGCCACGATGCGGGTGCGCAGTTCACGGCCATCCAGACAGTGATCGAGTGCCGCGCGCATCAGCGCACGCGCCTGGCGCAGCTCCGCGTCACTGTCAAAGCCGCTGCCCAGTGCCAGCCGCTGCAGCACGCTGCCACCGATGGCACCCGGGCTGCCGGGCTCGGCGATCACGACGCCGTGCACGCCGGGCTGGAAATGATAATGGGCATCGGCACGAACCGGCAGTCCGGTATCCGCCTCGGCCGCAAGATTGAGCCCGTAGCCGATGAACTCGAGCAGCCGCGCCTCGAACTGGCGCAGCGACGCATCGGCCGGCAGTGGCTGGCGCAGCAGCGCCAGCGTCGCCTCGTATTGATCGAACAGTTCCGGATGCGGATCGTGGCGCGTCACCAGCGTCAGCAGCAGCTCATTAAGATAGAACGCGCTCATCAGGCACGCGGCCGGCAACGCCGGCGGGCTGTCGGCATTCTCAGCACCACTCAGGGCCGGCGCCTCGCCACGCCCGCTCCAGGACAGCAGCAGCGCGCGAAACGGCTGCAGCAGCGCAAAGCGCGAGCGCGGACCGCGGGCGGCGCGCGCAAACACCGTCAGGCGGCCGTGGTCGCGCGCGAACACCTCGACGATCAGGCTGGTGTCGCGGAACGGTCGCTGATGCAGCACGTAGGCGCGCGTCAGCTGCACGCGCTGGGTGGAGCGGCTCATTCCACACCCAGCTGCTGCAGGGCGCGGGCGTCGTCGGCCCAGTCCGCGCGCACCTTGACCCACAGGATCAGGTGAAAGCGCTGCCCGAGCAGCCGATTGAGCTCCAGGCGCGCCGAGCGCCCGATGCGTTTGAGCCGCGAGCCCTCCGCACCGATCACGATCGGCTTCTGGCCGGCGCGGTCCACCCAGATGACGGCCGACACCGCCTTGCGGCCGTCTTCCTCCACCACGATCTGCTCGATCTCCACCGCCACACCGTACGGCAGCTCCTCCACCAGCTCCAGCGTCAGCTTCTCGCGGATGGTCTCGGCGATGCGAAACGCCTCGCTGCGGTCGGTCAGCTGATCGAGCGGAAACATCGCTTCGGCGACCGGCAGCGCGGCGACGAGCACCCGGCGCAGAGCCTCGAGATTGTCGCCCTTGGTGGCCGAGACCGGCACGATATCCCGGAACCCGTGGCGCGCGGCCAGCTGCCCGAGGAAGGGCAGCAGACGCTCGCGCGGCCGCACCCGATCGACCTTGTTGACCACCGCCACCACCTCGTGCCCGCTGGCCGCTATCCGGCCGAGCGCCAGCTCATCCTCATCGGTCCATTTGAGCGCTTCAACCACCAGCACCACCAGGTCGGCCTCGCCGACGGCGGCGGTCGCGCTGCGATTCATCGCGCGGTTGAGCGCGCGCTTTGGCCCCAGGTGCAGCCCCGGGGTGTCCACGAACGCAATCTGCGCGTCGGGCAGCTGCAGCAGGCCGATCACCCGGTGGCGCGTGGTCTGCGGCCGCGGCGTCACGATGCTGAGCTTGTGTCCGACCAGGGCATTGAGCAGCGTCGACTTGCCGACGTTCGGGCGGCCGGCGAGAGCGACAAAACCGCTGCGAAAGTCCGTCATGGCTCGCCCTGGAGCTGCTCGAGTATGCAGGCGGCGGCAGCCTGCTCGGCGCGTCGCCGGCTCGAGCCGGCGGCGGTCGCGCGCACCGCCATCGGGTCGACTTCGCAGGTGACGCGAAACACCTGGGCATGCAATTCTCCGGCGACGCTGTCGACACTGTAGCGCGGCAGCGGCAGGCCGCGCGCCTGCAGCAGCTCCTGCAGCCGTGTCTTCGGGTCCTTCAGCTCGGCCGGCAGCGTCAGCGAGTCAAGCGCCGGGGCCAGCAGCCGCAGTACCGCGACGCGCGCCGCCGCCAGCCCGGCGTCCAGATACAGCGCACCGCACAGCGCCTCGAGCGCATCGGCCAGGATCGATTCGCGCCGGTATCCGCCGGTCTTCAGCTCCCCCTGGCCGAGCGAGAGCAGTTCGCCGAGTTCAAGGCCCGCCGCCAGCTGTGCCAGTGACTCGCCGTTCACGACGCGCGCGCGCAACCGGCTCAAGGCCCCCTCGTCGGCGTCGGTGAAGCGTTCGAACAGGTATTGGGCGGTGATCATGCCGAGCACGGCGTCGCCGAGAAATTCCAGCCGTTCGTTGTTCGGGCCGTCGGCGCTGCGATGTGTCAGCGCGGTTTCGAACAGCGCCAGATCCGCCGGCTCGTACGCGATCGCCTCGCGAAGCCAGCAGCGCAGGCGCTCGGAGCGGTTCATGGGCTTTAGGGGACCACGGCCTCCTTGTGGAACTGCACCAGCAGCGAGATATTGCCGAACATCGGCGCCAGGTCCTCGTAGTCGGCGATCGCCACCCAGTGATCGTTTTCGCGGTGGATATCGATGTCCTTGGTCCTCGGCTTCTCAATGCCCTCGATATCGAAGTGCTTCTCCAGCGCCACGCGCAGCGACTGCCCGTTGGTCGCATCGCCCGCCTTGGCTTCGCTGGCCGTCTGCGACAGCGCCTTGGCGACGCGCATGTAGTTCAGGTACATGGGGGCCAGGCGGATGCCCGCATAGACGACGATCGCGACTGGCACCAGCAAGACCAGCCAGCCGATGAATGTGATGCCACGCTGTGAATGGCGCATGAGTAGACTCCCTTTTGGCTTTCCCTAGGCCCTATTGCACTCGATCGCCGTGCCGCGCTACAGCGCTACTCGATGCGGCGGCCGATCCGACTCCAGACCGGCCCGCCGGAGCGATGCAGGTCCCAATTGAACCAGATTCGGGTCGCTTTGCCGACCAGATGATCCTCCGGCACGAAACCCCAGTAGCGGCCATCGTAACTGTTATCGCGATTGTCGCCGATCATCAGGTATTGGCCCGGCGGAACGTCGATGTCGTCCCGGTCGCTGGGATCGCGCAGTCCGGGCGTGCTCGGCTCGATGCATTCGTAGTTGCGCTCCAGCTTGCGGTTGCAGCTGGAACTGGGCGCCGCCACGATTTCGTCCGGGGTCAGGCACGACAGCGTCTGGTGGCGGTGCGTCCCCAGGATCTCGGTCGACTGGCGCATATTGTGGTAGCAGCCATCGTCGTAGCGGCCATCGGCCTGCAGCGGCACCGGCACGCCGTTGATGATCAGCTGGTCGGAGCGGATGCGCACGTGATCGCCCGGCAGGCCGACCAGGCGCTTGATGAAGTTGACCGCCGGATCGGGCGGGTAGTGGAACACCACCACGTCGCCGCGCTGCGGTTCACCGATCGAGACCACCTTCTGGTCGAGCACCGGCAGCCGCAGGCCGTAGGCGTATTTGTTGACGATGATGAAATCGCCGTCGAGCAGCGTCGGCATCATCGAATCGGACGGAATACGAAACGGCTCGAAGATGAACGAGCGCACCAGCAGTACGATCACCGCGACCGGGAAGAAGCTGCGCGCGTAATCCACCGTGACCGGCACCGGCTGCTCGGATGCATCGCGACCGGCGGCGATCGCCGCACGGCGCCGCATCGGCTCGAACAGCAGGTGATCGACCAGCCACACCAGGCCGGCGGCCGTCACCACCGTGACCAGCACCATGCTGAAATCCAGCCGCTCGGACAGCAGCAGGCGCAACAGCGCCGCCAGCAGCAGCAGCGGCAACGCGTAGTAGATCGCCGCCAGCAGCGGCCTGTCCACCGCGCTGCTGCCGGCGATGCGCCGGCGCGGCCGCAGGAACCAGTCATCGACTATGGCGATCAGCGCCGCCGGAATCGCCAGCAGGGTGAGCACCGTGAGTACCTGCGTCAGCATGCCTGGTCCTCTGGAGCGCGGCGGCAGCTCATTTGCGCCCGACTTTCAGTACCGCCAGAAAGGCCTCCTGCGGGATTTCGACCTGCCCCACCAGCTTCATGCGCTTCTTACCCTCTTTCTGCTTTTCGAGCAGCTTGCGCTTGCGCGAGACATCGCCGCCGTAGCACTTCGCCAGCACATTCTTGCGCAGCGCCTTTACCGTGGCGCGCGCAATCACGTGACTGCCGATCGCGGCCTGCACCGCAACCTCGAACATCTGCCGCGGAATGAGCTCCTGCATCTTGTCGACCAGTTCGCGGCCGCGCGCATAGGCGTGCTCGCGGTGCACGATGATCGACAGCGCATCGACCGGCTCGCCGTTGATCAGGATATCAAGCTTTGACAGCGGCGCGACCTGAAAATGGCTGAAAACGTAATCGAACGACGCGTAGCCGCGGGTGGCGGATTTCAGCCGGTCGAAGAAGTCGAGCACCACTTCGGCCAGCGGCAGCTGGTACTGCAGCGACACCTGCGCCGCCAGGTAGAGCATTTTCTTCTGCACGCCGCGCTTTTCGCTGCACAGCCCGAGCACGGCGCCGACGTAGTCCGGCGGCACCAGGATGCTGGCGGTGATGATCGGCTCGCGGATCTCGGCGATCACGTTCAGCGGCGGAAGTTTCGACGGGTTGTCCACATAGTCGACGCTGCCGTCGGTGTGCGCGACCTCATAGATCACGGTCGGCGCGCTGGTCACCAGGTTCAGCCCATATTCGCGCTCGAGCCGCTCCTGCACGATGTCCATGTGCAGCAGCCCGAGGAAGCCGCAGCGAAAGCCGAAACCCAGTGCGGTGGAGGATTCGGGTTCGTAATGCAGCGCCGAGTCATTGAGCTTGAGCTTGGCGAGCGCATCGCGAAAGCTCTCATAGTCCTCGGCATTGATCGGGAACAGGCCGGCGAATACGCGCGGCTGTATCTGCTTGAAGCCGGGCAGCGGCGCATCGCACGGGCGAGCATCGAGGGTGATCGTGTCGCCCACCGGTGCACCGTCGATCTCGCGGATGCCGGCGATCACGAACCCGACCTCCCCGGCGCTGAGCGTGTCGAGCGCGATCGACTTGGGGGTGAAGCGGCCGAGCTTGTCGATGCTGTGGGCGCGCCCGGTGGACATCACGCGAATCTTGTCGCCGCGCCGCAGGACGCCATTGACCATGCGCGTCAGGGATACCACGCCGACATAGTTGTCGAACCAGGAATCCACGATCAGCGCCTGCACCGGCGCGTCGGGGTCGCCCTGCGGCGGCGGAATGCGGGCGATGATCGCCTCCAGCAGCTCCGGTACCCCCTCGCCGGTCTTGGCGCTGACGCACACCGCGTCCTGCGCGTCGATGCCGATGATCTCCTCGATCTCGGTGATGACGCGCTTGGGATCGGCCGAGGGCAGGTCGATCTTGTTGATCACCGGCAGCACCTCCAGGCCCTGCTCGATCGCGGTGTAGCAATTGGCGACACTCTGCGCCTCCACGCCCTGGGAGGCATCCACCACCAGCAACGCGCCCTCGCCGGCCGCAAGGCTCCTCGACACCTCGTATGAGAAGTCGACATGGCCGGGGGTGTCGATCAGGTTGAGCTGATAGGCCTCGCCGTCGCGCGCCTGATAGTTCAGCGTCACGCTTTGCGCCTTGATGGTGATGCCCCGTTCGCGCTCCAGGTCCATCGAGTCGAGCACCTGGGCCTGCATCTCGCGCGCCTCGAGGCCGCCGCACAGCTGGATCAGCCGGTCAGCGAGCGTCGATTTTCCATGGTCAACGTGCGCGATGATGGAGAAATTGCGTATGCGTTGCATCTAGGGGCTTGGAAGCCCCGGAGGCGGGGCGCGCGGATTATAGCCTTAAGCCGCGCCGGGCCGGTCGGCGAGCGCGCGCAGCAACTCGGCCTGATCCAGCCGGCCACTGCACACCGGGGTCTCATCGAGCAGCAGCACCGGAATCTTCAGCCCATAACGGCGCTGCAACTGCGGATCCGAGTCCACGTCCTTAAGCGTGAGCGGCGGCAGCGCATGGCGCTCGCGCAGCGCCGTCAGCTCGCGCAGCATGTCGTCGCACAGCCCGCACTCGGCGCGAGTCAGTAGCGTCAGCCGGTGCCCGACGGCACCCTGCGGCACACTCAATGCCGACCCGGGGCCGCACCGGCAGCGCCGCCGAAGGCGGCACCGCCGGCCACGCCGGGGGCAGCGCCGGGGACGCCGGAGACGCCGGGGGCGCCGAAAGCGGTCGTACCATTGCCGCTGCCAAAGCCCGCGCGGCCGCTGCCCAGGCCGTGGTTGTCCGGGCTGGCAGCCGGGCCCTGGGTGGCTGAAATCTCATCGAAGATCGAGCCGCTGCCGTCGGTGTGGCGCGCTGGCGTCAGCAGACCGCCCATGCCCAGCAGTGATTCGGGCATGCTCGGCGCGGGAGCTGCGGTGCGGATCGACAGCGCGATCGCGCGTACCGTATCGGGCGGCACTTCGCCGACCGCGGTGACCCGGTAACCCTGCACCACGGTCGAGTAGGCCGAGGAGGAACCGATGGTCGCGGCATCGTCCGAGCCATGCTCGGTGGGCTGCTTGCGGCCGATCTCGACGAATACCGATACCGAGGCCAGCCCGTCGCTGAATACCAGGTGTTCCACCGGACCACTGTGCAGCACCTGGCGCGCACTGACGGTCATCCGAAATCCGGGCGGCAGCACGCTCTCCTCCCAGGAGATCGACAGGCCACGCGAATCCACCGGATCGGCCAGGTGCTGTACGCGGCGGTAATTGCGCGCGTCCACCGCCGGTTCCAGCTCGGAATCGGCGATATGCGCGGGCAGGCGCAGGTCAGTGAACACGATCTGCTCGAGCACCTGGCCCGAACTGCTGCGCAACTGCGTCTTGAGCGGCATCGCGGTGGCCTCGTCGATCCAGACGCGATAGCCGTAGCGCAGCTGATCCATCGGCACCACCGCGATCACGCGCGCATCGCGGCCCGAGACGCGCGTCTTCTGCAGTTCGGTGACCTGGTAGAGCCGCACGGAGCTGGCGTCCACTTGCGGCAGGCTGCCGAGCAGCAGACCGGCGTCGTTACTCTTCTCTTCCAGCACGGTACGCTTGTCGGGCAGGTAGCAGGTCAGCTGGCTGCCCTTGCGGATGAACTCGCGGCCCGAGCCGTCCATCGACAGCAGCCGCTCGGAGACGCCGTCGCTGCCAACGCGATGGATCACGCGCAGCGTCTCGGTCTCCCCGGCATGTTCGTGGACGAATACGCCCTCGTAATTACGCGTCGCCAGCGCCTGATCGGTGCGCGCCAGCCATTCCAGGGGATCGTCTTCGGCCACCGCAGCGACGGCACTGGCCAGCAGCGCCGCGCAACTGCCGGCGGCCCATAGCGTTGCCGCGGCGCTGGAGCGGTTAGCGGCCCGAGGCTGAAGCCGCAACGGTCGCATGCACTGCACCTGCCGCTGGACTTGCAGGCGCGCCAGCCACGGCCGCGACCGGCACCGCGCTGTCGGCCCCATCCTCGTTGCTGACCAGCGCGGACAGCAGATTGCGCCGCATCAGCGGCGTGGAATATTCGCTGTGGGCGACAATGAAATCAGCCAGCTCGGTGCGCAGCGCGTTATTGACATTGACGACGCTGGCGGGCGTCACGTAACTGACCGGCTCGCCAGTGCTGCCGCGTCGCGCCAGAGCGGCGCCCGGATCGGCAGTCGCGACATTGGCCAGCACGGCGCCGTCGCGGCCGGGGGTCAGCGCCGCTGCGGGCGCCTGCGAATCGGGGCGAGCAGCCGCCGATTGAGCCAGCGTGCCGCTGCCGGCGCCCACGGACGCGGTTCGCAGCAGTGAAATCGACAGGCCGGCCACCGCCACCACCAGGGAGGCCGACAGCGCGACGTTGACGATCAACTTTCTGCCGCGCCGCGAGCGCGGGTGCAGCTCCGATCCGGAAAGGGCGGCGCTCACGCGACGGGCGAAGCCGCTGCGCGCGGTGGCCACCGGCTCCGAGCGCATCGCGGCCCCGATCAGCGCGTAGCGCGACCAGCGGGCACGCAGATTCTCATCGCGGTCGATACGCCGCGCCAGCAACTCGCATTCGGTCGCCGGCAACTCGCCGTCGAACATCGCCGACAGCTGGCTCTCTACTTCATCCGTGATCACACCAGTTCCTCCGTTCGACCCAAGCCGCCGTCAAATACCTCACGCAGCCGTCGATCGATCGCCTCGCGGGCGCGAAAGATCCTCGAGCGCACCGTGCCCACCGGACAGTCCATTGAGGCGGCAATTTCCTCGTAACTCATGCCCTCGAGCTCGCGCAGCACGATCGCGGTGCGCAGGTCCTCGGGCAGCTCACCGATCGCGTGATTGACGGTATCGCGGATCTCCTCGGTGAGTGCCAAGCCCTCGGGGGTTTCCGGATCCTTCAGCCGACTGACCATGTCCGATGACTCGTCGTTACCCTGCAGATCCAGCTCGTAGCTCACCGGATTGCGTTCGCGGGCGGCCAGGGCGTTCTTGGCGGTGTTGATCGCGATGCGGTACAGCCAGGTATAAAAGGCGCTGTCACCGCGAAACTGTGGCAGCGCGCGGTAGGCCTTGACGAACGCCTCCTGGGCCACATCCTCGGCATCGGCGGGGTTTCGCAGGTAGCGCATCACCAGCTTGACGACCTTGTGCTGATACTTGAGCACCAGCAGGTCATAGGCGCCGCGCTCGCCGCGCTGCACCCGCCTTACCAGACTCAAGTCACTCGCATCCACGACCATGGGCAATCCTGTCATCGCACTGCCAGGCCGCGCATCGACGACCTGAACAGACTCGGAACCGTACTTTAAGTTCTTCAGATGGAGTCTATCAGCAGTAGCGGACATGAGGACCTTGGAGCCAGTCGGCAGTGATACGGGGCGCCCACGAGCTTGGAGCCGGGGGCTCAGCGAAGGTTCCCGCCGCCGCGCTTGCTCGACATAATGCAACCCTCGGCCAGGATCGACGCCACCAGCGCGGCCACTGGCGCCCGCTCGGGGGGCTCGCGGCGCAGCAGGTAGCCCGCCAGCTGCGGGTCGGGCAGCTCGAGCAGCGCCTCAAACTCGCCGCGTTGGGCGTCGCTGGCGGCCTCGAACCGGCGCTCCAGCCAGCCGATCAGCAGCAGGTCGAGTTCCTTCATGCCGCGACGGCAGCGCCAGCGCATCCTGGCCAGGCTCGCGGCCGGCAGTGGCGTGCTCACGGTCAAGGCGCTTCAGTGCTGGCGCTCGACCAGCATTTTCTTGATGGCGCCGATCGCCTTGGCCGGGTTCAGGTCCTTCGGGCAGGCCTCGGTGCAGTTCATGATGGTGTGACAGCGATACAGCCGGAACGGATCCTCGAGGGCATCGAGCCGCTCGCCGGTGGCCTCGTCGCGACTGTCGACGATCCAGCGATAGGCGGCCAGCAGTGCGGCGGGTCCCAGGTAGCGCTCGGAGTTCCACCAGTAGCTCGGGCAGGCGGTGGAACAGCAGGCGCACAGGATGCAGGCGGAAGGCCGGTCGATCCTCTGCTGCTCCTCCTTGGATTGCAGCCGCTCGCGGTCGGGCGGCGTCGGGGTGGCGGTCTGCAGCCACGGCTTCACCGCGGCGTACTGGGCATAGAAATTCGTCAGGTCGGTCACCAGATCCTTCACCACCGGCAGGTGCGGCAGCGGATAGATACTGATGTCGCCGCGGCCGAGCTCATTGCAGGCCTTGGTACAGGCGAGGGTATTCAGGCCGTTGATGTTCATCGCGCACGAGCCGCAGATGCCTTCACGGCACGAGCGGCGCAGCGACAGCGTCGGATCGATCTCGTTTTTGATCTTCAGCAGCGCATCGAGCACCATCGGCCCGCAGCTGGCCATGTCGAGCTGGTAGCTGTCGATGCGCGGCCGGCTGCCGGCTGCCGGATCGAAGCGATAGATGCGAAAGCGCCGCAGGTTCCTGGCCCCGGCCGGCGCACTGAAGGTCTTACCGGCAGCCTGATCGATGCGCGAATTGGGCGGCAACCTGAATTCAGCCATGTCAGTACGTCCGGGCCTTGGGGGCGATGACTTCGATTTCGTTGGTCAGGGTATGCAGGTGCACCGGCCGGTAGTCGATGCGCGCACGGCCCTCGCTATCGACCCAGCACAGACTGTGTTTCATCCAGTTGACGTCGTCGCGCTGCGGGAAATCCTCGCGTGCGTGTGCGCCCCGGCTCTCCTGGCGATTGGCGGCCGAATGAATGGTCGCCAGCGCCTGCAGCAGCAGGTTGTGCAGCTCCAGGGTCTCGACCAGGTCGGTATTCCAGATCAGGCCGCGATCGAACACCGCCACCTCGGCGAACGAGGCAACGGTGTCCGACAAGCGCGCGATGCCCTGCTGCAGCGACTCGCCGGTGCGAAACACCGCCGCATCGGTCTGCATGATGCGCTGCATCTCCAGGCGAATCGAGGCGGTCGGACGCGCTCCACTGGCAAAGCGCAGCCGGTCGAAGCGCGCCAGCATCCCATCGACGCCGTCCTTCGGCAGCGAGCGCTGCGTGGCGCCCGGCGTCAAGGTGGCGGCACAGTGGCGGGCGGCCTCGCGGCCGAACACCACCAGGTCGAGCAATGAATTGCTGCCCAGGCGGTTGGCGCCGTGCACCGACACGCAGGCGGCTTCACCGATCGCCATCAGCCCGGCCACCACGCCGTTGGCATCGCCGTTCTTGAGCGTCACCACCTCGCCCTGGATCGTGCACGGGATGCCGCCCATGTTGTAGTGCACCGTGGGCAGGATCGGGATCGGCTCGCGCGTGACGTCAACGCCGGCGAATATGCGGGCGGTATCGGCGATGCCGGGCAGGCGCTCGTGGATCACGGCGGCGCCCAGATGCTCCAGGTGCAGGTGGATATGATCCTTGTGTTCACCGACGCCGCGGCCCTCGCGAATCTCGATCGTCTCGGCGCGGCTGACGACGTCGCGCGAGGCCAGGTCCTTCGCATTCGGCGCGTAGCGCTCCATGAAGCGCTCCCCCAGCGCGTTGGTCAGGTAGCCGCCCTCCCCGCGCGCCCCTTCGGTGATCAGGCAGCCCGAGCCGTAGATGCCGGTCGGGTGAAACTGCACGAATTCCATGTCCTGCAGCGGCAGATCCGCACGCAGCACCATGCCCCCGCCATCGCCGGTGCAGGTGTGCGCCGAGGTGCACGAGAAGTAGGTGCGGCCGTAGCCGCCGGTGGCGAGGATCGTCGTCTGCGAGCGGAAGCGATGCAGCTTGCCGTCGGCCAGATCGAGCGCGACCACGCCGCGACATTCGCCGTTCTGCATGATCAGGTCGAGCGCGAAGTACTCGATATAAAACTCCGCCTGATGGCGCAGCGACTGCTGATACAGCGTGTGCAGCATCGCGTGCCCGGTGCGATCGGCGGCGGCGCAGGTGCGCTGCGCGATGCCCTTGCCGTAATGGGTGGTCATGCCGCCGAACGGGCGCTGATAGATGCGGCCATCGTCGGTGCGCGAAAACGGCACCCCGTAGTGTTCCAGTTCGATCACCGCGGCGGGCGCCTCCTTGCACATGAATTCGATCGCGTCCTGGTCGCCCAGCCAGTCCGATCCCTTGACCGTGTCATACATATGCCAGCGCCAGTCGTCCTCGCCCATGATCGCGAGCGCGGCACTGATACCGCCCTGTGCCGCCACGGTGTGGCTGCGGGTCGGAAACACCTTGGTGATGCAGGCGGTGGACAGCCCGGCCTCGGCCAGCCCGAGCGTGGCGCGCAGGCCGGCGCCACCCGCGCCCACCACGACCACGTCATAGGTGTGATCCACGAACTCGTACGCGCTCATGCGCCACCCGCCAGCGCGATGCGCAGCACCGCGTACACCCCGCCGGCCGCGAACAGCACGTGCACGAACAGTGACGCCAGCAGCGCGCTGCTCTTCGACACAAAGCCGTGGACATAGTCCTCGATCACCTCCTGGATACCGAGCCACGAATGCCAGCTGGCGATCAGCAGCGTCAGGGCGAGCAGCACCGGGTGCAGGCCCGCACCGATCCAGCCGGTGACGGTCGGGTAGTCGGATGACGGCAACGACAGCAGCGCGATCAGCAGCCAGATCGCCAGCGGCGCCAGTGCGACGGCGGTGACGCGCTGGATCAGCCAGTGGCCGACGCCATCGTGCGCGCTGCCGTGATGCAGTGCCCGTGCCAGCGGCGCACGCAGGCTCATGCGGCGCCTGCGCCGGGCCGGAAGATGAAATACAGGCAGACCGCGGCGCCGATCAGCGTGACGGCGAGCACTAGCACGGCACTGCGGCGCGCATCGACGCGTTCATAGCCGAAGCCCAGATCCCAGGCGAGATGGCGCAGGCCGTTGCAGAAGTGATAGATCAGCGCGGCCACCGCCAGTGACGCCAGTAGTTTGCCGGCAATGCCGGTCAGCAGCGGCAGGATCGCCGCATAGGTCTCGGCACCCAGGCTGGCGCTGACCAGCCAGGCGATGAGTCCAAGCAGCGCCAGCGCCAATGCCACACCGGTGATCCGGTGCACGATCGACAGTGTCATCGTGTAGGCCCAGCGGTAGCGCGTGATGTGCGGTGATAACGGTCGCTCAGCCATGCCTGCTCCCGTCAAAAATCGATGCAGCGCCCGAATTTTTCCCAGTCTCCGAAGCGCGTGGGATCCGGACCCGGCGCACCGCCGATTTCCCCCGGCGGCCGCCGCGTCTGGCCCGGCGTGGGTGCCCCCGGCGCTGCGACCATCGGCGCAGCCGGCAATGCCGGGCCGGCGTCGTTCGCTGTGCGCTCAACCGACGCGAGGGGCCCTGCTGCAAAATCCGGCATGCACACAAGTGTGCCAGAATTGCCCATCACCGACCACCGCGCCAGCGCGGTAAAACACGGCTCATGCGATGAACCAGCCCGCCGCCGTCTGCCTGCTCGATGACTTGGGAGCGCTGCGATTCAGCGGCGCCGAGGTCGAGAAATTCCTGCAGGGCCAGTTGTCGAACGATGTATCGAGGGTCTCGGCCGGCGCGCTGCTGCGCGCGGGTGTGCACAATCCGCAGGGACGCACGCTGGCACTGCTGGGGCTGATCGGCGCCGGTCAGGGCGAGGTGCTGGCGCTGCTGCCGCTCGAGCTGGTGGCGAGCATGGCGACGCATCTGCGCCGCTACCTGCTGCGCGCCAAAGTCACCATCAGCGACGCCAGCGCGCACTATCGCGTGCTTGGCCTTGCCAGCCCGGATGCCGCCGGCGGGCTCACCGGCCAGCGGGTGGGCTATGGGCTGGCGCACGAGCCGCGCGCGCTGCTGCTACAGAGCGCGCTCGAGCCCCCGCCCTCGCTGCCGCTGCTGTCGCGCGAGCAGTGGCGGGCGCTGGACATCGCCGCCGGGCTGGCGCAGGTCTACAGCGCCACCTCGGGCCAGTTCGTGGCGCAGATGCTCAACCTGGATTGCATCGACGCCGTCTCGTTCACCAAGGGCTGCTACACCGGTCAGGAAGTCATCGCCCGCGCGCACTATCGCGGCCGCATCAAGCGCCGGCTGCAACGCTTCGTGAGCCGTTCGGCGCTGCGGCTGGCCGCCGGCGATGCCGGCCGCCTGGACGATGGGCGCAGCTTTCGCGTGGTCGAAGCCACGCAGCATGCCGCGGGACAGTGTGAGTTCCTCGCGGTGGCGTCGCTGGCCGGCGCCGGGCAGGAGGCGGATGAGAGCGGCCAGTTGCTGGCGAGCGGCGGCGTGGCGGCCAGCGCGCTGCCGTTGCCCTACACGCTGCCCGAATAGAACTAGCTGCTGCTGACGGACTTGAGGATGCGCTGCGGCTGGGCGACGCCGTAGCCCTGCGCGAAGTCGACGCCGATGTTCCTGAGCATCTGGATGATCTCGGCGTTCTCGGCAAATTCGGCGATGGTCTGCTTGCCGGTCAGGTGACCGATCTCGTTGATCGAGCGCACCATCTCGCGATCGATCGGATCGTGCAGGATCTCGCGCACGAAGCTGCCGTCGATCTTCAGGTAATCCACCGGGAAATGCTTCAGGTAGCCGAACGAGGACAGTCCGGTGCCGAAGTCGTCGAGCGCGAACTTGCAGCCCAGCTCCTTGAGCGCCTGGATGAAGCGATTGGCCTGGGAGAAGCTGGCGACCGCGGCGGTCTCGGTGATCTCGAAGCAGATCTTGGAGGCATCCAGGCCGCTGCGGTGGAATTGATCGATCACAAACGGCAGGAACTTGTCGTCGCCCAGGCTCTGGCCGGACAGGTTGATCGAGCACATCGACAGCCGCTCGCGCTCGTCGGCCTCCGACACCAGCCAGCGCAGCGCATTCTCGACCACCCAGCGATCGATGCTCGGAATGATGCCGTAGCGCTCGGCCGCGGCGATGAAACTGTCGGGCGCGACGATGCGGCCGTTCTCATCGCGCATGCGCAGCAGCAGCTCGTAGTGCGCGCCGGTCTCGGGTACCTGCAGCGGCAGGATCGGCATCCGGAACAGCTCGAAGCGGCCCTCTTCCAGCGCCGCGTTGATGCGCGCCGCCCATTGCATCTCGCGCCGGCGGCGCATCAGCTCGATGTCGTTCTCGGCAAAACTGTGGACGCGGTTGCGGCCCTGCTCCTTGGCCGCCGCGCAGGCACTGTCGGCGGCCGACAGGATCGAGGCGACGTCCTCGTTGTCGGCGGTAATCGGCACCACGCCGATGCTGGCGCCGAGGCGAAACACCCGCTCTTCCCAGCTGAAGCGGAAATTTCGCACCGCCTCGCGCAGCGATTCGGCCATGCGCATGGCTTCATCGAGCGTGCAGCTCTCCAGCAGAATGCCGAATTCATCGCCGCGCAGACGCGACAGCGTGTCGCGCCAGCGCACCTTGGACTTCAGCAGCGCGCCGACCTGGCCGAGCAGTGCGTCGCCGGCGCTGTGGCCGCAGGTGTCGTTGACGATCTTGAACTGGTCGATATCCAGGTAGCACAGCGCGTAGGACGCCTCGCGCGCCTTGGCGCTCTTGAGCGCGCGCTCCAGCCGCTCCTCGAATTCGCGCCGGTTGACCAGGCCGGTCAGCAGGTCATGACTGGCGTGGTAGCTCAGGCGCCGGTTGAGTTCTCTTGATTCGCTGACGTCGTGGAATACCAGCACCCCGCCGCCGACCTTGCCGTTGCCCGAGCGAATCGGGGAGGCACTGCTCTCGACGTACAGCTCGTTGCCGTCGCGCCGGATCAGCAGCATCGGACGCACCGACTTGATCGGCCGGGCGCGCCGTATCGAGACCGACAGCGGATTCTCCAGCGGCTCGCAGGTCTCCTCGTGGAAGGCGCGGAAGATCTCCTCAACCGGCCGGCCCATCGCATCCTCAAGCCGCCAGCCGGTGAGCTGTTCGGCCACCGGGTTGATGTAATCGATGGTGGAGGCGGCATCGGTGGTGATGACGCCGTCGCCGATCGACTGCAGCGTGATCTGCGCGCTCTCCTTCTCGCGAAACAGCGCCTCCTCGTACAGCTTGCGCTCGGTGATGTCGAGCTCGACACCGACCAGGCGCAGCAGCCGGCCGTGCGCATCGAGCTGCGCCTTCGCGCGGCTGATGACCCAGCGCCATTCGCCGCTGCGGTGGCGCATGCGATGTACGCTCTCGAAGATCGGCGTCTTGTCGGCCACGTGCTCGCGGATCGCCGATTGCACGCGCGACATGTCGTCCGGATGTACCAGGCTGCGCCAGTCGAAACCGCCCTTCAGGTCAGCCTCGTCATAGCCGAGCATCGCGCGCCAGCGCGGCGAGAAATACACATCGTTGCCCTCGACATCGAAATCCCACAGCCCGTCGTTGGCGGCCAGCTCGGCGAGCGCATTGCGCTCCTCGACGCGCAGCAGCGCCTGCGACAGGCGCACGCGCTCCAGGCCGGTCGCCAGGCTGGTGCCGAGCAGCTTCATCAGCAGCTGCAGATTGACGTCGAAGCCGCCGCGCGGCACGCCGTAGGCAAGGGCGAGCAGCCCGGCGGGCTGCTGCTTGATGCGGTAGGCGACCAGCAGCGCCGAGCCGATCGCCAGCTCCGCCAGCGCGCCGGCATCCTCGGCCTGCTCCTTGCGCGGCGAGCCGGTATCGCGAAACTCAGACAGCCGCAGGTGATCGAAGCGCGAATTCAGCCAGGGCAATGATTTGGTCGGGGTGCCGCGCAGCGCTTCCGGGTTACATTGCGCAAAGTGGCCGCGTGCGCACAGTACCGACTCGATGTGCTGGCCACTGGCGTCGAGCTGCGCGATGAAGGCGGCGTCGGCCGAGGTGGCATCGCGAAACGCTTCCAGGCTGCGCTGGATGCACTGCTCGGCGGTGTCGCGTTCCAGATTCTGCAGGTCGACCGCGATCTTGGTGCAGGCGACATCAATACCCGGCGCAGCCCGATCCGCCTTGCCGGTCCAGAATTGCGGAACGAGGACGTCGGACGCCGATAGGTCGGTAATGGTGCCCGGCGGCTTGGACATTTGTGCCAAATTCTCGCACAGCACTGGCGAAATTCAAGCTAAGCCGCTGATTTATTGACACACGTCTAGGATTGAGACGAAATCGGGGGCGCTGCCCGGGCGCTTGGGGGCATGCTTGCAGCGCCCGCTATAGCCTGAGCACTATAACCCGAGCGCCGACTTCGCCGCCGCGAACGTCGCCTGCATCGACTGCTGCATTTCGAGCTGCAACGCCGCCAGCGCGGCCGCATCAAGCGTGCGCGGCACTTCGCGCGGGGCACCGATCGCGATCGCGATTCGACAGAACGGCAGCGGCAGCACGAAGCGATCCCAGTGCACCAGCGCGGCGCGCGAGGCCGCGAACGCCAGCGGCAGCATCGGCCGGCCCGACATCTGCGCCAGCAGGATGGCGCCCGGCTTGAACTTGAAGCGCGGTCCGCGCGGCCCATCCGGGGTGATGATCGGGGAAACCTGCTCGCGCATCAGCGCCTCGAAATAAGCCTTGAGCGCCAGCGCTCCGGTATGCGAGGAGGAGCCGCGGATCACATAGCCGCCGGCGCGCCGCACGATCATCGCGCCCAGTTCCCCGTCGACCGAGGGGCTGATCAGGAAGCCGAGGCGCAACGGGCGCCGTGCCTGCTGCAGCAGCAGGTAGCGCGCGCAGAACAGCTGGTGCTGGTGCCAGTAGCAGGGCAGGAACGATGGCCAGCGCGCCAGCACCGCATCCAGATGCTGCTCGCCGACCACCACCACGATGCGGCAGCTCGCCCACCACAGCCGCATCAATCCGAGCAGCGTGGGCGCGGCCAAGCGGTAGAGCCAGCGGCGCATGGGCCCCATGCGCCGGCCGGACGTGGTTACCTGCCGGTAGATCGTGTTGCGGAATGCGCCGCCGGGCTTGTCTTCGCTCATGCTTAGGGCCTGTCCGATTCTGCGTGATCGATGCCACCTGAGACAAGGCAGCGCCCCGGTCGAAGCGCGCGCTGGGCTAGAATCGCGCGCTGAAGATGAACGCGACCCCCCTGAATAGCTCCGGCGCGATGAGCGCCCACACGCTGACCGAGCTGCTGGAAGCCAACCGCGGCGCGGCGCGCCACATCAGCTATCTGGAAGGCGAACGCGAGACGCGCAGCGTGGCCTTCGGCGAGCTCTACGAGCGAGCGCTCGCCATCCTGCATCGGCTGCAGCGACTGGGCGCACGGCCCGGCGACAAGCTGATCCTGTTCCTGTCCAGCAACGAGCCGTTCATCGACGCCTTCTGGGCGGCGCTGCTCGGCGGCATCATCGCAGTGCCGGTCGCCCCCGGTATCAGCGATGAACACCGGCACAAGCTGCTGCGCATCGCCGCCAAACTCAAGTCGCCTTATATCTACACCGAGCAGCGCCTGCTCGAGCGCGTCGGCGCCACCGCCGGCGACGCCCATGAGCTGGCAACACTCGAGGCGCTGCGCGCGCGCGCCTTTCTGGTGGACGAACTCGAGCAGCTCGGACGCGCTGGCAAGCTGCATCGCGCACGAGCGGCCGATGTCGCCTTCATCCAGTTCTCCTCCGGATCCACCGGCGATCCCAAGGGCGTGGTGCTCACGCACGCCAACCTGCTGGCCAATATCCGCGGCGTGACCCAGATCGCCCGTTTCAACCAGGATGACGTCAGCCTGTCGTGGATGCCGCTGACGCACGACATGGGCCTGATCGGATTTCATCTGGTGATGTTCGCCAATCGGATGCACAGCCACCTGATGCCGACCGATCTGTTCGTGCGCCGGCCGCTGCTGTGGCTGCAGTTTGCCGCGCGCATACGCGCCAGCATTCTGTGTTCACCGAATTTCGGCTACCGTCACTACCTCAAGGTGCTGGGCGATCGGGCGCCGGGCGAGCTCGACCTGTCGGGCGTGAGGCTGATCTTCAACGGCGCCGAGCCCATAAGCGTCGAGCTGTGCGATCAGTTTCTCGACCGGCTGGCACCCTGCGGGCTCGCGCGCGCATCGATGTTCCCGGTCTATGGCCTCGCCGAGGCATCGCTGGCCGTGAGCTTTCCCGAGCCCGGCGTGCCTTATCGCGCGACCGGCTTCAACCGCCATCAGCTCGGTGTCGGCGAGCAACCGCAAACCCTCGCGCCCGGACAGGCCGACGCGGTGACGCTGGCAAGCGTCGGGCGCGCCATCCCGTACTGTGAGCTGCGCATCGCCGCCAACGATGATGCGCCGATGCCAGCGCAGCACGTCGGCCACATCCAGATTCGCGGCGGCAACGTCACCGGCGGCTATTTCGAGGATGCCGATGCCAACGCTGTCAGTCATACCGCCGACGCCTGGCTGCGCACCGGTGATCTCGGTCTGATCCATGACGGCGAGCTCTACATCACCGGTCGCCACAAGGAGATCCTGTTCGTCAACGGACAGAACTATTACCCGCACGACCTGGAGCGCATCGCCGAGGAGGTCCCGGGTCTGGAGCTCGGCAAGGTCATGGTCGCCGGCGTGCGAGCACCCGATGCCCAGGCCGACGAGCTAGTGATCTTCGTGCTCCATCGCACTGAGTTGGCCGAATTCCTGCCGATCGCACGCCAGGTCGCGGCCCGGATCGGCGAGCATGCCGGACTCGAGGTCGGCGCCGTGGTGCCGGTGAAGCGCATTCCGAAGACCACCAGCGGCAAGTTTCAGCGCCATCTGCTCGAGCAGCAGTATCTGGACGGTGCTTTCAACAGCGAACTGGCCGAGCTGGCGCGGCTGCGCGCCCAGCAGCCCGCGGCGCGCAGCGACGGCAGCGACATCGCCCGCCAGCTGCGCGCCATCTGCGAGCAGGAGCTCGACGGGCGCAGCATCGACCTCGACGAGAGCCTGTTCGACCTCGGCGCCAGCTCACTGAAGCTGATTGCGATCCATGAGCGCATCGAGCGGCTGTGGCCGGGCCTGGTAGATATTACCGATATCTTCGATCACCCGAGCATCGGCGCGCTGGCTCGCCTCATCGAGCAAAAGCTGGCAGCAGCGACGAGCTCGTGACGGTGCGCTACCGCACCCTGCTAGAATCCGAGCCATGATGGAGCGCGGATCGCCCGATGCCGCTGCGTTGAACGGCGATGCGGCGCTGCAGCAAACGGATGTGCTGGTGATCGGCGGTGGCCCGGCCGGATCCACGGTCGCGACCCTGCTGGCACGGCGCGGCCACCAGGTCACGCTGGTCGAGAAAGACCAGCACCCGCGCTTCCATATCGGCGAATCGCTGCTGCCCGCCAACCTGCCGCTGTTCGAACAGCTCGGCGTCGCCGAGCAGGTGCGCGCGATCGGCATGCAGAAATGGGGCGCCGAATTCATCTCGCCCTGGGATGGGCGAGAGCAGGATTTTCGCTTCGCGGAGGCCTGGGACAAATCGATGCCGTACGCCTACCAGGTGCGGCGTTCACAGTTCGATGAGATCCTGATCCGAAATGCCGCGCTGGCGGGTGCCGAGGTCATCGAACACTGCCGCGTGCGCAGCGTCGAATTTGGCAAGCGCGGCGTGCGCATCGAGGCCGAGCACCAGGATGGGCGCAAGCAGTGCTGGCAGGCACGCTACCTCGTCGATGCATCGGGCCGCGATACCTTCCTGGCCAATCGCCTGGGCGCCAAGCGGCGCAATCCCAGGCACAGCAGCGCGGCGCTGTTTGCCCATTTCAGCGGCGCGCGACGCCACCCGGACGAGCGTGCCGGCCACATCTCGATCTACTGGTTCGATCACGGCTGGTTCTGGTTCATCCCGCTGCACGATGGCGCGACCAGCGTCGGCGCGGTGGTCTGGCCTTATTACCTCAAGTCGCGCAGCACCCCGGTGGACGAGTTCTTCCTTGCCACCATTGGGTTGTGCGCGCCGCTGGCGCAACGCCTGGCCACTGCCACGCTGATCACCGAGGTCGAGGCCACCGGCAACTATTCCTACAGCTCGACGCGCAGCCATGGCGAGGGCTATCTGCTGCTGGGCGATGCCTATGCCTTCATCGACCCGGTGTTCTCCTCCGGCGTGATGCTGGCGATGAACAGCGCCTTCGTCGGCGCCGATGCAGTCGATGCCTGCCTGCGTGCACCGGCGCGCGCCGGCGCGGCGCTGCGCGCATTCGACCGCTCGGTGCGCCGCGGTCCGCGCGAGTACTCGTGGTTCATCTATCGGGTCACCACGCCGACGATGCGCGAGATGCTGCTGGCGCCGCGCAATCTGCTGCGCATGAAGGAGGCGCTGATGTCGGTGCTGGCGGGCGATATCTTCGGGCGCACGCCGATCTGGAAGTCGGTGCGCGCCTTCAAGCTCACCTACCGCATTTTCTCGTTGCTGCACCCGCTGCGCACGCTCCTGGCCGCGCGCCGTCGCAGCCTGAACATCCGCCCGGCCTGAAGCGGCGGCGCACTTAGGCATTGATGGCTTCGGCAGCGGCCCTACAAGTCGATTACGCGCCCGCCAATGCTGTGCGTGCGCATCCGGCGGCATGGTGGCAGGACGTGCTGGCGGTGGTGAGCTTCGAGGGTGGCGTGAACGCGCCGGCGGCGGCGCAGATCCCGGTGACCGAAGTCAACGTGCCGGTGCTCGCCGCGGCCGGCGGCACCGCCGAGATCTGGCGTCTTGCCGGTCCGATGCACTCCGGCCAGCGCGGCCGGGTGCGCTATCGTCACAACGGCAGCCTGTTGTTCGCCAGCCTTACGATTTCCGAAGCCGAGTTCGCTCACGGCGCAGCCGCTGGTGCGGCCAGCGCGCTGCGGCGCGCGACCGAGGCCGGCTACCGCGAGATCTTCGGCGCGCTCGAGACACTGGCGTTTCCCTATCCGTTGCGGATCTGGAATTTCCTATCCGAGATCAATGCCGTCAGCGGCGATGGCGAGCGCTACTGGCACTTCAATGGCGCACGCCAGGACGCACTCATCGGCCTGAATCGCAGCATCGCCGGCAACGTGCCGGCCGCGAGCGCCGTCGGCGTGGCGCCGACCAATCCGCTGACGGTCTACTGCATCGCCAGCGCCCGCGCGCCGATCGCACTCGAGAATCCGCGCCAGTGCAGCGCCTGGGACTACCCGCTGCAGTACGGTCCGCGCAGCCCGACGTTCGCGCGCGCCTGCATCGCCGACGATGCGGCGCGCACCCTGTTCATCTCCGGCACCGCCAGCATCGTCGGCCATGAGAGTGCGCACGCCGGGGATCAGTGCGAGCAGACGCGCGAGATCGTGCGCAACATTCGTGCCCTGATCGGTACCGCCAATGATCGGGTCGGCGCCGAGCGCTATACGCTCGATCGGTTGCGCTACAAGGTCTACGTGCGCCAGGCCGAGCACCAGCCGAGCATCGACCGGGAGCTGCGCCGTGAGATCGGCGCCGCGGTGCGCGTGCTGTACCTGCGGGCGGATATCTGCCGGCCTGACCTGCTGGTCGAGATCGAAGCGGTCGGCACGCCGGAGCCGTTCTGAATACGGCGCCTGGCGGCCCCTGGCGCCAGCGCGGCGTGGCGCTGGCGGTGCTGGTGCTGGGTGCGACGCGCGCCGGCGCTGCGCACGCCAGCGAGCTGCCATTGTGGGAATTCGGCCTGGGGGTCGGGGTGGTGGTGTTCAACGACTACCGCGGTGCGTCGGCCATGCATGCCTATCCGCTGCCGGTACCTTACTTCACCTATCGCGGCCCCATCCTTCGCGCCGATCGCGACGGCCTGCACGGCCGCTTCCTGAACCAGCGTTATGTGGAATTCGACCTCAGTGCCAATGCCACCGCGCCGGTGTTCAGCCGCAACAGCGCGCCGCGCAACGGCATGCCCAATCTGGATTCCACGGTCGAGCTCGGCCCATCGTTAATCGGGCACCTGTGGCGCGCCGAGGATGGGCGGCTGCGGCTGGATGTGCGCGCGCCGGTACGCAACGCCATCACCCTGGCTTCCCCACCGCGCTCGATCGGCTGGGTATTTGCGCCCAACCTCAGCCTCGACTACCGTCCGCAAGGGCCGGCGGCCGGCTGGAACCTGGGCGTGCTCGGCGGACCACTGTATGCGCAGCGCCGCTATCACGAGTATTTTTACGGCGTGGCACCGCAGTACGCGACCGCGGCGCGGCCGGCCTACCAGGCGCCGGGCGGCTATGCCGGCACACAGCTGCTGCTCGCGCTCAGCAGGCGCTACCCGAACTATTGGATAGGCGCCTATGTGCGCCATGATTGGCTGCAGGCAGCGGTGTTCAGTGACAGTCCGCTGGTGCAGCAACGCAGCTACTGGGCCGGTGGCGTGGCGATCGTGTGGATGATCAGCGCCTCTTCCAGGATGGTCGACAGCGATGAATGAACTGCGCACGATCGGCGTCGCCTCGATCGAAACTGCCTCGCACCCATGATGATGCCCTCGGCCACGCACGTGGTACTGATCCCGAGCTACAACCCGGGACCCAAGGTATTCGAGACCGTAACGACGGCGCGCTCGCAATGGGCACCGGTGTGGGTCGTGGTCGACGGCAGCACTGACGGCAGCGCCGAGGCGCTGGCAACGATGGCGCAACGCGACCCAGGCCTGCGCGTACTGACACTGGCACGCAATCGCGGCAAGGGCGCGGCGGTAGCACACGGTGCGCGCGCCGCCAAGGCGGAAGGCTTCACGCACATCCTGACGATGGATTCCGACGGCCAGCATCCGGCCGATCATATCGGCGGATTCATGGCGGCATCGCTGGCCGAGCCGGCCGCATTGATCCTGGGCGATCCGCAATTCGATGCCAGCGCGCCGGCGCTGCGGGTGCAAGGGCGCAAGCTGTCGAACTTCTGGGCCAACGTCGAGACGCTGTGGGCCGGGATCCACGATTCCCTGTTCGGATTTCGCGTTTATCCGATCGAGCCGTTGTTGCGGGTGATGCGCTACCAGCCCTGGATGCGACGCTTCGACTTCGATGCCGAGGCCGCGGTACGGCTGTGCTGGCGCGGGCTCACGCCGCGTAACATGCCGGCGCCGGTCAGGTATTTCCGGCCGGAGGAAGGCGGCGTGTCGCACTTCAATTACTGGCGCGACAACGTGCTACTGACATGGATGCATATGCGCCTTTTTGCAGGGTTTTGGCTGCGCCTGCCGCTGCTGGCGTGGCGCCGGCTGCGCGGCTGAAACCCGCTCACGCTGATGGCAATCCCGATATAATGTGCGCCGATCTGGCTGGATGAGCAGTGCGCCGGCCTGGGCATTACAGGCCTTAAGGGCGGGAGATAACTACCCCATCATGTCGGAACAAGCGTTGCCCATCCCGTCGGCGCCGGCTCTCGACACGCTCGCACTGGAGCGTGAGATCGCGCAATTGATCGTCAGGGGATTGAACCTACCGATGCAGGCGGACCAGATCGACCCCGACGCCCCGCTCTATGGCGAGGGACTCGGACTCGACTCGATCGACATCCTCGAGATCGCGCTGATCGTCTCCAAGCAGTACGGCATCCAGCTGCGGGCCGACAACCAGGAGAACACGCGCATCTTTCGTTCACTGCGGCAATTCGCCCAGTACGTGGCCGAGCAGAGAGTCAAGTGATACGCGCCTGCCGGCGGGCCTGCGGGACCGCGCCGCGCTGTTGAGGCGTCACAGCGTATGTTGGCACTGCCTCTCATAACGCACGATCGACCCGCGGCCATCATCGCCTGGCGCGCCGGCCGGCCGATCAGTGCCGCGCAGTTCCTCGCCGATGTGCGCGCACTGGCGGCGCGCTTACCGGCCAGCACGCACCTGCTGAATTTCTGCAGCGACCGCTATCGCTTTGCGGTCGGACTTGCCGCCAGCCTTACCACCGGCAAGTGCAGCATCCTGCCCTCGACCCATACGCCGGAGGTGGTGCGGCACCTGCGCTCGTTTGCGCCGGACGTGTTCTGCCTGAGCGATGATCCGCAGTGTCCGCTGGCACTGCCGCAGCTGCTGTATGTGGAATCGGCGACGCCCGAGCGTGCCGCTACACCTGAGCGCGGGGAATTCTCGGTACCGCAGATCGACGCCGGGCAGCTGGCCGCGTATGTGTTCACGTCGGGTTCCTCCGGCATGCCGGTGCCGCACGCCAAGACCTGGGGCCGGCTGGTGCAGTGCGTGCGCGCCGAGGTCACGCGCCTGCCGGTGGCTGATCTGGCCGGCTGCTCGATCCTCGGCACCGTGCCGGCGCAACACATGTACGGTTTTGAATCCACCGTGCTGTTGCCGCTGCAGAGCGGCGGCGCGCTGTGCGCCGAGCGGCCGTTCTTTCCGGCCGATATCGCCGCCGCGCTCGCCGCCGTGCCCCGACCGCGGGTGCTGGTGTCGACGCCGGTGCACCTGCGCGCGCTGCTGACGGCCGAGCAGGAGCTGCCGGGGCTGGCACTGATCATGTCAGCCACCGCGATGTTGCCGGTCAATCTTGCGCGTGCGGTCGAGACTCGTTACGGCGCGCCGCTGCTGGAGATCTACGGCTCGACCGAAACCGGCCAGATGGCCAGCCGCCGCACCGCACTCGAGGATCAGTGGCGGCTGTGGCCGGGCGTACGGCTCACGGTGAGCGATGCGCACTGCTCGGCGCACGGCGGCCATGTCGCGCGTCCGACCGCGCTGGCCGATGTGCTCGAGCCGACCGATGAGGAACACTTCCTGCTGCACGGGCGCACCGCCGACCTGGTCAACATCGCCGGCAAGCGCAGCTCACTCGCCTACCTCACCCATCAGTTGAATGCGATCCCGGGCGTTACCGACGCGGTGTTCTTCGTGCGCGACGACTCGCAAGCCTCGCTCGCCGGCGTCACGCGCCTCGGGGCTCTGGCGGTGGCCCCGCGGCTCGACGCCGCGAGCATCATCCAGGCCCTGCGCCAGCGCATCGACCCGGTGTTCCTGCCGCGGCCGCTGCTGCTGGTCGAGCATCTGCCGCGCAACGCCACCGGCAAGCTGCCACAGCACACGCTGCGCGCCCTGACCGCGCAGGCGGCGCTGCTGCAGCCGAATTTATTTGCATGAGCCGGCAAAGCCTGCGGCTGTGCATAGCGCCCGATCACCCGGCGCTGGCCGGTCATTTCCCGGGCTTTCCGGTGGTGCCGGGCGTGGTGCTGCTGGATGAGACACTGCATGCGATCGACGCGGAGCTGCCGGCCGATGGCGCGGCGCCGGCCTCGCTGTGGCATATCGGCACGGTCAAGTTTCATCGCGCGGTGCGAGCCGGTGAGGCGCTGCAGCTCGAGTACGATCTGCAGCCCGACGGGCGGGCGCGCTTCGAGCTGCGCGCCGCCGATGCGCTGGTAGCCAGCGGCACCCTCGAGCGCCGCCCGCTAGCCCCGCTGCTGGCGGTGTCGGCGCCGTGAGCCATCCGTCGCCGCCCCTGACCGCGCACGATCACGACGCGGTGGCGGAATGGCGCCGCCGCCCCGAGCGTGGCAGTGCGCTGGCACTGCGTAGCATGGCCTTCCTGTCGCTGCGGCTTGGGCGGCCAGTCGGACGGCTGATTCTGCATCTGGTCGCGGGCTATTACTTCCTGTTCGCGCCCAAGGCGCGCCGCTGCATGCGTGAGTACCTGCGCCGGGCGCTCGGGCGCGAGCCGCGAGCGCGCGATCGCTTTCGCCAGATCATGACGTTCTCCACCATGATCCATGATCGCATCTACCTGATGGCCGAACGCTATCACCTGTTCGAGGTGTCGCTGTCGGGCGAGCCGCTGATGGAGCAAGTCGTCGCCGCCGGCGGCGGTGCGATCCTGATGGGTGCGCACATGGGCAGCTTCGAAGTGCTGCGCTGGATCGGCGAGCGACGCGCCGGCTTCAGCGTGGTGATCACCATGTATGAGGACAACGCGCGCAAGGTCAACGCGATGCTGGCCGCGCTCGCACCGCGCCATCCGCCCGAGATCATCGCCGTGGGCCGCATCGATGCGATGCTGAAGATTCGCGCCCGCCTCGAGCAGAACGCGCTGGTGGGCATGCTCGCCGATCGCACCTTCGGGGATGAAGGCGTGCTGCCGGTGACCTTCCTCGGAGCCACCGCCTATCTGCCGACCGGCCCGATGCGCGCGGCGGCGATGCTCAAGCGTCGGGTGATCTTCATCCTCGGGCTGTATCGCGGCGGCAATCGCTATCACGTGGTGTTCGAACCGTTGGCGGATTTCTCCTCCACGCCGCCGGGCCAGCGCCAGGCCGCGATCGAGGCGGCGGTCACGCGCTACGCGGCGTTGCTCGAGCAGTACTGTCGCAGCGATCCCTACAACTGGTTCAACTTCTTCGACTTCTGGCGCAGCCCCGCGGATGCCTCGGCGCGACCCGCGCCGCAGCCACAGCCGCAGCGCGGATGAAAGCGCGACTGGCGCCCGCTGCTGCGCTGATCACGTTGTCGCTGGGCGCGATCGCGCCGCCAGTCCTGTGTGCCGACGCGGACCCGGAGCTCGACAGCCTGATGGCGCTGCTGGCCCAGCGCCGGCACGGCGAGGCCGACTTCAGCGAGAAGAAATACCTGTCGATGCTCAGGCAACCGCTCGAGTCCTCCGGGGTTCTGATCTACGACGCGCCCGCTCATCTCGAGCAGCGCACCGACAGGCCGCGACCGCAATCCGTGGTGCTCGATCAGGGCATCGTGACGATGCAGATTGGCCAGCGCCGGCGCGTGTTGCGGCTGGCGGACTATCCGGAGCTTGCGCCACTGATCGACAGCATCCGTGCCACCCTGGCGGGTGACCGTGCGGCGCTGGAGCGCGTGTTCGAGCTCGGCTTCAGCGGCACGCTTGCGCACTGGCAGCTGCGGCTGGAGCCTCGCGAGGCGCGACTTGCCGCCACGCTCAAGCGCATCGACATGCGCGGCGAGGGCGACGCGGTGCGTGAGGTGCAGGTGCAGCAGAGCGATGGCGATCGCTCGGTCATGAGTATCACGCCGCGCGAATGATGCGCCCGCGTGTGCTGAGCCTGACGCTGTGGCTGGCGCTGGTGGCGCTGTCCACGCTGATCGTCGCGCGCGCCCGCTACAGCGCGGACCTGTCCGCGTTCCTGCCACGCTCGCCGTCCGCCACCCAACAGCTGCTGGTGCAGCAGCTGCAGGACGGGCTGGCCTCGCGCCTGATCCTGATCGGCATCGAAGGGGCCGATGGCGTGACCCGCGCACAGGCGTCGCGCGCGCTGGCCGCGACGCTGCGCGCCGGTCCCGGGTTTGTCAGCGTCAGCAACGGCGAGGCCGCCAGCCAGGACAAGGACCGGCAATTCGTATTCGAGCATCGCTATCAGCTCAGCGCGGCGGTCACGCCCGAGCGCTTCACGGTCGAGGGACTACGCGCGGCGATCGCCGACAACCTCGAGCTGATGGCCTCGCCCGCCGGGCTGTCGGCCAAGCCGCTGTTCGTCAGCGATCCGACCGGCGAGACGCTGCAGGTGATCGAACAATTCGAAGGCGCCGCCCAGCCGCGCCGCGAGCAGGGGGTGTGGAGTTCGGGCGACGGCGCGCGCGCGCTGCTGATCGCGCAGACGCGGGCCGCGGGCTCGGACACCGATGGACAAGCGCAGGCGATCGCGCTAATCCGCGCCGCCTTCGCGGCAAGCCACTCACCGACAGCCGCTGCGCCAAGCGCGTCGGCCGCGCTGCCGCCGCGGCCGACACCGGCACCGGCACCGCTGCAGCTGCTACTGACCGGTCCGGCGGTGTTCTCAGTTGATGCGCGCGCGACCATCGAGCATGAGGCGGTGCGGCTATCGCTGCTCAGTACCACGCTGATCGTGACGCTGCTGCTGCTGGTGTACCGCTCGCTGCCGACTCTGCTGTCAGGCTTGCTGCCGGTCGCATCGGGCGCCCTGGCCGGCGTGGCGGCGGTGGCACTCGGCTTTGGCGTCGTGCATGGCATCACGCTCGGCTTTGGCGTCACGCTGATCGGCGAGTCGGTGGACTACTCGATCTACCTGTTCGTACAGGGCCAGCGCGCCCGCGCGGGCAGCGCCGACGACAGCACCCGGCGAGCGCTGTGGCGGACCATTGGACTGGGCGTACTGACCTCGATCTGCGGCTTCGCCTCGCTGCTACCGTCGAGCTTTCCGGGACTGGCGCAGCTTGGGCTGTTTTCGATCAGCGGCCTGATAGCCGCGGCCGCGGTCACGCGCTTGGTACTGCCGCAGCTGCCGCTGACGCCGCGGGTCGCCAACCTTACCCCGCTCGGGTCGGGTGCCGCACGGCTGATCGGGCGCGCCCGGCTGCCATTTAGCCTCGCCGCCGCACTGGCGCTGGCCTGCGCGCTGCTGCTCTTCCATGATCGCGATCGGCTGTGGAATCGCGACCTGTCGGCCTTGAGCCCGGTGCCGGCCGCCGCGCAGGCGCTGGATGCGAGCATGCGTTCCGACCTGGGCGCGCCCGATATCGGCAATCTGGTGGTGGTCAATGCCGACAGCGAACAGGCCGCCCTGCAACTGTCGGAAGCGCTTGGCGCGCGGCTCGATGCGCTGGTCAGCCAGCAGGTGATCGCCGGCTACGACAGCGCCGCGCGCTTTCTGCCCAGTCAGCAGACCCAGGCCGCGCGGCTTGCGAGCCTGCCGGCTGAGGAAACGCTGCGTGCGCGCCTTGCGCCCGCCGCGGCCAGCCTGGCGCTGCGGCCCGATGCGCTGGCCGCGTTCGTGCAGCAGGTGGCCAGCGCACGCCGCGCCGCGCCGATCACGCGCGCGGATCTGGCGGGCACCTCGTTCGCGCTGGGCGCGGACGCGCTGCTGTGGCACCGCGACGGCGCCTGGCACGCGCTGCTGCCGCTGCGCGCGAATGCCAGCGCCGCCGGCATCGCCGGTGCCGGCGACATCGACATCGGGCGCGTACGCGCCGCGCTCGCGCCACTGGCCCCCGGCCAAGTGCTGGTGATGAATATCAAGCACGAGCTCGATGCCCTGTACGGCAGCTACCTGGCCGAGGCGGTGCACCTATCGCTGGCAGGTCTGGCCGCGATCGTGCTGCTGCTGCTGATCGCGCTGCGCAGTGCCGCGCGTGCCGCGCGCATCATCGCACCGCTGCTGCTCGCCGTGCTGGTGGTCGGCGCCGGCTTCACACTGTCCGGCACCCGCCTGACCATCCTGCACCTGATCGGCATGCTGCTGATCGTCGCGGTCGGTTCCAACTACGCGCTGTTCTTCGACCGGCGCGCCGCTGATCGCGACCGTTCGGCGCTGCCGCTGACGCTGGCATCACTGCTGATCGCCAATGCCTGCACGGTCATCGGCTTCGGCGTGCTCGCGTTCGCACGCGTGCCGGTGCTCAGCGCGCTCGGCGCCACGGTCGCCCCCGGTACGCTGCTGGCGCTGCTGTTCGCCGCGTTGCTGGCGCCGCGCCGATTGATGGCGAGCCCCTGATGCGCACCCAGCGCCTGGCGTTCGGCGCCGCCGGGGCGCCTGCCACCCGCATCGTGCTGCTGCCGGGGGCTTATCATGCGCTCGAGGAATTCATTGCGGCCGGCTTTGATCAGGCGCTGCGCCAGCGCCAACTGGCGGCGGAACTGATCCTGGCCGCCCCCGAGCTGGCGCACCTGAATGATCGCGGCTGGCTGGCGCAGCTGCACACCGAGGTGATCGCCCCGGCGCGCGCTGGTGGCGGCGGGCAACTGTGGCTCGGTGGCATATCGCTGGGAGGCTACATGGCGTTGCGCTTTGCCGCCGAGGGTGCCGATGAGATCGACGGCCTGTGCCTGCTGGCGCCGTACCTGGGCAGCCGCATCATTGCGGCCGAAATCGCCGCGCACGCGAGCCTGGCGAGCTGGAAGCCCGGCGCGCTCGCCGACGATGACGACGATCGGCGCATCTGGCGCTTCGTGCAGCGCCTGCCGGCGATGCGCGCCGCGCCGCGTGTCTTTCTGGGCTACGGGCGCGTGGATCGCTTTGCCGACACGCAGCGGCTGCTTAGCGGCGCGCTGCCCCCGGCCTGCAGCTGCGTGATTGCCGGCGGCCACGACTGGCCGGTGTGGCGAGCGCTGTGGGATAGGTTTCTGGATGCGCTCGCCGGTGGCGCGAATGCCGGTGGCGCGAACCCACGCCGATGAACGATCAACTGCCGCCCACAGCGCCACGCTGGAAGCCCTCGCCGTTGCTGCTTGCCTCGGTACTGCTGCATGCCGGCGCGGCGCTCGCTACGCTGCTGCGCCCGCAGTGGTGGCCGTGGACGCTGGGGGCGGTGATCGGCAACCAGCTGCTGCTCACCGCGCTCGGCCTGTGGCCGCGCAGCGGCGGCCTGGGCGCCAACATGACGCGCCTGCCGGCCGCGGCCGCGGCGCGCGGTGAAGTCGCGATCACGATCGATGACGGGCCGGATCCCGAGGTCACGCCGCGGGTGCTGGCGATCCTGGCCGAACATCGTGTGGCGGTGACCTTCTTCTGCATCGGCGAGCGCGCGGCGCGCTTCCCGGGCTGCGTGCGCGACTGCGCCGCGGCCGGACACGCGATCGAGAATCACAGCTACCGCCATGGACACAATTTCTCGCTGCTCGGCCTCGGGTCGATCGGGCGCGAGATATCCCGCGCACAGCAAGTCCTCAGCGCCTTGAGCGGCTCGGCACCGCGCTTCTTTCGCGCCCCGGCGGGCCTGCGCAATCCGCTGCTCGATCCGGTGTTGCAGCGGCAGGGATTGCAGCTGGTGAGCTGGACGCGCCGTGGTTTCGACACCGTCAGCACCGATGCGGCCGGCGTGCTGGCGCGCCTGACGCGTAACCTGTGCGCCGGGGATATCCTGCTGCTGCACGATGGCCACGCGAGCCGTGATAGCACCGGCACGCCAGTCGTCCTGGCGGTCCTGCCGCGCCTGATCGCGGCCATCGGCGAGCGCTCGCTGCGGCCGGTTACACTGCGCGAGGCGCTGCGATGAGCGTCGCGGCGCTGCCGGCCGAGCTGCTGGAGGCGGCCCGCGCGCCCTATCGGAGCATCGGCCGCTTCGCCCACGGCTTCGCCGGCGGCAAGCTCGCCGCTGATCCGGCCTATCGCGCCATTCTCGAGCGCGGCCTGCTGCAGGGGCACGAGCGGGTGCTCGACCTGGGCTGCGGACTGGCCCTGCTGGCCGCGGTGCTGCGCGCGGCGGAGCGCTGCAGCCAGGACGGACGCTGGCCCGCGAACTGGGCGGCAGCGCCCCGCGCACTGTCGATCCGCTGCATCGAGCTGCGGCCTCGCACCGTGGAGCGCGCCCGGCGCGCACTCGGGGGCGCGGCCGAGATCGTCCAGGGCGACATCTGCGTGGCCGAGCTTGGCGCCGCCGATGCGGTGGTGATTCTGGATGTCATGCACTATATCGAGGCCGATGCGCATCGAGCGCTGCTGGCGCGCGTGCACCGCGCCCTGGCCCCGGGCGGACGGCTGCTGTTGCGGGTCGGTGACGCGGATGGCGGCCTGCGGTTTCGAATCGGCCAAGGCTGGGACCAGGCGGTTATGCTGGCACGCGGCCAGGGCTGGATCCGGCAGCACTGCCGCAGCCTTGGCGAGTGGCGCGCGCTGCTGCTCGAGTGCGGGTTCGACAGCCAGGTGCTGCCGATGCGTGAAGGAACACCATTTGCCAACGTGCTGCTGTGTGCACGGCCCAGATGACACCATTACGGCCCAGATGACACCACTACAGCTAACCCATTTCACCGCCACCAGCTGCCTGGGCCGCGGGGTCTCCGCGACGCGGGCGGCGCTCGAGCAGGCGCGCTGCGGCCTGACGCCATGCCGGTTCGAAACCGTCGAGCTGGCCACCTACATCGGTGAGGTCGCCGGCGTCGACGCGGTGCGTCTGCCGGCACCGCTCGAGCGTTTTGATTGCCGCAATAACCGCCTGGCGCACCTCGGGCTGATGCAGGACGATTTCGACAGCGCGGTGCGCGCGGCGGTCGAACGCTTCGGCCCCCGGCGGGTCGGGGTTTACCTCGGCACCAGCACCTCGGGGATCCTGACGACCGAGATCGCCTACCGGCACCGAGATCCGGTCAGCGGTGCGCTGCCGGAAGGCTTCGACTATGCCGGCACCCATAATTCGTTTTCTGTGGTCGACTATGTCGGCCGGCTGTTCGACCTGGCGGGCCCCGCGGTCGCGGTGTGCACCGCCTGTTCCTCGAGCGCCAAGGTGTTCGCCGCCGCCCAGCGCATGATCGCCACCAACCAGATCGATGCCGCCATCGTCGGCGGCGTCGATTCGCTGTGCCTGACGACGCTGTACGGCTTTCACTCGCTGCAGCTGACCTCGGCCGAACCCTGCCGTCCGTTCGATGCGGCGCGCGACGGGCTGTCGATCGGCGAAGCCGCCGCGTTCGCGCTACTCGAGCGCGCACCGGCCGAGGCCGACCCTGAGGCGATCCTGCTGCTCGGCGCCGGCGAGTCGAGCGATGCCTACCACATGTCCAGTCCGCATCCGGAAGGCGCCGGCGCCCGCAGCGCGATGCGTAACGCACTGGCTGATGCCGGCCTGGCCACGGGCGACGTCGACTACATCAATCTTCACGGCACCGGCACGCCGAGCAACGATAGCGCCGAGAGCCGTGCGGTCGTAGCGCTGTTCGGCAGCACCACGCCCTGCAGCTCCACCAAAGGCGCCACCGGGCACGCGCTCGGCGCCGCCGGCGCGCTCGAGGCGATCATCTGCGCCATCGCGCTCGAGCGCGGGCTGATGCCCGGCGGCCTCCACCTGCGCCAGCGCGATCCACAGCTGCAGCTGAATTACCTGACGCACAATCAGCGCGGCGCGCTGCGCCACGTGCTCAGCAACTCGTTCGGCTTTGGCGGCGCCAACTGCGCACTACTGTTCGGTCGCGCGGCCTAGGCCTGCCGATGAGCACCCTGTCAGCTTGTATCCAGAGTTACGGGCTGCTCGGGCCGGGTCTGGCCGACTGGAGCGCTGCCCGCGCCGTGCTCAGCGGCGAGCTGCCGCATGCCGCGGCGCGCACCGTGCTGCCGCCGCCGGCGGTGCTGCCGCCGGCGGAACGGCGTCGGGCCGGCCGCGTCATCAAACTTGCGCTCGCGATCGGCGCCGAAGCGATCGCCGCCGCCGCCGGCACTGCGGCGGCCGACGCGCGCCTGCTGCCGACCGTGTTCAGCTCCTCGGGTGGCGACGGCGACAATTGCCATGAGATCTGCGCCACGCTGGCGAGCCGCGAGCGGCTGATCTCACCGACGCGCTTCCACAACTCGGTGCACAACGCGGCGGCGGGTTACTGGAGCATCGCCTACGGCTGCACCGAGGGGTCAACCTCGCTGTGCGCCGGCGACGCGAGCTTCGGCGCCGGCCTGCTCGAGGCGCTGTCGCAGCTCGCCTGCGGCGCGCGTGCGGTATTGTTACTGGCCTACGATGCCGACTATCCGCAGCCCCTGTACGCCAAGCGGCCGATACCCGATGCGTTTGGCGTCGCGCTGCTGCTGGTGGCGCCGGACACGGCGGCCCAGCTGCCGCGCCTCGAGCTCGCCTTGAGCAACGCTCCGGCGGCAAGCATGGTGCATCCCGGCCTCGAGTCGCTGCGCGCCTCGATTCCGGCGGCACGCAGCCTGCCGCTGCTCGAGCGCCTGGCGCGGCGGCGCGCTGGCACGGTCGTTCTGGATTACCTGGACACCGCCCGACTGGCGGTTGAGGTGCACAGTTGAAGCTCGATCACGCCTGGATCGCCGCCCATATCCCGCACCACGGCAGCATGTGCCTGCTCGACGAGGTGCTGTCCTGGGACCTGCAGCGTATTGCCTGTCGCAGCATCAGTCACTGCCTGCCGGATAACCCGCTGCGCGCCCACGGCCGGCTCGGCGCCGGCTGCGCGATCGAATATGCCGCCCAGGCGGTGGCCGTTCATGGCGCGCTGCTGCAGTGTCCGCCGGCGACCGGCAGCGGCTTCGGCATGCTCACCAGTGCACGCCGGGTCGAGTTCGCGGTCGAGCGCCTGGACGATCTGCCGCAGCAGCTGCAGGTCCATGCGCAGCGACTGCACAGCGATGCGGTCAGCGCGCTGTATTCCTTTGCGCTAAACGATGGCGAGCGGCTGCTGGCCCAGGGGCGCCTCAGCCTGTTGCACGGCGCGATCGCGACCTTGAATCTGGCTGGCACATCCGACAGCCTCGCCGGCAGCCGCCCATGACCCCGATGAAGGCCACGGCACGCCGAGCATTGGTGACCGGCGGCAGCGGCGGCGTCGGGGCTGCGATCTGCGAGCGGCTGGCACGCTCGGGACATCATGTGTACGTGCATGCCCATCGCGCGCGCGCGCAGGCCGAAGCACTGGTGCAGGCACTCAAGGATGACGGCCTAAACGCCGAGACGCTGTGCTTTGATGTCACCGACGGCGAGGCCACCCACGCGGCGATCGACGCCATGCTGGCCGCCGGACCGATCCAGATCCTGGTCAACAACGCCGGCGTTCACGACGATGCGGTGTTTCCCGGCATGTCAGCGCTGCAATGGCAGCGCGTCATCGATGTCTCGCTGCAGGGTTTCTTCCACGTGACGCAACCGCTGCTGCTACCGATGCTGCGCACGCGCTGGGGCCGCATCCTCAACATCTCCTCGATCGCGGCGCTGATCGGCAATCGCGGCCAGGTCAACTACGCGGCCGCCAAGGGCGCACTGATCTCGGCCACGCGCGCACTTGCGCTCGAGGTCGCCACCCGCGGCGTCACCGTGAATGCGATCGCACCGGGGATCATCACCACCAGCATGACCGAAGCCAGCTTCGACGCCGCCGCGATCGCACGACTGGTGCCGATGCAGCGCGCCGGCACCGGGCCTGAGGTGGCGAGCCTGATCGACTTCCTGGCCGCCGACGGCGCCGGCTATATCACCGGCCAGGTCATCTCAATCAATGGCGGCATGTACTGACCGGCCGGCACGGCGGACCGGTCCGGCCGATGCGGCAGGTATAATGGCCCCCATGCCCACCGAACGCCGTCATCTGCCGACCACCCGCCATCCGCCGAGCACCCGCCAGCGGCCAGCCGAGCGCGCGCTGGCGCTGATTCCTGTCCTTGCGCTCGCGTTAGCGCCCGCACCAGCGCTGGCAGCACCCAAGCACCCCACGCTGGTGCAACCGGCGTCCACCGGGCAGGCGAAAGCGGCCCGTCAGGCGCTACTCAAGCAGCACACGCTGACCGTTCCGCGCGTGGCGCCCAAGCCGGGCAAGACCGTCGGCGGCACCACCACCTCACCCCCCAAGACGATCGTTACAAAACGATTTCTTCCGAAGTAAAGAGCTGATTTATAATAGTTTTTTTGCTTGTCGCCAATCGACGACAGGGCGCACTGACCCCAAAAATGCTAAGATCATGACCGTTGGATTACGCGTCAGGGGATGCATCAATGACTCGCAGACGCCTCCGTCTACCCGCAATCATCGCGCTACTCGCCGCGGCGGCACCGGTCCTGGCCAGCCAGCCGGATTCGATCCGCAGCAGTGCACGCGAGTTTGGCGCGACCGTCAAACGCAGCTCGACCGACTTCGGCCGGCGCGTGGCGCACGGCGCTCGTGAGGCGGGACACCAGGTCAACGCCGACATGCACCAGGTGGGGCACAGCGTCCATCGCTGGTGGGACGGCGTGCGCAGCAGCACTGCGCGGAGCTGAAGACCACCCAGCCGCTTCCGGCCTGAGCTGGCGGGATGCGCCTGCCTGCCCCTTAAGCTTCCTGCTTTTTAGTCGGCTTCCTGCTTCCCGGTCAGCTTCCCGCTTTGCCTTGCGCTTCCTGCGCCGCCGGTGCGCTCGTTAATTCGGGCGGGCGCGCGGCTTTCCAGCGCCGGTGTATCCAGGTCCAGTCGGCCGGATTGGCCCGGATCATCGCTTCGACCAGGCCGGCGTAGCGCGCGGTAAAGACCTGCGGATCGAGCTTTTCCCCGGCCGCGCAGATCGGTATCAGGTCGAGCTGGTAGTACCCGCGACTGAGGCGGCGCATCGATACGAAGAACGCGGCGTACCCGGTCATGCGCGCGATTTCGGCCGGCCCGGGATAGAACGCGGTATCACGGCCGAGAAAGCTCAGCCATTGGCGCCGGCCGCTGGAGGCCGGCATCTGGTCGGCGTGCAGCGCCAGCGCATGCAGCTGGCCGCGCCGGCGCACCGCCTCGCGCACCAGCCTCTTGGCCGCGACCAGGTGCGCACCGTAGCGGCAGCGCATCTTGCGCAGTTCGCGGTCGAAGCGCTCGGCGTGCAGCGGCTTGTAGGCCGCATCGATCGGCACGCCCAGGTACAGCACCGTCGCCTGCAGCGCCCATTCCCAGTTGCACTGGTGCGCACCCAGCAGCAGCACCGATCGACCGGCGCGGGTCTCGGCGCTGACCCGCTCGACGTTGTGCATCTGCATATGAGCGCGCAACTGATCGGCGGACAGGTCCGCCATCTTGATGAACTCGGCCGCCACCTGCGCCAGCTGCCGGTAGTAGGCATCGAGCAGCGCCTCGATCTGGCCTTCCGAGCGATCCGGAAAGCAGCGCCGCAGATTGTCGCGCGCCACCGCGACGCGAAATCGCAGCCCATGGCGCAGCAGCCACATGACGAGCGCCATCAGCGCATACAGAGCGCCGAACGGCAATCGCGCCAGTGCCCGCAGCCACAGCGCGGTTCGGCCGCTGTCGCTCGCGTCGGGTTCGGTTTCCGGAATCTGGGTCATGCTGAGGGATAGCTTAAGCGCTCCGAGTCGCGCTAAGGTGCCCCATCATGCTCTGGATCAAAGCGCTGCATCTGTTTGCGGTCATCGGCTGGCTTGCCGGACTATTTTACCTGCCGCGTATCTTCGTGCATTACGCGGAAGGCGCGATCGCGGGCGAAGACGTCCGGCGCCTGGTCGTGATGGCACGGCGGCTGTTCACGTTCATGACGATCATGGCGGTGTTTGCGCTGCTGTTCGGGCTGTGGCTGTGGCTGGGCTATCAGGACAGCGGCCGCTGGCTGATGCTCAAGCTGGTGTTCGTGCTCGGACTGATCGGCTATCACCTGGCTTGCCGCGCGCTGCTCGGGCGGCTGCAGCGTTCGGCGCCAATGCCCAGTGGATTCGCGCTGCGCGTGTTCAACGAGGCCGCCTTGCTGCTGGTCGTGCCGATCATCCTGCTGGCGGTGGTGAAGCCGTTCTGATCGGTCACTTGCCCCAGCGCCAGGCCGATAACCCCACCGGAACCCCGCGTTATTTCGTGTCGAACTTGATCGCCAGCTGCGCGCAGCCGGACACGGGCCGCCCGTTCGACGACGTGTCTGGCCGGTAATAAGCGGAGCCGGATGCTGCGATTTTCAAAGCGGCCTGATCCAGAGACGAAATGCCCGAAGAGTGGACGATCGTCGGGTCCTGTTCGAGTCTTCCCGTTTCATCGACGCAAACATGCACCGTCACGCTGTTAGCCTGGCCACCGGAGTCATTCTGTCTCGCATTGGCCGCAATCTGCGTTGGCGCTCCCGCGATGGGTCCGGATGCTCGACTTGCCACCGATGACGGGTTCTGGGAGGACATCGCTCGCGTCGCATCGGCGTTGTCTTGATTGGCCCATCCCAAGGCAATCTGCTGCCACGAGTCGATCGGCTCACCGTCGCCCAGCCGGGTTGCGGCTGCGAATCGAAGCCTGGAGACGCAGCTGATCGCCGCGGAATCCAGAGCATTCGAACCCGAAGACGACTTGATGGAGATCTGTGATGCGGTGCCACCGCTTGGAAGCCAGAAAACAACCACTGCGATGGTTCCCTCGTCAGCGATCCGCAGGTCCGCGATCCGCAGGTCCGGACACCGTGTCTTGGCATTGAATCCAAAGGTCGTTTGCGCCTGTATCGGATTGTCGGGAACAGGCTGGGTCTGAGCCGCACTGATGTCTGCTCGAACGCTCAGAAGCACGCACGTGAGAGTCACGCCAAGCCCGTTATGCATTGGGACCGCCAAGGCGCCGACTTCCTACAGCTCCCCTGCAACCAGCGCCGCCAGCGCCAGGATCTGTGCGCGTCCACTGGGCGTGTCGCCATGGCTGATCGAAAGAAAGTAGCGCACGTTGCCTTTGCGCACATGGATGGCGTCACCCTTATCGACGTACGCCTCGTCACCCACGGTCGCCGGCGTACTGTCCTTCCCAAAGAACGACTTCAGCCGCGCATGCAGATCCGTGGCCTGCGCCGCCGAGCCATCGAAGTACATGCGGAAAAGCGCCTGATCTTGTCCGCTCGCCGCCTTGTACTTACAGTCCGTTCCTTGCACCGTGTTCATGAAGGGCCGCGGTGCCACGCTCTTTTCCGGCGCGCCGTACGTAGCGCCCAGTGCGCTGCTCACCTGAGCTGCCGTCAGCAGCGAGCAAGGGTCCATTGGACTATCAGTCGCCCGGGCCTGTTGCCCCGCAAGGCCAAACCCGAGGATCATCGTTGCCATTAGCGCCAGCGCTCGCATCTCGTGCCTCCTCATATAGAAACGAAGCAGCAGCGTCTTCAGTCGGCCCTCATCATTCGACGCCTGTGCTCAGTTTACCGCGCGGAACGAACGGCTGCTAAACGGCCTACCACATACCGCCGAGAGCCACGGTGATCGCCTCGCCGTTCACGGCCCCCGCAGCGTGGCGCAACATCGAAGTTTCACGCGCGCTGCCGAAGCGCTCTTCATTACGCCATCCGGGCTGAGCGTGCTGATCAGAGAGCTGGAAAGTCGAGTCGGGTTCCGACTGTTCGACCGCACGACCCGCCACGTAGAGCTGACGTCTCATGGCAGGGAGCTGCTCGACGTCATTCAGCGAAGCCTCGAGGAGCTTGATAGCGCGATCGCAAGCATCGCACGTAGCGCCAAGCGCACTCAGCAGCAGATATCGCTCGGCACGACCCCACTGGTGGCCGCCAACATTTTGCCGCCGGCGATGCGTGAATTCCGAAAGCAGCGGCCCGACGTGCGGATTCAGTTGTTCGATGCTGACCTACCGACCCTGATAAGGATGGTTGAGGCCGGTAAGCTCGACATGAGCCTGGGGATATTCAAGGCCATGGCCGACGTGCGCCGCGAGCCTTTCTTCCGATTTTCTCTGATGGTAGCTCGAGCTCCCAAGGACGACATTCCGCCTCGCAGAACAACGACGACTCATCGACAAGCATCTCACGCAAGCCGGTGTGAAGGTGCAGATCGGATCCATCGTCAACCTGCTCGACACGCAGATTGCCCTGGTCGAAGCAGAACAAGGCATCGCCATCATTCCGTCGTTTGGGATGCCAGCTTGCCGCAACAGAAAGGTGGTGATGAGCCAACTGATCAACCCTGTGGTGCGCTTCGACTTTCACCTTATCAGTAGCCGTGGCAGAGAGCTGCCGCCGGGAGCGGATGAGTTCACCTCTTTCCTCAAGAGCTACGTTGCTACATGGGCGGGACGCGCGGGAGTGCTGTGAGCGAGTCCCTCTAGTCAGATTTTGGTGAGTTGATTAGGGCTTTGGAGCGAAGTAGCGAACGGCGGGGAATGGCCGATCGCCCTCGTAATCGATCGAGCGATCGGTGTTGACCCGGAGCGATCCTCGAGCTTTCCCGATACCGGTCATTGTCCCGAGGTACAGCGGACCCTCACGTAGCCGTGTTGCGTGAGACTGCCTTCTCAGGGCATTCTCCCGCGACCGGTACAAGATCAAGAGGCGCGGATGGGGGAAGAGTCGCCCAAGCCGGCGAGAACACCGACCGGAGCGGTGTTCCTAAGCTATGCCTCGCAGGACGCAGAGGCGGCTCAGCGCGTCTGCGCGGCACTGCGCTCAGCGGGTGTCGAAGTGTGGTTCGATCAGAGTGAGCTGCGCGGCGGGGACGTCTGGGACCGCCAGATTCGCAAGAGGATCCACGACTGCGCTCTCTTCATACCGGTGATCTCCGTGCACTCTGACGCTCGTCGCGAGGGGTACTTCCGTCGGGAGTGGAAGCTGGCCGTGGATCGTACCGCCGATATGGCCGAGGACGTCGCATTTCTGCTCCCGGTTGTCATCGACAGCACGCCAGATGCCACCGCTCGCGTACCCGATCGCTTCCGTGACGTTCAGTGGTCGCGACTGCCGGACGGGCAGACATCGCCAGCATTCATCGAGCGCGTACATCGATTGTTGTCACCCGAGGTGTCGCCCCCGACTCAGCCGCCAGCAAGGGCAGCGTCCGCTGCCGCACCGGGACTCAGGGAGCCGGTCCGCGCCTCCCGGCGGTCAAAGCCATTCCTGCTCGCGGCCGTCGCCCTCGTCGTCCTCGTGGCGCTGGCGTACTTCGTTGCCAATAAGTTCTGGATCGCCAAACACGCGACGCCAGAGACACCTGCCCGCCCAGGCGCGGCCCCCACCGCCTTCAACCCGCCTCCGCACTCGATCGCTGTGCTGCCGTTCGTGAACATGAGCGGGGACAAGGACCAGGAGTATTTCTCCGACGGCCTCACGGAGGAGCTGCTCAACTCGCTGGCCGAGATCAACGAGCTGCAGGTCGCCGCCCGCACCTCGGCTTTCTCGTTCAAAGGCAAAGACACCGACATTGGTACGATCGCGCGTAAACTGAACGTGGGCGCAGTCCTCGAAGGCAGCGTGCGGCGCTCGGAGCACACTATCCGCATCACCGCGCAGCTCATTAACGCCGTCACGGGCTTTCACTTGTGGTCGAAGACCTATGACCGCGACTTGGGCGACGTGCTGAAACTGCAGGCTGAAATCGCAAGCGCGGTGGCAAATGCACTGAAGGTCACCCTGCTCGGCGACGTGGCGGCCAGGATCGAGCTCGGCGGAACGCACGATCCGGCCGCTTTTGATGCGTATCTGCGGGCCTCGAAGGCTTGGAATGCAGCCCACGATGCGAAGGACTTCCAAAACGCGATCGCGGAATACACAGAGGCGATCCGCCTGGATCCGAGCTATGCGCTCGCGTTCTCGGGCCGCTCAATGGCTCTCAACGGTTATGCATCCGAGTTCGCGGCCGGAGCTGCCATTCGCGAGTACTTTGATAAGGCGCGGACGGACGCGCGACAGGCGATCGCGCTCGCGCCTGAACTTGCTGAAGGTCACTTGGCGTTAGGCGAATCGTTCGAGACTGGAGTGTTCGATTTCATGCGAGCACATGAGGAGTACGAGCGCGCCCTGGCACTGGCGCCGGGCAATGCTCTAGTGTCACGACTGTACGGCAGGTTTGCTGCGTTGACGGGCCGTAGCGAGGCCGGCATCACCGCCGTTCGTCGCGCGGTCGCGCTGGATCCGCTGAATCGAGACACCCACTCCACTCTCGGCGTAACGTTGTATTACGCGCGCCGCTACGATGACGCCATCGCCGCGTTTCAAGATGCCCTGGCTCTGGACCCCGGCGATAGACGGGCATCGTCTTTCCGTGGTTTCGCGTCCTACCAGCGCGGCAACTTCCAGGGGGCCCGTGCCTCGTGCGAACCCGATCCCGACTATTGGGGAAATCAGACGTGTCTGGCCATGACCTATGAGAAGCTCGCTCGACACGCCGATGCAGAAGCCGTACTGGTGAAAATGGTTGCTGCAAACGCCGACGATGCTGCGTATCAATATGCTGAGATCTACGCACAATGGGGCGACGCCTCCACGGCACTCAAGTGGCTGGAAACCGCGCTGCGGTTGCGGGACCCGGGCCTAGCCCAGCTGAAGTCCGACTCGCTCCTGGACCCCTTGCGCAAAGAGCCGCGCTTCCAGGCGATTGAGCGGGAATTAAAGTTTCCGAGCTAAGGCTAAGTGGCGGTGCGGTTCCGACGCAATTCCTTCGGTCCCTCGACGATCGTTCCAATGTCCGCAGTGTAGACAATTGAGGGTTCTACTCGAGTGGCCGGCGTTGGGCCGGTCAGCGACTGTCGAGGGCAGCCGCCGACCGGACATTCGCTGACGCTTGCATCTGTTCGGCCATCTCCGGTGCCGTCGACTTCGATTCCGAGGTGTACCGAAACTCCGGTGCGCGAGTCCGTACCCCCACATCGGCTCGATGTAAGACGCTCCGAACGGCCTACCAAATGCCGCCGAGAGCCACGGTGATCGCCTCGCCGTTCACGGCCCCCGCAGCATCACTGCACAGGAACGCGATCACCTGCGCGACCTCGTGCGGCTCCAGCACCCGCTTCTGCGGGTAAATCTCGGCGCGTTCCCGCCACACCTGCTCGACGCTGATGCCGCGACGCTCAGCCTCCGTCTTCGCCGAGCGCTCAGCCATTGCCGTTCGCACCCAGCCGGGCAGCACTGCGTTGGAGGTGACGCCGAAAGGCCCGGCGTCCTGGGCGACGGCGCGCGCGAGACCGATAACGCCGTGCTTGGAAGCCGTGTACGCGCTGCCGGAGCGTTCCGCTTTCTCGCCGGCGGTCGAACTGGTGAATACGAGCCGGCCGAAGCCGCGTTTGCACATGCCGCCCACCGTCAGCCGCGCGAGCTCGAATGGACCGTCGAGGTTGATGCGCATCGTCTCGCGCCAGACCTCGGGATCCTGCTCCCACACGAGCCGCTCGTGGGCCGAGCCGATGCCGTGGTTCACGACCAGCACGTCAATCGGCCCCAGCCGCTGCTCGGTCTCGGCGACGGCCAGGGCGCAACCCTCGGCGGTGCCGAGATCGGCCGCAACGTATTCGAGCCCAACGCCCGCCAGTTCCGTCTCGCTGCGCGACACGATCATCACGCGCGCTCCCGCTGTTGACAGAAGCAATGCGGCTTCGCGCCCGATCCCCCGGCCGCCGCCCGTGACCAGCGCCACGCGTCCGTTCATTCCTGCTCCCCTATTCGCCGTCGCGGTATCGTCCCACGAGCTCTCGCGCTCACACGGTGCGGCTGAACAGCGCCTTGTCGGGCATGCGGCGCGCGAGGCGTGCATCGAATGCCATGCAGATGTTGCGCAGGTAGCCGCGGCCTTTTTCGGTGACGGTGCAGCTGGCGGCGCCGAGCTCGACCAGTCCATCGGCCGCCGGCTCGGCCAGCCGCTGCGCGGCAGTGGCGACAAAATCGGTGTAGTCGTCCGGCTCATCCCAGTGCGTCTCCAGCCGCGTCATCAGCCGCAGGATGTGCCGGCGCAGCACCTGGTCTTCCGGATCGAGCAGGTGCCCGCGCTGGATCGGCAGCTCGCCCAGCGCGACACGCTCCTGGTAGCGCTGCAGGTCTTTTTCATTCTGCGCGAAGGCATCCCCGGCATCGCCGATCGAGGACACGCCCAGGCCGATCATCGGCCGGGTGAAGGCGGTCGTGTAGCCCATGAAATTGCGATGCAGGGTGCCGCTGGTGAGCGCCTGCCACAGGCTGTCGGTCTCGAGCGCAAAGTGATCGAGCCCGATCTCCCGATAGCCCTCTCGCTCCAGGCGTTGACGGCCCAGCTCATACAGGGCCCGCTTCTGTTCGCCTTCCGGCAGATCAATCTCGGTAAAACGCCGCTGTCCGGGCTTGATCCACGGCACATGGGCGTAGCCATAGAGCGCGATGCGATCGGGCCGCAGCCGGCAGACCGCATCCATCGTGGCATCGACACTGGCCAGCGTCTGCAGCGGCAGGCCGTAGATCAGGTCGAAATTGACGCTGTGGTAGCCAAGCGCGCGCGCGGCCAGCGTGACCTCACGCACCTGGGCCTCGCTCTGCACGCGATTGACGATGTCCTGCACCCGTGGATCGAAATCCTGTACGCCCAGGCTGATGCGACGAAAGCCGTAGCGCGCCAGGACCTCGAGCTGCGCGCTCGTGGTCACGCGCGGATCGACCTCGATCGATGCCACCGCGTCGGCGCGCGGCTGCAGGCGCTCGAACAGACCCTTGAGCAGGCTCTCCAGTTCCTCCGGCGTCAGGAACGTCGGCGTGCCGCCGCCGAAATGCAGCTCGCCGAACTCGAGCTTCGATGCCCCCAGATGGCCCCGGTACAGATCGAGCTCCGCCAGCAGCGACTGGATATAGGGCGGGATGAAACTGTGGCTGCGGGTGATGCGGGTATTGCAGCCGCAGAACGTGCACAGCGCACGGCAGAACGGGATATGCAGGTAGATCGCCGCCCCGTGATCCCCGGCCGCGCCCAGCGCGTCGCGAATGTGCTCGATCCATTGCCCGGCGCTCGGCGTCACATCCCAGTACGGCACCGTCGGATAGCTGGTGTAGCGCGGGCCGGCGACGTCGTATTTCGCGATCAGGGGGTCGGCCAGAGTGGCGTTCATGAGAACATCTCCCGCTGCAGCTTCAGTACCAGCCGCACATTGTCTTCGGGCGTGTGCTGCAGCACGCCATGCCCCAACCCGCAGACCCAGGAGCCGCGACTGGCCTGCGGCAGCGCCAGCACGCGCGTGAATACCCCACGCACCAGTGCCTCCAGTTCATCCGCCGGCAGCAGCAGCCATTGCGGATCGATGTTGCCCTGCACGCTCCAGTGCTCTACCTGCGAGCGCAACGCCTGCTCCAGATCGTGCCGCCAGTCGATCCCCAGACACTGCAGATCGATGCCGCGCAGCGCCGCCCAGTGCGCAGGTCCGGTATCGCGCGAGTAGTAGATCAGCGGCGTGTCCGGGCAGCGGCTGCGAAACTCGCGCACCACCGCCGCCAGCGCCGGCGCCGCCAGCCGCGCAAACTCATCAGGGGACAGCGTACCGGCCGCTGTGTCAAAGATTGCCACGCAATCCGCACCGGCCTCGGCCTGCAGCGCCATGTTGGCGGCCAGCAGTTCACATAAGCACTCGTTGAAGCCGGCGTACAACCCATTGTCGAGCCCGGTGAGCCTGTCGCGCTCAAAGCCCTCGTGCGAGCCCGCGACCGCATAGGCATAGAGCGTGAACGGGCCGCCGACGAAGCCGATCAGCGCGGTCTCAGGCGCCAGCCGTGCCCGCAGCCGGGCGAGCGCCTCGGCCTGGAACGACATGTGCGCGGCGCGCGCGGCGCCGCCCGTAAGCCTCCCCAGGTCGGCGCGGCCGCGCAGGTGCCAGTCGAGCTTCGGCCCGGGCTCATAGCGCAACCCCATGCCCATCGCTTCCAGCGGAAACAGCAGATCGGAAAACAGGATCGCCGCATCGAAGCCGAAGTCCTCGATCGGCCCGAGCGTGACCTCGACTGCCAGCTCCGGCCGCTTGCACAGATCGATGAAATCATGCCTGGCGCGCAGCCGCTGGTAATGGCGGTGATAGCGTCCGGCCTGGCGCATGAACCAGACCGGCGGACGGCCGCGATTGCGGCGCGCGAGCGCCTGCTGCAGCAATGAGCCGGGTTCAGCGTGTTTCGGAATCGACACGATTGATCTCGGTCAGCAGGTAGCCCACCCCGCGGATGCTGCGGATCACGCGCGGATCGGCCGCGTCGATCTCGATCAGCTTGCGCAGCCGCACGATGAAGTTGTCCACGGTGCGCGAGGTCGGGAACTCGTCGGTCGACCAGGCCCGATCGAGGATCTCGTCGCGGCTCACGGCCTTGCCGACCCGTTCGGCGAGCAGCCGCAGCACCGCGCACTCCTTATGAGTGAGTGCCACATTGTCGTCCGCCACGGTGGCCGAGAAGCGCTCGAAATCCACCAGCGCACGACCGATGCGCACCTGGCCGCGCATCTCGCCCGGTACGCGCGCCAGGTCCTGAGCGCGCTTCAGGCAGTTCTGGATGCGCAGCAACAGCTCGCGGAAATGAAACGGCTTGCCGACGTAGTCGTCGGCTCCCAGCTCCAGCCCGCGGATACGGTCTTCGGCGGCGGCATGCGCGGTGAGGAAGATGATCGCGGTGGCCGGGGAGCGGGTGCGCACCACGCGCGCCAGCTCGAAACCATTGCCGTCGGGTAAGCCCACGTCGAGCAGCGCCAGATCGAAGGTCGCCTCACCGATCGCGCGGCGCGCGGCGGCGACCGAGTCGGCGCGCGTGACCAGGAAACCGGAGCTGCGCAGCCGCTCGCCGAGCGTTTCGGCGACGTTGCGTTCATCCTCCACCAGCAGCAGGCGGGCGTCCAAACTCATGCGTCCATCCGAAACCACAGCTCGCAGCGAAAGCCGTCGCCCGGGGCGGTATTGAAGTGCGCCCGGCCGTGCATGCGCTGCATCAGGCGGCGCACCAGGTACAGTCCGACGCCGGCGCCCGGGGAAGCCGCGCCGCGGCCGAACAGGCGCCCCAGGCGGCCGGTGCCGGGGGCAACACCCTGGCCGTTATCCTGGTACTCGAGCACCACGAAGCCTGCGTGCCTTGAGGCGGTGAGCCGCACGCTGACCGGGCTGACCCGGGAATGGCGCACGGAGTTCTCCACCAGGTTGCGCACGATCAACTGCAGCGCCGCGGCATCGGCCCGCACCGGCGGCAGCGAAGGATCAAGGTGCGCCCGCAAATCCAGCCGCTCGCCGTGCGCACCGGCAATGTCCCGGATCGAATGCGACAGCCAGGGGTGCAGCGGGATGCCCTGTTCGGACAGCGAGCCGCCGCCCTCGATGCGCGCCAGCTCGAGCGTCTTCTCGATCTGCGATTCCAGGCGGTGCGAATCCTCCAGCAGCCGCCGCGCCAGTTCCACCCGCTGGTCGCCCTCGGCGATCGCTTCCGCCTGCAGGCGAATGCTGGTCAGCGGGGTACGCAGCTCGTGCGTCACCGAGGCGAAGAACGCCTGCATGCTGCGAGCGCGCAGCTGCTCGCGCCAGTACAGCCATGCCAGCAGCAGCGTCACCACCAGCAGCAGCGCCAGGAAAGTGCTCGACTCGCCGATCAGCATCAGCCGCGTGCGTGTCCACTGCGCAGTGGTCAGATCCTGTGCCGCGCCGCCGAAGGATTCGAGCGTGGCAAGGCGACGCGCCTGGCGCTCGATCACTGTGGCCCACCACACCACCAGCACCAGCTGCAGCAGCAGCCACAGCGCGGCCGCGCCCGCGACCAGCGCCGTTCGACGCATCGGTGCGACGCTTAAGGTCCCCTGCCCGGGGCTGCGATTCACACGCCCAGCCATTGGCGCCAGTGCGCCGGTTGCGGAAATGCCCGCAGATTCTGCACCCCGGCGCGTCGCAAGTGTTCGTAGGTCTTGCCCGCGCCGCAGGCGTGTTGCGCGCCGGGCGCCACCAGCGCGCACCAGCGATCAAACTGCGCGCTGCTCGACCAGTACAGGTGCGTCGCATTGGCCGGCGGCGCCTGGTCGGCCTCCCCCGCCGTGTCCGCGTCGCAATAGCGGTAGGTGGCGATCACCTCGCAGGCCGGCCAACCGCCGACCGCGTCCAGGCGTGTCAGCACGGTCCAGTGATCACGCGCGGGCAACTGCAGCAGCGGCTCGGCCAGCATCGGTTCGAGCGCCGCAAAGCCTAAGCCTTCCGCGCACCCCTCGACCCACACGCCGCGTGCGGCCAGCGCCTGCCAGGTGTCGATGCCGGGGACCCAGATATGTGCGGCGGAGTTGATCTGCAGGGAGTCGCCCCCGGGCAGCGCGCGCCGATGGGCGACGAACAAGGCCGCGGCGCTCTTCAGCCGCTGGGCGCTTCGGGCGATGCCGGCCTCGATCGGCTCGACGCTGCTTTTCGCGGCCTGGCTGCCGTCCCAGGGGACGACGTTGCCTTTAGGGGCATCGAGCGGCTGCTCGGGCGTCCACTGCAGCTGTGCCGAGTCGGACTCGAGCGGCGCGCCGGTGTCGCTCGCGGCGCGCTGATACAGCAGTGTGCCGACGCCCGGCAATTCGATCTGCGTGGCGCCGAAGCGCTGGTGACAGCCGCCGCCGCGCAGCGCCAGCAGCGAGCGCTCGACCTCCACTGCGCGCCGCGTCGGCGCATCATCGATGCTGCGCAGCAGCGCCGCGGTCTGCTCGTCCTCCCGCCGGCACTCGATCGCCAGCGCGCCCTGTGCGGGGGCTGCCGGGCACTGCGACAGCGGCAGCAGCATGCGCGGCAATGCCGGCAGCAATTCGTGCAGCAGTACCTGTCCGGCGCCATCGGCCCACAACCGCGCCAAGCCTGCGAACGCGAGCACAATGCCGTCCAGATGGCGCGTCGAGCCGCGCGGCTCGCGCAGCCGCCGCAGCCGCGAATCCACGTTGCCGCGCAGGTCCACCAGCCGCACACGGGCCAGCTCGCGCCGGTCGGCGGCGCGCCGCGGCAGCACGCGCTGCAGGAAATCGGGCACGAAGGCGGCGCGGCGCGGGGAGGAACTGCCGATGATCAGCTCATGGCCCGCAGCCAGACGCTCGGACACATCGGCGCTGAACAGCGCGATGTCGTGCGGCTGCTGGCGGCGCGGCACCGCGGCCAGCAGCAGGCGCGCCGAGCGCTCGAGGCTCAGGTCCTTGTAGGAATGGACGGTGAAATCGACCGCGCCACCGAGCAGTGCGGCATCGAGCTCATCGGTGAAGAATTCCTTGCCCTCGACCGAGGACAGCGGGGTATCGAGGATGCGATCGCCACGGGTCTCGATGCCAACCAGTTCTACGTTAAGACCGGGGTGCAGTTGTTCCAGTTGGCGCGCGACCGCTGCGCTTTGCGCACGTGCGAGAGCGGAGCGGCGCGTGCCGAGCTTCAGTGCTCGCGGCGCCATGACTCACAGACTATCGAATGCGGCGAGATCTTCCCAGCTGTGTGGGTGCGAGGAGGTCGCCCCGAGCGAGCGCAACAGCGCTTTTTCCTGGCAGGCGCGCCGGGCGCGCTCGAACTGACGCCGCCGCTGCTCCGACTGCAGCTGCAGCATCTCGAACAGCGCACCGAGGCTGACCAGCCCCGGCAGCCCCTTCCACGGCGCGGCACCATCGGCGGGAAGCCCCAGATGAATCACGCGGCCGGCGCGCTCGGCGCGCTGCTGCCATGCGGCGACGCGCGCCGCGTCCTGCACCGCATCACCCGGTACACAGACGATCACATTGCGTGCGCCGCGCCAGGCGGCAAGCTCCGCATCCGCGCTGGCCTCGATGACGCGCAGCGGACGGGCCGGCTCGCGCTTGGCCAGTTCGCGCGCCAGCTCGAGCGCACGCTCGCGGGTGCGATTCCAGAGCCACAGTTCCGAGCCCGGCAACCACGGGGCGACCGATTGGGCCAGCTGGCCGGCACCGATGAGCAGCGTCGGCCCCGCGCCGGCCTCGTCCCCCAGCAGGCGCCGCGTCTGCGAACCGTAGGAGGCGCTGCCGAGCCGTGACAGGTGCTGCGAGCGGATTTCCTTCGCGTCCTGGAACAGCAGCTGTATCCACGGCGACAGCTGGCAGGCCAGCGCCGAGCCGCGATCGCAGAATTCTCGCCAGGCGGTCTTGATCTGGCCGAAGATTTCCGTCTCGGCGACCAGCTTGCTTTCAAGACCGGCAGCAAAGCGCAGCAGGAAGGCATAGGCGTCGGCGCCCTCGAAGCTCTCGAGCGCACCGTCGTCGGGGAATTGGCGGCGCACCAGCGAGAGCATGTCAGCGCCGTTGCAGATCGCGACACGGCGCTGGCAGGTATCAATCGGCAAATAATCCAGGCCCAGGGCAGCCTCGGCCGCAGCCGCGCCCGCGCGCCGCGCGCCGCGCCAGTTTAGGGCCTTGAGATCGCATAGCTCCACGATGGAAAGGCTAGCGTGGGCCGGGATGAATTTGTCATGGCCGTGTCATTGCGAGCGGCCAAAACGCGCCGGAATGCGGGACGCTTTTCAGAGCGTGAAGTCACCCCGCAAGGAGCTGCTGCCATTTGGCGACAAGTAAATGAGAATGACTTTCAATACGCGAGCTTTTCAGGCCGCGGTCGTCCCGCCGTTGGCGCCGAAGCGCGCATCCGCAAGGCCCCTGACGTTGAGCTGGTAGACGAACAGATCCCCGGCATACGGTTCGCGCGCCAGTTGCGCGGACGTCAGGTCCACGCGTGCCGAGGTCACAAACAACTGATCGAGTTCCCTGCCCCCGAACGCAACGCAGCTCACCTGCGACGCCGGCACCTCGATCGCGCCGCTGATCGACCCGTCCGGCGCGTAGCGCACGATGCGCCCCGCGCCCCAATGCGCATTCCACAGGTAGCCCTGGGCGTCGACGTGCGAGCCGTCCGGGTACGCGCCGGGCGGCGTGCGCGCAAAGACCTGCCGATTGGAGATCGCGCCGCTCGCCGGGTCCAGGTCATAGCGCAGGATCAGCTGGTGCGGCGTGTCGGCGAAATACAGCTGCCGGCCGTCCGGGCTGAAGCAGATGCTGTTGGAGATCGCGATGCCGGTGAGGCGCACCTTCGAGGCGCAGCCGTCCAGGCTATAGAGCTTGCCGGTCGGCGCGCCGGCGCCTTCCACCATTGAACCGGCCCAGAAACGGCCCTGCCGGTCCACGCGGCCGTCGTTGAAACGCACGTTCGCTGCCTCGTGCCCGGGCCGCTCGATCCAGTCCAGTTGCCCGGACTCGGGGTGATAGAACGCAAATCCCGACTCGAACGCGCCGATGATCCGCTCGCTGCCCTCGACCAGCCCGAACGAGCCCAGGCGCTCCGGCAGCTCGAAGCTCTCCAGCACGCGCAGGATGGGATCGTAACGAAACAGCCGCCGCTCGTGGATGTCGGTCCACCAGGTGAGCTGACCCAGTGCATCCCACAACACGCCCTCACCCAGCGTGTTGGCAACGCGCACGACGTCCACCAGTTCGAAGGCGAAGTCTGCGCTCATGCGGCTTCCGGATCGAACGGCTCGATCGCAATGTCGCTGGCGACCAGGAGGATATCGGCCACCAGGCGCAGCGGGCGCGCGTCGGCCTCCGTCTCACCGGTCGCGATCAGCTGCCCGAAGCGCCGGTAGATCGACTGGTATTCGCCCGCAAGGCCTGCCGGATCCGGAGCGACGCGCTCATCGCCGACCGTCAGCACCCCGCCACCGGCCGAGAGCTTCATCGGGCCGCTATCGGTGCTCAGCTCGATGTCCCAGGTCTGTGTGCCGGTGTGCCGAAAATCGAGCTCGGCGCTGATTTCAAGGCCGCTGTCGCCGATGAATTCGATCTGCGCCGCGATCGGCGTGTCGCAGTTCGACGGCACCAGCAGGCGCGCCGATCTGGCAAAGATCGGCTCGTCGATCAGCTGCGTCAGGATCGACAGCGCATTAATGCCGGGATCGAGCACACCGAATCCACCGGCCTGCCAGATCCAGGTCTGGCCCGGATGCCAGCGGCGCACATCTTCTTTCCAGGTCACGTGCACGCGACGCAGCCGCCGCTCGCGCAGCAGCCGCGCCGCCGGCGCCACCCCAGGCGCATGGCGTGAGTGCCAGGTCTGGTAGAGCGTGCGGTCGGCGAGTTTTGCGAGCATCACCATGCTGTCGAACTGCGCCAGCGTCGTACAGGGCGGCTTTTCCAGCAGCACGTGCTTGCCATGGCCCAGCGCAAGCTTCGCCGCCTGATAGTGGTGCGCAGGCGGCGTGCAGATCGCGACCGCATCGATGGCGAGCGGGGCCGCCAGCAGCGCCTCGATGCTCGGGAAATTGGACACACCGGCGACGGTCGCGTGCCGGCTCACCGCGGCGATGAGTTGGAAAGCCGGATTGGCGAGGATCGCCGGGATGTGCTGATCGCGCGCGATCTTCCCGACGCCGATGATGGCCATGCGAATCGGCTGCACGAATTCTCCCCACGACCTCAGGCAGGAGACCCCTGCCTGAAGACTCTTCAAAGAATGCTAACCGCGGTCGACGCCGCTGGCACGGTCCGTAGCAGCGGCCGGCATCATAAGATAACTCAGACAATCATTCAGTAGCTGCCCGGTGCGCGCCGAGCGCAGCGGGGCTGCGCGCAAGCCTAGCCGGCGGGGTTGCGCGCCGGGCGCTTCGAGACCGGCGTATCGAGCCGCGCCAGCTCGATCAGCTCGCTCATCGCACGCTGCGCCTTGGCCGCCTGCCGCGCGGCGATGGCGTCGAACACGCGCTCGTGGTCGGGTATCGCATCGCGGCGCAGCGGCCGCGTGCGCTGCTTGAAGATGGTCGTGGTCCTGATCGCCGCGTTCACGCCGTTGGTCAGCGAGATAAAGAATGGATTGTTAGTCGCATCGAGCAGCGCGGTGTGGAAATCCAGATCCGCCTGCTGGCCGGCCTCGGTCGAGAGCGTATGCACTGCCATGCCGTCGAGCGCGGCGCGCATCGCCTTCAGGTGCGCCGCCGAGCGCCGCTGCGCGGCCATCCCTGCCGCGGCCGATTCGACCACGTTGCGCAGCTCGAACAGGCTCGTCAGCAGTTTCAGATCGGGCTCGGATTCGAACATCCAGTCGAGCACGTCCGGATCGAGAAGATTCCATTGCGACTGCGCAGTGATGCGGGTGCCGACCTTGGGCCGCGCGTCCACCAGGCCCTTGGCCGCAAGGATGCGCACTGCCTCGCGGTACGGTGTGCGCGAGACCGCCAACTGTTCGCTGGCGGCGATCTCGTTATTGAGCAGGGCGCCTGGCTTGAGGCGCCCGGACACGATCGAAATCCCGAGCTTTCTGGCGATGGTGCCGTGCAGTCGCAGCGCCTTGTCGCGCGCCTTCAGGCCCGATACGGCACCCGAGGGTCCGCGGGCGAGCTGTGTCAGCGGTGAAGGTTTACGCGACAATTGATGTTGATCCGCTGGGGGCAGCGCTGCCATCGGGAAGCGTGCGAAAGATCAGCACCGTCTTCTCGGCATAGGTCTGTCCGGGCCGCAGGATCGTTGGCGGAAACGCCGGTTGATTCGGCGAATCGGGGAAATGCTGCGTTTCGAGGCATAAACCGGTCCGATACCCGAACACCGAACCGCCGTCGGCCGCCGGCTTGCCGTTCAGGAAATTGCCCGAATAGAACTGCAGGCCCGGTTGCGTCGTTCGGATCTCGAGCGAGCGACCGCTGTCCGGATCCGACAGCAGCGCAGCGAGCGTCATCATCCCAGGCTGCGATTGGTTCAGGACCCAGTTGTGGTCGTAACCGTGTCCGCGCGACAGCTGCTCATCCGCATCGTTGATCCGGCTGCCAATGGCTTGCGGCGTACGAAAATCAAACGCGGTGCCGGCGACCGCGCGCAGCTCGCCGGTCGGGATCTGCGTCGCATCGACTGGTGTGTAGCGTTCGGCATTGATCGTCAGCAGATGCGCGAGGATCGTGCGGCTGGGATCGCCGGTCAGGTTGAAATAGGCGTGATTGGCGAGATTCACCGCTGTGGGAGCCGTCGTCGTCGCTTCATAGTCGATGGTCAGTGCATCGTCGTCACCCAGCCGATACGTGACGTGTGCGCTCAGTTCGCCCGGATAGCCCTCCTCGCCTGCCGCGCTGACGTACGTCAGCCGCAGCGCCGTCCCGTGCGATGTCTCGCTCCCCTCGGCGCTCCAGACGCATTGATGAAAGCCCTGCGGACCGCCGTGCAGGCTGTTGACGCCATCGTTCTGCGAGAGCTGATAGGTCCTGGCGTCCAGCGTGAAGCGGCCATTGGCGATGCGGTTGGCGAAGCGCCCGACCGTGGCGCCAAAAAAATAGGAGACACCTGCCAGACCAGGCGCCAGCGTGTCCGAGCCGAGCACGATATTTGCGAAATTGCCTGCCCGATCCGGCGTCCTGAGCGATACGATGGCCGCGCCATAGGTCATGATCCTGGCTTCGATGCCGTGAACGTTGGTCAGCGTATGGATTTTCACCGACTGCTCTCCGGCGCAACCTGAGCATGATCTTGCCAAGACGGGGTCGCTATGGCAATTTGTCTGAGTAAATACCGGAACCAACTGGCGCCATCCGCAGCCCGCGCGCTGGCGATCGGATACCCGACATGACATCGGCCACTGCACCTCAGCGCCTGCGCTCCCGCGCCTGGTTCGACGACCTGGACAACACCGACATGACCGCGTTGTACCTGGAACGTTACATGAATTTCGGCCTGACGCTGGAGGAGCTGCAGTCCGGGCGGCCGATCGTCGGCATCGCGCAGACCGGTTCCGATCTGTCGCCCTGCAATCGTCATCACCTGGTCCTGGCCGTGCGCATCAAGGAGGGCATCCGCGACGCGGGCGGTATTCCGATCGAATTTCCGGTGCATCCGATCCAGGAGACCGGCAAGCGCCCCACGGCGGCGCTCGATCGCAACCTGGCCTACATGGGACTGGTCGAGATTCTCTATGGTTACCCGATCGACGGCGTGGTGCTGACCATCGGCTGCGACAAGACCACGCCTGCCTGCCTGATGGCAGCCGCGACGGTCGACATCCCGGCGATCTCACTGTCGGTGGGCCCGATGATCAGCGCCTGGGCGGAAGGCAAGCGCATCGGCTCGGGCATGGTGGTGTGGAAGGCGCGCGAGCGCTTCGCTGCCGGCGAAATCGATCGCGCCGGGTTCATCAAGCTGGTGGCCTCCGCGGCGCCTTCCACCGGCTTCTGCAACACGATGGGCACGGCGACCACGATGAATAGCCTCGCCGAGGCGCTCGGCATGTCGCTGCCGGGTTCCGCGGCGATACCGGCCCCGCACCGCGATCGGCAGGAATGCGCCTATGAGACCGGACGCCGGATCATCGAAATGATCCACGCCGATCGCAAGCCGTCGGATATTCTCACGCGTGAAGCCTTCATCAACGCGATTCGGGTCAATTCGGCGCTCGGCGGCTCGACCAATGCGCCGATCCACCTGATCGCACTGGCGCGCCACATCGGTGTCGCGCTTTCGATCGACGACTGGCAGACCTATGGCTACGACGTGCCGCTGCTGGTGAACCTGCAGCCCGCCGGCGAATACCTGGGCGAGGACTTCTATCGCGCCGGCGGAGTGCCGGCGGTCGTGGCGCAGTTGATCAGGCAGGGGCTGATCCACGAGCAGGCGCTCACGGTGAACGGCCGCTCGCTCGGGGAGAACTGCAGGGGCGCCGTCATTCACGATGAGTCGGTGATCCGTGCGTTCGAGCGGCCGCTGGCATCTAACGCCGGTTTTCGGGTCATGCGCGGGAATCTGTTCGATTCCGCGATCATGAAGACCAGCGTGATCTCCAGGGAATTTCGCAAGCGCTACCTGTCGGATCCGAAGGACCCGGAAGCATTCGAAGGGCGTGCGATCGTGTTCGACGGGCCGGAGAACTACCACGCGAGTATCGATGATCCGGCGCTGGCGATCGATGAACACTGCATCCTGGTGATGCGCGGCACCGGCCCGATCGGTTATCCGGGCAGCGCCGAGGTGGTGAACATGCGCGCACCGGTGCAACTGATCGCACAGGGCATTCACCAATTGCCGTGCATCGGTGACGGCCGCCAGTCCGGTACCTCGGGTTCTCCGTCGATCCTGAATGCATCGCCCGAAGCGGCGATCGGAGGAGGTCTTGCGGTTCTGAAGACCGGTGATCGCGTGCGCGTGGACCTGAAGAAGGGCGAGGTCAACGTGCTGCTGTCGGACGCCGAGCTGCAGCAGCGCTATCAGGCGCTCAAGGCCGCCGGCGGCTACGTCTATCCGGACAACCAGACCCCGTGGCAGGAGATGCAACGCGGCGTCATCGGCCAGTTGCAGACCGGTGCGGTGCTGGAACCGGCTGTCAAATACCAGCGTATTGCGCGCAGCAAGGGTATTCCCCGCCACAATCACTGACCCGCGGCGTCAAATCCACTGCCGAGCCATTGATTGTCAGTGAGTGCTGCCCGGCGCGGGCGACGATGGGGAGACGATGTGGGTGGGCAGGGTTGGCGCGCTGTTAGCCGGCGCCGGCACCTGAGGGCTTGCCAGCAGCCATTGGAAGGCAAGCATGAGGAGCATGGAGATCCCATAGAGGATCAGATAGGTGAGGATCGGGGAGCGGGTCACTGCCCCGATGCCGGGCAACGTTGGGCGCGGCGGCACATCGGGATCAACTCGCGTCGGTAACAGCGCGATCAGGCGAGCAGCAATCGTCCTGGGATCTGGACGCGCCGAGGGACCAGCAGGTAGGGCGGCAATCAGTGCGGCCAGCTTCGATGTCGCGGCAGCGCGCGGCAACCGGGCTAATGTGGCCGCCTCGTCCCAGGGATCCACATCCAGCCGCGCCAGCGCTGAAAGGACACTGAGCTGCATGCCGTTGTTGTCGTCACCGATCGGCGCCAATAGAAAGTCGTCAAACTCGCAAGCCAGCGAAAACACCGAACCGGTACGCTTCATTTCGATCACCGAATGCAGCTGTCTCTATCGAACACACAGTACCGGGTAGGTCGAGTGGGACACAGAAACCGCCGGCCGACCTTATCGATCGCCGACGGCCCGTGGGACGCTAGATCCTCTCGCCTGCGCCACGTTGGACGCTGGCGCTTGCCTCTACGCCGTACGTGCGCCGGCAAGACAAGTCATACTCTGCGCGCGAGGAAGACGATGAGAAGAACGAGCAGAACGGTTCCAAGAATGCCGCCACCAATATACATTTGATTCTCCATCGATTTCGGACGCCGCATTAGACGTCGGATCGGTGGGCGCCGTCTGCGCGGTACCGCACTTATAGCCGACACCCCCCTCCAGTTAACGTCCCGAGTACATTGATTTCACAGGTGTCCTGCCTTCTCCCCAGTGGCAGTTCGCTCACAAACACGAATGGCCTAGCGCCGCATCAGCCAGGCCAGTAGCGAGACGAGCGCGCTCAATATCAGCATGGTCGTGATCGGCAACATGAACCTGAAACCCGGCCGGTCGATGAAGATGTCGCCGGGCAGGTGAAATAACTGCAACCTCCTGACCCATGGCCAGAGCAGGCCGGTGAGGACAAATACGATCCCGAGGGCGAGGAGAAACCGGTTCATGACCAATCACCCTAACGCCAGCAACACCGAGCGTATCGCGGCAACAAATGCGGCATAGGTGCCTTGAACCCGAAGAGGCAGCGTCATCTCGATCTGCACCCCCATCCCGCGTCGACCACGATTGCAGATGTTCCTGGGTTCGATCGCGGGAAACTGGTGTTTATCCAGCCGCACTTCAACACCCACGGATGCTATCGCCCGCGCCAGGTCCGCCTTGAGCCCTGCATCGAGCCCACCCATCAGCGCTTGCGCTGTCTCGCCACGGCATCCATGGATCGCGACCACGTGATCGCAGTTCGAGAGAAGTTCCAGACATCGCGGCTCGTCAAATCGGTGGCTGGTCAGGTGCAGGTCAGTATAGTTTCCGGTAGGGCGGATACCCTCGAACAGATACAGATTGAACTCGGTCCCAGCGACCGCGCGCGCTATCTCGGAGGTAGGCTGCTCGATGTGACCGCCGTGCGGTGCTATGACGGCAACTGATGATGCGACATTCGTCCGGACGTAGATCTCATAGTCGGTCCCCTCGACTTGTGCCTTGGCAAGATCGGCGTAGCTCTGGTAGTCGGCAGCGCGGTTTTTCATGCGCCCTCAATTTGTTTTAGGCTATTCCCCAAATCCATCACGCTCGACCTTTAAGATCGGACGTACGTTAGTCGATGGAAAAACCTGCGCCCATTCCGTTGACTTTGCTCGCAATCGCCGCCGTCTCGGGATACGCCCCTGTTCCCCCACTACTGCCGCCGACTATTGTAACGTTGGATGGCGCACAGATTGAAAAGGTACAAGGACACTCACCGTCAATCGTTGGCACCGTGGCCTTCACGATGGTGATGGCGTTGCCGGCGCTGCTGATCGCGCTCTACCTGCTCGTTGCTGGCGTCGCCATCGATTACGGCGATGACTTCGGCAACGGTGGTTATCAATCGTGAGCCAGCAACATGAGTCGCGAGGATCGATAACGGGGCGGAACTAGAGCCCGAGCTCTCGCTTTGCTTCGGCGAATGCCCGCACGACAATATCGAGATCCGATCGCGTATGGGCGGCCGAGAGCTGCACGCGGATTCTCGCCTTGCCCTTGGGTACCACGGGATAGGAAAAGGCAGTCACGTAGATGCCCTTCTCGAGCAGGCGATCTGCGAGCTTCGCGGCCACCACCGCGTCGCCAATCATCACCGGCACGATCGGATGTTCGCCGCTCGGGATCTCAAAGCCTTCCTCAAGCATTCGCCGCCGGAACGAGGCGGTGTTGTCAGATAGAGTTTGGCGCAGGGCGCCGGATTGCTTGAGAAGCGCCAGCACACGAAGCGTGACCGCGGCGATGGTGGGTGGCAGTGAATTTGAGAAAAGATACGGACGCGATCTCTGCCGCAGCCACTGGATCATTTCGCGCTTGCCGGAGGTGTAGCCGCCGCAGGCGCCGCCGAGTGCCTTGCCGAGGGTGCCGGTGAGAATGTCGACTCGGTCCGTGACGCCGTGATACTCGGGCGTTCCGCGCCCGGTAGCGCCTAGAACGCCCACCGCGTGCGAGTCATCCACCATCACCAGTGCGCCGTGGCGATCGGCCAGTGCGCAAATCTCGCCAAGTTTCGCGATATACCCATCCATCGAGAAGACGCCGTCGGTGGCAATCAGCACACGCCGACAGCCCCGAGTGGCCTCCACCAGTTGCGCTTCGAGATCCGCCATGTCGCCGTTGCGGTAGCGCAGGCGCCTGGCTTTGCAAAGGCGAATGCCATCGATGATCGAAGCATGATTGAGTTCATCGGAAATCACTGCGTCCTGTTCATCAAGCAGGGTCTCGAACAGGCCGCCGTTGGCATCGAAGCAGGAGTTGTAGAGGATGGTCTCCTCGGTACCCAGGAAGTCCGATAGGCCTCGCTCGAGCTCGGTATGAATCGACTGCGTGCCGCAAATGAAGCGCACTGAGGCCATGCCAAATCCCCACCGATCCAGCGCCTCGTGGGCGGCCTTCACGACCTCGGGATGATTGGCAAGCCCCAGGTAGTTATTGGCACAGAAATTCAGAACCTCGCCGCGTTTGACCTGGATGTGCGCTTGCTGCGGCGAGGCGAGTTCGCGCTCGGTCTTGTACAGGCCTGTGCGGCGGAGCACTTCGAGCTCCGACGACAATGCGTTTTGAACTTCCCCGTACATAGCGATCACCTCGCAGCGTGTGAGACCTAAGTCCTGCCACCAGGACTACCAGTCGAGCACGACCTTGGCGGCGTCGCCCGAACGCATGGCGGCAAAGCCCTGCTCGTAGTCCTGCCACGGCAGGCGGTGTGTGATCACCGGTGAGATATCCAGACCCGACTCCAACATGACAGTCATCAGATACCAGGTCTCGTACATCTCGCGACCGTAGATACCCTTGATGGTGATCATGTTGAAAATTACTTTACGCCAATCGAAAGCGAGGGTCTTCGAGGGAATCCCAAGCATGGCGATCTTGCCGCCGTGGCACAGATTATCGAGCATTTGCTCTAGCGCCACCGGGTTGCCGGACATCTCAAGTCCCACGTCAAAGCCTTCCTTCATCCCCAGACTCTGCTGCACTTGGGCCAGCGACTGCGCCCGCGGATCGATAGCGAGCGACGCCCCCATTCGTCTGGCAAGCTCGAGGCGCTTGGGATTGATATCGGTGACGACAATATGGCGCGCGCCGGCGTGCCGCGCGACCGCCGTGGCCATGATACCTATGGGACCTGCGCCCGTGATCAGCACGTCTTCGCCCAGGACGGGAAAGGTGAGCGCGGTGTGAACCGCATTGCCGAAGGGATCGAAGATGGCCGCGATCTCGGGCGTCACATGAGCGCTATGGCGCCAGACATTGCTCATCGGAAGTGAGATGTACTCGGCAAACGCCCCGGCGCGATTGACACCGACGCCTTGCGTGTTGGCGCAGAGGTGACGGCGACCCGCGAGGCAGTTGCGGCAGCGTCCGCAGACCACGTGACCTTCACCGCTGACGATGTCGCCGACGTGAAAGTCAGCAACGTTGGAGCCGACCTCGGCCACTTCGCCCACGAATTCGTGACCGATTACGAGTGGCGTGCGGATGGCCCCGCGCGCCCACTCGTCCCACTCGTAGATATGCAGATCCGTGCCGCAGATGCCGGTTTTTTGGACTTTGATCAGAACATCATTGATTCCGGGCTCGGGCATTGGCACGTCGTCACGCCAGAGACCGACTTCCGCACGATTCTTTACCAGAGCTTTCACGACCGAATCTTCCTCCGCTGTCGTTAGTTAATCTTCATCGAAAAAAGGAGGACCACGCGGGCTCGGGAAGGGCATGAAAAAAGCCCACCCGGCCAAGCCGAGCAGGTCTCCTGCCTCCGCTTTAGCCGTATTTGTTTCGCGCCCGCAAGCTGACAATCAAATCGGCGCGTGGCGGCATCATAGGGGAATCATTTCTGCGGCGCTAGTGTCCGGCGGAGTGCGCGTGAACGTTTTTTGGATCGACAAAATTCGATCCAGAGGAGGAATGTGTGGCGCGCCGCTCGTCGCGCGATGAGGATTTGACCGCGCCGCGTGACTTACCTACGCGCCGAATTCCAACCGATTCAATGCAGTCTGCTCCTCGACGAATCGCGTGACGCGCGAGAGTCGCCCAGACGCTGGGACCCCGTCGCAAACCCAGCGTCGCGATGCTCTAATGCGCCAATCGGTGAACCAGGCCAACAGGCAGGCGTTGGTAGCTTTGATCGAATCGAAAGGAGTGCCATGTCTCGAGCCATGTACAATCGCGAGGTCGGCATGCACTGCTTTTGCCATGGACATTTTCTCCGCCAACGGCGTGAAGTCATGCTCTGCCGCGATTATTAGAGTCCTGGCCTGAAGCCGATCCAAGCGCTCGATCGCCGTCCAGCGCTCCAACGCCTTCGCCATACCAAGGTAGACGTTCGAAGCCACCCGGCTTATCACCTCAGCAGCGCGTTCGCGCAACCCTCGTTGCCAGGGCATTGGAAAGAGTCGTGTCGCCGCCAGCCTTGCAGCGCATCGCGTCCCTATCAATCGGATAACAATCCGTGCGCTCTGGCCTCAAGCCACTTACCCCAGTGATCAATTCGATAGGACAGTAATGTGTTGATCAACGCAAGGCGAGCCACGCTCCGCGGACGTTGTAACACCATCTCCAAGGCGATCGCGCCTCCAAGTGAAAATCCAGCGATGTTCGTCAGCGAGACCTGCAAGTGATCCAACGGTGCCCACAGCACGTCGGCACAGTCGCCAATACTGAAGTCTCCTTCAAACGGTGGACTGTAACCGCTGCCCGGCAGATCCGGCACGATGACGCGAAAGTGGCGCTCCAGGGCACGTACTTGGAATTCCCAATCGGCTCCGCTCGATCCCAGTCCGTGGATGAGAAGCAGATTCTCTCCTTTGCCGCGCACCCGATAGTAAAGCGACCGGGTTTTATGCTTGAGCTTGAATGTTGTCACGATCGTCGTTGCCTCTAACCGGCCCCTACAGCCGCGGGTCAACGATCCCTCAGACGCGATCGGTCGCCTGTCGGTCTAGATCCAGCCTCGATGTAGGAAAGGAAATGGTCGACCACCCCTCGGACACCTATTGGGCGACGTAACTGAACGATAACTGAACGCCATCGGCATTCTCCGGCAGATTGTCAGTGTGGGCTTACCCCAAGGCGATCCATAACCTTCTGTCGCCACAGCTCGCTCGTGAACACACTACGGTCCAACGCTAAAGGATAGGGAAGAGTCGAGATGCCTGTGCCACGCACAAGGATTATGTTAGCGCTGATGCTGGTGGGGATTGCCTCGGCTACCGGCGCCAATGCTGAATGCGTGCTCGGTGTTCCCGCATATAACGCTAGATCTTCTTGCCTGCGCGACTTCTTACCGCAGGCCTCCCACGTCAATCGTCCGAATAACGAAGGTCGATCCGGTACCCGTCTCAATGACAATCGTTGGCAGACAGCGCGAGTGCTTGGTGCCGCCAGCGTCGCCGGTCAGGATGCTACCGAGCGCGAAACACCGGTGGCACGATCGATCAATGAACTGCCGTGGGCGGACTCGAACGACTGGATTCGCAACCCGCCCGAGTGGCTGCGTGAGATAAAGGAAAGCCGTCGCCGCAAAGCACCCGTGCCCGTGGTGCATTTATGGCGGTCGCAGCGAACGCAGACCCTGCTCGCTCTGGGCGTGAATCATCGCGGCCAACCCGGCCTCTATATCGCCCGAAAGTTGCCGTACTAGAATTACCGCCCATCAGCTGCGGTCCACCGGCGTCAGCCGCCGCGCGGCCTCTGGGGGCAGCGGGTAGGGAAAACCCGCGCCGTCTTACGCTTCCCGCCAGCCAGGCTTGCTCGGGTCGGTCAAGTGATAATGGATTGGGCCCATGCCGGTGATGGCGATGATCGCCGGTTCCGACACTTTTTTTGGCACGCCGTCATAGTGCGGCGTGAGGGCGACGCGGCGCACGAAGGAGCCGGCTCGAACTGGCACCGTTGCTTCAGGGGCGAAGTCTTCGCCGCTTGCCACATACCAGGTTCCGGACAGAACCACGCACAGACGTTCCGTCTCGTAGAAATGCGGGGCGCTCATATAGCCGGGATGCCAGCGGATCAGCACGAAATATTGGCCCGGATCGCCGATGGCGCCAATCATGGCGGCCTGCTCGGCCATTCCCGGCGGAAAATTGTACAACGGCTGCCACGGAATCTTGTCCGGCGGCGTGATGATGGTCATGCCTGGGTCGACCCCCGTCGCCTGCGCCGCGCCGATCCCGAAGGAAGCGCCGGCGACGGCCAGCAGCAGAGCGCGACGATTGGGTGTGAATTCCTGCATAGACGTTTTCTCCGGCCGACGGACAGCGAAATCGAGATTGGCGGTTCCTACGCGCATTCAAAGAATCTGCGTTTCAGCGCGGTGGTAATTGTCTGCATTTTATCCCTCGACTAACCGCTGGCGCCATCACGGCCTCTTCCGATACAGCTGATCAAACCGCCTCTCGAGCTTCGGATTATTCCCCCTGAACCGGTCGATCACCTTCATCGACCATTCAAAGTATTCCCGCTTCCGATCGATGGCCCAGTCCTTGGGCGGCGATGCCAGGATATCCGTAAGCGTCCGGCGCGTACCGCATTGACACCTGGTGCGCTGGCTAGGCGGCTTGCTGCACCATGGGTGTGAGCGATGCTGCTACATTCCACGGCAATAGTTCATCGATGCGATTGATCGGGTGCTCGGCGATACGTTCGAGAACGCGCCGCAAGTAGGCTTCCGGATCGATGTCATTGAGTTTGGCCGTGCCGATCAGCGAGTAGATGCCAGCAGCGCGCTCGCCGCCGGTGTCCGCACCGGCGAAGAGATGATTTTTACGCCCAAGTGCGATGGTTCGCAGGGTTCTCTCTGCCGCATTGTTATCGAGCTCGGCCCGTCCGTCCTCGCGGTATCTGCAGAGTGCCTCCCAGCGGGAGAGCGCGTAGCGGATCGCACCGGCGAGCTCCGACTTCTTGGACAATGGGCGCATCGTGGCAAGAAACCAGGTGTGCAGATCGGTAAGCAGTGGGCCGGCACGCGCCTGGCGCGCGCCGCGCCGCTCCTCCGGTGGCTTGCCGCGGATCTCGCTCTCGATGGCATATAGCGCGCCGATCCGATCAAGGGCTTCCTTTGCGATCGCAGACTGCGTCGCCTCGTACAGATCAAAGAATTTGCGTCTCACATGTGCCCAGCAGGCGATCTCGTGGATCCTGCCGCTCTCGAACAATCGATCAAAGCCTGCATAGCCGTCGGCGTGCAACGCACCGGTAAAGCCTGCCAGATGGACCCGCGGATGCTGTCCCTTGCGATCGGGCGTATAGCGAAACAGCACGGCCGCTGGGGTGGTGCTTGCCCAGGGCCGCTCATCGCGCACGTACGTCCATATCCGTGCCATCTTGGTCTTGCCCGTCCCCGGCGCCAGCACCGGATACGGGGTATCATCGGCATGCAAATGCGTGCCGGAAAGCACGTGGCGCCCCAGTGCCTCGATGAGAGGTTCGAGCAGCGCATGGGCACCGCCCACCCAGTCGGAGAGCGTTGAGCGATCAAGCTCAAGCCCTGCGCGGGCGTAAATCTGGCTCTGCCGGTACAGCGGCAAGTGATCGGCATACTTGGAGACTAGGACGTGGGCGAGCATGCCGGAACCTGCGATCCCGCGGGCAATAGGCCGCGAGGGTGCCGGCGCCTGGATGATCTTCTCGCAGCGGCTGCAGGCGAGCTTCGGCCTTATGTGGCGGATGACTTTAAAGCGATCTGGAATGTACTCGAGCAGCTCTGCCACATCTTCACCCAGCAGGCGCATCGTGCCGCCACAGGCCGGACAGGTGCAGGTCTCGGAGGCTAGCGGCTCGTGAAGCACGTTCTCGCGCGGCAGATGCGCCGGAAGTGGCCGACGGACGGACTTCTCACGCACCGTCTCAGGCACGGGCGCTACCGCAGGGGCACTCGCTTCGGCAGCCTCCAGATCTTCGAGGGCGAGCTCGAGCTGGGCAATCTTCTCGTTGAGCTGCTCGGAGGATCGCCCGAACTGCATGCGCTTGAGTTGCGCGATCTGCAATTTAAGGGTCTGGATCTCGAGTTGCCGGGAGAGAAGCCGCGCCTCGGCCTCTTCAAGGGCCGCCTGACTCTCGATCACGAGTCGCTTGAGAGTCTCGATGTCGTCCGGCAGATCGAGGGCTGCGGGCATGCAGCATTATAATCGATGCGCGCGCTCAATGCACGCGAACTGCCTATAAAATAAGGCCTTTTACACCATCGTCTGCGGTTGCCATGTGCGCTCAGGGCGCTTCCAGTTAATCCCTTCCAGCAGCATCGATAGCTGCGCTGCCGACAAGTGCACGGTGCCTGAGCTCGCCAGTGGCCACACGAACTTGC